>NZ_JBVISS010000013.1:0-307258 GCF_055575395.1 Streptomyces sp. NPDC034103 | reverse complement strand
GCCAAGATCGCCGAACTGCTCCAGCCGGAGCGCATCGGCGTCCACCTGTCCGAGGAGTTCCAGCTGCACCCCGAGCAGTCCACGGACGCGATCGTGATCCACCACCCCGAGGCGAAGTACTTCAACGCGCGCTGAGGACGTCACGGCGCGCTGAGGACGTCACGGCGCGCTGGGGACGTCAACGCGTGCTGAGGACGTCACGGCGAGCAGGGGACGTCAACGTGCCCAGTGGACTTCGACGCGGACTGAGGGCGGCGTGCCACCGAGAGGGGCGCGCCGCGAGGGGCAGCGCAGGAGGGCACGTCGAGGCGGCCCTCGACCGTGGCTCCGGTGCGCCCCGGGGCCTCCCGGTTAAACAAGGCATGTCGTCGTACCGCGACGTACACTTGTCGGTCCACCGCAGGCCGGTTCCCTCCTGGGAACCGGCCTGATCGTCCCTCAAGGAGGTGCGCCAGGATGACCAGCACGGTCCCCGCGCCAGCAACCCGTACAGCCCAAGGCTCAGCGCTTCAGGCGGTGCTCCTCGACATGGACGGCACCCTCGTGGACACCGAGGGCTTCTGGTGGGACGTGGAGGTCGAGGTCTTCGCCCGGCTCGGACACACCCTCGACGACTCCTGGCGCCATGTCGTGGTCGGCGGCCCCATGACGCGCAGCGCGGGCTTCCTGATCGAGGCCACCGGGGCCGACATCACCCTGCCCGAGCTGTCGGTGCTGCTCAACGACGGCTTCGAGGACCGCATCGGCCGCTCTCTGCCGCTGATGCCCGGCGCCCTCCGGCTGCTGGCCGAACTCGCCGAGTACGAGATCCCCACCGCGCTGGTCTCCGCCTCGCACCGGCGCATCATCGACCGGGTGCTCACCTCGCTCGGCCCCCAGCACTTCGCGCTGACGGTGGCGGGCGACGAGGTGGCCCGGACCAAGCCCCACCCCGACCCGTATCTCTTCGCCGCGGCCGGCCTCGGCGTGGATCCGGCCAGATGCGCCGTCGTCGAGGACACCGCGACCGGAGTCGCGGCGGCCGAGGCCGCGGGGTGCCATGTCGTGGCGGTGCCCTCGGTGGCACCCATCACGCCGGCCGCCCGGCGCACCGTCGTGTCCTCGCTGGAGGAGGTCGACCTGGCATTTCTGCGCGGCCTGATGACGGAAATGCGCTGACCCTTCACCCAGCGTGCGGCACCGATAGCGGCGGTATTTACCGGGCCCGCCGCAAAGGAATTCGAAGCTCGTGGGATGGCTGAATTCCGGTACGGGCCCATGGCGTTGACGGTGTGACGTTCCCCACGCGGCAGGGGATCGACAGTCGATGAGGTGTGTGCATCGACGTCCGGTTCGGGCGGCTTCGACGTGCCCTTGTGTCCCGATTGGTGGGACCCTGCACGAATCCTTCCCCGGTCGGGTTTTCAATGCGTCCGCAACCGGTTTCGCTGCGTGATGGCAGCCCAACTCCGGTGGCCGTCAACGGGCGTGCGGACCCGGACTAATCTCGTCGCGAGAACATCGCCGTAACCCCCGTGATCCGTCGCACCACCCATGCATGCCGGGTACACGGACCAACAGCTCTGGAGAAACTCGAGCATGAACCGCAAGACTTTGGTGCTGCCGGCCGTCATCGGCCTGCTCGCGCCGGTCCTCGCCGCGTGTGGCGGGTCCGACGGCGGCAGTGGCGGAGACGCGATCGTCGTCGGCACCACGGACCGGTTCACCGCCTCGCAGGACGCCCCGGCGCCCCTCGACCCGGCGTACGCCTACGACGTCGGCACCTGGAACATCCTGCGCCAGACCGTGCAGACCCTGATGATCCAGCCGCGCGGCGAGGGCGAACCCGTGCCCGAGGCCGCCGAGAGCTGCCGCTTCACCGACACCGGCAACGAGCGCTACGCCTGCACGCTGCGCAAGGACCTGAAGTTCTCCAACGGTGACGCCGTGACCGCGGACGACGTGAAGTACTCGATCGAACGCGTCCTCGCCATCAACGCCGAGGGCGGTCCGGTCGGTCTGCTCTCCACCATCGACACGGTGGAGACGAAGGGCGACCGCGAGGTGATCTTCCACCTCAAGACGGCCGACGCCACGTTCCCGTACAAGCTCTCGACGCCTGTCGCGGGCATCGTCAACCCCGAGGACTACCAGCCCAAGAGCCTGCGCGAGGGCTTCGACGTCGACGGCTCCGGCCCGTACACCATGTCGGCCGAGGTCAAGAACGACGAGCTGGTCAACGCCGTGTTCACCAAGAACCCCAACTACAAGGGGACGCTGAAGGTGAACAACGACAAGGCCGAACTGCGCTCCTTCGCGGACGCCGACGCCATGGGCAGCGCCCTGGACGACGGTGACATCGACGTCATGTCCCGTTCCATGTCGCCGGAGCAGATCGAGAAGCTCTCCGCCTCCTCGGACGACGCCGTCGACCTCATCGAGATGCCGGGTCTGGAGATCCGCTACCTCGCCTTCAACACCAACGCCGCGACCGTGAAGACCAAGGCCGTGCGCCAGGCGATGGCCCAGATCATCAACCGCAGCGAACTCGTCTCCAAGGTCTACGGCTCCGAGGCCGAGCCGCTGTACTCGCTGGTCCCGGCGAGCATCACCGGCCACTCCAACGCGTTCTTCAACAAGTACGGCGACCCGAGCACCGCCAAGGCGAAGGCGCTGCTGGCGAAGGCGAACATCACCAGCCCGGTCAAGCTGACCCTGCACTACACCACCGACCACTATGGTCCGGCCACCCAGCAGGAGTTCGCGCAGCTCCAGAAGCAGCTCAACGACAGCGGCCTGTTCGACGTCAGCGTCAAGGGCGCGGCCTGGAAGACCTTCCGCCCCGCCGAGCAGAAGGGCGCGTACGACGTCTACGGCATGGGCTGGTTCCCGGACTTCCCGGACGCCGACAACTACCTGGCGCCGTTCCTCGACAAGGACAACTTCCTCGGGCTGCCCTACGCCAACAGCGAGATCCGCAACACCCTGATCCCGGAGTCCCGCCGCGAGGCCGACCGGCTGTCCGCCTCCTCGAGCCTGACGGACATCCAGGACATCGTCGCCGACGACGTCCCGGTGATCCCGCTGTGGCAGGGCAAGCAGTACGTGGCCGCCCGCGACGACGTCACCGGCACCGCCTACGCCCTCAACTCCTCCTCCACCCTTCAGCTGTGGGAGCTCAGCCGTGGCGTGAGCGGCTGATCAGAGCTTGCCCGGGCCTGGGACGGGCTTCGGGATACACCCACCGACGACAAGGCACTCGTACGTGAACATGCGCAACCAGTGGCCAGTCCTGCCCCTCGTGGCGGGGCTGGCCTCCGGCCTGTTGACCGGCTGCGGTACGGAGAACGGCGATTCCGGGGGCACCGGCTCCAACGTGGTCATGGGGATGTCCGACGACGTCCTGGCCACCGACCCCGCGTCCGGCTACGACCCCGGCTCCTGGCTGTTGTTCAACAACGTCTTCCAGTCGCTGCTGAGCTTCCCCAAGGGCGGCACCGAACCGGAGCCCGAGGCGGCCGAGAGCTGCAAGTTCACCGACACCGAGACCAAGGTCTACACCTGCACGCTCAAGGACGACCTGCGGTTCAGCAACGGTGACTCGCTCACCTCGGAGGACGTCAAGTTCTCCTTCGACCGGATGCTGAAGATCAACGACGACGCCGGTCCCGCGATCATGTTCCCCATGCTGGACAAGGTCGAGACGCCGGACGAGAAGACGGTCGTCTTCCGGCTGAACACGCCCGACGCCACCTTCCCCAGCAAGATCGCCTCGGGTGCCGGCTCCATCGTCGACCACCGCCAGTACGACGCGGACGGGCTGCGCGAGGACGGCGAGGCGGTCGGCTCCGGCCCCTACAAGCTGGACTCGTTCGGCGAGGACGAGGCCGTCTTCTCCGCCAACGAGAACTACAAGGGCACCGCCGAGGTGAAGAACTCCGGCGTGACCCTGAAGTTCTTCCACGGCGACCAGGACAAGCTGAAGCGGTCCCTGACCGACAAGAAGATCGACATCGCCTACCGAGGCCTCAGCTCGAAGGACATCGCCGACATCGAGGCCGCCGGCGCCGACGCCGGCGTCGAGATCGTGGAGGGCACCAGCGCCGAGGTCCAGCACCTCGTCCTCAACATGGACGACCCGGTCACCGGCCGGCTCGGGGTGCGCAAGGCCATCGCCTACCTGCTCGACCGCGACGCCCTCATGAAGGACGTCTACCAGGGCACGGCCACCTCCCTGTACTCGATCGTCCCGGCCGGTATCACCGCCCACAACACGGCCTTCTTCGACACCTACGGCGCCCGCCCCTCCAAGGCCAAGGCCGCCGCCGCCCTGAACGCCGACGGCATCACCGGCAAGGTGAAGCTGACCCTCTGGTCCACCCCCACCCGCTACGGCCCGGCCACCGACCAGGAGCTCCAGGCGATCGCCGGACAGCTCAACAAGAGCGGCCTGTTCGACGCCGACGTCAAGTCCGTCGACTTCAAGCAGTACGAGAAGGACATCGCCGCCGGCAAGTACGGCGTGTACGTCAAGGGCTGGGTGCCCGACTACCCGGACCCCGACAACTTCACGGCCCCCTTCTTCGGAAAGGGCAACGTGCTGGCCAACAACTACGACAACAGCACGATCACCGGCAGCCTCATCCCGCGCACGGCCGCCGAGAGCGACCGCTCCGCGACCGACGACGACTACGGCCGCCTCCAGGACATCGTCGCCGCAGAGGTCCCGGTCATCCCGGTCTGGCAGGCCAAGCAGTACGCCGTCGTCCACGAGGACGTGTACGGCCTGGAGTACTGCCTCGACGCCTCGACGGTCTTCCGCTTCTGGGAGCTCAGCAAGGGCTGACACCGCACCCACGGCCTGACAGGGCCCACGACCGAGGGCGCCCCTCCTTCCGGAAGGGCGCCCTCGTCGTCGTACTCCACCCGCGGTGGCGGCTACTGCGCCCCGGGACGCACCAGACCACTCTCGTACGCGTACACCGCCGCCTGCACGCGGTCACGCAGACCCAGCTTGGTCAGGACGTGACCCACGTGCGTCTTCACGGTGGTCTCGCTGACGAACAGATCCGCGGCGATCTCCGCGTTGGACAACCCGCGCGCCACCAGCTTCAGCACCTCGACCTCACGGTCGGTGAGCGTGTGCAGGGTGTCCGGGACGGGGTCGTCACCGGAGGGCAGATGCGTGGCGTACTTGTCGAGCAGCCGTCGCGTGATGCTGGGCGCGAGCATCGCCTCGCCGGAGGCGACCACGCGGATGGCCTGGACGAGCTCGTTGGCCGGGGCGTCCTTGAGCAGGAAGCCGCTGGCCCCCGCCCGCAGCGCCTCCACCACGTACTCGTCGAGGTCGAAGGTCGTCAGCACCAGCACCTTCGCCGGACCGTCCCGACCGGGGCCGGTGATCTGCCGGGTCGCCTCGACGCCGTCCATCCGCGGCATGCGGATGTCCATCAGGACCACGTCGGGCTGCAACGCCCGCACCTGGTCGATCGCCTGGAGCCCGTCGCCGGCCTCGCCGACCACGGCGATGTCCTGCTCCGCCTCCAGAATCATCCGGAAGCCGGTACGCAGCAGCGGCTGGTCGTCGACCAGTAGGACGCGGATGGCCACGTGACTCTCCTTCGCTAGTCCGGCCCCATTCTGCCCTGCGTCACCGCACCGGACTCCGGCGCCCTCACCGCCAGCGGATACGGCGGGGGAGTGCCGCCGAACTCCGGGCAGTGCGCCTGGTGGTCGCACCAGCCGCACAGCTTGGTCGGGCGGGGGCGCCAGTCACCGCTCTCCGTCGCCGACCGGATCGCCTCCCACAGCGCGAGCAGCTTGCGCTCGACCCGCTCCAGGTCGGCGAGGACGGGGTCGTACGTCAGGACGTCACCGCTGCCGAGGTAGACGAGCTGGAGGCGGCGCGGGATCACGTTCTTCAGCCGCCACACCACCAGGGCGTAGAACTTCATCTGGAACAGGGCGCCTTCGGCGTACTCCGGCCGGGGAGCCTTGCCCGTCTTGTAGTCGACGATGCGCACCTCGCCCGTCGGCGCCACGTCCACCCGGTCGATGATCCCGCGCAGCCGCAGCCCCGAGTCCAGCTCGGCCTCCACGAACAGCTCGCGCTCGGCGGGTTCGAGCCGGGTGGGGTCCTCCAGCCCGAACCACCGCTCGACGAGCTGCTCGGCCTCGCCCAGCCAGCGCGCCAGCCGCTCGCCCTCCGGATCGTCCGCGAACAGCTCCACGACCTCCGGCCGGGTCTCCCGCAGCCGGTCCCACTGGCCGGGGATGAGCGACTTGGCCCGCGGCGGGGTCCGCTCGGCCGCCGGGGCGTCGAACAACCGCTCCAGCACCGCGTGCACCAGGGTCCCCCTGGTCGCCGCCTCGCTCGGCTTCTCCGGCAGCCGGTCGATCACCCGGAACCGGTACAGCAGGGGGCACTGCATGAAGTCACTGGCACGGGACGGCGACAGCGAGGCGGGGGCGATGGCGACGGGGGCGGCGGGGGCCTCGACCGTGACGGGCGTTATGACGGCGGGCGTCTCGACGGTGGCCGCCGCCGTCCGCTCCGGTGTCGTCGCCTGTTCCTCCGTGACCGGCGGGTCCACTTCCGCGACCCCGCCGACCGGCGTCTCGGCCGTGCCCTCTGTGCTCGTCTCCATGCCCCAGACCATACGGCCCACCACTGACAGTGACCCAGTCGCGGCGGACAGCCCCACGACAACGGAGGAAACAGAGGGGGTGCCGGGGCGGAACGCGTGGCGACCGCCGCATACCATCATCCCGAGACCCTTCCGCCCGGCAGGCGCGGAAGACGCTTCGAACGAGGGGACACCGTGGACGAGAGCGGCGGGAGCGGACAGCCGCGCTCCGACAACGACGAGCCGACCCGGCACCACGCACCCCCGGGCCCCGACCCCGCACACACCGCCAGGGCCCCCCGCAGGACCGCCCACCCCGAGACAGCCCCCGAGCAGACGGCCCCGCGCGACGCCGACGCGGTGAAGACCGCTGCTCCGGAGACCGCTGCTCCGGAGACCGCGGCCCCGGAGACCGCGGCCCCGGAGACCGCGGCCCCGGAGACTGCTGGCCCGGAGGCCGAAGCGCTGGAGACCGAAGCGCCGGAGAGCGTCCGCCCGGAAGCTGACGCTCCGAAGGCCGCCCGCTGGAGAGACGACGTTCCGGCGACGGCCCGTCCGGAGGCCGACGTTCCGGAGACCGCCCGTCCGGAGGCCGACGCTCCGAATCCCGTCCGCCCCGAGGTCGGTTCCCCGAAGGCTCCGCAGGCCGACGCCGCGCCCCAGACCGAAGCGCACGCCGCAGGCCGGGACACCGCCGCCGCAACGCCGGAGCAGCCTCCGGTCGACGCCACGGCAACCGAGCGGACCGAGGAGCGACCCGCACCGGAACCCCGTACGACGGAGGCACCCCGCGAGGCCACGCCCGCGGACAAGTCGCCTGCCGCCGACACCCCGGCCCCCCGTGACGCCACGGACCCCCACCCCCCGGCCCTCCGTGACGCCGGGACCTCCCACCTCCCCGCCGACCGCCCCCTCGCTCGCTCCGGTGCCCGCAAGGGCCGTCCCCCGAAGCGGCCCAAGGATCCCGGTGGCGGTCTGCTGATGGGGCGGCCCTTCGGTGTGCCCGTGTATGTCGCGCCCAGCTGGTTCCTCGTCGCGGCGCTGATCACCTGGGTGTTCGGCGGCCAGCTCGACCGGGTGCTGCCCGAACTGGGGGCCGCCCGGTACCTCGTGTCGCTGTTCTTCGCCGTCGCCTTCTACGCCTCCGTACTCGTCCACGAACTCGCCCACACCGTCGCCGCCCTGCGCTTCAAGCTCCCCGTGCGCCGGATCCAGCTCCAGTTCTTCGGCGGCGTCTCCGAGATCGAGAAGGAGGCGGAGACCCCGGGCCGCGAGTTCTGGCTGGCCTTCGTCGGCCCGCTGCTCTCCCTCGTCCTCTCCGGCCTCTTCTACCTCGCCATGCAGCCCGTCGAGCCCGGCACCGTCCCCGGCGTCCTGCTCGCCGGCCTGATGATCTCCAACCTCATCGTGGCCGCCTTCAACCTCCTGCCCGGCCTGCCCCTGGACGGCGGCCGGATGCTCCGCGCGGTCGTCTGGAAGATCACCGGCAAGCCCATGACCGGCACCATCGCCGCCGCCTGGGTCGGCCGCGCCCTCGCCGTCTCCGTCCTCATCGGGCTCCCGCTGCTCACCCAGTCCGGCGCGCTCGGCTCCAACGCCGAGGACAACGTCGGCATGGACACCGTCATGGACGCCCTGCTCGCCGCGATCCTCGCCGCGATCATCTGGACCGGCGCCGGCAACAGCCTCCGCATGGCCCGCCTGCGCGAGCACCTCCCCGAACTGCGCGCCCGCAACCTCACCCGCCGCGCCGTCCCGGTCGAAACCGACACCCCGCTCTCCGAGGCCCTGCGCCGCGCCAACGAGGCCGGCGCCCGCGCCCTGGTCGTCGTCGACGCCGACGGAGAACCCCTGTCCCTGGTCCGCGAGGCGGCCATCGTCGGCGTACCCGAACACCGCCGGCCCTGGGTCGCCGTCAGCGGCCTCGCCCAGGACCTCACCGAAGGCATGCGGGTCTCCGCGGAACTCTCGGGCGAGGACCTCCTCGACGCCCTGCGCGCCGCCCCCGCCACCGAGTACCTGGTCGTCGAGGAGACCGGCGAGATCTACGGCGTCCTGTCCGCCGCGGACGTCGAACGCGCCTTCGTGAAGGCGATGGCCCGCCCCAGCTGAGAGCACCGCTCTCCTGAAGCGGTGCTCACGCCCCGGGTGGTCGGAGGCCTCCGCAAACCCCGGTAGGCTGGTCACATGTCCGAACCGACCGGTGCCGCCCGCAGGCGCGGGCCCTTCAAGGTCGGGGACCAGGTTCAGCTGACCGACCCCAAGGGCCGCCACTACACGTTCACGCTCGAGGCCGGGAAGAACTTCCACACCCACAAGGGTTCCTTCCCGCACGACGAGCTGATCGGCGCACCCGAGGGCAGCGTTGTCCGCACCACCGGTAACGTCGCCTACCTCGCGCTGCGCCCCCTGCTCCCCGATTACGTCCTGTCCATGCCCCGCGGCGCCGCCGTGGTCTACCCCAAGGACGCGGGGCAGATCCTGGCCTTCGCCGACATCTTCCCCGGCGCCCGCGTCGTGGAGGCGGGCGTCGGCTCCGGCTCGCTCAGCAGCTTCCTGCTGCGCGCCATCGGCGACCAGGGCATGCTGCACAGCTACGAGCGCCGCGAGGACTTCGCGGAGATCGCCCAGCAGAACGTCGAGCGCTACTTCGGCGGCCCGCACCCCGCCTGGCAGCTCACCGTCGGCGACCTCCAGGACAACCTGTCCGACACCGACGTCGACCGCGTCATCCTCGACATGCTCGCCCCCTGGGAGTGCCTGGAGGCCGTCTCCAAGGCGCTCGTCCCGGGCGGCATCCTGTGCTGCTACGTCGCCACCACCACCCAGCTCGCCCGGACCGTCGAGTCCATCCGCGAGATCGGCTCCTTCAACGAGCCGACGTCCTGGGAGACGATGATCCGCAACTGGCACGTGGAAGGCCTGGCCGTCCGCCCCGACCACCGCATGATCGGCCACACCGGCTTCCTCCTCACCGCCCGCCGCCTCGCGGACGGCGTCGAGCCCCCCATGCGCCGCCGCCGCCCCGCCAAGGGCGCCTACGGCGAGGACTACACCGGCCCCAACGCCGACGGAGGCTCCGGCCGCTGAGCGGCCCTGTGCCACGTACAACGCGACGGCGCCGTGGCCGAGTTCCCGACATTCTCCGGAAACTCGGCCACGGCGCCTTGTCATTGACACCACGCCAGACCCGCCGGACCACGCGAGGCCACCATCCGGCCACCCCCGACCCCGCCGTTCCGTCGCACTGTGACGTGTGGCACCATGCAGCCACCCCCACCGCCACGCCCTCTCGGGAGACACCCCTAGTGCAGCAACCCGCGGTCCCGGAACTCGCTCACACCCACGCCCGCCCCATCCACTGGGTCGCCACCGCCACAGCCGTCGCCGGCGTCGTGGCCCTCTCCTCGGTCCTCCAGCCGAACCCCGCCACGGCCGCCCAGGCCGCCGGCCCCCAGTCGCACACAGCGTCCGCGGCCACCACCGCACCGGACCCCGCCAAAGCCGACTTCCCGATCGACTGCGGCCCCGTCAAAGCGCTGGTGGTGAAGAAGACCTCCGGAGACCTCGACGGCGACGGCCGACCGGAAACCGTGGCGGCCGTCCACTGCGACGCCCCCATGGGCACCCCGCCCGACGGCGTCTACGTCCTCACCCGCGCCGCCGACGCCAAGGCACCCCGCGTCGTGGCCACCCTCGTCGACCCCAGGGACCGCGTCACCGTGAAGACCCTCACGGTCTCCGACAAGACCGTCGGCGCCGACCTGCTCGGCTACTCCTCGGACTCCGTGCCCAGTTGCTGCCCAGACGTGAACACCAGCGCCAAGTGGCAGTGGAAGAACAACGCCTTCGTCCGCTCCACCCCCGCCGGCGCCCAGAGCGTCTGAGCCCCCACGCGCCGAGCACGACCCGCGCGGAGCGCGGCGCCCCCGTACGTACGCGTGCGGAGCGCCCTCCGGCTCACCGACTCACTTCGCGTCAGGGCCGTAGACCTCGACGCGATCCGACGCACGGCGCACATGGATGCACTCGCCCGGGCACTCCTTGGCCGAGTCCACCACGTCCGTCAGCAGCGTCAGCGGCACAGGCGCCGTCGCACCCCTGTCCTGGAGCAGCACGTCGTCCGCGCTCTTCACATAGGCCAACCCGTCGATGTCCAGCTCGAACACCTCCGGCGCGTACTGCGCGCAGATCCCGTCGCCGGTACAGAGATCCTGATCGATCCAGACCTCCAGCGCCTCACCGTCGACCACGGCTTCCTGCTGCACGCTCATGTCTCCTGCCGTCTCGGGTCCTGAACCACGCCTCGACCCTACCCCCGGGCACCACCGCCCGACCGCCCGCCGAGACCCCCGCGACCGTGACGCGATCCGCCCGCCCGCACACGCTCCGTCAACGAACTCAAGGCGCGATCGACTCCCGCCGGAGCCCCGCTGGAGCCGCCACGCGCGGTCCCGTACGGCGTTTCACGGCCCCCCGACCGGGGGCGCCGCGGGCAACTCGCGCCCACCGTGGAAGATTTCGCGCACTTCCACCTAGGAACAGTCCGCTTCTGAAGCACGTTCTCTGGGTATCCACACGGCGAAGAGGGATGGCGCAGGGTGACCGACGACACACCTTGACACTCATAGTGATCTAGGGGTTTCAATCGACACCCACCCAGGTAGGGTCTGGAAGCGTCCAGCTCCCCTTGGAGGAGGTGAGGACCGTGGCAGCCCACGACGACGACATGAACCGCGGCATCCGCCCGGGACGAGGGTCCGACGACCCGGCCGGGCAGATTGCCTACCTTGAGCAGGAGATCGCCGTCCTGCGACGCAAGCTCGCCGACTCTCCGCGGCACACGAGGATTCTCGAAGAGCGGATCGTCGAGCTACAGACCAACCTGGCCGGCGTGTCCGCCCAGAACGAACGACTCGCGAACACACTCCGCGAGGCCCGCGACCAGATCGTGGCCCTCAAGGAAGAGGTCGACCGACTCGCACAGCCCCCGGCCGGCTTCGGTGTCTTCCTGCAAGCCAACGAGGACGGCACCGCCGACATCTTCACCGGAGGACGCAAACTCCGGGTGAACGTCAGCCCCAGCGTCGAGCTCGAAGAGCTGCGGCGCGGCCAGGAGCTGATGCTCAACGAAGCGCTCAACGTGGTCGAGGCCATGGAGTACGAGAGCGTCGGCGACATCGTCACCCTCAAGGAGATCCTCGAGGACGGCGAACGCGCACTGGTGCAAGGGCACACCGACGAGGAGAGGGTGGTGCGGCTCGCCGAGCCGCTGCTGGACATCACCATCCGCCCCGGCGACGCCCTCCTGCTCGAACCCCGTTCCGGCTATGTCTACGAAGTGGTTCCCAAGAGCGAGGTCGAGGAACTCGTCCTCGAAGAAGTCCCCGACATCGGCTACGAACAGATCGGCGGCCTGGGCGGCCAGATCGAGGCCATCCGCGACGCGGTCGAGCTGCCGTATCTCTACCCCGACCTGTTCAAGGAGCACGAACTCAGGCCCCCCAAGGGCGTCCTGCTCTACGGACCCCCCGGATGCGGCAAGACGCTCATCGCCAAGGCGGTCGCCAACTCGCTGGCCAAAAAGGTCGCCGAGGTCACCGGCCAGGCCCAGGGCAAGAGCTTCTTCCTCAACATCAAGGGCCCCGAACTCCTCAACAAGTACGTCGGCGAGACCGAGCGGCAGATCCGCCTCGTCTTCCAGCGTGCCCGTGAGAAGGCCTCCGAGGGCACCCCCGTCATCGTCTTCTTCGACGAGATGGAATCCCTCTTCCGCACCCGCGGCTCCGGTGTCAGCTCGGACGTGGAGAACACCATCGTCCCGCAGCTGCTCGCCGAGATCGACGGCGTGGAGGGCCTGCAGAACGTGGTCGTGATCGGCGCCTCCAACCGCGAGGACATGATCGACCCGGCCATCCTGCGCCCCGGCCGCCTGGACGTGAAGATCAAGATCGAGCGTCCGGACGCCGAGGCCGCCAAGGACATCTTCGGCAAGTACCTCACCGAGCGCCTCCCGCTGCACTCCGACGACCTCGGCGAGCACGGCGGCAGCAAGACCACCACGGTCCAGAGCATGATCCAGACCGCCGTGGAACACATGTACGCCGAATCCGAGGAAAACCGCTTCCTGGAAGTGACCTACGCCAACGGCGACAAGGAAGTCCTCTACTTCAAGGACTTCAACTCCGGCGCCATGATCGAGAACATCGTGGGCCGCGCCAAGAAGATGGCGATCAAGGACTTCCTCGACCACAACCAGAAGGGCCTCAGGGTCTCCCACCTCCTCCAGGCCTGCGTGGACGAGTTCAAGGAGAACGAGGACCTGCCCAACACCACCAACCCGGACGACTGGGCCCGGATCTCCGGAAAGAAGGGCGAGCGGATCGTCTACATCCGTACCCTCATCACCGGAAAGCAGGGCGCGGACACCGGACGCTCCATCGACACGGTGGCGAACACCGGTCAGTACCTGTAAAAGCAGGGCGGCTGCGGGTGCCCTCACCGGGTACCCGCAGCCGACTGTTTTTCAGGCAACTAACCGGAACAAGAGGCGCGCAAGGCAATGACGCAAATGATCTCCCCACCAGCGCAAAGCCGTTCTAGGCTCTTCGGTACCGCCGAGTCGCGCAGTGCGGGGACGGGCACCGCACACGCACCGGAGCGCCAGCGGTACTTGAGCGCCGCCCCCGACCGAGGGCGCCGCCGGGCAAGGAGGGCCGCATGACCGTACGGCGAGTAATGGGCATCGAGACGGAGTACGGGATCTCCGTCCCCGGCCACCCCAACGCCAATGCCATGCTCACCTCGTCCCAGATCGTCAACGCCTACGCGGCGGCGATGCACCGGGCCCGCCGGGCCCGCTGGGACTTCGAGGAGGAGAACCCGCTGCGGGACGCACGGGGCTTCGACCTCGCCCGCGAGGCCGCCGACTCCAGCCAGCTCACCGACGAGGACATCGGCCTCGCCAACGTCATCCTCACCAACGGCGCACGACTGTACGTCGACCACGCACACCCCGAGTACAGCGCCCCCGAGGTCACCAACCCCCGCGACGCCGTCCTGTGGGACAAGGCCGGCGAACGCATCATGGCCGAGGCAGCCGAACGCGCGGCCCAGCTCCCCGGCGCCCAGCCGATCCACCTCTACAAGAACAACACCGACAACAAGGGCGCCTCCTACGGCACGCACGAGAACTACCTGATGAAGCGGGAAACCCCCTTCTCGGACATCGTGCGCCACCTGACCCCGTTCTTCGTCTCCCGCCAGGTCATCACCGGCGCGGGCCGCGTCGGCATCGGCCAGGACGGCCACGAGCACGGCTTCCAGATCAGCCAGCGCGCCGACTACTTCGAGGTCGAGGTCGGCCTGGAGACCACCCTCAAGCGCCCCATCATCAACACCCGCGACGAACCGCACGCGGACGCCGAGAAATACCGCCGCCTCCACGTGATCATCGGCGACGCCAACCTCTCGGAGATCTCCACCTACCTCAAGCTCGGCACCACGGCCCTGGTGCTGTCCATGATCGAGGACGGCTTCATCGCCGTCGACCTGGCCGTGGACCAGCCCGTCCGCACCCTCCACCAGGTCTCCCACGACCCGACACTCCAGCGCCTGGTCACGCTCCGCAGCGGCCGGACACTCACCGCGGTCCAGCTCCAGATGGAGTACTACGAACTCTCCCGCAAGTACGTCGAGGAGCGCTTCGGCGCGGACGCCGACGACCAGACCAAGGACGTCCTGTCCCGCTGGGAGGACACTCTCAACCGGCTCGAGAACGACCCCATGAGCCTGGCCGGCGAACTCGACTGGGTCGCCAAACGGGAGCTCATGGAGGGCTACCGGCGCCGCGACGACCTCGACTGGGACGCCGCCAAGCTCCACCTCCTCGACCTCCAGTACGCCGACGTACGCGCCGAGAAGGGCCTCTACAACCGTCTCGCGGCCCGCGGCCGGTTGAAGCGCCTGCTGGACGAGACCGACGTCGAACGGGCCCGTACGAAGCCGCCGGAGGACACCCGCGCGTACTTCCGCGGCCGCTGCCTGGAGCAGTACGCCGACGACGTCGCCGCGGCCTCCTGGGACTCGGTGATCTTCGACCTCCCGGGCCGGGACTCGCTCCAGCGGGTCCCAACCCTCGAACCGCTTCGCGGAACGCGAAATCACGTCAAAGAGCTCCTGGACCGCTGCCGCACGGCAGAAGACCTGGTCAGGGTGTTGTCAGGCAACTGAGCGGCTCCTCGGGCCGGGTGACCGCGCAGGGTGGAAAACCCGGCCAGAGGGAATCATCGAGACGGCACCCGTACGTTGTAGGAACTGCGGGGCCGATGTCAGCCCCTGCTTGTAGGGTCTGATCAAGAACGTCGAACCGAGCGGGGTGAGGGGTTATGGCGACCAAGGACACCGGCGGCGGACAGCAGAAGGCCACGCGCAACACCGAGGAGGTCGAGGAGCAGACCGCGGAGACGCAGGGCTCCGAGGACCTCAAGGAGCGCCAGGAGAAGCTGAGCGACGACGTGGACTCCGTCCTGGACGAGATCGACGATGTCTTGGAGGAGAACGCCGAGGACTTCGTTCGAAGCTTCGTTCAGAAGGGCGGCGAGTAGCCTTCGAATTGAAGGCATCGGGGGATGCGTAAGCTCGCAATCGAAGACGGCGCGAAACGCTGTTCGCGGTGCAAGCAGGACAAGCCGCGAGCAGCGTTCGCGAAGAACAAGTCGATGCGTGATGGCCTGCAGGCCTACTGTCGGGAGTGCGCGGCCGCGTACCACCAGCAGAGGCAGGTGGCCAAGGGGCGCAACGTCCGGCCCAGGGTGGAGGCGCCCGAGGGGCACAAGTACTGCCGCACCTGTGGCGAGATCAAGCCGCACAGTGAGTGGCAGCGGAACCGTAGCGCCTCGGACGGTCTGGCGACGCTCTGCAGGTCGTGCAAAGCGGTGAAAGGCCGAGCGCGTCACCTGAAGCGTCACTACGGCCTCACCGAAGCCGAGCGTGACGAGATGGTCGCCTCTCAGATGGGGCTCTGTGTGATCTGTCTGAAGGCTCCGGCCGTGCATGTGGATCATTGCCACAAGACGGGTAGGGTCCGAGGCGTACTGTGCTTCAACTGCAATTCGGCCATCGGCAAGTTGGGGGATGACCCCGACGCCGTCCGCCGGGCCGCCGCTTACTTGGAAGGAATCGCGTGGAAGCCAACACTCGTAGCACCGGGCGTCTACCGGCTGCCTTCCTGACGCCTGGGTCGTCGTCCTTCATGGACTTCCTGTCCGAGCACCAGCCGGAGATGCTGCCGGGCAACCGGCAACTGCCGCCCATGCAGGGTGTGATCGAGGCGCCGCACGGCACCACGATCGTGGCGGTGACCTTCCCCGGTGGTGTCGTGCTCGCCGGTGACCGTCGCGCCACGATGGGCAATGTCATCGCTCAGCGGGACATCGAGAAGGTGTTCCCGGCCGACGAGTACTCGGCCGTCGGGATCGCCGGTACCGCCGGTCTCGCCGTGGAGATGGTGAAGCTGTTCCAGCTGGAGCTGGAGCACTTCGAGAAGGTCGAGGGCGCCCAGCTGTCCCTGGAGGGCAAGGCGAACCGGCTGTCGACCATGATCCGCTCGAACCTCGGTATGGCGATGCAGGGGCTGGCCGTGGTGCCGCTGTTCGCGGGGTACGACGTGGATCGTGGCAGGGGGCGGATCTTCTCGTACGACGTCACCGGCGGTCGTTCCGAGGAGCACAACTTCGCCGCCACCGGTTCCGGCTCGGTCTTCGCGCGCGGGGCGATGAAGAAGTTCTTCCACGACGGTCTGAGCGAGGCCGAGGCCACGATGCTCGTGGTGCAGGCCCTGTACGACGCGGCCGACGACGACTCGGCGACCGGTGGTCCCGATGTCGCCCGCCGGATCTACCCGATCGTCACCGTGATCACCGAGGACGGCTTCCGTCGGCTCACCGACGAGGAGTCCTCCGACATCGCCCGTTCGATTCTCGAGCGGCGACTGGAGCAGCCCGACGGCCCGCGGGCCGCGCTGCTGTAGCGCCGGCTGTCTTGTTCAGGTGATCGCAGTGACTTCCATAGAAAGGGACGGATAACCGGTGTCGACGCCGTTCTATGTTTCTCCCCAGCAGGCGATGGCCGACCGGGCGGAGTACGCCCGCAAGGGCATCGCCCGTGGTCGCAGCCTGGTCGTGCTGCAGTATGCCGATGGCATCGTGTTCGTCGGTGAGAATCCGTCCCGCGCGCTGCACAAGTTCAGCGAGATCTACGACCGGATCGGCTTCGCGGCCGCCGGTAAGTACAACGAGTACGAGAACCTGCGGATCGGTGGTGTGCGGTATGCCGATCTGCGGGGTTACACCTATGACCGTGACGACGTGACCGCGCGTGGTCTGGCCAACGTCTATGCGCAGACGTTGGGCACGATCTTCTCCTCGGCCGGTGAGAAGCCGTACGAGGTGGAGCTGGTGGTGGCCGAGGTCGGTGAGACGCCGGACGGCGACCAGATCTACCGGTTGCCGCATGACGGTTCGATCGTGGACGAGCACGGTTCGGTCGCGGTCGGTGGCAATGCCGAGCAGATCAGCGGTTACCTGGACCAGCGTCATCAGGACGGCATGAGTCTCGCCGAGGCGCTCAAGCTCGCTGTGCAGGCGTTGTCCCGGGACACCAACGGCACGGAGCGGGAGATCCCCGCGGAGCGGCTGGAGGTGGCGGTGCTGGACCGTACGCGTCCGCAGCAGCGCAAGTTCAAGCGGATCGTCGGTCGTCAGCTGGACCGGTTGCTGGAGACCGGCGGGGCGACCACGGAGGCCGAGAGCTCCGAGGAGGAGTAGTCCCGCGCCTCACCCCGTTCCTTCTGTGTGCCCCGGCCGATGACTCGGTCGGGGCACAGGGCGTTTCAGGGGGCGCCGGGCGGTGCTGTGGAGCCTCGTACGACCAGGTCGACGGGGATGTCTCCCGCGTCGGGGGTGCGGTCCTCCAGGACGGCCAGGAGGGCGCGCATGCCGCGTTCGCCGAAGAGTTCGGCGTCGAGTCGGACGGTGGTCAGTTCCGGGTCGAGGGCGGCGGCCAGGGCGATGTCGTCGACGCCGGTGACGGAGATGTCGTCGGGGATGCGCAGGCCTCGGCGGCGCAGGGCTTTGTAGACGCCCGCGGCGAGTTTGTCGTCGTCGCAGATGATGGCGGTGGGGTGGGGGTGGGGGGCGTCGAGGGCTGCTTCGGTGGCGGTGAGGGCGCCTTCGATGGACAGGGCGGTGGGCGCCGTCCGTAGCGAGGTGCCGGGGACGGCTTCGAGGCGGGTGGCGAGTTCGCGGGCGCGTACCTGGAAGGTCCAGGAGGGGATGTCGGCGGCGAGGTGGAGGAAGCGCCGGTGTCCGAGGGTGAGGAGGTGGTCGGCGATCTGGCGGGTGCCGTCGGCGATGTCGAGGTTCACGGTCGCGGCGCCCAGGTTGCCGCCGGGGTCGCTGTCGAGCATCACGAGTGGCAGTTGGTCGCCGCGGATGGCGGTGAGGGCGTCGGCGGCCATGGAGGAGGCGATGACGCCGTCGAGGGCGGCGGGGGCGGAGGCGAAGGGGTCTCTGGCGGGGCCGACGCCTTCGGGGGAGGGGTACAGGACCACGCCGAAGCCGTGTTCGGCGGCGATGCGTGCGGCGCCGGTGTAGACGCCGGCGAAGAATTCGGTGGTGAGGGCGGGGACGACGAGGAGGACGGTGCGGGTGTGGCCCAGGCGCAGGTTGCGGGCGGCGAGGTTGGGTCGGTAGCCGAGGGCGTGTGCGGCCTCGCGTACGCGTTGTGCCTTGGCTTCCGAGACGCGTCCGCGCCATTTGTCGCCGAGCACCAGGGAGACCGCGGCCTGGGACACGCCCGCGACCTCGGCGACGTCCCGGCTGGTGGGGCGGGTGCTACCTCGTGCCACCGTCTGCCTGCTCTTTCGTCTGGACTCGCCAACTGCGCACATGGTACGTATGACGGAAGGAGTTATACGTAAAACGTGAGAGGGGGCTACGGGACATATGGCTGCGGGATACCTGGAGATCCTCAGGGCGAGGCATGCGGCGCGCCTGCTGACGGGCACGTTGGTGGGGCGGTTGCCCAACGCGACCGCGGCCATCGCCCTGGTGCTGTTCGTGCGCGCGCAGGGTGGCTCGTACAGCCTGGCCGGCGTGCTGGCGGCGGTGTACGGCGTCGCCAACGCCGTCGGCCAGCCTGTTCTGGGCCGGCTCGTGGACCTGTACGGCCAGCCCCGCGTCCAGCTGCCCGCGGCCGTCCTGTCCGCCCTCGCCATGGCGGCCTTCGCCGGCTCGGGTATCGACCCGTTGCCCTTCGCGTACGCCGCCGTGGCCGCCGCCGGGCTCTTCACGCCGCCGCTGGAGGGCGGGCTGCGGGCTCTGTGGCCGAACGTGCTGCGTGGGGAGGGGCAGGTGCACAGGGCGTACGCCATGGACGCCGTGGCCCAGGAGGTCATGTTCACGGTCGGGCCGTTGCTGGTGACCCTGTGCACGGCGTTGTGGTCGGCGCAGGCGGCCCTGCTGGTGCTGAACGTCATCGGGGTGCTCGGCGCGCTGTCGGTGGTCGTGTCGCCGCCGTCGCGCGCGTGGCGCTCGGCGCCGCGCGAGGCGCACTGGCTCGGCGCGCTGCGCTCTCCGGGGCTGCTGGCGCTGCTCGGCGCGTTCCTGTTCGTCGGCATGGCGCTGGGTTCCATCACGGTGGCCTCGGTGCCGTACGCCGACGACCACGGCGGTGACGCGACGTACGGCTGGCTGATGGCCGGGATCGGTCTGGGTGCACTCGTCGGCGGCAGTGTGTACGGCGCGCGGCAGTGGACGGGTGAGCCGGCGCGTCGACTCCAGGTGCTGGTGGCTCTTCTGGCGGTGTGTTACCTGCCGCTGATGCTGATGCCCGGTGAGTTCGCGATGGTGCTGCTCACCGTGGTGGCCGGGGTGTTCCTCGCGCCCGCCATCGCCTGTGCCTTCGTGCTGGTGGACCGGCACGCGCCGCGCGGGACCGTGACCGAGGCGTTCTCCTGGCTGGTGACGACGTTCACCGTGGGCGCGTCCGTCGGAACGGGCGTCGCGGGGCCGGTCGTGGAGGCCGGGGGAGCCCTGTGGGGGTTTGCCGTGCCGGGGGTCGCCGGGGGTGTGTCGTTGTTGGTTCTGCTGGCGACCGGGCGGGTCCTCGCAGCTCCTGGTGGGCGGGGGGTGGTTGCGGCTTCATCGGAAAATGATCCAAACCGTGCTGTCGAACCCCGTTTCAGCACAGGGGATCGGGCGTAATGTTCAGTCATGGACCGCCGCATTTTCGGGCTGGAGAACGAGTACGGCGTCACATGTACGTTCAGGGGACAGCGCCGCCTGTCTCCCGACGAGGTGGCGCGGTACCTCTTCCGCCGTGTCGTGTCATGGGGCCGCAGCAGCAATGTCTTTCTGCGAAACGGCGCCCGGCTCTATCTCGACGTGGGTTCACATCCGGAATACGCGACCCCCGAATGTGACAATGTGACCGAACTGGTCACCCACGACAAAGCCGGCGAGCGCATTCTCGAAGGACTCCTGGTGGACGCCGAACGACGCCTGCACGAGGAGGGAATCGCGGGCGACGTCTACCTCTTCAAGAACAACACCGACTCGGCGGGCAACTCGTACGGCTGCCACGAGAACTATCTCGTCGCACGCCACGGGGAGTTCTCCCGGCTCGCGGACATCCTCATTCCGTTCCTCGTCACTCGGCAGCTTCTGTGTGGTGCCGGCAAGGTGCTTCAGACGCCGCGTGGCGCGGTCTACTGCGTGAGTCAGCGGGCCGAGCACATCTGGGAGGGCGTCTCCTCGGCGACGACCCGTTCGAGGCCGATCATCAACACCCGCGACGAACCGCACGCGGATGCCGAGCGCTACCGTCGCCTCCACGTCATCGTGGGCGACTCGAACATGTCCGAGACGACGATGCTCCTCAAGGTCGGTGCCACGGACCTGGTGCTGCGCATGATCGAGGCGGGCACCGTGATGCGTGACCTCACCCTGGAGAACCCGATCCGGGCGATCCGCGAGGTCAGCCATGACATCACCGGCCGGCGCAAGGTGCGTCTGGCCAGCGGCCGGGAGGCCTCCGCGCTGGAGGTGCAGCGCGAGTACTACGAGAAGGCCGTGGACTTCGTCGAGCGCCGCGGGATCCGCACCGGGACGGTCGAGCAGGTCCTGGAGCTGTGGGGCCGCACGCTGGACGCGATCGAGGCCGAGGACCTCGACCGGATCGGCACCGAGATCGACTGGGTCATGAAGTACCAGCTCATCGAGCGGTACCGGGCCAAGCACAACATGACCATGTCTCACCCGCGGGTCGCGCAGATAGACCTCGCGTACCACGACATCCACCGTCGTCGTGGGCTCTACTACCTGTTGGAGAGGAAGGGCCAAGCCGCCCGTATCTGCAACGACTTGAAGATCTTCGAGGGCAAGTCCGTGCCCCCGCAGACCACTCGGGCCCGGTTGCGCGGCGACTTCATTCGCCGGGCGCAGGAACAGCGCCGGGACTTCACCGTCGACTGGGTCCATCTCAAGCTCAACGACCAGGCTCAGCGCACGGTGTTGTGCAAGGACCCGTTCCGTTCGGTCGACGATCGGGTGGAGAAGCTGATCGCCGGTATGTGAGGAAGGTGTTCCGGTTCCGTGCCGGAACGCCACACGGGCGCCGTACGTTATCCGTACGGCGCTCTTCTCACGCCGTAGAGTTGCGCGCACGCCATCCACAAGATCGACCGATTACGAGGCCCTCATCGTGCGCCGACGCTCACTACTGATTGCCGTACCCGCAGGAATGGCCGCGCTCGCCGCGTGCAACGACGACGACGGGGCCGGCTCGGCGAAGAGCAGCGACAGCGCGTCGCCCTCCGCCTCGCAGACGTCCGCCGCGCCGGCACCGAAGATCGTGGACGGTCCGCTGCCGGCCATCACCGCGGGCAAGAAGTTCGGCGAGAAGCCCACGGTCGCCAAGGGCAGCGGCAAGCCGTCCGACCAGCTGGCGGTGAAGACGGTCAGTGCGGGCAACGGGGCGACGGCCGCGGAGGGCGACTTCCTCGTGGCCGACTACCTCGGTCAGATCTGGGACACCGGCAAGGTGTTCGACAACTCCTTCGACCGAGGTGCCGCGCTCGCCATCCAGCTCTCCCCGTCGAGCGTCATCGACGGCTGGCGGTACGGCCTCGTCGGCAAGAAGGTCGGCAGCCGCGTCCAGCTCGCCGTCCCGCCCACCTGGGGGTACGGCAAGGAGGGTTACGCGCAGGGCGGTATCAAGGGCACCGACACGCTGGTGTTCGTGGTGGATCTGAAGGGCCGCTACCCCGTCACCAGCTCGGCCAAGGGCAGCGACGTCGCGCAGAACGACGCGGACCTGCCCAAGGTGGGGACGAACACCGACGGCAAGGCTCCCTCCGTCGAGGTCCCCAAGAAGGACGCGCCCGCCAAGCTCGTCTCGAGCTATGTCATCGAGGGTGACGGCGAGGAGGTCGCCGCCGACAGCGGCCTGCTCGTGCAGTACAAGGGCGTGCTGTGGGACTCCGGCAAGGAGTTCGACTCGACGTATGCCAGGAAGACCCTGACGTCGTTCTCGCTGGACGGTGTCGTCAAGGGCTGGAAGCAGGGGCTGACGGGCAAGAAGGTCGGCAGCCGCGTCCTGATCGTGATCCCGCCGGCCCTGGGCTACGGCGACAACCCGCCGAGCGGCAGCGGTATCGAGAAGGACTCGACGCTGGTCTTCACCGTCGACATCCTGGCGAAGCTGTGACCCCTCGGGGGTGTAAGACTGTGTGCGTTGCCTTTCCGAAGACAAGCAGGAGCTAGAGACGTGAGCATCGAGAAGCCCGAGATCGACTTCCCCGGTGGCGAGCCCCCGGCGGACCTTGAGATCAAGGACATCTGGGAGGGCGACGGCGCCGAGGCGCAGGCGGGCCAGACCGTCAGCGTCCACTACGTGGGCGTCGCCTTCAGCACCGGTGAGGAGTTCGACGCGAGCTGGAACCGCGGTACGCCGTTCCGCTTCCCGCTCGGTGGCGGCCGTGTCATCAAGGGCTGGGACCAGGGCGTGCAGGGCATGAAGGTCGGCGGCCGTCGTCAGCTGACGATCCCCGCGCACCTCGCCTACGGCAACCAGAGCCCGACCCCGGCCATCAAGCCCGGCGAGACGCTGATCTTCGTCGTCGACCTGCTCGACGTCTGAGCGTCGTAGCGGAGTCGGTCCGACGTCGTAAGAAGTCGCAAGAGATCGACTTACGGTCCGATCGTCGTACGAGATCGGACCGGACCCGATCACCTGGGGTCCATGCCTGTCCGGGCATGGGCCCTCGGCTTTTGCCGCGCCACCGCGGGGCGGTACGGTCGTCGTCGTTAGCACCATAGGGAGGCGAAGGGCGTCGATGGCCATTGCCAAGGCCGAGCGGCTGATGAACCTGGCGTTGTGTCTGCTGGGGACGCGCAGGCCGCTGAGCAAGCGTGAGCTGCGTGAGTCCATCGAGGCCTACCTGGAAGCGAACTCGGACGACAGCTTCAACCGGATGTTCGAGCGAGACAAGGACGATCTGCGCGAACTCGGGCTCGTCATCGAGACCGTGGAGAACCTCGACGGCGAGGTCGGCTATCTCGCCCGCCGCGACAGCAACCGCCTGCCGCCCATCACCCTCGACGCCGAGGAGGCCGCGGCCCTCGGGCTCGCCGCCAAGGTGTGGCAGCAGGCCCGTCTCGCGGGCGCGGCCAGCGGCGCGCTGCAGAAGCTGCGCGCGGCCGGGCTGCCGGAGGACGTGAACCCCTACGAGGCCCACAGCGCACTCGAGCCCCGGATCCCCGTGCACGAGGCCGCGTTCGAGCCGCTGATGCTCGCCTGCCGGGACCGCCGACCGGTCACCTTCGAGTACCGCAAGGCCACCGCCGCCCACCCCGAGACCCGGAACGTGGAGCCGTGGGCGCTGGAATGCTGGCGCGGCCACTGGTACCTGGCGGGCTGGGACCGCGACCGGGGCGCCGAGCGGGTCTTCCGGCTGTCCCGGATCACCGGCAAGGTGCGCTCGCGCGGCGCCCGTTTCACCGCCGAGGTGCCCGATGTCGTCACGGTGCGCGAGACGGTCGCGAGCTGGGCGGGGGAGACCGCGGACCGCAGCGCGTTGATCCGGCTGCGCACGGACGCCGGCTACCCGTTGCGGTCCAGGGCCACCGCCGTGCGGGAACTGGGCGACGGCTGGGACGAGTTGGAGATCCCGTACGGTCATGGCCTGGACGCCTGGCTGGTGGAGTTCGGGCCCGACGTGGTGGTCCTGGGGCCCGCGGAGCTGCGGGCCGACGTGGTGGACCGGCTGCGTGCCGTGGCCAAGGGCTGAGGGGGAGCGGAAGAGAACTGTGGCAGGCAAACCGGTCAGGCCCGTCAACGCCATCGACCAGACCCGGCGGATGCTCTCCCTGGTGACCTATCTGAAGGAGCGGCCCGGCGCCCGGGTCGAGGACGTCGCCCGCGCTTTCGGGATCACCGAGGACGAGCTGGTCTCGGACCTCGATGTGCTGCCCATGTGCGGCACCAGCTTCCGGGGCGGTGACCTCCTCGACATCGACACCGACGGCGAGCGCATCTGGTGGCACAACCCGGCCGCCCTCGGCGAGGAGACGGCCGAGCCGCTGCGGCTCGCCGCCGACGAGGCCACCGCGCTGCTCGTCGCAGCCCGGGCGGTCGCGACCCTGCCCGGGCTGCGCGAGAGCGACCGGCAGGCACTGTTGCGGGCGACGGCCAAGGTGGAGGCCGCGGCCGGCGAGCAGGCGGGCGCCAGCTCCCGGCTGTCGGTGACCTTCGAGTCCGAGGGCGGGGTCTTCGCGGACGTCGACCGTGCGATCTCCGAGCGGCGCAGGCTGTGGATCCGCTACTACTCGCCCGCGCGCGACGAGGTCACCGAGCGCGAGATCGACCCGATCCGCCTGGTCAGCGTCGGCCACACCTATGTGGAGGCGTGGTGTCGGCGGTCCGAGGCGCGCCGCACCTTCCGGCTCGACCGGGTCGCCGAGATCAAGATCCTCGACGAGCCGTCCGCGCCGCCCGAGATCGAGCTGCGGGACCTCTCGGAGGCGTTGGTGCAGCCGGCCGCCGAGGACCCGGAGGTCGTGATCGAGGTGGGTCCCGGCGGGCGCTGGGTCGCCGAGTACTACCCGCACGACAGTGCGGATGAGCTGGCGGACGGCGGGCTGCGTATTACCCTGCGCACCCCCGCCCCGACGTCCCTGCGGCGGCTGGCGCTGCGGCTCGGCCGCGACGGGCGGATCGTCTCGCCGCGCGAGCTGGCCGACAGCGCCCGGGAGGCGGCCCGGGAGGCGCTGGCGGCGTACGACGGGGTCGAGGCGCAGGGGTCACGCGGAGCTCAGCCGGGTTCCGCGTGAGCCGTCCGGGTCCACACGCGGCCGTGAGCCGGCCGGGTCCACACGCGGCCGTGAGTCGGCCGGGACCGCGCCGAGCTCAGTCGGGTTCCGTGTGAGCCCGGGTGGGTTCACACCGAACTCATACGAACGCGACGGGCAGTACGACAGGCAGGAGCAGGGGCTTTGAGCGAGTCGGCGACGTCTGGTGTGCAGGGGATGTCGGTGGAGGCCGCGTTCGCCGGGATGCGGAGCGTGTCGCCGACGGTGTTCAGGGCGGGCTGTCCCGACTGCCGGGGCCGGTTCGAGCTCGCGGCGAGCGCCCTGCGGCTGGCCATCGGGGCCACCAGCAAGACCACCTTCTACTCCTTCACCTGCCCGGACTGCGGTGTTCTCGTCCGCAAGCCGGCGGGGGAGCGGATCGTGGAACTGCTGACCGGTGGTGGGGTCAGGACCCTGCGGCTGCACTCCACCCTCTAGGCTCGGCACCATGTTCTGGCCGATGTTCGCTGTTGCCGTGGGTTTCCTGGGTCTCGCCGTGCTGGGCGTGCTCGCCGTACGGGTGTTCCTGGAGGCGCAGCGCCTCGGGCGCCAGGTGGCGGACTCCGCGCAGCGCATCGGCAGGGCCGCCGAGGACCTGGAGCGGGCCGCGGTGAGCACCGCCCGCTCTGTGGACGCGTTGTGAGTCCCGCTGCGCACCGCATGTGAGTCCTGCGCGGGAAGCGTTTTGGGTCACTTCGCCCTGTCACCCCGGGGTGTGGGCCAGGTACGCTGCTGGTCGCGGCCCGGAGAACGAGGCCCGGACCGCGGACCGGGAGTACGCGCGGGGATTGCCTCACGTTCACCCCTGAGCGTTACGATCGCTGCCAGCACGACCGCTCGGACACCTGTCCGACCGGTCGGACAGCACCCACCCCAGCCGCCTCGGTGAGAAGGTAAAGACTTATGTTCGGAAGGCTCGGCGCCCCCGAGATCATTCTCATCCTCGTCGTCATCATCCTGCTGTTCGGCGCGAAGAAGCTTCCCGACATGGCGCGCTCGCTCGGCAAGTCCGCCCGCATCCTCAAGAGCGAGGCGAAGGCGATGAAGTCCGAGGGCCAGGACAACTCCTCCGCCGCGTCGGCCCCGCCGCAGGACGACCAGCAGCCCCACCGCACCATCCAGGCCGCCCCCGGCGACGTGACCACCTCCCGTCCGGTCACCGAGCCGACGGACACGACCAAGCGCTGACGCAGGGCCGGTGACCTCCGGCCCGCCGCACGAGATGGGAACGTGGGTTGCTCAAGTCTGCCCGCAAAGAGGAGAAGGATCCCGAGGGGCGGATGCCCCTTGCGGATCACCTTCGTGAGCTCCGCAACCGGCTCGCGAAGGCGCTGCTGGCCGTCGTCCTCGTGACGATCGTCGCCGCCTTCTTCTACAACGACATCATCAACTTCCTGACGAAGCCGATCCTGGACTCGATCGGCTGTTCGCAGAGTTTCGCGGAACTCGCGCGGTCGGCGTCGCCCGACGAGGCCGCCGAGAAGTGCGCCCGCATCACCATCAACGGTCTGCTCGCGCCCTTCAATCTGGCCCTCCAGGTCTCGTTGATGGCCGGTATCGTGATCGCCTCGCCGATCTGGCTGTACCAGCTGTGGGCGTTCGTCGCGCCGGGTCTGCACCGGCATGAGAAGAAGTACGCCTACGCCTTCGTCTTCACCGGTGCCCCGCTGTTCGTCGGTGGTGCCTACTTCGCGTACTCGGTGCTTCCCACCACCGCGAAGGTGCTGATCGAGTTCACGCCGAGCGGCAGCATCGACAACCAGCTCCCGCTCGACGATCTGCTCCAGCTCGTCACGCGCATGGTGATCGTCTTCGGCCTCTCCTTCGAGCTGCCCCTGCTGCTGATCTTCCTGAACCTCACGGGGATGATCACCGGCAAGCGGATGCTCGGCTGGTGGCGCGGGATGATCATGGGTATCACCGTGTTCGCCGCGGTCGCGACGCCCAGCACGGACCCGCTGAGCATGCTCGCGCTGGCCGGCCCCATCTGGGTGCTGTACTTCGCCGCCACGCTGTTCTCCCTGGTCAACGACAAGCGCCGGCGTCGTCGCGACGCCCTGGGCCCCGCCGACGACGAGGCCTCCGACCTGGATCTCACCCCCGAGGACATCGGCGAGGTCGAGACGGTCTCCGCGAGCCGGGCGCTGCCCGAGCAGGTGTCGACGGACCGGGTCAACGGTTATGACGACGTGACCTGAAGATCGGGAAGCGGCTCGTAGGGTCAGTGACGTGGCCAGCGAGATCACCCTCTTCGTCAACCCCACCGCGGGGCGCGGCCGGGGCGCCCACGCGGCGCAGCCGGCCGCTTCGGCTTTGCGGGCGGCCGGTTTCTCCGTACGCACGGTCCTCGGGGAGAACGCCCCGGACGCCCTCGCACGCGCGCGTGCCGCCGTCGCGGACGGCACCGGGGCCCTCATCGCCGTCGGCGGCGACGGCATGGCCAACCTCGCCCTCCAGGCCGTCGCGGGCACCCGCACCCCGCTCGGACTGGTCGCCGTCGGCACCGGCAACGACCTGGCCCGGGCCCTGGGCCTGCCGGTGCGCGACCCGGGCGCCGCCGGCCGCCGCATCGCCGACGCCCTCAAGAGCGGCGACCTGCGGGACATCGACCTCGGTCAGGTGCGGACGCGCTGGTTCGGCACCGTCCTCGCCTCCGGCTTCGACTCCCGCGTGAACGACCGCGGCAACCGCATGCGGTGGCCCACCGGCCGCTTCAAGTACGACCTGGCGATGATCGCCGAGCTGGCCGCCTTCAAGCCCTTCCCGTACCGGATCAGGCTCGACGACGGCGAGGTCCGGGAGATCGAGGCGACCCTCGTCGCCATCGGCAACGGACCGTCGTACGGCGGTGGCATGCGGATCTGTCCCGGAGCGGACCTCACCGACGGGCTGTTCGACGTCACCGTGGTCGGGGACTGCGGCCGGGCCACGCTGCTGAAGGTCTTCCCGAGCGTCTACCGGGGCACCCACGTCGACCACGCCGCGGTCACCGTGCACCAGGCGGCGAAGGTCGAGATCAGCGCGCCGGGGATCACCGGGTACGCCGACGGGGAACCGCTCGGGCCGCTGCCGCTGACCGCGCGGTGCGTACGGGGGGCGGTACGCGTCGCGGGCCTGTGAAGTGCACGGATCCGGGGTTTGCCAAGACGGGATCCGGATAATGATCGTCCTGTTGTCAGTGCGGCCCGGTACGCTCGAAAGCACGATGACAGAGGACCTCTCACCGGCCGAGCGGTATGCCGCCGCGCGCAGGCGCGCTGCCGAGCAGGCCACCGCGCTCGCCGACTTCCGCGAGATGTACGACTTCGGCCTCGACCCCTTCCAGATCGAGGCCTGCCAGGCGCTCGAGTCGGGCAAGGGCGTTCTGGTGGCCGCTCCCACCGGCTCGGGCAAGACGATCGTGGGCGAGTTCGCCGTCCACCTCGCCCTGCAACAGGGCAAGAAGTGCTTCTACACGACGCCCATCAAGGCACTGTCGAACCAGAAGTACGCCGACCTGTCGCGCCGTTACGGCGCCGACAAGGTCGGCCTGCTCACCGGCGACAACAGCGTCAACTCCGAGGCGCCGGTGGTCGTGATGACCACCGAGGTGCTGCGGAACATGCTGTACGCGGGCTCGCAGACCCTGCTGGGCCTCGGATACGTGGTCATGGACGAGGTGCACTACCTCTCCGACCGCTTCCGGGGCGCCGTGTGGGAAGAGGTGATCATCCACCTGCCCGAGTCGGTCACCCTGGTCTCCCTCTCCGCGACCGTGTCCAACGCCGAGGAGTTCGGCGACTGGCTGGACACCGTCCGCGGGGACACCGACGTGATCGTCTCCGAGCACCGGCCGGTACCGCTGTTCCAGCACGTACTCGCCGGGCGGCGGATGTACGACCTGTTCGAGGAGGGCGAGGGCCAGAAGAAGGCAGTCAACCCCGACCTCACGCGCCTGGCGCGGATGGAGGCGCAGCGCCCGTCCTACCAGGACCGCAGGCGCGGGCGGGCGATGCGTGAGGCCGACCGGGAGCGGGAGCGCCGGCAGCGGTCGCGGGTGTGGACCCCGGGGCGGCCCGAGGTCATCGAGCGGCTCGACGCCGAGGGCCTGCTGCCCGCCATCACCTTCATCTTCAGCCGCGCCGCCTGCGAGGCCGCCGTGCAGCAGTGCCTGTACGCCGGTCTGCGGCTCAACGACGACGAGGCGCGGGCGAAGGTCCGGGCCCTCGTCGAGGAGCGCACCGCCTCCATCCCCACCGAGGACCTTCATGTCCTCGGCTACTACGAGTGGCTGGAGGGCCTGGAGCGCGGTATCGCGGCCCACCACGCGGGCATGCTGCCGACGTTCAAGGAGGTCGTCGAGGAGTTGTTCGTCCGCGGCCTGGTGAAGGCCGTGTTCGCCACCGAGACGCTCGCCCTGGGCATCAACATGCCCGCGCGGTCGGTGGTGTTGGAGAAGCTCGTCAAGTGGAACGGCGAGCAGCACGCCGACATCACACCGGGTGAGTACACGCAGCTGACGGGGCGGGCCGGGCGGCGCGGCATCGACGTCGAGGGCCATGCCGTGGTGCTGTGGCAGCGCGGGATGAGTCCGGAGCACCTGGCCGGTCTCGCGGGCACGCGCACGTACCCGCTGCGGTCCAGCTTCAAGCCGTCGTACAACATGGCGGTCAACCTCGTCGAGCAGTTCGGGCGGCATCGCTCGCGTGAGCTGCTGGAGACGTCCTTCGCGCAGTTCCAGGCCGACAAGTCGGTCGTCGGGATCTCGCGGCAGGTGCAGCGCAACGAGGAGGGGCTGGAGGGCTACAAGGAGTCCATGACCTGCCACCTCGGCGACTTCGAGGAGTACGCGCGGCTGCGCCGGGAGCTGAAGGACCGGGAGACCGAACTGGCCCGGCAGGGTGTCAACCAGCGGCGGGCCGAGGCGGCCACCGCGCTGGAGAAGCTCAGGCCGGGCGATGTCATCCATGTGCCGGCGGGCAAGTACGCCGGTCTGGCGCTGGTCCTCGATCCGGGGCTGCCCGCCGGCCGGTCCAACGGCCACCGTGGCTTCGAGCACCACGACGGGCCGCGCCCGCTGGTGCTGACCGCCGAACGGCAGGTCAAGCGGCTCGCGTCGATGGACTTCCCGGTTCCCGTCGAGCCGCTGGAGCGGATGCGGATCCCCAAGTCCTTCAACCCGCGCTCACCGCAGTCCCGCCGGGACCTCGCCTCCGCGCTGCGCACCAAGGCCGGGCACATCCCGCCGGAGCGGGCGCGGAAGAAGCGGGCGCAGGCGGCGGACGACCGCGAGATCGCGCGGCTGCGGACGGCCCTGCGGGCCCACCCGTGCCACGGGTGCGACGAGCGCGAGGACCACGCGCGCTGGGCCGAGCGCTACCACCGGCTGCTGCGGGACACCTCGCAGCTGGAGCGGCGCATCGAGGGCCGGACCAACACCATCGCGCGGACCTTCGACCGGATCGTCGCGCTCCTGACCGAGCTGGACTATCTGCGCGGCAACGAGGTCACCGAGCACGGCAAGCGGCTGGCGCGGCTGTACGGCGAGCTCGATCTGCTGGCCAGCGAATGCCTGCGGGCGGGGGTCTGGGAAGGGCTCGCTCCCGCCGAACTCGCCGCCTGCGTCTCCGCGCTGGTCTACGAGGCCAGGGTCGGCGACGACGCCATGGCGCCCAAGGTGCCGTCCGGCAAGGCGAAGGCCGCGCTCGGGGAGATGGTGCGGATCTGGGGGCGGCTGGACGCGCTGGAGGAGGACTTCCGGATCAACCAGACGGAGGGGGTCGGGCAGCGGGAGCCCGATCTCGGGTTCGCCTGGGCCGCGTACATGTGGGCCTCGGGGAAGGGGCTGGACGAGGTGCTGCGGGAGGCGGAGATGCCGGCGGGCGACTTCGTCCGGTGGTGCAAGCAGGTCATCGACGTCCTCGGGCAGATCTCGGCGGCGGCCCCGGTCTCCGGGAGTGACGGGGCTTCCGTGGCGAAGAACGCGCGGAAGGCCGTGGATCTGCTGCTGCGAGGGGTTGTGGCCTACTCGTCGGTGGGGTGACCTGACGGGGCGCGGGGGTGAGTGCGTGGTGGCTTGTCGCGCATTCCCCGCGCCCCTGGGTCGCTGTCCTAGTCGGCGTTCACGTAGGACCGCCAGCCTCCGTACGAGGTGATGTCCTCCGCGTCCACGAGGGCGGACGGTTCGCACAGGAAGCCGGGGGCGCTGGTGCCGTCGGCCAGTTCGACGCTGCCGAGGGTCATCGGGCGGGGGAGGCTCGCGACGAGGCGGCCCAGGCCCTCCGCCGGGAGGTGCCAGATCTCCGTCTCGATCGCGGCGCCGCCCGTGCCCACGTGTTCCAGGCCCGGCTTCGGCGGGGCAGTGCGCAGGGCGTGCAGGCGGTACACCGGGGCCGTGGTCGTCGTACGGTCCAAGCGGGCTCCCAGCGCCAGGAGTTGCGGGTTCAGGGGCTGGCCCGTCAGATGGGCGCCGACCACCGCCAGCCGTGTCCGCGGCTGAAGCAGGGCCGCGATCCTCGCCAGACGCTCGTCGGTGTGTGCCGGGCCGATCAGCATCACGCCGAACGGCAGGCCGTGCACCTCTCCCGCCGGGACGGCGACCGCCGCCTGGTCGAAGAGGTTCGTGGAGTTGGTGAAGCGGCCCAGCCGGGCGTTGGCGCCGAGCGGATCGGCGGCGACCTCCGCGAGGGTGGGGTGACCCGGCGTGGTGGGCAGCAACAGGGCGTCCGTGCCGGCGAGTTCACTCTCCGCGCGGGTGCGCAGGGCGGCCAGTCGCTCCTGGTCGGCGTAGAGCTGGTGGGCCGGGAGGTCGCGGGCGCGGGTGATGATGCCGGCGACGGTGGGGTCCAGGGTGGCGACGCCCTCCGAGATCGCCTTGTCGACAAAGCTCCCGACGGCCGTGTAGCGCTCGGCCACGAACGCGCCCTCGTAGAGCATCGCGGCCGCCTCGCTGAAGGGCGTGAGGTCGATCTCCCGCACCGCCGCGCCCGCCGCGACGAGCCGCTGGATGGCCGCCTCGTACGCCTCCGCCCAGCCCTCGTCCAGGTCACCGAGCTGTTCGCGCGGCGGGACCGCGATCCGCCAGGGGCCCGGCGGGCGGCCGGGACGGGCCGGTGGTGTGCCGGTCGCCATGTGGGCCAAGGCCTGCTCGGCCTCCGGCAGGGTGCGGGCGAAGACCGTCACACAGTCCAGGGAGGCGCAGGCCGGGACGACACCGGCGGTCGGGACCAGACCGCGGGTGGGTTTGAGACCGACGATGCCGTTGAAGGCGGCCGGCACCCGGCCGGAGCCCGCGGTGTCGGTGCCGAGGGCGAGGTCGGCGATGCCGAGCGCCACCGCGACGGCCGAGCCGGAGCTGGAGCCGCCGCTGACACGGGCGGGGTCGTGGGCGTTGCGGACGGCGCCGTGGGGTGAGCGCGTGCCGACCAGGCCGGTCGCGAACTGGTCCAGGTTCGTGGTGCCCAGCACGATCGCCCCCGCCGCGCGGAGTCCGGCGACCACGGTTGCGTCGGCCACCGGCGCGTAGGCGTACGCCGGGCAGCCCGCGGTCGTCGGCAGCCCCGCGACGTCGATGTTCCCCTTGACGGCGAGCAGGCGGCCGGCGAGGGGGAGCCGCTCGCCGGCGGCGACCCGCTCGTCCAGGGTGTGTGCCTCGGCCTCGACCTCCGCCCGGGGGCGCAGGTCGATCCAGATCTCGGGGCGGTCCACGGCGTCGAGGCGGGCATAGGCGGCGCGGACACGCTGTACTGCGGACATCACTGACTCCTCGGGGCCGGGGCCAGGACGAGCAGTGCCGTCCCCGCCTCCACCTGGTCGCCGGGTCTGGCCAGGACCTGCGCCACCACGCCGGCGATCGGCGCGGGCACCCTGGACTCCATCTTCATCGCCTCCAGCGCCAGGAGCGGCTGGCCGGCCGCGACCCGGTCGCCGGGCGACACGTTCACCTGCCATACGGACGCGGCGAACTCCGCCTCGACGAGCCGTCCGCCCGGCGGGACCGTCACCTCGGCGGGGGAAGCGGCCGGGGCCGTGACCGCCTCGGCCCGCGCGAACTCGCCCGCCGCCTCCCACGCGTCCCGCTCCGCGGCGAAGGCCGCCTGCTGGCGTGCCCTGAACTCCGCTATGGAATCGGCGTGTTCGGTGAGGAAGGCCTGGTGCTCGGCGAGCGAGAAGGTGCCCTCCTCGATACGCGGCACGAACCGGCCGGACGTGATGTCGGCGCGCAGTTGCAGGAGTTCGTCCGCGCCCACCGGATACCACTTGACGCGGTCGAAGAAGCGCAGCAGCCAGGGTGAGCCCGGTTCGAACGCGCCGCGCTGCTGCCAGGGCGACCACACCTGGGTCGTACGGCCCACGAACTGGTAGCCGCCGGGACCTTCCATGCCGTAGACGCACAGGTAGGCCCCGCCGATGCCGACCGAGTTCTCGGCCGTCCAGGTGCGGGCCGGGTTGTACTTGGTGGTCACCAGGCGGTGCCGCGGGTCGAGGGGGGTGGCGACGGGGGCGCCCAGGTAGACGTCGCCCAGGCCCAGGACGAGGTACTCCGCGTCGAAGACCGTGCGGTAGACGTCGTTCACCGACTCAAGGCCGTTGACGCGGCGGATGAACTCGATGTTCCAGGGGCACCAGGGCGCGTCGTCCCGTACCCCGGCCATGTAGCGGGCGATGGCCTCGCGGGTGGCGGGGTCGTCCCAGGAGAGGGGGAGGTGCACTGTGCGGGAGGGGACGACGAGTGCGTCGCTCGGGGGGAGGGAGGCGGTGATCTCCCGCACGGTGGCGAGGAGTTCGTGCTGCGGCAGCCGCACGGGGTCCGTTCGGATCTGGAGGGAGCGGATGCCGGGGGTGAGGTCGGTGACGCCGTCCAGACTGGTGTCGGCCACCGCTTCCATCAGCGCGTGGACGCGCATGCGCAGGGCCAGGTCGAGTTGCATGGGCCCGAACTCGACCAGCAGGTTGTCGTCGCCGCTGCGGCGGTAGGTCACGTCGCCGTCGCGGGCGAGGATGCCGCCGTCCACGATCGCCGGGCGCGCCGAGCCGTCGGTCGTCACCGGGACGAAGCGCACCGTGTCGCCCGGTCGCAGCTGGCCCAGCTTCCAGCGCTCGGAGCTGAGCACGGTCGCCGGGCACACGAACCCGCCGAGCGAGGGACCGTCCGGGCCGAGCAGTACCGGCATGTCGCCGGTGTAGTCGACGGCGCCCACCGAGTACGGGGTGTCGTGGATGTTGGACGGGTGCAGGCCCGCCTCACCGCCGTCCGTGCGGGCCCAGCGGGGTGTGGGGCCGACGAGGCGGACCCCGGTGCGGGCCGAGTTGAAGTGGACCTTCCAGTCGGCGGCGTAGAAGTCCCGGATGTCGTCCTCGGTGAAGAACTCCGGTGCGGCGTGCGGGCCTTCCACGGCACCGAGGTGCCAGGTCCGGGTGAAGCGGGGCGGGTCGGCGACCGGGGTTCCCTCGGTCACGGTCCCGCCGTGCAGGACGTCCCCGGTCCGCAGGGCGCGCCCGCCGTGTCCGCCGAAGCGGCCCAGGGTGAAGGTGCCCGCGCTGCCGAGGTAGGCGGGGACGTCGAGGCCTCCGGCGAACAACACATAGGTACGCAGGCCGAGTTCGGCGGGTGCCCCGATCTCCAGCACCGAACCGGCCGGCACGGTCACCGGGCGCCACTGGGCGGCCGCGGCGCCGTCCACGGTGACCGGCGCGGGGGCTCCGGTCACGCACACGGTGGTGGCGTGGCTGAACCGCAACGTCGGCCCCTGGAGGGTGCATTCGAGCCCCGGCGCGCCCTCGTGGTTGCCGAGTGCCCGGTTGCCGAGCCGGAAGGACAGGTCGTCCATCGGGCCGCTCGGGGGCACGCCGACCTGCCAGTACCCGGTGCGGCCGGGCCAGTCCTGCACGGTGGTGAGGGTGCCGCCGGAGGTGACCTCGATCCGGGGCGTGGGGTCGTGGACCTCGGCGAGGGTGGCCGTCGAGTGGGCCGCCTCGGTGAAGCGGGGATCGGCGAGGGCGGCCCTGAGCAGGCCCAGGTTGGTCTCGATGCCGTCCACGCGGGTGCGGGCCAGCGCCTCGTCGAGCCTGCGGAGCGCGTGCGCGCGGTCCGGGCCGTGGGCGACGATCTTCGCGAGCATCGGGTCGTAGGAGGCGGTCACCTCGGTGCCGGACTCCACCCAGCCGTCGACCCGCACCCCCGGCGGGAACTCCACCCGCGTCAACAGGCCCGCGCTGGGCCGGTGTTCGCGCGAGGGGTCCTCGGCGTAGAGGCGGGCCTCGACGGCGTGGCCGCGGGGCGGGCCCGGCTCGCGCACGACGTCCGGTTCACCGAGGGCCAGCCGGAGCATCCAGGCGACCAGGTCGACGCCGTAGATATCCTCGGTGACGGGATGCTCCACCTGGAGGCGGGTGTTGACCTCCAGGAAGTAGGCCTCCTCGCGGGCGGTGTCGTAGACGAACTCGACGGTTCCCGCGGACCGGTAGCGGACGGAGGCGCACAAGTCGCGCGCCCCGGCCGCGAGTCGGTGGCGCACGACATCGGACAGCCCCGGTGCCGGGGCCTCCTCCAGCACCTTCTGGTTGCGGCGCTGGAGCGAGCAGTCGCGGTCGCCGAGGGTGACGACCCCGCCCTCCCCGTCGCCGAAGACCTGCACCTCCACATGGCGGGCGTGCTCGACGAGCCGCTCCAGGAAGACGCCCGCGGAGGAGAAGGAGGCGGCGGCCACGCGCTGCACGCGCTCCCAGGCGTCCGCCAGTTCGGCGTCGGAGCGGCAGGCCGACATACCGATGCCGCCGCCACCGCCGGTGGCCTTGAGCATGACGGGGTAGCCGATCACCCGGGCGGCCCCCAGCGCCTCCGCGACCGACCCCAGCAGCCCCGTCCCCGGTGCCGGTGGCACCCCTGCCGCCTCGGCCGCCGCACGCGCCGTGTGCTTGGTGCCGAACAGCTCCAGCTGCTCCGGCGTCGGGCCCACGAACACGATCCCGGCCGCCTCGCAGCGCCGGGCGAACCCCGCGTCCTCCGACAGGAAGCCGTACCCGGGGTGAACGGCCCCCGCCCCGGTGTCCTTGGCCGCCCTGAGCACCAGCTCGGCGTCCAGGTACGACTCCTTCGCGGGCGCGGGGCCCAGCCGTACGGCCTGGTCCGCGAGCCGCACATGGGGGGCCGAGCGGTCCGGGTCGGAGTACACCGCGACCGTGCGCAGGCCCAGTTCGCGGGCGGTACGGATGATCCGTACCGCGATCTCGCCCCGGTTGGCGACGAGCAGGGTGTCGAAGGTCATGCGCCCGCCCCGGTGATCGTGATCTCCACCGCCGTCGGGTCGAAGCCGTTGCAGGGGTTGTTGATCTGGGGGCAGTTGGAGACGAGGACCAGCACATCGCGCTCGGCGCGCAGGGTCAGCCGCAGGCCGGGGGCCGAGATGCCGTCGACGATGCCGAGGGTGCCGTCCTTCTCGACCGGGACGTTCATGTACCAGTTGACGTTGGAGACCAGGTCGCGCTTGCCCAGGCCGTAACGGGCGCCTTCGGCCAGGAAGTTGTCCACGCACGCGTGCTGCGACCAGGTGTGGTGGCCGTAGCGCAGGGTGTTGGACTCCTTGGAGCAGGCGCCGCCGACCGTGTCGTGGCGGCCCACCTCGTCGTCGAGCACGGTCATCAGCGGGGTGTGCTCGTTCGACATCAGCACGCTGCCGGTGGTCAGGAAGAGGTTGCCCCGCGCCTGGACGGTGTCGGGCGCGCTGTAGCGCACGGCGGTGTCATGGGCGTCGTAGACGAGGAAGTCGACGGCCTGGTTGCCGTGCAGATCGGTGAGGGTGAGGGTGTGGCCGGCCGGGACGACGGCGGACCAGGCCCCGCGGGCGGGAACGACGGTCGTGCTCATGCGAGCCCCCTCGCGGCGAGGAGTTCGGCGGTGTTGAGGAAGGCGCGACGGCCCTCCGGGGTGGCGTTCCACAGCGGGTCCTCGGGGCCCGTCGGCGCCGCGCGCCAGGCCAGCACCTCCAGTGGGGTGCTGACGTAGTCGGGGCGCGGGTCGACCGGGTGCGGCACGTTGGCGATCAGCACGGTGACGTCCTGCTCGGCGCGCAGGGTGACGGCGGCGCCGGGTCCGGCCGAGCCGGTGAAGTCCAGGGCGCCGTCCTCGTGGATCCGCACGCCCTGGAAGAAGGAGAGCGACGGCGGCAGGTCGCGCGGCTCCAGGCCGTTCTTCGCGGCCGCCAGCTTCAGCAACTCTCGTCCGGCGGGGGAGTCGGACTGCGGGGTGCCGTCGCCGTACCGCTCGGTGTTGCGGGCCAGCGTGGAGGTGCCGCACAGGGCGTCGTGGCGGCCGGAGGTGTCGGCCACCAGGGAGGCGAGGACGCGGCCCTGGTCGGACAGGAGGAGGGCGCCCTCACCCAGATAGGCGTTCCACTGCACCTTCACCGTGTCGGCCACGTTCAGCCGCTCCCAGGGCCGGTCCGCCGCGTACAGCAGCAGATGGGCGCAGGCGTCGCCGCGCAGGTCGGTCAGGCGCAGCGCGGTGCCGCGGGCCAGCACCCGGTGCGTGTAGTTGCCGCCCGCCACCGTCTCGGCCCACACCAGCCGGCCGGCGTCGGCGGGCGGCTCCGGCCAGTCGGCCGCCGGGACGACGGGCATCGCCTCCACGCGGGTGCCCTCCTGGGCGCGGGCGTGATCGCGGGCTCCGTACGTGGTCTGTGTCGCCATCGCGGGACCTCCGGCTCCGGTGCTGTTTCTGTCGTGCGACAGAAATTAGGAGCGGGGTGGGTCACGGCGGTTGCCCGGGCATTGCGGGGTGGTTACCGGCCCCTCACCCGGCCCGACCGGCTCCTTTCGAAGATCATCGGGCGGGTCGCTGTGCGAGGATCGGCGCATGGGAGCGACGGGTGGACGGCGGGTCGGCAGACCGCGTGCGGCGCAACGGCCGGACAGCGGGCTGGAGCCGCGCGACGAACTGCTCGCGGCCGCCGCCGAGTTGTTCACCACCCGCGGTTACGCGGCCACCACCACCCGGGCCGTCGCCGAACGCGCGGGCATGCGCCAGGCCTCGATGTACCACTACGTCTCCGGCAAGGAGGAGCTGCTCGCCCGGCTGCTGGAGTCCACGGTCACCCCGTCCCTCGGCTACGCCCGGGAACTCCTCGCCGACGTCGCGGCCCCGGCCGAGGACCGGCTGTGGAAGCTGTGCCGTGCGGACGTGGAGCTGCTGTGCGGCGGTCCGCACAACCTCGGCGGCCTCTACCTGCTGCCCGAGGTGCGCGCCGAGCGCTTCGCCGGATTCCACGCCGTGCGCGCCGAACTCAAGGACGCCTACCGGCAGTTGATCGCCGCCACGGAGGCCGGTGGCGCGCTCGCGAAGAGCGAGCTGGAACTCCGTACCGACCTGGTCTTCGGGCTGATCGAGGGCGTCATCCTGGTCCACCGCTCCGAGCCCGACCGCCCGGTGTCGGTGTTTGCGGAAGCCACCGCGGACGCGGCCCTGCGGATCGCCGGGGTCTGAACCCGGACCCCGTTCACCCGTCACGGTGAGTGGTCTTCGTATGGGCGTACGCCGTGACGCACCGTGTGCGAACGAAGGCGCAGCGTGTAAATGGATCTGAGAGTACTCCTGTCTCGGGGGCGATTTCAGGGGCTTGCTGAATATGACACAGCGATGATCCGGTCGGACTAAGCTCGCCCGCGGCGCACCGAGTTGAGATGTATTCGTGCGCTTGTTCCCTATGTATGCGCATCCAAACCGATTTGTTTCCGAGGGCCTTACATGGTGAGTGTTCAATCCCCACCCGCCGGACGCCGTGAACTTCCCTACGCGCGCGTGCTCCTGCTTCCCGCGATAGCGATGGCCGCGGCCATCGGAGCCGCAGCCGCGTTGGTGCCGGAGCCGGCCCGGACCGCCGTCGCCTGTTGCGGCGCCGTGGCCATGCTCCTGGTGCTCGCGACGGCTTCCGAAGCGGTGCGCCGCGGCCGGGCCCTGCGCCACCTGCGGACCGAGCATGCCCGTAACACTGCGTATCTGGAACGCCGGGTCGCCTCCCACGAGGAGGAGATGCTCCGCCTCGCCAAGGAGATCGCGCCCGCCGCGATCTACCGGTTGCGATGCGGAAATTCCCCCGGGGAGGTGATTCGCCGACTGGGTGACATCGACCCCTCGTACCGCGAACTCCCCGAGTCGCAGGTGCGCCTGCTCAAGACGATGCTCGAGATCATCGATCACGAGGAAGCCCTCCGCGACTCCTCGCAGCGCTCCTTCGTCAGCATCGCCCGCCGCGTCCAGGCGATCGTGCACCAGCAGAACAAGGAACTCCGCGAGATGGAGGAGGACCACGGCCGCAACCCCGAGGTCTTCGACGACCTGCTGCGCATCGACCACGGCACCGCGCTGATCGGCCGCCTCGCCGACTCCATCTCCGTCCTCGGCGGCGGCCGCCCCGGCAGGCAGTGGCCCGACCCCGTCCCGCTGTACAGCGTGCTGCGCGGCGGCATGTCCCGCATCCTGGAGTACCGCCGCATCAAGCTGGACTCCATCGCCCACGTCAACATCCGCGGCATCTCCGTCGAGCCGGTCATCCACGCGGTCGCGGAGCTCCTGGACAACGCCACCCGCTACTCGCCACCGCAGACCAAGGTCCACGTCACCGCCAGCGAGGTGCAGACCGGCGTCGCCATCGAGATCGAGGACGCCGGCGTCAGCTTCAGCGAGGAGGCCCGCGCCAAGGCCGAGGGCATGCTGGAGCGCGCCAAGGCCGGCGTCGACCTCCAGGTCCTCGGCGACTCCCCGCGCCTGGGCCTGGCCGTCGTGGGCCGTCTGTGCACGCAGTTCAACATGCAGGTATCGCTGCGCTCCTCGGCGTACGGCGGTGTCCGCGCCGTCCTCGTCGTGCCGCGCGAGATGATGACGAGCGACCCGGCCCCCGGACTCGCTCACGGCATCGGCGCCGCCGCCGTGCCGAAGACCGAAGGTGCGCTCGAAGGTCCCAAGCGCGCACCCAAGAAGCGCCGCCCCACCAGCCCCCGCATCCCGGCATCCGTGTCCATGGAGGACGACGTCCCCGAGGTGACCGAATGGACGGCGAACGGGCTGCCGCAGCGGCGCAGTCGGGTCAAGACCCCGCTCAGCCAGCGGATCGCCGAGCAGGCGGCCATCGAGAAGGCCGAGCGGGAGGGCAGGCCGACCATCTGGTCGACCCCCGCCCCCGAACCCGAGCCGGAGAAGGACGAACCCGAACCCGGACTGTGGGTCGAGGCCTTCTGGAACGGGCTCAAGGGCGGCCCCGACCCGACCGCACCCACCCAGACGACCACCGAGCCGGTCCGCACCGAGGCCGACGACGAGAGGGACCACACGTGATCCAGCAGCGAGCCAACTTCGACTGGATGCTCAAGGATCTCGCCGACGGGGTACCGGGCATCGAGATGATCGTGGTGCTCTCCGCCGACGGCCTGCGCATCGCTCGCTACGGAGGCGACCCGGACGCCGCCGACCGCGTCGCCGCGGCCTGCGCGGGACTGCAGAGCCTCGCCCACGCCGTCGCCCACGAGATCCCGGACAGCGACGGCCGGATGAAGATGGTCATCATCGAGATCAACGGCGGCTACTTCTACCTGATGGCCGCGGGCGCCAACGCCTATCTCGCCGTCCTGTCCGACGTGGTCGCCGAACCGGGACTGATGAGCAACCGGATGCGCGACCTCGTCGTCAGGATCGGCGCCCATCTGACCAGTCCGCCCAGGCGTAACGGGCAGACCGTATGACTCCTCCGCAACGCCGACGGCGATTTCCCCCGAAGGAAGAACCGCCCCCGAAACCCGTGGGCGAGGGCGACGGCAAGCGCCCCCCGGAACGGCTGTACGTGGTGGCCGGACCGGACGGCGAACGGGCCGACCTCGACCTGGTCGCGTTAATCGTGGCGCGCGCCGACGCGCCGCCCTCCGCCACACCCGAGCAGACGGCGATCCTCCGGCTCAGCACGGCCCCGATCTCGGTCGCCGAGCTCTCGGCCTATCTGAGCCTGCCGTTCAGCGTGATGACCACCCTGCTCACCGAGATGCTGACGGCCGAGCTGGTGCAGGTGCGCGCCCCGATCGTCCGCCAGGCGCTCCCCGACCGTTCCCTTCTCGAAGCGGTGATGCATGGACTTCAAAGGCTCTGACACCATCCCCGGCCCACGCACAGAGGATCGACTCCCGCACACGGCCCAGGCCGCGGTGAAGATCGTGATCGTGGGCGGCTTCGGAGTCGGCAAGACGACCATGGTCGGCTCGGTCAGCGAGATCAGGCCGCTGACCACCGAGGAGACCATGACCCAGGCCGGAATCGGGGTCGACGACAACTACGGCTCCGAGACCAAGACCGCCACCACCGTGGCGATGGACTTCGGCCGCATCAGCATCACCGACCAGCTCGTGCTCTACCTGTTCGGCACCCCCGGCCAGGAACGCTTCTGGTTCCTGTGGAACGGCCTGTTCGAAGGAGCGCTCGGCGCGGTGGTGCTGGTCGACACCCGGCGCCTGGAGGTCAGCTTCGACGTCATAGGCCGATTGGAGGAGCGCGGCGTGCCCTTCGTCATCGCCGTCAACACCTTCCCGGACGGGCCCCGTTACCCCGTCGCCGACCTGCGCGCCGCGCTCGACCTGTCCGAGGACATCCCGATCGTGGAGTGCGACGCGCGCCGCCGTGCCTCCAGCCGGGACACCCTCATGACCCTGATGCGCTTCCTGCACTCGCTCGCGCTGACGGGCCAGCTCACCTGACCGGAGAGCCGCGCCCATCCCCCGAAACCGGATCCCCTTCGGAGCGACCCCAGTGACGCCTGAAACCCACTTCCCGACCGGTGCCGACCCCCTGGCCGGCCCACCCCCCGGCTGCCCCGCCCACGGCCGTGGCCCCGGAGGACTGCACCGGCTGTACGGCCCCGACGCGGAGGACCTCGAGAGCCTCTACGAGCAACTGCGCGAGGAACACGGCCCGGTGGCGCCCGTCCTGCTCCACGACGACGTGCCCATGTGGATCGTCCTCGGCCACGCCGAGAACCTCCATCTGGTGGGCACGCCCTCGCAGTTCTGCCGGGACAGCCGCATCTGGACCCCGCAGATCGAGGGCATGGTCAAGCCCGACCACCCGATGATGCCGCACATCGCCTGGGCGCCCATCTGCTCCTACGCCGAGGGCGACGAACACCTGCGGCTGCGCGGGGCCGTCACCGGCGCCATGTCGACCATCGACTACCGGGCCATCCGCCGGCACATCAACCGCTACACCCAGCGCCTGGTCAACGAGTTCTGCGAGCGGGGCGAGGCCGACCTCGTCGGCCAGTTCGCCGAGCACCTGCCGATGGCCATCATGTGCGAGATCTTCGGCATGCCCGAGGAGTACGACGACCGGCTCGTCCAGGCCACCCGCGACCTGCTCAAGGGCACCGAGACCGCCAACGCCAGCCAGGCGTACGTCATGGGCGTCCTCCAGGGGCTCGCCCGGCGCCGCCGCAAGGAGCCCGAGGAGGACTTCGCGAGCCACCTCGTCCTGCACCCGGCGAAACTCACCGACGACGAGGTCACCACCCACCTGTGGCTCGTCCTCATGGCGGCCTACGAGGCCACGGTCAACCTCATCGGCAACGTCCTGCGTGCCGTGCTCACCAACCCCGGTTTCCGGGCCCAGCTCAACGGCGGCCAGATGACCGTGCAGGAGGCGGTCGAGCAGTCGCTGTGGGACGAGCCGCCGTTCAGCACGGTCTTCGCCTACTACGCCAAACAGGACACCGAGTTGGGCGGCCAGCGCATCCGCAGGGGCGACGGCCTGCTCTTCGGCATCGCGCCGGGCAACGTCGACCCACGCGTCCGCCCCGACCTGAACGCCAACATGCAGGGCAACCGCTCCCACCTCGCCTTCGGCGGCGGCCCGCACGAGTGTCCCGGTCAGGACATCGCCCGTGGCATCGCCGACACCGGTGTCGACGCACTGCTGCTGCGGCTGCCGGACGTCCAACTGGACTGTGCCGAGGACGAGCTGGAGTGGCGGCAGTCGATCTCCTCGCGCCACCTCGTGGAGCTGCCCGTACGGTTCGAGCCCAAGCCGCAGCAGGACATCATGCAGCAGCCGAGCCACGCCCCGGTCCCGCCGCCGCGGCCCGCCTGGCAGGTCGGCATGGACCGGCCGCAGCAGTCGGCCCCATCGGCGACCGCGGCCCAGCCCCAGCCCGCCGCGGTGCCGCAGCAGCCGGCCCCGGCGCCGGAGCCGGTCCGCCCGATGGGCGCCTGGCGGCGCTTCCTGCGCTGGTGGCGCGGCTACTGACCGGGCCCGGGCGGCGCGGCTACCGACCGGGTCGGCCCGCCGCCCAGTCGTCGTGGGACGACCAGGCTCCCAGCACCCGCGTGCTGCGGAACCGGTGCTCCACCCCCGTGACCGGATCGGTGAACTCCAGTGACCGCGCCAGCAGTTGGAGCGGCCGCCGGAAGTCCCCGGCCGGTACGGGCGGGGCGACCTCGGGGTAGAGGGGGTCGCCGAGGATGGGCAGCCCGAGCGCGTTCATGTGGACCCGCAGCTGATGCGTCTGCCCGGTGCTGGGCGTGAGCCGGTACCGGCCCAACTCCCCGTGTCGCTCGACGAGTTCCACATGGCTGACGGCGTTGGGCTCGCCCGCCACCTCGCGGGCGGTCAGCACCCCCCGCTCCTTGACGATCCGGCTCCGCACGGTCCGGGGGAGGGCGAGCGACGCATCGTAGGGCGCCACCGCCTCGTACTCCTTGCGCACCCGCCGGTCCCGGAACAGCGCCTGGTACGCGCCGCGTTCGTCCGGCCGCACCGTGAACAGCAGCAGGCCCGCGGTCAGCCGGTCCAGCCGGTGCGCGGCGCCGAGTTCCGCGATGCCGAGCTCCCGGCGCAGCCGCGCCAGCGCGGTCTCGGTGACATGGCTGCCGCGCGGGGTGGTGGCCAGGAAGTGCGGCTTGTCGACGACGACGATGTGCTCGTCGCGATGCACGACCTCCAGCGGGAACGGCACCGGCACTTCCGGGGCCGGATCCCGGTGGAACCACACATACAGGCCCGGCGCGTACGGGGCGTCGGCCGCCACGGGCTCGGCGTCCGCCCCCACCACCCGGCCGCGCGCGAACAGGTCGTCCACGACACCGGCGCCCGCCCCGCTGAGCCGCTCCACCAGGTGCTCCCGGACGGTCGCCCAGTCACCCCCGCCCGGCAGCCGCACCCGCACGGGGTCCACTCCGTCGCGCTGCGGCAGGGGGGAGGGCGGGGGCGGGGTGCGACGTCTCATCGGGATCAAGGGTACGGCGGTCCCGGGCGCTGACAGGATGCGGACCATGCCGTACCTCATCGAGCCCGTACTGCCCGCCGGAACCCTCTCCCACAGCCCGCAGCCGGACCTCCCCGCCGGTGACGGGCTGGTCCTGCGCCCGTGGCGGACCGAGGACGCGCCCGCCGTCCACGCCGCCTTCCAGGACCCGCTGATCCAGCAGTGGCACGTCCGCAGGGCCGACTCCGTCGAGGAGGCCGCCGCCTGGATCGAGCAGTGGCGCGGGGTCTGGCGGGGCGAGCGGGCCGCCCAGTGGGCCGTCACCGACGCGGACACCGACCGGCTGCTGGGGCGGGTCGGGCTGCGCGACATCCTGCTCGGCTCCGGAACGGCGGAGGTCGCCTACTGGACCGCGCCCGAGGCACGCGGCCGGGGCATCGCCGTCCGCGCCACGGCCGCCCTCACCCGCTGGGCCCTCGACACGATCGGCTTCCACCGCCTGGAACTGCACCACTCCACCGTCAACCGGGCCTCCTGCCGCGTCGCGGCCAAGGCGGGATACGCCCTGGAGGGCACCAAACGCAGCGCCCTCCTGCACCCGGACGGCTGGCACGACATGCACCTCCACGCACGCGTGCGGGGCGACTGAGCCTGGCGGCCCGAGGGCGGGCTGCCGGGTCAGGCCGCCTCACGCACGCGTGCGGGGCGGGCGGCCCGGGTCGAGCCCGTCCGAGCCGGTCCGAGAGCGGGCTGCCGAGTCACGTCGCCTCACGCACGCGTGGGGGCGAGTGGCCTGGGTCGAGCCGGTCCGAGCCGGTCCGAGGGCGGGCTGCCGAGTCACGTCGCCCCCGCGTGCGGGGTGCCCGCGCTAGACCGGTACGGGCGTCGTCCGTTTCCGGTGCAGCCGCAGCCGGTAGGCCGCGCCGGTCAGCAGCGTCGCGGTCAGGAACAGCACCGTGAACCACTGGAACCACCAGTGCCCGCCCGCCGGGTCGTACACCGCCGCCCGGGGCCAGGCCAGGTTGACCGTCATGAACAGGCCGTACAGGAGGGCGAGGGCGTTGACCGGGACGCCCCAGCGGCCGAGCGAGAAGAGGGGGGCGCCGGTCTCGTCGGTGCCCTCGGAGGTGAAGCGGCCGCGGCGGCGGGCGAGCAGCAGGGGGCCGGTGACCATCGCGTACGCCAGGTACAGCATCACGATGCAGGTCGTGCCGATGGCCAGGAACGCCTCCGGGGAGGCGAAGTTGAGCAGCAGCAGGGCGGCGGCGAGGGCACCGACCACCAGCGCGGGGGCAGCGGGCATACCGGTGCGGGGGTGCACGCGCGCGAGGCGCCCGGAGAAGGGGAGCCGGCCGTCGCGGGCCATGGAGAACAGCATCCGGCAGGCCGCCGTCTGGATGGCGAGGGTCGCCACCGCGATGGCCACCACCACGTCGACCAGCAGGGCGCGCCCGACCCCGTCCCCCAGGCTGCTCGTCAGGACGTAACTGAGGCCTTCGAGGCCCAGTCGGCCATCGGTGAGGCTGGGCGCGGCGAGCAGGCCGCCCAGGATGATCAGTCCGCCGAGCAGGCCCGCCGAGGCGAGCGCGGTGAGGATCGTGCGGGGCGCGGTGCGCCGTGGGGAGCGTGTCTCCTCGCTCATCTCCCCGGCGCTGTCGAAGCCGATCAGCACGTACGCCGCCGTGAACGACCCCACGAGCAGCGCCCCGAACAGGCCCGGCTCCAGGGCGGGACCGGTGTGGAAGGTGATGCCGGGGGTGCGCCGTGAGTGGGTCAGCAGCAGCACGATGATCAGGACCGCGCCGATGATCTCGGCGGTCACACCGACCCGGTTGATCAGGGACATCACCCGGTTGTCGATGACGTTCACGAGGGTCGTCAGGGCCAGCAGGAGGACGCCCAGGATCGCCGCGTTGGCCGCGCCGCTCGCCGAGGTCGGCGCCGGGTCGTCGCCGACCAGCTGGAACCCGGACCAGATCGCCGGCATGACCACCTGGAGGGCCAGCGCGGCCGCCGCGACCACCACGATCTGCCCGATGACCATGATCCAGCCCGCGAACCAGCCGAAGGTGGGGTTCGACAGCCGCGTGGACCACTGGTAGATCGCGCCCGAGAGGGGATAGCGGGCGGCCAGTTCCGCGAAGCAGGCCGCCACCAGCAACTGCCCGGCCAGCACCGCCGGCCAGGCCCAGAAGAAGACGGGGCCGCCGAACGCGTACCCGAAGGCGAAGAACTGGAAGACCGTCGTCAGGACGGAGATGAAGGAGAACCCGGCCGCGAAGGACGCGTACCTGCCCAGGCTGCGGTGGAGTTCCTGGCGGTAGCCGAACTCCGCGAGGGAGCGGTCGGCGGGGGAGTCCGATGGATCGGGGCGTACGTCGGACGGGGTGATGGTCGGCACGGCGGCACCTGCCTTCGACGCGTAATTCCTGTCAGGCGACAGAAATTAGGGAAGGCCTGTTTCGCTCGCATGACGCGACCATGTACAAGGCGGGCCCAAGTCCTCACGCCGGGTGCGCCACGCCATCGGCGTGGCCCGGGAGGGCTTTACGCGGAGGGCGTCTCGGTGCCCTCCTGCTCCGCCTCGATCCGTGCGTTCCACTCCCTCTTGGTGGCCTGCCAGCCGTCCTCGTTGTGGCCGAGCCGCCAGTACCCGGAGATCGACAGGTCCTCGCGCGGGATCGCGCGCTCGACGCGCATCAGGTGCCGCAGCTGCTTCACGAAGTGCGCCTCGCCGTGCACGAACGCGTGCACCCGGCCGGCCGGGAACGCCAGTGCCCGTACGGCCTCGGTCAGCGCCTCGCCGACCCGGCGGTCACCGCGGTGCACCCAGACGACCTCGACGTCGGAGTCGATCTTCTGCTCCTCCTCGGGCCCGGAGACCTCGATGAAGGCGTGCGCCGTGGCGCCGTCGGGGAGCACCTCCAGGGAGCGGGCGATCGCGGGCAGCGCGCTCTCGTCGCCGACGAGGAGATGCCAGTCGGCGGCCGGGTCGGGGGTGTAGGCGCCGCCGGGGCCCATGAAGTGGACGGTCTCTCCCGGCTGGACCCGGGTCGCCCACGGGCCGGCGAGGCCCTCGTCGCCGTGGATCACGAAGTCCAGGGTCAGCTCGCGGTGTTCGGCGTCCCAGTGGCGGACGGTGTACGTCCGGGTCACCGGCCACTGCTCCCGCGGGAACTCCTCGCGGATGCGCTCCAGGTCGAAGGGCTCCGGGTAGGTCGCGCCCCCCGCCGGGAAGAGCAGCTTCACATAGTGGTCGGAGCAGGTGTCCGGGGCGAAGTCGGCGAGACCGTCCCCGCCGAGGACCACGCGCTGCATGTGCGGAGTCAGCCGCTCGGTGCGGACGACCTGAGCGGAATGCGGCTTCCGCGGCTTGCGTCCGGGTCGTTCTGCCATGGCGGCCTCCCTGCGTCTTCGCTTAGGCTTACCTAAGCTAGCATCTCCCCCTATGTGACACCCCTTGTGCGAGGGCAAGATTAAGCCAAGGCGGGGGGTGGGAGTTCCCTCGGAAAAGAAGCTCATTCACTCAGCGGAGAAGCTGATTTACGGTGCCGTTCCGGGCTTGCCGGCTACCGGCCCCGGCTTCCCGGTCCCCGGTTCACGGCGCACCCGCTCACCCTCCCTCACCCCTCACCGCGCCAGGGTCGTCAGCAGCCGCTGGAGCGAGCCACCCAGCCCCCAGCGCGCCGCCAGCCTCTCCACCGCCGCCGGATCGCGCGGGCCGCGCGGCAGTGCGGTGTCGACCTGCGGCAGCGGCACGTCGTCCGCGACCTTCACGACCGTGGGCGCCACCGCGACGTAGGGCCGCGACTCGTCCAGGCGCTTGCGCTGCGAGGGGGTGAGCTTGGCCTTCGGGTCGTCGACGGCCGCCATGATCCCGGCCAGGTCGCCGAACTCCGCCAGCAGCTTGGCCGCCGTCTTCTCCCCGATGCCGGGCACTCCCGGCAGACCGTCGCTCGGGTCCCCGCGCAGCAGCGCCAGATCCGCGTACCCACGCCCGTCCACCCCGTACTTCTCGCGCAGCCACGCCTCGTCGGTGAGCTGGAGCGTGCCCACGCCCTTGAGCGGGTACAGCACCCGCACCCCGCGCCCGTCGTCCACCAGCTGGTACAGGTCGCGGTCGCCGGTGACGATGTCCACCGGCCCCTTCGCCCGCGCCGTGAACGTGCCGATCACGTCGTCCGCCTCGTACCCCGCGACGCCCACGCGCGCGATGCCGAGCGCGTCGAGGATCTCCTCGATGACCGGGACCTGCGGGGAGAGCGTGTCCGGCACCTCCTCCTCGTCCGGTCCCGCCTCGTGCTCCTCGGCGACGCGGTGCGCCTTGTAGGAGGGGATGAGGTCGACCCGCCACTGGGGGCGCCAGTCGGCGTCCATGCAGGCCACCAGCTCGTCGGGGTGGTGGTCCTTGACCAGGCGGTCGATGAATTCCAGCAGCCCGCGCACGGCGTTCACCGGCGTGCCGTCCGGGGCCTTCACGGACTCCGGGACGCCGAAGTAGGCGCGGAAGTAGAGGGAGGCGGTGTCGAGGAGCATCAGTCGTCCGGTCACGCCTCGCATCATGCCGCACGGCACCGACAGACACCCGCTGCCGCTGCCGCTGCCGCTGCCGCTGCCGCCGCAGGTGGTGATCCTGCGGCGGCCCCGTGCGGGCCCTGTGAACCGGACCACGGGTGTGTTTGGGGTCGAGGGGCATGGGCAGGCGCGGCTGGTCGGAGCGACGCCGGTTGCATCTTCAACCATTTATGGCCTCTCGTCTCCCGTCCCCGCCCCCGAGACAAGAGGTACGTGTGTCAGCCAGGCTTGAGGCCGAACATCTCTACAAGGTGTTCGGCAGACGACCGAGTGAGGCAGTCGAGAGACTGCGCGGCGGAGCCGACCGGGAGGAGCTGCGCGCCGACGGCACCACCGCCGCGGTGGTCGACGCCTCCTTCACCGTGGAACCCGGCCAGATCTTCGTCGTCATGGGCCTGTCCGGCTCCGGCAAGTCCACACTGCTGCGGATGCTCAACGGGCTCCTGGAGCCGACCGCCGGACACGTCCGCTTCGGCGGCCAGGACCTGACCGCCCTCGGCGACCGCGCGCTGCGCGAGGTTCGGGCGAGGAAGATCAGCATGGTCTTCCAGCACTTCGCGCTCTTCCCGCACCGCAGCGTCCTGGAGAACGCCGCCTACGGCCTCGCCGTCCAGGGCGTCCCCAAGGCCGAGCGCCTCGCGCGGGCCACCGAGGCCCTGGAGCTGTGCGGCCTGAAGGGCTGGGAGAAGTCCTGGCCCGACGAGCTGTCCGGCGGTATGCAGCAGCGTGTGGGCCTGGCCCGCGCCCTCGCCACCGACGCCGACCTGCTGCTGATGGACGAGTCCTTCAGCGCCCTGGACCCGCTGATCCGCCGCGACATGCAGGACCAGCTCCTGGAGCTCCAGAACAGCCTGAAGAAGACCATCGTCTTCATCACCCACGACCTCAACGAGGCCATGCGCCTGGGTGACCGCATCGCCGTCATGCGCGACGGCCGCATCGTCCAGATCGGCACCGCGGAGGACATCCTCGTGCGGCCCGCCGACGACTACGTGGCCTCCTTCACCCAGGACGTCGACCGCTCCCGGGTCCTGACCGCGGGTGCCGTCATGGACACCGACGTCCTCGGCGACGAGATCGGCTGCCGCTGCGAGACCGCGACCCCGGACACCCCGTTCACCGAACTGTGCGCGATCAGCGCCCGGCTGACGCACCCCGTCGCCGTCGTCGACAAGAGCGGCAAGCTCGTCGGACGCGTCCCGGGACAACGCCTCGTCGCGTTCCTCGGCGACGAGCAGTCCGACCCGGTGGTCTGCGACGCGCCCCGGGACAAGGGTGGCGACAAGGCGGTGGCCCATGCCTAGGATCCCGCTCGGCGACTGGGTCAACGAGGCGGTCGACTGGCTGCTCGGCCACATGTCCTGGCTCTTCGACTTCCTCAAGACCGTCTTCACCGGCGCCTACGACGGCATCGACGCCGTCCTCCAGGCACCCGAACCCCTGCTCCTCGCGGGCATCTTCGCCGTCGTCGCCTTCTGGCTGCGTGGCACCACGGCCGGACTCCTCACCTTCGCGGGCTTCGCCTTCATCGACTCCCTCGAACTGTGGGACGACGCGATGGTGACCCTCTCCCTGGTCCTCGTCGCCACGCTCATCGCCCTGGTGATTGCCGCGCCGCTCGGCATCTGGGCGGCCCGCTCCGACCGGGTCAGCGCACTGGTCCGGCCGGTCCTGGACTTCATGCAGACGCTGCCCGCGATGATCTACCTCATCCCGGCGATCCTCTTCTTCGGCACCGGGGCCCCCGCGGGCATGGTCGCCACCCTGATCTTCGCGCTCGCCCCCGGCGTGCGCATGACCGAGCTGGGCATCCGCCAGGTCGACAAGGAACTGGTCGAGGCCGCCGAGGCGTTCGGTACCACCCCCCGCGACACCCTGCTCCGCGTCCAGCTGCCGCTGGCCCTGCCCACCGTCATGGCGGGCGTCAACCAGGTGATCATGCTCGGTCTGTCCATGGCCGCGATCGCCGGCATGGTCGGCACCGGCGGCCTCGGCGGCCGGGTCAACGAGGCCATCGGGCAGCTCGACGTCGGCCTCGGCTCCGAGGCGGGCGTCGCCATCGTGATCCTCGCGATCTACCTCGACCGGATGACGAGCGCCCTGGGCGCCCAGGTCTCCCCGCTGGGCCGGCGCGCCGCCGCCAAGGCCCGCGCCGCGCGGGGCCTGAGGATCTGGTCGTACCGCCCCCGTCCGCAGGTCGCCGTCATCGGTGTGGTGATCCTCGCCCTCGTCGCGGGCGGCATGGGGATGTTCGGCGGCAAGAGCGAGAGCGCCGCCACGGCCGGCAAGGACGTCGGTGAGGGCAAGAAGGTCACCATCGGCTACATCCCCTGGGACGAGGGCGTCGCCTCCACCTTCCTCTGGAAGGAGGTCCTCGAGGAGCGCGGTTTCGAGGTCGAGGCCAGGCAGCTCGACGCCGGCCCCCTCTACACCTCCCTCGCCTCCGGCAACGTCGACTTCCAGACCGACGCCTGGCTGCCCACCACCCACGCCGAGTACTGGAAGAAGTACGGCGACCGGCTTGACGACCTGGGCTCCTGGTACGGCCCGACCTCGCTGGAGCTGAGCGTCCCGTCGTACATGAAGGACGTCGACTCGCTGGCGGACCTCAAGGGCAGGGCGGCCGACTTCGGCGGGAAGATCACCGGCATCGAGTCCAGCGCGGGCATGATGGGCGCGCTGAAGAGCAAGGTGCTCAAGGAGTACGGCCTGGACAAGGAGTACAAGGTCGTCGACAGCTCCACGCCGGCGATGCTGGCCGAGCTCAAGCGGGCGTACGGCAAGAAGGAACCGATCGTCGTCACCCTCTGGTCGCCGCACTGGGCCTACAGCGACTACGACCTGAAGAAGCTCAAGGACCCCAAGGGTGCCTGGGGCAAGGGCGACGGTGTGCACACGGTGTCCCGCAAGGGCTTCGCAGACGACAACCCGGTCGTGGCTAAGTGGCTGAAGGACTTCAGGCTGAGCGACCAGCAGCTCACCAGCCTCGAGGCCGAGATCAACAAGGCCGGCAAGGGCAAGCAGCAGGATGCGGTCGGCGCCTGGCTGAAGGCCAACCCGGGTGTGGTCGACAAGCTGGCCCCGGTCCAGGACACCGCCGTCCCCGCCGAGGCGAAGAACCCGGTCGACGTGGCCTGGTTCCCCTGGGACGAGGACATCGCCGTCACCCACCTGTGGAAGAACGTCCTGGAGCGGCGCGGCTACCGGCTGAACCTGAAGCAGATGGACGTCGGACCGGTCTACACCGGCCTCGCCTCGGGGGACCTCGACCTCAACTTCGACGCCTGGCTGCCGCACGCCCAGGCCAACTTCTGGGATCAGAACAAGGACAGACTCGCCGACCTCGGCACCTGGTACGAACCGACCTCCCTGGAGATCGCCGTCCCCTCCTACGTCAAGGGCGTGAAGTCCTACGAGGACCTCAAGGGCAAGGCCGACCTCTTCGACGGGAAGATCATCGGCATCGAACCGGGCACCGGCGAGATGAACCTCCTCAAGAAGAAGGTCCTGCCGGGCTACGGCCTGGACAAGGAGTACGAGGTCGTCGACGGCTCCACGCCCGCGATGCTCGCCGAGCTGAAGCGGGCGTACGCGAAGAAGCAGCCCGTGGCCGTCGTCCTGTGGTCGCCGCACTGGGCGTACAGCCAGTACGACCTCACCAAGCTGAAGGACGGCAAGAAGCTCTTCGGCGAGGGCAACACGATCCGGACCATCGCCCACGAGAAGTTCCCCGAGCAGTACCCCCGGCTCACTGAGTGGATCAAGGACTTCAGGATGAGCGAGGACGAACTCGGCACCCTGGAGGCCGAGATCAACCGGCGCGGGCGGGGCCACGAGGACGAGGCCGTCGCCGCCTGGTTGAAGGAGCACCCCGACATGGTGGAGCGGATGACCCCGCAGTAGCCGCCGCCCACCGCAGCCGCCCGAGGGGCGGGCCCCGCACGTGACCTGACGGCGTGTGGCGAGGCCCGCCCCTCGGGTCGTACCCGGGGGCCGGCCACCCGTACGCGGTCGGCCCACGGAAAGGATCCGGACAACCACAGAGAGCCACGCCGCCCCCATAGCCTCATCCCGCGGTCGCGGTCAACTGGTTCGTCCTCACGGCGCAAACCCCCCACGCCTGGCGCGGAGAGCTGATCTACTGGCCGGAGTTGGCGAGACGACCCCCGCGGCGGCTACGGCAATGTGACGGGTGCGTGAAACGGTTTGCCGAACATGCGTAGGGTGCAGACAACTCAGCAGAGAACGCGCACGGGAACCGACGAGCGAAGGAGGGAGCCGGAGCGATGGGCGACCACAAAGAACAGCCCCTGCGGGTGGGCGCGGCCGTCAGGCGGCGACGCCGCGCGCTGGAGCTCACCCTCGCCGTCGTGGCCGAACGCAGCGGCCTGTCGGTGCCCTTCCTGAGCCAGATCGAGAACGAACGGGCGCGCCCCAGCCAGAACTCCCTGGAGAAGGTCGCCGACGCCCTGCGCACCACGGCCGTGGAACTCCTCGCCGCCGCCGACCCGGCGTGCAGCGTCGACGTCGTCCGTGCCGAGGACACCGGGCCGCAGTGCCTGCCCCGGGCGCGTTCCCTGGTGCGCGGCCACCACCAGATGCACGCCCAGGAGTTCACCGGCGACCATGACGCCGGCCGTGAATTCCAGTTCCGCAACGACCAGTTGATGTACGTCGCCGACGGCGCGGTGGAGATCGAGGCGGAGGGCCGGGCGTACCGGCTCGGCCGCGGCGACACGCTCTACCTCACCGGCGGGGTGCGGCACCGGTGGCGGGCCACGGTGCCCGAGACCCGGGTCGTCGTCGTGGCGGTGGCCGAGCACATCGAGGTGGTCCGGGACCGGCCGCGCGCGTGAGGGTCGTCTCCCTGGTCCCGTCCCTCACGGAGGCGGTGGCCCGTACCCTCCCCGGCGCGCTGGTCGGCGCCACGGACTGGTGCACGCACCCGGCGGACCTCGATGTCACGCGCGTCGGCGGCACCAAGAACCCGACGATCGACCGCGTCCTCGCCCTCGCCCCCGATCTGGTGATCGCCAACGAGGAGGAGAACCGGCGACCCGACCTCGCCGCCCTGCGCGAGGCGGGCGTCGAGGTCCTGGTGACCGAGGTGCGGGAGGTCCCACAGGCCTTCTCCGAACTGGCCCGGGTGCTGGGGGCCTGCGGTGCGCGGGGGCGGCCGCGCTGGCTGGACGAGGCGGAGTCGACGTGGTCGGCGCTGCCGGAACCCTCGCGGCGCACCACCGCGGTCGTGCCCGTCTGGCGCCGTCCGTGGATGGTGCTGGGCCGGGACACCTTCGCGGGGGACGTCCTCGCCCGTCTCGGCGTGGACCACCGGTACGCGTCCCACGCCGAGCGCTACCCGCGCGTCCCGCTTGCGGAGCTGCGCGCGGCGGCACCCGAGGTGGTGGTCCTTCCCGACGAGCCCTACCGCTTCACCGCCGACGACGGGCCGGAGGCCTTTTCCGGCCTGCCCTGCGCCCTGGTCAGCGGCAGGCACCTCACCTGGTACGGCCCCTCCCTCATCGAGGCGCCCCGACTGCTGACCGAGGCCCTGCGAGCAGCTCACCGCTGAGCAGCCCGCGCGCGGTGTGCAGGGCGGCGACGCCCCAGGCGGCGACCAGAACGAGGTACAGCGCCACGGTGAGCGCGTCGAAGGCGACCAGTCCCGTGTGCCGGGCCAGCCCCTCGGCCCCGGTGACACAGGTGCCGACCGGGAAGGTGAACGCCCACCAGGTCATCGAGAACCGCATGCCCGCCCGCCGGGCCCGCAGCACAAGCGCGGTGGCGAGCGCGCACCACAGCAGCGCGAACCCCATGACGGGCACCCCGTACAGCACGGCCAGGACGGCGAAGCCCCCGGCGTAGGGCGCGGGGACGACACCGGGCGCCACGTCCGCGAACGTGTTCACGGCGGTGGTGGACTGCCCGAGCGGGCCCAGCACCAGGAACAGGGTCGGGGTCAGGGCGAGCGGCAGCGGCCCGCCGGTGATCAGCCGGGCGAAGACCAGCGGCAGCATGAGCAGGGTCGCGAGCAGACTGGCCCCGAACATCGCCACACAGGCCAGCAGCAGGGTCTCCCGCACCTGCCCGGCCGGCAGATGCGGCACCAGCAGCGGCCCGAGCGCGGCGGACACCATGGGCGCGACGAGCGGCAACAGCCACACGGGAGTGGCCTGCGCGGGTTCGAGGCGATGGCGTACGGCCATGAGGTACGGGACGGCGACGGCGGCCGCGAGCCCGACGGCCGTGCCGAGGGTGAAGAGCACGGTGTCGAGAGCGAGCGCGGCCCGGGTGCCGATCCAGTCGGAGCCGACGGTGAGGGCGCCGCCGCCGACGGCGAGCAGGGCCATGGAGAGACAGCCGTAGAAGGGCGCCATGGCGGGTTCGAGGAGGTGGGCGCGGGCCTGGTCGCGATGGTGTGCCCAGTGCAGGGCGCGGGCGCCGAGCAGGATCAGGAGCAGAACGAGGGAGAACGCCCACACCCCGGGGAGGAGGGCGGTACGCAGGCCGGGGACGGAGAGGGGCAGTCCGGCTCCGGCGGTGGCGACGACGGCGGTGCCCATGACGGTGGCGTACCAGTTGGGTCCGAGGTGACGGACGGCTTCGGCGCGCGGGGGGCGTGCGGTGGCACGGGGGAGAACGGGCTGGGCTGCGGTGACCATGCTCAGACCCTCTCGCGCCGGTACGACCGCCACCAGGGACGATGCCTCTATGAGGGCATAAGCTGGGTTTATGAGCAGTGCGCAGGACGACTCACTTCCGCCGGTAGGCGGCTCGTTGGCCCACCGGGTGCCGGACCTGGGAGCGCTGGAACTCCTCCTGGCGGTGGCCCGGCTCGGCAGCCTGGGCGCGGCGGCCCGGGAGACGGGCATCACCCAGCCGGCGGCCAGCAGCCGGGTCCGCTCCATGGAACGCCAGCTGGGCGTCGCCCTGGTGGACCGCTCACCCCGGGGGTCCCGGCTCACGGACGCGGGCGCGCTGGTGACCGACTGGGCGCGCCGGATCGTGGAGGCGGCGGAGGCGTTCGACGCGGGGGCGCAGGCGCTGCGGGACCGCCGTGACTCGCGGCTGCGGGTGGCGGCGAGCATGACGATCGCGGAGTACCTGCTGCCGGGCTGGCTGCTGGCCCTGCGCGCCCAGCGCCCCGACACGGCCGTGTCCCTGCTCGCCGGCAACTCGACGGCGGTCGCCGAACGTCTGCTGTCGGGCGAGGCGGACCTGGGGTTCGTGGAGGGGCTCACGGTCCCGACCGGCCTCGACTCGGTGGTGATCGCCCACGACCGCCTGATCGTCGTCACCGCCCCGGCCCACCCCTGGGCCCGCCGCCGACGTCCCCTCGCCGCCGACGAGCTGGCCGCGACCCCGCTGATCCTGCGGGAGAAGGGCTCGGGGACCCGTCAGGTGCTCGACGCCGCCCTCGGGGGCCTGGCCCGCCCCCTGATCGAGCTGTCCTCGACGACCGCGGTCAAGGCGGCCGCGGTGAGCGGGGCGGGGCCGTCGGTCCTGAGCGAACTGGCGGTGGGGGAGGAGCTCGCCATGCGGCGGCTGGTCCGGGTCCCGGTGGAGGGGGTGTCGCTGGCGCGGGATCTGCGGGCGGTGTGGCCCACGGGGCACCGCCCGGTGGGACCGGCCCGGGAACTGCTGTCGCTGACCCGGGGGTAGGACCTCAGGAAGCGGCCGCGACCAGCGCCCGTACCACGCGCAGGTCCTCGCCCATCTCCGGATGCCACTGCACCCCCAGCACCCAGTCCGCGGAGGGGAGTTCCACGGCCTCCACGGTGCCGTCCGGCGCGTGCGCGGAGGCCAGCAGGCCCCTGCCCAGACGGTCCACGGCCTGGTGGTGGTAGGTGGGCACCGAGGTCTCCTCCGGGACGATCTCGGCGTACAGGGTCCCCGGGACCGGCTTCACCGCGTGCCGGCCGAAGACGCCGACCACCTCCGCGTGCCCTTCGATGTGCTGGACGAGGGTGCCGCCGACGGCGACGTTCAGCAACTGCATGCCCCGGCAGATGCCGAGGAGGGGGAGTCCGGCGGCGAGGGCGGCGTCGATGAGGGCCAGTTCCCACGCGTCCCGCGCGTGCGCGGGCGGGCCGGTGCGGGACGAGCGCTCGGCGCCGTAGCGGACGGGGTCGACGTCCGGACCGCCCGCGATCACCAGACCGTCCAGGCGCGCCACGGTCGCGGCGGCGTGCTCGGGCGCGTCCGGCGGCAGCATCGCGGCCAGCCCGCCCGCCCGCTGCACGAGCCGCGGGTACCCGGCGGGAAGCAGGGCCGCCTCCAGTTCCCACACGCCCCAGCGCGCCCCCGCCTCCAGATAGGTGCTGATGCCGATCAGCGGCCTGCCCGCCATGCGCCCTCCCGGACCCGCAAAGGATTGTTTCCATACCTTTGCCGAGACAGGGCCACGGAGGCAAGGCCCGTCCGCCCGGCGGTCGGCGCCGTCACGCCAGGAACCCCCTGAGCAGTGCCGCCGTACCCGCGCAGTGCTCCCGCATCATCTCCCGCGCCCCGTCCGCGTCGCCGTCCAGGACCGCGTCCACCAGCGCGGTGTGCTGACGCTGGGAGTGCTCCAGGTTGCGCACCAGCAGCGGGATGCAGTCCAGCAGGTCGTTCACGGTGGCCCGGACCGCCGCGTACTGCGCCGTCAGCGTCGGTGAGCCGCACAGCTCGGCCAGCGTCAGGTGCAGGAGTGTGTCCAGGCGCCGGTAGTCCGTCAGCGGGGCGTCCTGGGTGTGGTTCAGCGCCTCACGCAGCCGCTCGGCCTGCTCCCGCGTGAGCCCGTGCGCCGCGCACAGGCCGGCCGCCCCGACCTCCAGCACCTCGCGGAAGCGCAGCACGTCCTCGATGTCGACCTCGGTGATCCGCCGCCGCAGCTCGCTCTCGCCGCCCGCGTCCGTCCTGCGCAGCACGAACGTCCCGCCGTACCGCCCGCGCCGGGACTCCACCAGCCCCTGGTCCTGGAGCACCTTCAGCACCTCGCGCAGCGTCACCCGGCTGATCCCGAGCCGCTCCGCCAGCTCCCGCTCGGCGGGCAGCCGCTCGCCGCCCGGCACCAGGCCCAGCCGTACCACCTGGAGGATCTGCTCCAGCGCCTCCTCGAAGCCGTTGCCCGCCCGCACCGGCCGCAGCACCGGCGTCAACCGGTCCTCCGGTCCGTCGTCCGGATCCCGCGACATCCCGCCGCACCCCCTTCCCAAGCAATGGTTCTCCGCAATACCTTATGGCTTCCGGCCGGGATGAAAAGACGCGCAGCAGCCGAAGGAGCTCTTCCGTGGCAGACCGCACACCCCCACTGAGCGTCGAGGAACTCCACGCCCTCGTCGCCGGCGGTGAGATCGACACTGTCGTCCTGGCCTTCCCCGACATGCAAGGGCGACTCCAGGGCAAGCGGTTCGCCGCCCGCTTCTTCCTCGACGAGGTCCTCCAGCACGGCACCGAGGGCTGCAACTACCTGCTCGCCGTCGACACCGAGATGAACACCGTCGACGGCTACGCGATGTCGTCCTGGGACCGGGGCTACGGCGACTTCGCCATGCACCCCGACCTCACCACCCTGCGCCGCGTCCCCTGGAACGAGGGCACGGCCATGCTGGTGGCCGACCTCGCCTGGAACGACGGCTCGCCCGTGGTCGCCGCCCCGCGCCAGATCCTGCGCCGCCAGCTGGAGCGCCTCGCCGAACTCGGCTACACCGCCAAGGTCGGCACCGAGCTGGAGTTCATCGTCTTCAAGGACACCTACGAGCAGGCCTGGGACGCGGGCTACCGGGGGCTCACCCCGGCGAACCAGTACAACATCGACTACTCCGTCCTCGGCACCGGGCGCATCGAACCGCTGCTGCGCCGGATCCGCAACGACATGACGGCCGCCGGTCTCACCGTCGAGTCCGCCAAGGGGGAGTGCAACCCCGGCCAGCACGAGATCGTGTTCAAGTACGACGAGGCCCTGGTCACCTGCGACCAGCACGCCCTCTACAAGACCGGGGCCAAGGAGATCGCCGCCCAGGAGGGCGTCTCCCTCACCTTCATGGCCAAGTACAACGAGCGCGAGGGCAACTCCTGCCACATCCACCTCTCCCTCGCCGACGCCGACGGCGACAACGCGATGGCCGGCCCCGACGGGATGTCGGACGTGATGCGGCACTTCCTCGCGGGGCAGCTCGCCGCCCTCCGCGACTTCTCCCTCCTCTACGCCCCCAACATCAACTCCTACAAGCGGTTCCAGCCCGGCTCCTTCGCCCCGACCGCCGTCGCCTGGGGCCACGACAACCGCACCTGCGCCCTGCGGGTCGTCGGCCACGGCCGCTCCCTGCGCTTCGAGAACCGGCTGCCCGGCGGTGACGTCAACCCCTACCTCGCGGTGGCCGGGCTGGTGGCCGCCGGGCTGTACGGCGTGGAGCACCAGCTGGAGCTGCCCGAGGCCTGCGCCGGCAACGCCTACGCCGGCGAGTACGAGCACGTCCCCACCACCCTGCGCGAGGCCGCCGAACTCTGGGAGAACAGCCCCGTCGCCCAGGCCGCCTTCGGCGAGGAGGTCGTCGCGCACTACGCCAACATGGCACGCGTCGAACTCGAGGCCTTCGACGCGGCGGTCACCGACTGGGAGCTGCGCCGCTCCTTCGAACGTCTGTGAAAGGTCCTTCGTTGTCGTACGAGCATGAGCTCCACGTTCTGAACCCGGCCACCGAGGAGGTGGTCGCCACCGTCCCCGCCGCCACCGCGGCCGACGTGGACGCGGCCGTCGCCCGCGCCGCGAAGGCACAGCACGGGTGGGCCCAGGCGGCCCCCGCCGACCGGGCCCGGCTGCTGCGCCGGTTCGCCGACGTCGTCGACGGGCACGTCGAGGAACTGGCCCGGCTGGAGGTCCGCGAGGCCGGCCACCTCCTCGGCAACGCCCGCTGGGAGGCCGGCAACGTCCGTGACCTGCTGGAGTACGCCGCCGGGGGAGTGGAGCGGCTGAGCGGCCGGCAGATCCCGGTGCCCGGCGGCCTCGACGTCACCCTCCTCGAACCACTCGGCGTCGTCGGCGTCATCGCGCCCTGGAACTTCCCGATGCCCATCGCCGCCTGGGGCACCGCCCCCGCCCTCGCCGCCGGCAACGCGGTGCTCCTCAAACCCGCCGAGACGACCCCGCTGACCGCCCTGCGGCTCGCCGAACTCGCCCTGGAGGCAGGCCTGCCGGAAGGCCTCTTCCAGGTGCTCCCCGGCCACGGACCGGTCGCCGGCACCGCCCTCGTCGAGCACCCCGGCGTCGCGAAGATCGTCTTCACCGGGTCCACCCGCACCGGCCGCGAGGTCATGGAGCGCTGCGCCCGCCAGGTCAAGCCGGTCACCCTCGAACTCGGCGGCAAGAGCCCCAACATCGTCTTCGCCGACGCCGACCTCACCGCCGCCCTCGACCCCTTCTCCTTCCTCGACAACTCCGGCCAGGACTGCTGCGCCCGCACCCGGATCCTGGTCCAGGAGTCGGTGTACGACGAGGCCCGCGACCTGCTCGCCGAGGCCCTGAACGCCGTCGTGGTCGGCGACCCGGCCGACGAGAAGACGCAGATGGGCCCGCTGATCTCCCGACAGCAGCTGGACCGCGTACGGGCGTTGGTGCCGGACAGCGCCCCCGGACCGCGCGGCAGCGCGCCCGACGGGCCCGGCTTCTGGTTCGCGCCGACCGTCCTCACCGGCGAGGCACCCGACTCGAAGGCCGCCCGCGAGGAGATCTTCGGCCCCGTGGCCGTCCTGCTCCCCTTCACCGACGAGGCGGACGCGATCCGGCTCGCCAACGACACCCCCTACGGCCTCTCCGGTTCCCTGTGGACCCGCGACATCGGCCGCGCCCTGCGCGTCTCCCGGGCCGTCAAGGCGGGCAACCTGTCCGTCAACTCCCACTCCAGCGTCCGCTACTGGACCCCCTTCGGCGGCTACAAGCAGTCGGGCCTCGGCCGTGAGCTGGGCCCGGACGCCCTGACCGCCTTCACCGAGACCAAGAACGTCTTCATCAGCACGGAAGGCCCCGCCCAGTGACCTCTTCGCCCGAACAGACCGTGTGCCGTCGCCTCGTCGGCCGTACGGCCGTCATCACCGGAGCCGGCAGCGGCATCGGCCTCGCCACCGCCCGCCGGCTCGCCTCCGAGGGCGCCCACGTCGTCTGCGGCGATGTCGACGAGGCGCGCGGCAAGCAGGCGGCCGAGGAGGTCGGCGGGATCTTCGTGAAGGTCGACGTCACCGACGCCGAGCAGGTCGAGGCGCTGTTCAGGACGGCGTACGACACCTACGGCAGCGTCGACATCGCCTTCAACAACGCGGGTATCTCACCGCCCGACGACGACTCCATCCTGGAGACGGGCCTGGAGGCCTGGAAGCGCGTCCAGGAGGTCAACCTGACCTCCGTGTACCTGTGCTGCAAGGCGGCCATCCCCTACATGCGGCGCCAGGGCAAGGGCTCGATCATCAACACGGCGTCCTTCGTGGCCCGGATGGGCGCCGCCACCTCGCAGATCTCGTACACCGCGTCCAAGGGCGGCGTCCTCGCGATGTCCCGGGAACTGGGCGTGCAGTTCGCCCGCGAGGGCATCCGCGTGAACGCCCTGTGCCCGGGGCCGGTCAACACCCCCCTGCTCCAGGAGCTGTTCGCCAAGGACCCCGAGCGTGCCGCCCGCCGGCTCGTGCACATCCCGCTCGGCCGCTTCGCCGAGGCCGAGGAGATCGCCGCCGCCGTCGCCTTCCTGGCCAGCGACGACTCCTCGTTCGTGAACGCCAGCGACTTCCTGGTCGACGGCGGGATCTCCGGGGCGTACGTCACCCCCCTGTAGGCCTGCGCCTACAGTGCCCGGATGAGCATGACGCCGCCGCCCGGCTGGTACCGCGACCCCGAGCATCCGCACCTGGAACGCTGGTGGGACGGAACCGCATGGACCGAACACCGGCGCGAGCCCGTACCCCAGGGCCCGCCGCCGGTGCCAGTGACGCCGGCCGGCGCCCGCACCCCGGGGCGCGCGAAGGTCATCGCCCTCACCACGGCCGGGCTCGTCCTGGTCGCCGCGATCGTGACCGGCGCGACGCTCCTGCGCGACGACGACAGCACGGCGGGCGGCACGCTCCCGACCGAGTCGATCACCCCCACCTTCGCGCCGACCAGCGAGCCGCCCGCACCGACGGACCCCACCAGCGAGCCCCCCGCCGGCGACCCGAGCGTGGTGGAGGACCAGCTCAACGGCATCACCGTGCCCCTGCTCGACGGCTGGGTCCGGCCGCAGTACATCACCGACCACGACGTCCTGATGTCCACCGACGGCACCTACGACTGCCCCGGCGACCCCGGGCTGTGCCGGCACGGGCTCGTCATCTCGCGCACGGTGACCGACAACGCCGAGACCTCCCCCGAGGCCCTGGCCAAGGCCGACATCGCCGACGCGGCCGACGACGCCTACGACCGCGACCTCGTCGGCAGGCGGCCCTTCGGCGGCATCGAGTCCCACGAGCTCGTGAAGTCCGGCCCGGTCGCGGTGGCGGGCCGCGCGGGCTACCTCGTCCGCTGGCGCGTCAGGACCGCCGAGGGGCCCGGCGGCTACGTCCAGTCCCTCGCCTTCCAGTCCAGCGTCGGCACCGAGACCCCGGTCATCGTCCGCTACGTCTTCGACGCCGGCGAGGACGGACCCCCGCTCGCCGACATGGACCGGATCACCAAGGGCATCCGGTCCACCGGCGACACGGGCGGCGGGGGCGTGGGCAGCAGCATCGGCCCGACCGACTGACCTGGCCGACGCCCTGACCTGGCCCGACGCACCGACCTACAGGAAGGTCCGTCCCTCGCCGCGGTACGTGGGCACGGTCGCCGTCACCGTGTCCCCCTCGACCAGATGCAGCACCTCGAACCGCTCGCACAGCTCACCGGCCTTCGCGTGCCGGAACCACACCTTGTCGCCGATGAGCAGGTCGTCGGCGGGAGAGCCCAGCAACGGCGTCTGCACCTCGCCGGGCCCCTCCTGGGGGTCGTACTTCAACCCCTCGGGCAGGTACGGCACGGGCAGCCGGTCCCGCCCGGGCGCGCCGGAGGCCGGATAGCCGCCCCCGAGCACGGTGACGACACCGACCCCGGGCCGCCGTACGACGGGCTGCGCGAAGAGCGCGGCCGGACGCCCGCTGAACGACGTGTAGTTGTCGAACAGCCGCGGCACGTACAGCCCCGACCCGGCCCCGATCTCGGTGACGGCGTCCTCGGCGGCGGTGGTCTGCACGCTGCCCGTGCCGCCACCGTTGACGAACTCCAGGTCCGGCACCACGGACCGCACCGCACGCACCACCGCGGCACGCCGCTCGGCGAGTTCCTTGCGCGCGGTGGCCTGCATCAGCCGTACGGCACGCGACCGGAACGGATGCCCGGCGACGGAGTCGCCCACCCCGGCGATATGACCCTCGTACGCCATGATCCCGACGACCTTGAACCCGGGCCGCCGGGCCACCGCGCGGGCGAGGTCGGCGACCTGGGCGGGGGAGTGCAGCGGGGAGCGCCGGGCACCGACCCGGACCCTGCCGCCGAGGAGCTTCAGCGCGGTGTCCAACTCCAGGCAGACACGCACCACTTCGCGGCCGCCGTCCCGGGAGCGGTCGATGAGGTCGAGCTGGGCGACGTCGTCGACCATCACGGCGACGGCGGCGGCGAGCTTGGGGTCGGAGGTCAGCTCGGCGTATCCGGCGCTGTCGGCGGACGGATAGGCGAGCAGGATGTCGTCGAAGCCGGAACGGGCCAGCCACAGGGACTCGGCGAGGGTGAAGGACATCAGGCCCGCGAAACCGTCCCTGGCCAGCACCCGTTCGAGGAGCGCCCGGCACCGCACGGACTTGCTCGCCACGCGGATCGGCTTGCCGCCGGCCCGGCGGACGAGATCGTCCGCGTTGGCGTCGAAGGCCTCCAGATCCACGAGGGCGAGGGGAGCGTCGAGATGGGCGGTGGCCCGGTCGTACCGGGCCCGGTCGGCGGCGCGCGCAGTCATGAACGCAGCCTGCCAGACAGGATTACCGCAGGGTAGGGGGACGTTCCGGGCTAAAGCCCCGGGCTCGTGGACTGGTTCCCGTGCGGCCGCGGACAACCCGTAGAGTGACGCGCACGCACGTGAGGACGGCAGGGCCCGTGGGCCCGTGAGCGGGATGCCGTTCGACCCGTGTGGGTATGCGTGCCCTGGGCGGGCCTCTTCGCGCCGGGCACCACGACGGACCCGGGGACAAGGGAAACGGGGGGCGCATGAGCACGGACGCGCGGCACGCCTCCATCCCCCCGCGCCCCACGACGCCTCCCCGCCCCACGGAACCACCGACGACGGGCACCGAGCCGACCGGCCCCGCCCGTACCCCGGCCGCCCCCGAGGACCACGCACCGGCCTCGACCCCGGGACGCCCCCCGGTGCCGCCGATGCCGGCCACGCGACCGACGCCCGGTCCCACTCCCGACGCCACGGACGCGGACGACGACGGACGGCCCCGCGGCCCCCGGGTGCCGCCCACACGAGACCCCCTGGGCTCCCCTCGACGGGGCGCCCCGGCCGGACCTGCCGGTGACACGGGGGGTTCGCCTCGACGCGGTGCCCCGGCCGGTGACGCGAGGGACGGCGCGCCTCGACGGGGCGGTCCGGTCGATCCGGTGCGTGACCCCGCCGGCTCGCCCCGCCCCGGTGGCCCCGCGGACCCGGCGCGTGACGCCACCTCCCGGAACCTGCCGCCCGGATTCCCACGTCTGCGCGTCCCGCCCCCCGCGGACCCCGCGCCCGCCGACCCCGGCCCCCTGACCCCGCCGAGGGTCTCCGCACGCTTCCCGGACGCGGCGCCGAGCGCCCCCGAGGACGCGCGACGGGACCGCACCGCGCCCCCCGCGCCCCGCCGTGACGGCCCCTCCCCGGGAACGAGTGCGGAGACCGCCTTCCGCCCGCGCCCGTACGCGCCCCGGCCGGACGCACCCCGGACCACGGACCGTCGCCCCACGCCACCTCGCCCCGCCTCCGTACCCGCCGACCGTCCCACCCCGCAGGGTCGCCCCACCCCGCCCCGGCCGTCCTCCGCGCCCGCCGGCCCCTTCGGCCGTACCGCGCCTGCCGTCGGTGAGCCGTCCTCGCGGCAGCCCGACCCGGCCCTCTCCTGGAACGCTCCGCCGGCACCCCGCGACCCGCAGGGAGGCGGGCGGCCCGTCGTGTCGTTCGGGGAGCCAGAGGGGTACGACGAGCGGGCCCGGCCGCGAGTGCTCGCTGGGCGGCGGCTGCGGGCGGCCGGTGTGGCCGCCTGTCTCGTGCTGGGACTCGGACTCATCGGCGGTGCGGTGACCGGCAGTTGGCTCGTCGGGGACTCCGCGGCGGCCGGCACGGACAACACCTTCGCCGCGGCCGCGGGGATGTGGCACAGCGTCCCCGTGGACCGGCTCTTCCCGCCCACCCTGGAGGGCCAGGGCGCCGGACCCGGCGGTGCCGACCGGACCTGGACGCGGATCGCCGTCGCCCCGGACAGCGGCTGCGCGAACGCCTTCGACCCACTGCTGCGCAAGGCCCTCGCCCCCGTCGGCTGCCAGCGCCTGCTGCGCGCCACCTACACCGACGCCACCCAGAGCCATGTCACCACCGTCGGCCTCCTCTTCACCAAGGCGGACGCCGCCGGCATGACCGCGCTCGGCACCCGGTTCGACAAGGAGGGCCTCGGCCGCCGGGCCGACCTCATGCCCCGGCCGTACGCCGCCAAGGACACCGTCGCCGCCGACTTCGGCACCAAGCAGCGGGCCTCCTGGGCGATCTCCGTCCTCACCGACGCCCCCGTCGTCGTGTACGCCGTCTCCGGTTGGGCGGATGGCCGCGAGGTCGACGAGCCGCAGCCCGCCGAGGAGGTCATGCGGCCCGACGCCGACTCGGACATCGCCCAGGCCGGTCTCGGCCACGAGGCCCAGGGCCTCGCCGACCGGGTCGAACGCGGCCTGCGCAAGACCGTCAGCTCGGCCACGGAGCAGCCTTCGTGAACCCCATGACCCGCCGGACCGGCCTCCTCAGCGGCCTCCTCGCCGCCTGTCTGGCCCTCGTGCCGCCCACCGCGGCGCACGCCGACGGCATCCGCGCCCAGCAGTGGGCCCTCGACGCCATGCACACCCAGGAGGCCTGGCAGACCACCAAGGGCAAGGGCGTCACCGTCGCGGTCCTCGACACCGGGGTCGAGGACGACCACCCCGACCTCGTCGGCAACGTCCTCGACGGCAAGGACATGGTCGGCTTCGGAGCCGGCCGCGGCGACCGGGCCTGGGCCCGGCACGGCACCGCGATGGCCGGCATCATCGCCGGTCACGGACATGGCGTCGGCAACGGCGACGGGGTCATGGGCATCGCCCCCGAGGCGAAGATCCTCCCCGTGCGCGTCATCCTGGAGGACGGCGACTCCGCCCGCGGCAAGGCCCGCAACACCCGCGGCAACGCCCTCGCCGAAGGCATCCGCTGGGCCGCCGACCACGGCGCCGACGTCATCAACCTCTCCCTGGGCGACGACTCCAAGTCCGCCCACCCCGAGCCCGCCGAGGACGAGGCCGTGCAGTACGCCCTGAAGAAGGGCTCCGTCGTCGTGGCGTCCGCGGGCAACGGCGGCGACAAGGGCGACCACATCTCCTACCCGGCCGCCTACCCCGGGGTCATCGCCGCGACCGCCGTCGACAAGTACGGCACCCGCGCCTCCTTCTCCACCCGCCGCTGGTACGCCACGGTCAGCGCCCCCGGCGACAAGGTCGTGATCGCCGACCCCGACCACAAGTACTACGAGGGCTGGGGCACCAGCGCCGCCGCCGCCTTCGTCTCCGGAGCCGTCGCCCTGGTCAAGGCGGCCCACCCGGGCCTGACCCCGGCCCAGATCAAGCAGCTCCTGGAGGACACGGCCCGCAACGCCCCGGTCGGCGGCCGCGACGACTCCCGCGGCTACGGCTTCATCGACCCGGCCGCCGCGATCAAGGCGGCTGCCAGGCTGAAGCCGGAAGGCCTGCGCTCGGCGTCCTACGGCAAGAAGTACTTCGGCCCCGGCCCCGACACCGCCGAGGCGGACGACGACTCGGCCGGCTGGGCGGCCCCGGTGGCCGGCGGCGCGGGCGGTCTGCTGCTGATCGCGGCGGTGACGCTGTGGCGCGGTCGCAGAGAGCGCTACGACGACTTCTAGGGCGTCACCGGGAGACGGCCGCGGAGGCCGGGGGCGCCGCGCTCCCGTCCGTGAACACCGACACCGCCGCCCGCGCCGCCGACTCCACGAGCGAGATCCCCCGCTCCTTCGTCGTGTTGCCGTTCGAGAGCACCACCACGAGACAGGCGGTGCCGTCCGTGGCGGTCACGCGTCCGATGCTGTTGATGTCCCACAGCCCGGTCGTGGACCGCGGCAGCCAGCCGTTCTTCAGCGCCCACGCCGAGCCGTCCGCCGCGGCCGAGACGCCCCAGTGCTGGTCCGCGGCGATCCGCCCCATCAGCGTCCGGAGATACGTCCGGGACGCCTCGCTCAGCTCCGAGCCGTCCCCGAACACCTGCCGGAGCAGCGTGAGCTGGTCCGCGGCCGTGGTCCGGGTGAGCCCCCACAGCATCCCGTCGCCGCCCTCGGTGCCGGTGAGCCCCAGCCGCTCGTTCGCCGCGTCGAGACCTTCCGCCTCACCGATGAGCCGCCACAGCGCGGACGCGGAGGCGTTGTCGCTGCTCTCGATCATCGCGGTGGCGTACGACTTCTCGGCCGCCGTCAACTGCCGGCCGTCGTCCTGCGCCTGGAGAAGCAGCGCCGCCAGGATGTCGACCTTGACGATGCTGGCCGTGTCGAAGACGCCGTCCCCGTACGTGGCGCTCTCCCCGGAGTCCAGGTCGAGCACGGCCACCGACAGCCCGGCGGCGTCCGGTACGGTCACCGCCGCCATGGCGTCGGCCAGCAGCGCGTCATGGTCCGCCGCCGGCTCCGCCGATGCCTGCGCCACGGGCTCCACCGATGCCTCCCCACCCGCCGTCCCCACGGTCGGCGACGCGCTCGACGATACGGAGGCGGTGCCGGAGTGCGCCCGTGCCTGCACGTACACGGTCCCGCCGGCGGTGGCGCCGACGATCGCCACCGAGGCGAGGGCGGTGGACATCAGCGTGTGCCGGCGGGCGCGGGCGCGGTGGCCGCGACGGGCTCTGGAGGACTCCATGCCCGTGATGCTCGGGGGGCCGACTGTGCGGGCCGTTAGCCGGACGTTAGAGGTGTGTCAGGGATATCTGAGATTTCGGTGAGGGGCGTCACGCGGAGGTTTCCGGGGCCGCACAAGCGCAGCAGCAACACCCCTATAGGGTCGGTGACCGTGGCGAACAAGAACATTCCCGACCCCGGCTTCTCCGACGACGACGGCTCCGCCGACCCCCGGCTGAGCGCGGCGCTCGCCGCCTGGGCCGAGGACCGCACGGCCGTGGGACCGGTCCTGGAGGCCCTCAAGGGCGCCCGGCTGCTCGTCCCCGTGGTGGCGGTGCTCGGCGAGGTCGAGGAGGACGAGAACGGACTGCGCCGCGAGAAGACCAGCGACATGGCCGTCCCCACCCTCAAGGCCGGCCCCCGCACCGCCCTGCCCGCCTTCACCTCCACCGACTCGCTCGCCCGGTGGGACCCCGCCGCCCGCCCCGTGGCCGTACCCCTGCACCAGGCGTTGCAGGCCGCCGCGCACGAGAAGGCGGACACCGTCGTGCTGGACCTGGCCGGACCGGTGCCGTTCGAGCTGACCGGTCCCGCGCTGCTCGCCCTCGCGGAGGGCCGCACGACCACGGACCCGCTGGCCGACCCCGCGGTCCTGGCGGCGGTGCGTGCCGCCGTAGCCGCCGAGGGCGCGGTGGAGCGGGCCTACCTCGGACCCGGTACGGGCGACGGCACCCTCGCCCTGGTCCTCTATCCCGGGATGCCGGAGGACGTGAGCGTCCACGCGGTCGCCCGGCGCCTGGCCGCCGAGGAGACACTGAGGGCCCGCCTGGTGCGCGGCCTCGACCTGGCACTGCTGCCGGCCGGGGCGACGCCTCCGGGCGAGCCCTTGTTCGTGCGGTGAGGTGCGGCGTACGTGCGGCCGGTGAGGGCGGCGGGCGCGGGCCTCGGGGCGCAGGCGCGGTGAGCGACTAGCCGTAGACGGGGCCGGTGTACTTCTCGCCCGGGCCCTGGCCCGGCTCGTCCGGGACGATCGACGCCTCGCGGAAGGCCAGCTGGAGGGACTTCAGACCGTCGCGCAGCGGGGCCGCGTGGAAGGAGCTGATCTCGGTGGCGCTGCCGTCCAGCAGGCCGGCGAGGGCGTGGATCAGCTTGCGGGCCTCGTCGAGGTCCTTGTACTTGTCACCCTCTTCGGTCAGGCCGAGCTTCACCGCGGCGGCGCTCATCAGGTTCACGGCGACCGTCACGATCACCTCGACGGCGGGGACCTCGGCGATGTCGCGGGTCATCTCGTCGAAGTCGGCGGGGGACTCAGGAGGGGTCTCACTCATGTCCCACACGATAGGCCCCGGTGCGGGCCGGTTAGCACCACCCCCGGGTTGCTGCTAACCTTGTGTAACGACCGGCTGGACACTCGCGTGCCCGGCCCACAAGTGGAGGCTCCGATCTCCCACCTGACCGTCCTCCGGGACGGCGGGTCACCCCGGTCAGGCGGCCACCATCGTTCCGTACGGACGATGGAGTCGCCCGAATGTGCGCCCCGCGATCATCGCGGCGGTGCTCCGGCAGTGCTTTGGAGCCCCGTCTTGTGATCGTCCGGGGCATTTTTTGTGCTTCGGCGCGGTTAGGTCTGTCTAGAAGAGACAAACGCGGCTGTCCGCCAGACCGCCGTGTGGTGCTAACCGAGGAGGATCCATCAGCGCCGAGCCCCGCATCAACGACCGGATTCGCGTTCCAGAGGTGCGACTTGTCGGTCCCAGTGGCGAGCAGGTGGGCATCGTCCCGCTGGCCAAGGCACTGGAGCTTGCGCAGGAGTACGACCTGGACCTGGTCGAGGTGGCGGCGACCGCCCGTCCGCCTGTGTGCAAGCTCATGGACTACGGGAAGTTCAAGTACGAGTCGGCCATGAAGGCCCGTGAGGCGCGCAAGAACCAGGCGCACACGGTCATCAAGGAGATGAAGCTCCGGCCGAAGATCGACCCGCACGACTATGACACCAAGAAGGGTCACGTCGTCCGGTTCCTCAAGCAGGGCGACAAGGTCAAGATCACGATCATGTTCCGTGGTCGCGAGCAGTCCCGGCCGGAGCTCGGCTACCGACTGCTGCAGCGGCTCGCGGAGGACGTGGCCGACCTCGGGTTCGTTGAGTCGAACCCGAAGCAGGACGGCCGAAACATGATCATGGTTCTCGGTCCGCACAAGAAGAAGACCGAGGCGATGGCCGAGGCCCGTCAGGCGCAGGAGGCCCGCAAGGCCGAAGCGAAGGCGAACCCCGGCAAGTCGCAGAACGCCGCGGACCCCGACGCCGTCAACGCGGACGCCGAGGACGACGAGGCTCCTGCCGAGGCTCCCGCCGAGGCGTGATCCCGGGGGACGCGAGTCCCACAGGATGTAACCGATACAAGAGCGACGCTCCACCGCGTGCCCGGTTTCACGACCGGGCACCGGAGCGCCACCCAGAGGAGAGAACGGCGCTATGCCGAAGAACAAGTCGCACAGCGGTGCCAGCAAGCGCTTCAAGATCACCGGCTCCGGCAAGGTGCTCCGCGAGCGCGCCGGCAAGCGCCACCTGCTCGAGCACAAGTCGTCCCGCGTGACGCGTCGCCTCACCGGCAACGCCGAGATGGCCCCGGGCGACGCCGCGAAGATCAAGAAGCTTCTCGGCAAGTGACGTACGCGGCGCGTGATCTGTAGAAGATCTCCCCGCGCCGTACGTCTGGACCGGGACCCTATCGATTCCGGGCCGTGTGAGTCCCACCACGGCCCCGCTACAAGGAGTTAAACAAGTGGCACGCGTCAAGCGGGCAGTCAACGCCCACAAGAAGCGCCGGGCGATCCTCGAGGCGGCCTCCGGCTACCGCGGTCAGCGTTCGCGCCTGTACCGCAAGGCCAAGGAGCAGGTCACCCACTCGCTGGTCTACAACTACAACGACCGCAAGAAGCGCAAGGGCGACTTCCGTCAGCTGTGGATCCAGCGCATCAACGCCGCTGCCCGCGCCAACGGCATCACGTACAACCGCTTCATCCAGGGTCTGAAGGCCGCGAACATCGAGGTCGACCGCAAGATCCTGGCCGAGCTGGCCGTGAACGACGCCACCGCGTTCGCCGCGCTGGTCGAGGCCGCGCAGAAGGCGCTGCCGGACGACGTCAACGCCCCCAAGGCGGCCTGACGCCGCGGATGGCCTAGGCCGACGTGACTGTGCGGACCCGCGGGCTGTTGCCCGCGGGTCCGTCGCGTTGAACAGATGGTGAAAGTGAGTCCGATGAGTGCTGCCCCCGAGCTGATCTCCCCCCGTTCCCCCCGTGTCTCCGCCGCCCGGCGGCTCGCGCGGCGGAACTTCCGGGGGAAGGAGCGGCTGTTCCTGGCCGAGGGGCCGCAGGCCGTCCGGGAGGCGGCCGGGCACAAGGACACACTGGTCGAGCTGTTCGCCACGGTCGACGCCGCGGAGCGCTACGCCGACATCATCGGCTCCGTCCGCGGCACCGGAGCGCGGGTCCATCTCGCGTCCGAGGACGTCATCGCCGACATCTCCACCACCGTCACCCCGCAGGGGCTCGTCGGGATCTGCCGCTTCCTCGACACGCCCTTCGAGGAGATCCTCGCCGCCCGGCCCCAGCTGGTCGCGGTGCTCGCGAACGTCCGTGATCCCGGCAACGCCGGGACCGTCCTGCGGTGCGCCGACGCCGCCGGGGCCGAGGCCGTCGTGCTGACCGACGCCTCGGTGGACCTCTACAACCCCAAGGCCGTACGGGCCTCCGTGGGGTCGCTGTTCCATCTGCCGGTCGCCGTCGGGGTGCCCGTCGAGGAGGCGGTCCAGGGGCTCAAGGACGCCGGGGTGCGGATCCTCGCCGCCGACGGGGCCGGGACGGACGACCTCGACGACGAACTCGACCAGGGGACCATGGGCGGGCCCACCGCCTGGGTGTTCGGCAACGAGGCCTGGGGGCTCCCGGAGGAGACCCGCGCGCTCGCCGACGCCGTGGTGCGCGTCCCGATCCACGGAAAGGCCGAGAGCCTGAACCTGGCGACCGCCGCCGCCGTATGTCTCTACGCGTCGGCCCGTGCGCAGCGCGCCCCCGGAGGGTGCCGCTCCGTCACCCGCGGCTGAGCCCGGCCACCGGATCGCCGCCGGGCCACCCTTCGGGCGGACGGCGGGAAACCGGCGGCAGGGGCTAGTAGGGTGACCAGCTCGGGGGCCCCTCAGCCGTCGTGAGAGGTGGGGTACGGGGATGAGTGTCGGCACGAGCAGCGCACCGGGAGCACGGGACGCGCGGCAGGGGGCCGCGCCCGGTCCCGCTGATCCCGCCGGGTCCGGCATCGACCCCGACGTGCTGCCCGACGGACTGGTCGTCGCCGACGAGCACGGCCGGGTCATCTGCTTCAACGCCGCCGCCGAACGCATCACCGCCCTCCCCGCCGCCGAAGCCCTCGGGCAGCGCCTGGACAAGGCCCTGCCGTTGGAGGACCTGGAGGGGCGCCGCTGGTGGCAGGTGACCGATCCCTACGGCGGTCTGGCCATCCGGCGCCGGCAGCCCGAGCGGAACCTGCTCCTGCCCGGCGGCCACGAGGTCCTCGTCTGCGCGCAGTACGTGCGCACCGAACCCACCGGGCCCGTGCACCGCGTCGTCGTCTCCCTCCGGGACACCGAGGCCCGGCGCCGCACCGAACGCAGTCACGCCGAGCTGATCGCCACCGTCGCCCACGAGCTGCGCTCCCCGCTCACCTCCGTCAAGGGCTTCACCGCGACCCTGCTCGCCAAGTGGGAGCGGTTCACCGACGACCAGAAGCGGCTGATGCTGGAGACCGTCGACGCCGACGCCGACCGGGTCACCCGGCTCATCGCCGAGCTGCTGGACATCTCGCGCATCGACTCCGGGCGCCTGGAGGTACGGCGGCAGCCCGTCGACATCGGGGCGGCCGTGGGGCGGCACATCCAGGCGTACGTCGCCGCCGGACAGACCGCCGACCGCTTCCTGCTCCGCATCGAGCAGCCACTGCCCATGCTGTGGGCCGACCCCGACAAGATCGACCAGGTGCTCAGCAACCTCCTGGAAAATGCCGTGCGCCACGGCGAGGGAACGGTCACGATTGACATCACGCCCTCGGCGTCCCCCCGAGAGGGAGAGGACGTCGGCACGTCGGTCACGGTGAGCGACGAGGGGTCCGGCATCCCGGAGGAGTCCATGAACCGCGTCTTCACCCGCTTCTGGCGGGGCAGCAAGCGCGGCGGCACCGGCCTCGGGCTGTACATCGTCAAGGGCATCGTCGAGGCCCACGGCGGCACCATCACCGTCGGCCGCGCCCCCGAGGGCGGCGCCGAGTTCCGATTTACGTTGCCCGTGGCGGCGCCGGCGTATCTCGCCTAGCGGCCCACGGGCGCATACGTACACCCTCACCCCGTTAGACTCGGCCTTTGGCACCTTTGTGTCCTGCACACGGCTTGAGCGCCGGTCACGGGGACCATCCGCCAGCCAATCGGAAGCACGGGAAGAGATGTCGGCACCGAACAAGTCGTACGACCCTGTAGAGGTCGAGGCCCTGAAACCGGAAGAGATCGAGCGCATGCGGGACGAGGCGCTCGCCGCCTTCGCCGCCGCGGACTCCCTCGACGCGCTCCAGGAGGCCAAGGTCGCCCACACCGGCGGCACCTCGCCGCTGGCCCTCGCCAACCGCGAGATCGGAGCCCTGCCCCCGCAGGCCAAGGCCGCCGCCGGAAAGCTCGTCGGACAGGCCCGCGGCGCCGTGAACAAGGCCCTCGCGGGCCGGCAGGCCGAACTGGAGGCCGAGCGCGACGCGCGCGTGCTGGTCGAGGAGTCGGTGGACGTCACGCTGCCGTACGACCGCGTACCGGCCGGCGCCCGCCACCCGCTCACCACGCTGTCGGAGCGCATCGAGGACGTCTTCGTGGCCATGGGCTACGAGGTCGCCGAGGGCCCGCAGGTCGAGGCCGAGTGGTTCAACTTCGACGCGCTCAACATCGGCCCGGACCACCCGGCCCGCGGCGAGGCCGACACCTTCTTCGTGCAGGGCCCCGAGGGCGGCACCGAGTCCGGTGTCGTGCTGCGCACCCACACCTCGCCCGTGCAGATCCGCTCGCTGCTGAGCCGTGAGCTGCCGGTGTACGTGATCTGCCCCGGCGTCGTCTACCGCACCGACGAGCTGGACGCCACGCACACCCCGGTCTTCCGCCAGGTCGAGCTGCTGGCCGTCGACGAGGGCCTGACCATGGCCGACCTCAAGGGCACCATGGACCACATGGTCCAGGCCCTGTTCGGCGAGGGCATGAAGACCCGGCTGCGGCCGAACTTCTTCCCCTTCACCGAGCCGTCCGCCGAGATGGACATGGTGTGCTACGTCTGCCGCGGCGAGTCCGTCGGCAACCCCGACCGCCCCTGTCGCACCTGCTCCTCCGAGGGCTGGATCGAGCTCGGCGGCTGCGGCATGGTCAACCCCAAGGTGCTCACCGCCTGTGGCGTCGACCCGGAGAAGTACAGCGGCTTCGCCTTCGGGTTCGGCATCGAGCGGATGCTGATGTTCCGCCACAACGTCGAAGACATGCGAGACATGGTCGAGGGTGACGTCCGGTTCACCCGGCCGTTCGGGATGGAGATCTGATGCGGGTCCCGCTTTCTTGGCTGCGGGAGTACGTCGACCTGCCGGCGACCGAAACCGGCCGTGACGTCCAGGCCAAGCTCATCTCGGCCGGCCTCGAGGTCGAGACCGTCGAGCACCTCGGCGCCGACCTCAAGGGTCCCCTGGTCGTCGGCCAGGTGCTGACCATCGAGGAGCTGGAGGGCTTCAAGAAGCCCATCCGCTTCTGCACGGTCGACGTCGGCCAGGCCAACGGAACCGGCGAGCCCCAGGAGATCGTCTGCGGCGCCCGGAACTTCGCCGTCGGCGACAAGGTCGTCGTGGTCCTGCCCGGCGCCACCCTGCCGGGCGGCTTCTCGATCTCCGCGCGCAAGACGTACGGCAAGACGTCCCACGGCATGATCTGCTCCGGCGACGAGCTGGGCATGGGCGACGACGGCAGCCACGGCATCATCGTGCTGCCGCCGGAGACCGAGGTCGGCAAGGACGCCATCGAGCTCCTGGAACTGGTCGACGAGGTCCTGGACATCGCCGTCACCGCCAACCGCGGCGACTGCCTGTCCATCCGCGGTGTCGCCCGCGAGACCGCCATCGCCTACGGCCTGCCGCTGCGCGACCCTGCGCTCCTCGACGTCCCCGGCCCGAACGCCTACGGCTACCCGGTCCAGATCTCGGAGCCCCTCGGCTGCGACCGCTTCACCGCCCGCACGGTCAGCGGCCTCAGCCCCGAGGCGCGGTCCCCGCTCTGGCTGACGCGCCGGCTGCAGAAGGTCGGCATGCGCCCGATCTCGCTCGCCGTCGACGTCACCAACTACGTGATGATGGAGCTCGGCCAGCCGCTGCACGCCTACGACCGGAAGCTGGTCCAGGGCACCATCGGGGTGCGCCGGGCCGGTGCGGGCGAGGAGATCGTCACCCTCGACGGGGTGAAGCGGAAGCTGCACGCCGAGGACCTGGTCATCACCGACGACCGCGGTCCGATCGGCCTCGCCGGTGTCATGGGCGGCGCCAACACCGAGATCGCCGACCACGACGCGGACGTGGAGAGCGCCTCGACCGACGTCGTCATCGAGGCCGCGCACTTCGACGCGGTGTCGATCGCGCGTACCGCCCGCCGGCACAAGCTGTCCTCCGAGGCGTCCCGGCGCTTCGAGCGCGGCGTCGACCCGGCGGCCGCCGCCGCGGCCGCCCAGCGCACCGTCGACCTGCTCGTGCTGCTCGCGGGCGGCACCGCCGACGCCGGTGTCACCGAGATCGCCACGCCCTCCGCACCGCACACCATCACCATGCCGGCGAACCACCCGGACAAGGTGGCGGGCGTGGACTACGGCCGCGAGACCGTCGTACGCCGCCTCCAGGAGGTCGGCTGTGACGTGTACGGGCAGGACGAGCTGATCGTCACCGCCCCGTCCTGGCGTCCCGACCTCGCCGAGGTCAACGACCTGGCCGAAGAGGTCATCCGCCTGGAGGGCTACGAGAACCTGCCCTCCACGCTGCCCAAGCCCCCCTCGGGCCGCGGCCTGACCCACCGGCAGCGGTTGCACCGCCGTGTCGGCCGGGCGCTGGCCGGCGCCGGGTACGTCGAGGCGCCGAACTACCCCTTCCTCGGGGAGCAGGTCTTCGACCAGCTCCTGCTGGAGGCCGACGACCCGGCCCGCCGGGTCGTGAGACTGACCAACCCGCTCAACGACGAGGAGCCCGCGCTGCGCACGTCGCTGCTGCCGGGCCTCCTCGGCGCGCTGCGGCGCAACGACGGCCGCGGTTCGCACGACCTGGCGCTCTTCGAGACCGGCCTGGTCTTCCTCCCGCGCGAGGAGCAGCGGGTCGCCGTCTCGCTGCCCGTCGACCGGCGCCCCACGGACGAGGAACTCGCCTCGCTGGACGCCGCGCTGCCCGAGCAGCCCCGGCACGCCGCCGTCGTGCTCGCCGGTGCGCGGGAGCAGGCCGGCTGGTGGGGCAAGGGCCGTCCGGCCAACTGGGCCGACGCGATCGAGGCGGCGCGGGTCGTCGCCCGTGAGGCCGGCGTCGAGCTGGTCGTGCGCGGCGGACAGTACGGGCCGTGGCACCCGGGGCGGTGTGCCGAGCTCGTGGTGGTCGCCGAGGGCGGGGAGAAGGTCGTCGGCCATGCCGGTGAGCTGCACCCGCGCGTACTGAAGGCCTTCGGCCTGCCCGCCCGCACCTGCGCGATGGAGGTGGACCTGGACGCGCTGGAGGCGGTCGGCGACGACACGCCGCAGGCGCCAGGCATCTCCACGTTCCCGGTCGCCACGCAGGATGTGGCGCTGGTCGTGGACCGGTTCGTGCCGCACGCCGACGTGGAGGCCGCGCTGCGTGAGGGCGCGGGCGAACTCCTCGAGGCGATCCGGCTGTTCGACGTGTACGAGAACGCGGAGCAGCTGGGGGACGGCAAGAAGTCGCTCGCGTACGCGCTCCGGTTCCGGGCGGCGGATCGGACGCTGACGGTCGACGAGGCATCGGCTGCCAGGGACGCCGCGGTTGCCCTGGCGGGCGAGCGTACGGGAGCCGTGCTGCGCGGCTGATGTCGTGTGCCGGGTGCGGGTGAGCTGTGGCTGGTCGCGCAGTTCCCCGCGCCCCTTGGGGACGCCTGCGGTCACGTCACTCAATTGAGTGACATTTCCTGGTGATCTGGTCCATCCGGGTCATGCTGTCGACAGAATCGGACCGGCCCTTCGGGGTCGGTCCTTCTGTGCTGTCTGGGCCTATTGGGGGGCCGTCGGCATGATCCGTATCAGGGGTCGGGTTCCCCGCACGATGCTCGCGCTGGGGCTGCCCAGCGCCTGGGGTGCCGTGGCCGTCACCTACAAGCTGACCTGTCCGCTCGCCCAGCAGAACGGCTTCGAGGCGCGCCTTGCGACCAGCGCCGTGTTCTTCGCCGTGGGCACCGGACTCATACTCCACGTCCGGCACGCGCTGCTGCGTGAGTTACGGCAGATCCGGCAGGTCGCCGGTGCCGCGCAGAGCGCCCTGTTGCGGCCGCTGCCGCCCCGCGTCGACGGACTGGCCGTCGCCGCCGCCCAGCTGTCCGCCGATCGCGGCGCCTCGGTAGGGGGCGACCTGTACGAGGTGATCGCCACCGAGCATGGCGTACGGGTCGTCATGGGCGACGTCCGGGGCCACGGACTCACCGCCCTCGGCACGGCCGCCGCCGTGCTCGGCAGCTTCCGTGAGGCGGTGCACGACGAGCCCGAACTCGGCGGTGTGCTGCGCCGGTTGGAGCGCGCGCTGGACAGACACCTGCGTGCGCGGGCCGGGGACGACGACCCGGTCGCCGAGGAGTTCGTCACCGTACTGCTCCTGGAGATCGGCCAGGACGGCGACCTGTACGCGCTGAACTGCGGGCACCCCTGGCCGTACCTGCTGAGCGGCGCACGGGTCGACCCCCTGACCCGAGCGGATCCTCTCCCACCGCTCGGGCCGTTCCCGCTCCCGCCCGAACTGCCGCCCCTGCACTGCGGATACCTCCTCCCCGGCGAGACCCTGGTCCTCCACACGGACGGGGCGGAGGACACGAGAGACGCTCATGGCCGGTTCTTCTCCCTGCCGGGGGCTTTGGCGAAAGCTGCCGGCGGGGCCGCTCAGGCGGTACTCGGTTCGGTCTTCGCAGGCCTGTCGCGCCATGCGGCGAAAACCCCCACGGACGACATCGCCCTACTGGTACTGCGAAACGAGCGGTGCCAGGGGCATGCCTCGGGGGCGCGGGGCTGTATCGACATGCGGCTCCGCCGCGTGGGCGCGACCAGCCGCGATGCACCCGCAGCCGACAACGCACCGTGAACGTGACGGCGTTTGGTCGTTCTCCCGAGAGTCGGCGGCGCCGTCCGCCCCGCCACGGAGTGTCGGGCAGGCAGCTGGGCGGACGGCGGATGCGGGCCGCCGCACTGTACGAGGGGGAGCCGGCGGCCCGGCCGGCCTCTTGCGAGGCATTTCAGTCAACCGGCTGGAAACTCTCCGCGACAGTGCGCGCACGCTACGGATTCGAGCACTCCGTTCACACCCCGTGTGAAGCCACACCTACTACTCTGACTGGCACCGAGCCACCCGGGGGCATATATGCAGCCCAATACTCTGCTCGACGCGATCCTGGACGAGGCGGGGATCTCGCACGCGGGGCTGGCCGCACACGTGAACCAGGCCGGCCGTGCGCGCGGACTCGCACTCCGGTACGAACACACCGCCGTGGCGCGGTGGTTGAAGGGACAGCGCCCTCGCGGCCAGGTCCCCGACCTGATCTGCGAGGTGCTCGCCGCCCGGCTGCGCCGCACGGTCACCCTCGACGACATCGGTCTCGGCGTCCCCGGTGAGCCCGCGACGCCGCACACCACCTCGCTCTCCGGGTTCGTCGAGCGGGCCACCGCCCTGTGGCGCTCCGACGAGCAGCAGCGGCCGCACGTCCTGGGCGCTCCCGCGGTCACCGGCACGCCCGCCGTCATGCCGGTGTGGGAGTGGGAGAACCCGCCCGAGGACGTGGACGTGTCGCGTGGCGGCCGGCACCGGGTCACCGCCGGTGACCTGGAGATGCTGCGGGCCGCCCGCACGCACTACGAGCAGATGTACCGCAAGACCGGCGGCGTGGCGACCCGTACCCGGATCGTCGGCTTCCTCAACGCCGAGGCCGCGCCGCTGCTGCGCGGCAGCTACACCGACGAGATCGGACGCCAACTGCACCGGGCGACCGGCGGCTTGGTGGCGGTCGCGGGGATCTGCGCGTACGACTCCGACGCGCACGGGCTCGCCCAGCGCTACTTCCACCAGGCGCTCAGGCTGGCGAAGGCCAGTGGCGACCGGGGACTTGGCGCGTATGTGATCGCGCTCCTGGTCAACCAGTCGCTGTTCATGCGCGAGCACCGGCAGGCCGTCGCCTTCGCGGAGGCCGCGCTGCGCGCCGCGGGCAAGCACATCACCCCGGCCCTCGCCTCCGACCTGTACGCGATGCAGGCGAAGGCGTACGCGCACCTCGGTGACGGCACGAGCGCGCTGTCCTGCATCCGGCGTGCCGAGCAGGCCGCAGAACGCATCCGGCGGGGATACGAACCCGACGAAACGGGCTATGTCCAGCCGGGACTGGTCAACGTCCAGGTGGCGGAGGCGCTGCTCAGCCTCGGCGAACTGGTGGCGGCGCGCGAGCATGCCGCGCAGGCCGTCGACAACCCCGCCCACGACCGCGGCCGGGTGCACCGGCTCGCCATGCTCAGCACGATCGAGCTGCGCCAGGGCAACGCCGACAAAGCGGTGGCCACGGCGGTGCAGATGGCCGAACAGGCCCGTGGAATGGAGTCCCAGCGCCTGCGCGACAGACTCCGCGCGGTGCGCGAGCACCTGGTCCGCAACGGCTGCGCGGGCACGGCCGAGGCAGCCGAACTGATCGACGGGGCGCTGCGCGTACCGTTGTAAACCCCCCTCCCCTCACTGCGCCGCCGCGGTGAGGGGCCTCTCGGCGTCTGCTGCCGAACTGCTCCTGCTGCGATATTGCCACTTACCTGACGGAAGGTGGCAGAACCGTGCAGTGGACGAAACAGAACGAACAAACCGTGTATGAAAACCGCTGGTTCAGCGTCAACCTCGCGGATGTCGAGCTGCCGGACGGCCGGCATCTCGACCACTTCCTGATACGGCTGCGGCCCGTCGCCGTGGCCACGGTGGTGAACGAGGCCAACGAGGTCCTCCTCCTGTGGCGCCACCGCTTCATCACCGACAGCTGGGGGTGGGAACTGGCCGCGGGCGTCGTCGAGGACGGCGAGGACATCGCGTACGCGGCCGCCAGGGAACTCGAGGAGGAGACCGGCTGGCGACCGGGACCTCTGCGCCACCTCATGAGCGTGGAACCGTCCAACGGCCTCACCGACGCCCGGCACCACATCTACTGGGCCGACGAGGGCGAGTACATCGGGCACCCCGTGGACGACTTCGAGTCGGACCGCCGGGAATGGGTCCCCCTCAAGCTCGTCCCCGACATGGTCGCCCGGGGTGAGGTCCCGGCCGCCAACATGGCGGCCGCGTTACTGCTGCTGCACCATCTCAGGCTCGGGCAGGACGCCTTGCCCTGACATCCCCCACCGCGTCCCGCGCCCGGGGCCTCGCCGGCGGATCACACCGGGGGCGCGGGGTCCGGCACGTACGCCTGCGGCCTGTCCGAGGTGGCCGCCCCTCCGCGTCCGAACTCGCTCGCGGGGGCGTCCACCCCGGCCTCGCGGCCGCGCGCACCGGACCCCGCTCGCCCGCGCCCGAAAGGGGCCGCTTTCACAACCTGCCCTAGTGTCCGATGGCCTGCCAGATCGCCACGATGAGCGCGCCCACGGCTGTCAGTGCCGCGACGGCGGGCAGCGGCCAACGGGAGTGCTCCAGCGCGATGATGCGTGCGCTCAGGTCGTCCAGTTCCTTGTCCGTCTCCTCCGTGCGATGGCTGAGCAGAGCGAGCCCTCCCTCGACGCGCGCATAGGCGACATCGAGTCGGCGGCGTAACTCTGCGAGTTCTCCATGGACCACGGGATGCTCCGGTTCGGCGGTCACGGGTCCGCTCCTTTCCGTAGTCATCACATCCCTTGCATGCGCATGAGGAGTCAACTCCCCTGGTGGGCGCGTGGGGAGAGTGTGCGATGGGCATATGCGTGCCCGGCGCGCACACGGTGTGTGAATACGGCGGGCCCGGCGCTCCGAAGAGTGCCGGGCCCGTGTTCGTCGCACTGTGTCATCGGCACCCTGGAACGGGCACTGTGCACCACGTCGCGTGCTGTCAGCCGTAGGTGTAGAAGCCGGAACCGGTCTTGCGGCCGAGGCGGCCGGCGTCCACCATGCGCTGGAGCAGCGGGGGAGCGGCGTACAGCGGTTCCTTGTACTCCTCGTACATCGAGTGGGCGATGGAGACGATGGTGTCCAGGCCGATCAGATCCGACAGCTTCAGCGGGCCCATCGGGTGGGCGCAGCCCATCTCCATGCCGTTGTCGATGTCCTCGCGGCCGGCGATGCCCGACTCGAACATGCGGATCGCGGAGAGCAGGTACGGCACCAGCAGCGCGTTGACCACGAACCCGGAGCGGTCCTGGGCGCGGATCGCGTGCTTGCCGAGCAGCTTCTCGGCGAAGGCCTGGGCGCGGCTGATCGTGCCCTCGGAGGTGGTGAGCGCGGGGATCAGCTCGACGAGCTGCTGCACCGGGGCGGGGTTGAAGAAGTGGATGCCGATGACGTGGTCGGGGCGCGAGGTGGCGACCGCCAGCTTCACCAGGGGGATGGAGGAGGTGTTGGAGGCGAGGATCGCGTCCGGGCGGGTCACGACCTGGTCCAGGACCTGGAAGATCTCGGTCTTGACCTGCTCGTTCTCGACGACGGCCTCGATGACGAGGTCACGGTCGGCGAACTCGCCGAGGTCGGTGGTGAAGGACAGGCGGGCCAGCGCCGCGTCCCGCTCCTCCTCGCTGATCTTGCCGCGCTCGGCGGCCTTCGCCAGGGAGTTGAGCAGCCGGGTCCGGCCGATCTCCAGGGCCTCGCCGGTGGTCTCGGCGACCTTCACGTCCAGGCCGGAGCGGGCGCACACCTCGGCGATGCCCGCTCCCATCTGGCCGCAGCCCACCACTCCGACGCGCTCGATGTCGGTCACATCGTCCCTTTCGCTGGTCTACGGACGTCGCAGGGTGCCGCGGTCACGGTGCCTGCTCCGTTCGTGCACGTTACTGGAAAGTATCGATGATCGATCGGTCGGGTCGGTGCCGCTCGACGACGGCTCTGCCGCGGGGCGAGGGAAACCCCGGGGGTTCGCACGGGTGTGCGCGCAGGGCTGAGAGGTTCGGCACCTCCCGGAAACCCGCACGTCCGCCTCGGCGATCGCTGACCGGATGTCCGGGCACCCCATGGCAGTCTGAGCCGCGGACAGACGGCGCGCAGGGAGGTACGAGTGAGGATGCATCCAAAGTCACGGCTGTCGCGGCGGGCGTTCACGGTGACCGCCTTCTCGGCGCTCATGGCGGGAGGCGGCGCGGTGGCCGCCGGTGCCGCGGCGGCGGGCGGTTCCAAGCCCCACCGCAGGCGAGCCGCCCGGGAGATGCGGGGCGTGTGGATCGCGACCGTGGCCAACCGGGACTGGCCGTCCCGGAGCGGGCTGAGCGCCGCCCAGCAGCGGGCCGAGCTGATCGCCCACCTCGACAAGGCGGTGGCGGACCGTCTCAACACGGTGATCCTCCAGGTCAGGCCGACCGCGGATGCGCTGTGGCCCTCGCCGTACGAGCCCTGGGCGCAGTACCTCACCGGCACCCAGGGCACATCCCCCGGCTGGGACCCGCTCGGCACGGCGGTACGCGAGGCGCACGCACGGGGCCTGGAACTGCACGCCTGGTTCAACCCGTACCGCGTCTCCAACCAGCCCGACCCGGCCAAGCTCGTCGCCTCGCACCCGGCGCGCCGGCACCCGGACTGGGTGGTGACCTACGGCGGGAAGCTCTACTACAACCCCGGGCTGCCGGAGGTACGCGCCTTCGTGCAGGACGCGATCCTGGACGCGGTGGAGAAGTACCCGGTGGACGCGGTCCACTTCGACGACTACTTCTACCCCTACCCGGTGGCCGGCCAGACCTTCGACGACGACGCGGCCTACGACGAGCACGGCGGCGGCTTCTCCTCCCGGGCGGACTGGCGGCGGGACAACATCGACCGGCTGGTGCGGGAGACCGCGGACCGGATCAAGGAGATCCGGCCGGGCACCCGGTTCGGCATCAGCCCCTTCGGGGTGTGGCGCAACGCCGCCACCGATCCGCTCGGCTCCGCCACGCGCGCGGGGGTGCAGTCGTACGACGACAACTTCGCGGACACCCGCAAGTGGGTCCGGGAGGGCTGGATCGACTACCTGGTGCCGCAGCTCTACTGGAACATCGGTTTCGCGGCCGCCGACTACGCGAAGCTCGTGCCCTGGTGGGCCGAGGTGGCGCGGGGGAGCAGGACGAAGCTGTACGTGGGCGAGGCGCTGTACAAGGCCGGTGACCCGGCGCAGCCCGCCGCCTGGCAGGACCCCGCCGAACTGTCCCGGCACCTCACCCTCGCCAAGGAGCACCCGGAGGTGTGCGGGCATGTGTACTTCGCCGCCAGGGAAGTGACCGCGGACCGGGTCGGCGCCATGGCGCGCGTGGTCGCCGACCACTACCAGCAGCCGGCGAAGCCCTCACGCTGACCTGGGCCGTGCCGGCCTAGGCCTGGTGCATTTCGTCCTTGTGGCGGATCTCGGTGTCGGGGCCGGGTGAGCACACGCCCGTGTGCCCGTCCTCGAAGCGGACGCGGAACGGGGGGTTGCCCTCCTGGCCCATGACCTCGACGATCTCGCCGATCTTGTCGTGCTGTCCGACCACCCTGCCGTGCTGCACAAGCTGGTCGCCCACGGTTGCGCGCATCTGTCGGTCCTCCTCGCCAGGTGCGGGAGCATCGGTCCGTAGCGTTGAGTTTCAGCGTTGGTTTCAGCGTTGAGTTTCAGCGTTGGTTTCAGCGTTGGGTTTACGGCGCGGGGGCCCGGTGGGAACCGGGCGCGTGCGCGCCGCTCAGCCTCGTGCCCGCTGGGTGACGGCGATACAGACGAGCACCGCCGCGGCCGTCAGCGGGGCGGCCGGCGTCAGGTGCTCACCCAGCAGCAGTACCGACCACACCAGTGTGAGCAGGGGCTGGGCCAACTGCAACTGGCTGGCCTTGGGGATGCCGATCGCCGCCATGCCCCGGTACCAGACGACCAGACCGAGGAACTGCGAGCCCGCCGCCACCCACAGCAGCCCGAGCACGCTGTGCGCGGTGAGGTGCGCGGGCTCGTACGACAGAGCCACCGCGGCGGCGGGCGCGGAGAGCGGCAGACACAGCACCAGCGCCCAGCCGATGACCTGCCAGCCCGGCATGACCCCGGCCAGCCGGCCGCCCTCGGTGTAACCGGCCGCGCACACCAGCAGCGCGCCGAAGAGGTACAGGTCGGCCGAGGTCAGGGCGCCGCCGCTCTGCTGCACGGTGAAGGCGAGGACCGCGGCGGCTCCCGCGAGGGCGGCCGTCCAGAAGGTGCGGGACGGGCGGGTGCCCATGCGCAGGGCGGAGAACAGCGCGGTGGTGAGCGGGAGCAGCCCGACCACCACCGCCGCGTGCGAGGTGGTCGACGTCCGCAGCGCGAGGGTGGTGAGCAGCGGGAAGCCGACGACGACACCGCCGGCGACGACGACGAGCCCCGCCCAGTACCGCCGGGCGGGCACCGGGACGTGCAGCGCCAGCAGACAGCCCCCGGCGATCAGCGCGGCGAGGGCGCTGCGTACCGCGACCAGGGACCAGGGACCGAAGCCCTCCAGACCCCAGGCCGTCGCGGGGAAGGTGAGGGAGAACGCGACGACGCCGAGACCGGCCAGCAGGGTGCCGGCAGCGCTGGTGGTTCTGCCGACCGGGGCGGGATCGCTGCCAACCGCTATCGCGATCGGCGTAGTAGCGCTACTCTGTGCTCTCATGCAAGAGCGTAGCAGCGTGGATGAGCTGGCGGAACGGTTGCGGAGCGAACTCAACCGCTACTCTCCCGGTGGAAAGCTGCCGTCGAGCCGGGCCCTGATCGAGCAGTACCGGGTGAGCCCGGTGACCGTCTCGCGGGCACTGGCGCAGCTGGCCGCCGAGGGGCTGGTCGTCACCCGGCCCGGCGCCGGGGTGTTCCGCGCCCGGCCCCGGACCACCGCCGCCCCGGCCGGGGACACCTCCTGGCAGGAGGTGGCGCTCAGCGCGGACGGCGCGGCCGACACCGTCCCGCGCTCGGTGGACGCCGGCGGTGTCCTGGTCTCGCTCACCGAGCCGCCGCCCGGCGTGATCGAATTCACCGGCGGCTACCTCCACCCCTCACTCCAGCCCGAACAGGCGCTCGCCGCGGCACTCTCCCGCGCCGCGCGCCGGCCCGGCGCCTGGGGGCGGCCGCCCATGGAGGGACTCGCGGAACTGCGCTCCTGGTTCGCGCGGGGCATCGGCGGCTCGGTCACGGCGGCGGAGGTGCTGATCGCGGCGGGCGGGCAGTCGGCGCTGACCATCGCGTTGCGCGCACTGGCGCCGCCCGGGGCGCCGGTGCTCGTCGAGTCGCCCACCTACCCGGGGATGCTGGCCATCGCCCGGGCCGCGGGGCTGCGGCCGGTGCCCGTGCCGGTCGACCCGGACGGGGTCAGGCCGGAGCTGCTCGCCGACGCCTTCCGGGCCACCGGCGCCCGGGTCTTCGTGTGCCAGCCGCTCTTCCAGAACCCCACCGGTGCCGTGCTCGCCCCCGAACGCCGGGGCGAGGTGCTGCGCATCGCGCGCGAGGCCGGCGCGTTCGTCGTCGAGGACGACTTCGTACGACGGCTCGTGCACGCGGACGCGGGCGAGCTGCCGCCTCCCCTGGCCGCCGAGGACCCCGACGGGGTCGTGGTCCACGTCTGCTCGCTGACCAAGGCGACCTCGCCCAGCTTCCGGGTGTGCGCGCTCGCGGCCCGAGGCCCGGTGCTGGAGCGGCTGCGGGCCATCCAGGTCGTCGACACCTTCTTCGTCCCCCGCCCCTTGCAGGAGGCGGCGCTCGAACTCGTGGGCTCGGCCGCCTGGCCGCGTCATCTGCGGGCGATCTCCGCGGACCTGAAGACCCGCCGCGACACCATGACCACGGCCCTCGGCCTGGAACTTCCCGAACTCGCCCTCCCGCACGTCCCGTCGGGCGGCTACCACCTGTGGCTGCGCCTGCCGGACGGCGCCGACGAAGCCGCCCTCACCGCCGCCGCCCTCCGCGCGGGCGTGGCCATCACCCCGGGCCGCCCCTACTTCAGCGCGGAACCACCGGCGGGACACGTGCGGTTGAGCTTCGCGGCGGTGGCCGGGACCGGCGAGATCGCGGAGGGGGTACGGCGGTTGCGGGCGGCGGCGGACGAGGCGCTCTAGGTTTCGTCGTCATCGTGCCGCCGGAGGGCGGGCACACCCGGGGCTCCACGCGCGCGCGGAAACCGTTGGCCCGCCGTCCCCCCGCCCTGCGAGGATCCCCGCATGAGCGACCTCGCCGACGGCTACGAGATCTCCGCCGACCCCGACCGCATCGACGCCGCCCGCGTCCACCGCTGGCTTTCCACCGACGCGTACTGGGCGATCGGCCGGTCCCGGGAGAAGCAGGACGGCGCGATCGCGGGGTCGCTCAACTTCGGGGTGTACGACACGGCCTCGGGGGAGCAGGTGGCGTATGCCCGGATCGTCACCGACCGGGCCACCTTCGCCTGGCTCTGCGATGTGTACGTCGATCCGTCCGCGCGCGGCAAGGGGATCGGGACCGCGCTCGTGGAAGCCGTCCGCGAACACCTCAGGCCGTACGGTCTGCGGCGGATCCTGCTCGCCACCCACGACGCGCACGGCGTCTACGAGAAGGCGGGGTTCGCGCCGCTCGCGAACCCGGACCACTGGATGGCCCACCTCTACTGAGTCCCCTCGTTTCGGATGAGTTGTCCGGCAGGTCCCGACCGCGCGGTAAGGTCTCGCCAACCCTGCGTAACTCCTGGGTAACCTCCCTTGACCTGCGCACTTTCTCCGCTCACCATCGCCGCATGGCACTCCGGGTCACATTCGTCGCCGCCGCGCGCAGCACCCCCGTCCTCGCGGAACGCTTCGAGGACGACCAGCCGCTGGACCAGGCCGGCTGGGACGAGGTGCAGCGCGCCGCGGGGGAGTTGCTGCCGCTGGCCGCCGCGGAACTGCGCTACTGCTCGCCGACCCCGCGCAGCCGTGCGACCGGGGACGCCCTCGGCTATGCGCCGCTCGTGCAGCTCGCGCTGCGGGACTGCGACATGGGCCGCTGGCGTGGGCTGACCCTGGGTGAGGCGATGGCACGCGAGCCGGAGGCGGTGGACGCCTGGCTCGCCGACCCACGCGGCACCCCGCACGGCGGGGAGTCGCTGCTGGCCTTCATCGGCCGCGTCGGCGGCTGGCTCGACACCCGGCCGGTGGAGGACGGCGGCCGGATCGTCGCCGTCGCCGAGCCCTCGGTGGTGCGCGCCGCGCTGGTGTACGCGCTGAAGGCGCCGCCGTCGACCTACTGGAACCTCGACGTCCGCCCGCTGTCGACGACCACTGTCACGGGCCGCGGGGGCCGCTGGAACCTGCGTTTCGACGGGGCGCCGACGCAGCCGTTGCGGGCGTAGCGGTCAGCTCGCGCGGGTGTAGTGCGTGGTGAGCACGAGGTCCTTCGCGGGGCCGCCCACCCGCCACACCGACCGCCACCGGTCCTCGTCCAGGACGGTGAACTCGCCGCGGTAGAGGTCCGCCGCGCAGGGGTGGTCGGCGATGTGGTGCCCGCGGCTCAGATCGAGGGTGTGGAAGAAGCGGCCGTCGCCGAAGCACACCTCGGCCTCGGCCGCCGAACTCCCCGGCAGGAAGCGCAGGGTGCGCTCGGCGGGCCGGGGGACACCCTGCCAGACGAAGATGCCGGACTCGTGATGCAGGAGCCCGCCGCCGTCCAGGGGGCGGAAAAGTGTCGTGCCGGAGAACTCCCCGGTGTCCCCGCTCGCCAGATCCCGCACGGCGCGCCCCACCCGCCAGCTCCCGGTCAGGTAGGTCAGCACGTCCGGTACTGGCCAGATCTCACCCATGCCTTCCTCCCCTCCGACACTTTCGGTACCGCGCGACCCGTTGACGCTCGCCGACCCCCTCCCTATCTTGCCGTTCGAAGTGCTGATCAGTGTCTGATATATCGAACAACTCCCCATCGAGCCGCGGAGTATCCATGTCACGCACCCGCTGGAGATTCGGCCTCGCCGCCACCGCCTTCCTGGTGGCCGCCGGTCTTGTGCCGGCTCCCGCCCATGCCGAGGACACCACCGACTACGCGATCACCGTCGACCCCACCGCCAAGGGCGCGAAGATCGACGACACGATGTACGGCGTCTTCTTCGAGGACATCAACCGGGCCGCCGACGGCGGTCTGTACGCCGAGCTCGTACAGAACCGGTCCTTCGAGTACTCCACCGACGACAACGCCTCGTACACGCCCCTCACCTCCTGGAGCGTCGACGGCACCGGAAAGGTCGTGAACGACGACGGCCGGCTCAACACGCGCAACCGCACCTACCTCTCCCTGGGCGCCGGTTCGGCCGTGACGAACGCCGGGTACAACACCGGTGTCCCGGTCGAGGAGGGCAAGACGTACGACTTCTCGGTGTGGGCCCGCGCCGAGGGCGGCACGACCCTCACGGTCTCGCTCCAGGACGCCGCCGGCTCCCTCGCCACCGCCCGCCGGGTGGCCGTCACGAAGAGCGGCTGGGCCAAGTACCGGGCCACCCTCACCGCGACCCGGACCAGCAGCGACGGGCGGCTGACCGTGGCCTCCTCGGGCGCGGTCGCCCTGGACATGGTGTCCCTCTTCCCCCGGGACACCTACAAGCACCAGGCCAACGGCCTGCGCAAGGACCTCGCCGAGAAGATCGCCGCCCTGCACCCGGGCTTCGTGCGCTTCCCCGGCGGCTGCCTGGTCAACACCGGCTCGATGGAGGACTACAGCGAGGCCTCCGGCTGGCAGCGCAAGCGCTCCTACCAGTGGAAGGACACCGTCGGCCCGGTCGAGGAGCGTGCCACCAACTCCAACTTCTGGGGCTACAACCAGAGTTACGGCCTCGGCTACTACGAGTACTTCCGCTTCTCCGAGGACATCGGCGCCATGCCGCTGCCCGTCGTCCCCGCTCTGGTCACCGGCTGCGGCCAGAACAAGGCCGTCGACGACGAGGCGCTGCTCGAGCGGCACATCCAGGACACCCTCGACCTCATCGAGTTCGCCAACGGTCCGGCGACCTCGAAGTGGGGCAAGGTGCGCGCCCGGATGGGCCACCCCAAGCCCTTCCACCTCACCCACCTCGAGGTCGGCAACGAGGAGAACCTGCCGGAGGCGTTCTTCGCCCGGTTCACGCGGTTCCGCGCCGCCATCGAGGCGAAGTACCCGAACATCACCGTGATCTCCAACGCCGGCCCCGACGACGCGGGCTCGACCTTCGACACGGCCTGGAAGCTCAACAGGGACGCCGACGTCGACATGGTCGACGAGCACTACTACAACAGCACGCAGTGGTTCCTGCAGAACAACGACCGCTACGACTCCTACGACCGACAGGGCCCGAAGGTCTTCCTCGGCGAGTACGCCTCCTGGGGCAACGCCTTCAAGAACGGCCTCGCCGAAGCGGCCTTCATGACCGGCCTGGAGCGCAACGCGGACGTCGTCAAACTCGCGTCCTACGCACCGCTGTTCGCCAACGAGGACTACGTCCAGTGGCAGCCGGACCTGGTCTGGTTCAACAACCACGCCTCCTGGAACTCCGCCAACTACGAGGTCCAGAAGCTGTTCATGACCAACGTCGGCGACCGCGTGGTGCCCTCCACGGCCACCGGGACCCCGTCGCTGACCGGCCCCATCAAGGGTGCCGTCGGCCTGTCGACCTGGGCGACCACGGCCGCCTACGACGACGTCCAGGTCACGGACGCGGACGGCAACTCCCTGCTGAGCGACGACTTCTCCGGTGACGCCTCGCGGTGGACGCACACCGGCGGCGGCAGCTGGAGCGTCCAGGACGGGCAGTACGTGCAGAGCGACGTGGCCGCCGAGAACACCATGGTGTCGGCGGGCGACACCAACTGGCACGACTACGACCTGAAGGTGAAGGCCACCAAGAAGTCCGGCAAGGAAGGCTTCCTCGTCGCGTTCGGCGTCAAGGACACCGGCACCTACTACTGGTGGAACCTGGGCGGCTGGAACAACACCCAGTCCGCCGTCGAGCAGGCCGTGGACGGCGGCAAGTCCACGCTGATCTCCAAGGCCGGCACGATCGAGACGGGCCGTACCTACGACATCGAGGTGAAGGTGCGCGGCCGCCAGGTCACCCTGTACCTCGACGGCCAGGAGTGGGGCAGCTTCACCGACGACAAGCCCGCCGAGCCGTTCCGGCAGGTCGTCACGCGGGACAAGAAGACCGGCGAACTGATCGTCAAGGTCGTCAACGCCCAGCCCACCGCGGCCCGCACCGCGATCGACCTCGGCGGCGCCAAGGTCGCCCCCAGGGCCCGGGTCACCACGCTGACCGCTGACCCGGACGCGGTGAACTCGCAGACCGAGACGCCGGTCGCCCCGGTCCGGTCCACGTTCGACGGGGTCGCGAGCGAGTTCTCGTACACCTTCCCGGCGAACTCGATCACGTTCCTGAGAATCCGGCAGAGGTAGTTCCTCACTGCGCGCCGGTGCCATGAGTGCACCGGCGCGCAGCGTGCCGGGCCGGCAGCGAGGCCCATCGGTGGGCGCCGCACTTCTCCGGCACCGCACTGCCGGCCGGTCCCACTGGCGCTTCCGGTCGGAGGGTGATCGAGGAGACTGCCGAGATTGCATAAACGTGCATCGAAACGTATAGTCATGCCATCCAAGAGGAGGATTCCATGGCGGTACGTGCGGCAGTGGCCGGAGCGAGCGGATACGCGGGCGGCGAAGTCCTGCGGCTGCTCCTGGCGCACCCCGAGGTCGAGATCGGCGCCCTGACCGGCAACTCCAACGCCGGACAGAAGCTGGGCGCGCTCCAGCCGCACCTGCTGCCGCTGGCCGACCGCGTGCTCCAGGAGACCACGGCCGACGTCCTCGCCGGCCATGACGTCGTCTTCCTCGCCCTGCCCCACGGCCAGTCCGCCGCCGTCGCCGAGCAGCTCGGCCCGGACGTCCTCGTCGTCGACATGGGCGCCGACTTCCGGCTGAAGGACGCCGCCGACTGGGAGACGTTCTACGGCTCCCCGCACGCCGGCACCTGGCCCTACGGGCTCCCCGAACTTCCGGGCGCCCGCGCCGCGCTGGAGGGGTCCAGGCGCATCGCGGTGCCCGGTTGCTACCCGACCGCCGTCTCCCTCGCGCTCTTCCCCGCGTACGCCGCCGGTATCGCCGAGCAGGAGGCCGTGATCGTCGCCGCCTCCGGCACCTCCGGCGCCGGCAAGGCAGCCAAGCCCCACCTGCTCGGCAGCGAGGTCATGGGCTCCATGACGCCGTACGGCGTCGGCGGCGGCCACCGGCACACGCCCGAGATGATCCAGAACCTCAGCGGGGTCGCGGGGGAGCGGGTCTCGGTCTCCTTCACCCCGACCCTCGCGCCGATGCCCCGCGGCATCCTCGCGACCTGCTCCGCCAAGGCGAAGCCCGGTGTCACCGCCGAGTCCGTCCGCGCCGCCTACGACAAGGCCCTCGCCGACGAACCGTTCGTGCACCTCCTCCCCGAGGGGCAGTGGCCCGCCACGGCGTCCGTCCTCGGTTCCAACGCCGTTCAGATCCAGGTCACGTACGACGAGGCCGCGGGCCGCATCATCGCCATCAGCGTCATCGACAACCTGACCAAGGGCACCGCGGGCGGTGCCGTACAGAGCATGAACATCGCCCTCGGGCTCGACGAGTCCACCGGGCTTTCCACGATCGGAGTCGCACCGTGAGCGTCACGGCAGCCAAGGGATTCCAGGCGGCGGGCATCGCCGCCGGGATCAAGGAGAACGGCAACCCGGACCTGGCCCTCGTGGTCAACACCGGTCCGCGCCGCGCCGCCGCCGGCGTCTTCACCTCCAACCGTGTGAAGGCCGCGCCGGTCCTGTGGTCCGAGCAGGTGCTCAAGAGCGGTGGGCTGACCGCCGTCGTCCTCAACTCCGGTGGCGCCAACGCCTGTACCGGACCCAAGGGCTTCCAGGACACGCACGCGACCGCCGAGAAGGTCGCCGAGGTGCTGGAGATCGGCGCGGGCGAGGTCGCCGTCGCCTCCACCGGCCTCATCGGCGTCCTGCTCCCGATGGTCAAGCTGCTGCCGGGAGTCGAGGCCGCGGCCGCCCAACTGTCCGAGCACGGCGGTGAGAAGGCCGCCATCGCCATCAAGACCACCGACACCGTCCACAAGACGTCCGTCGTCAGCAAGGACGGCTGGACCGTCGGGGGCATGGCCAAGGGCGCGGGCATGCTCGCCCCCGGCCTCGCCACCATGCTGGTCGTCCTCACCACCGACGCCGACCTCGACAGCGCGGCACTGGACCAGGCGCTCCGGGCCGCCACGCGCACCACCTTCGACCGCGTCGACTCCGACGGCTGCATGTCCACCAACGACACCGTGCTGCTGCTCGCCTCCGGCGCCTCCGAAGTAACCCCGACCTACGAGGAGTTCGCGGAGGCCGTACGGCAGGTCTGCGACGACCTCGGCCAGCAGCTGATCCGGGACGCCGAGGGCGCCAGCAAGGACATCAAGGTCGAGGTGATCAACGCCGCGAGCGAGGACGACGCCGTCGAGGTGGGCCGCTCCATCGCCCGCAACAACCTCCTCAAGTGCGCGATCCACGGCGAGGACCCCAACTGGGGCCGCGTGCTCTCCGCGATCGGCACCACGCAGGCCGCCTTCGAGCCGGACCAGCTGAACGTGGCGATCAACGGCGTCTGGGTGTGCAAGAACGGCGGCGTCGGCGAGGACCGCGACAAGGTCGACATGCGCTACCGCGAGGTGCACATCGTCGCCGACCTCGCCGCCGGGTCCGAGACCGCCACGATCTGGACCAACGACCTCACCGCCGACTACGTCCACGAGAACAGCGCGTACTCGTCATGAGCACTACTCGCAAGCACACCGCACTGCCGAAGGCCCAGATCCTCATCGAGGCGCTGCCCTGGCTGGTCCGCCACAACGGCAAGACCGTCGTCATCAAGTTCGGCGGCAACGCCATGATCGACGAGGACCTGAAGGCCGCCTTCGCCCAGGACGTCGTCTTCCTGCACCACGCCGGGCTCAAGCCGGTCGTCGTGCACGGCGGCGGCCCGCAGATCAGCGCCGCCCTCGACCAGGCCGGCATCGTGAGCGAGTTCAAGGCCGGGCTCCGGGTCACCACCGAGGACGCCATGGACGTCGTACGGATGGTGCTGGCCGGGCACGTCCAGCGCGAGCTGGTCGGGCTCCTCAACCAACACGGCCCGCTGGCCGTGGGGTTGACGGGCGAGGACGCGCACACCATCACCGCCACCAAGCACCAGCCCGAGATCGACGGCGAGTTGGTCGACATCGGGCGGGTGGGCGAGATCACCGCGATCGACACGGGCGCCATCGAGGCACTGCTCGCCGACGGCCGGATCCCGGTCGTCTCGTCGATCGCCCGAAGCCAGGACGACGGGCATGTCTACAACGTCAATGCTGATACGGCGGCTGCGGCACTCGCTGCTGCGCTGGGCGCCGAGACCCTCATGGTCCTCACGGACGTCGAGGGCCTCTACGAGGACTGGCCGCGCAGCGACGAGGTGATCAGCCGCCTCACCGCTTCCCAACTGGAGAAGCTGCTGCCGGAGTTGAGCTCCGGAATGGTCCCGAAGATGGAGGGCTGCCTGCATGCCGTGCGCAACGGCGTGAACACGGCCCGGGTCATCGACGGGCGGGTCCAGCACTCGATCCTGCTGGAGATCTTCACGGACGAAGGCATCGGCACGATGGTCGTGCCGGACGCGCAGGAGGGGGATGCCGTATGACCGGCAATCAGGAGCTCACCCAGCGGTGGCAGGGCTCGCTCATGAACAACTACGGCACCCCGCGCCTCCCTCTCGTCCGCGGTGCGGGCCTCAAGGTCTGGGACAGCGAGGGCACGGAGTACCACGACTGGGTCGGCGGCATCGCCACCAACGCGCTCGGCCACGCCCACCCGGCGATCGTCGACGCCGTGAGCCGGCAGATCGCCTCCCTCGGCCACATCTCCAACTTCTTCATGGCCGAGCCCACCGTCGCCCTCGCCGAACGGCTGCTCCAGCTCTTCGGCCGGGACGGCAAGGTCTTCTTCTGCAACTCCGGCGCCGAGGCCAACGAGGCCGCGTTCAAGATCGGCCGCCTCACCGGGCGCGGCCACATGGTCGCCACCTCGGGCGGCTTCCACGGCCGGACCATGGGCGCCCTCGCCCTCACCGGCCAGCCCGCCAAGCGGGAGCCGTTCCTGCCGCTGCCGGGCGAGGTCACGCACGTGCCGTACGGCGACGCACAGGCACTGGCCGCCGCGGTCACCGAGGAGACCGCCCTCGTCGTCATCGAGCCCATCCAGGGCGAGAACGGCGTGGTCGTGCCGCCCGCCGGCTACCTCAAGGCGGCCCGCGCGATCACCGCCGCCACCGGCACCCTCCTCGTCCTCGACGAGGTGCAGACCGGCATCGGCCGGACCGGCCACTGGTTCGAGTACCAGGCCCACGAAGGCGTCCTGCCGGATGTCGTCACCCTCGCCAAGCAGCTCGGCGGCGGCCTGCCGCTGGGAGCGACCGTGGCCTTCGGCCGGGCGGCCGAGCTGCTCCAGCCCGGTCACCACGGCACGACCTTCGGCGGCAACCCCGTCGCGTGCGCGGCCGGACTCGCCGTGCTCGACACCATCGAGGCCGAGGGACTCCTCGAGAACGTCAAGCGGCAGAGCGCCGCGCTGCGGGACGGGATCGAGGCCCTGGGGCACCCGCTGATCGCCCATGTCCGGGGCAGCGGCCTCCTCCTGGGTATCGTGCTCACCGAGCCGCTCGCGCCCCAGGCGCAGAAGGCGGCTCAGGACGCCGGTTTCCTGGTGAACGCGCCCGCCCCCAATGTCGTACGGCTGATGCCGCCGCTGAACCTCGGCGACGACGAGGTGGCGGCGCTGCTCCAGGAGCTGCCCGGCGTTCTTGACGTGGCCCACGGGGACGGATGATCCGGAGAAATGAGACGTCGATGAGCCAGGCGCAGGAGCATGAGCAGAACGGGGCCGGCGGGCCTGCGGTGCCGCAGACCCGCACCGCGCGGCACCGCCGGATCGTGGACATCCTCAACCGGCAACCGGTGCGGTCGCAGAGCCAGTTGGCGAAGCTGCTGTCCGACGACGGGCTGAGCGTCACCCAGGCGACGCTCTCCCGGGACCTCGACGAGCTCAACGCGGTGAAGATCCGCAACACCGACGGCGACCTGATCTACGCGGTGCCCAGTGAGGGGGGCTTCCGGACCCCCCGGGTGCCGCTCGGGGGGTCGGCGAAGGAGGAGCGGATGCGGCGGCTCTCCCAGGAGCTGCTGATCTCCGCGGAGGCGTCCGCGAACCTGGTCGTGCTGCGGACGCCGCCGGGCGCGGCGCAGTTCCTGGCGTCGGCGATCGACCAGGCCGAGCTGCACGACATCCTGGGCACGATCGCAGGGGACGACACGCTGATGCTGATCAGCCGGGACCCCACGGGGGGTCAGGCTCTCGCCGAGCACCTGCTGCGGCTGGCACAGAACGGCCACTGAACGGGATGGTTGCGGCAGGCGGCAGGCGGCAGGCGGCAGGCGGCAGGCGGCAGGCGGCAGGCGGCCGGCGGCCGGGCGGCAGGCGGCCGGGCGCGGGCCGTCCGTGGCTCGTCGCGCGCCGGTCACGGCGCCCCCGAGGTGGGGGCACTCACCCGAGTCGGGACGCCAGGCCCCCTGTGCACCGCACCTCGTCGCCCGCCGTGATCAGCAGGGCCTCCACGTCCGGCAGCGACTCCAGCCAGCGCAGGCCGTCCCGTGAGCCCATCGCGAACGCCGCCGTCGCCCAGCAGTCCGCCCAGGTCACGCTGGGCGCGACGACGGTGACGGCGACCAGGTCGGTCACCGCCGAGCGGCCGGTGCGCGGGTCGACGATGTGGGCGCCCCGCTCGGCCGTACCGGAGGTCGCCACGGACAGCTCGGTCGTACCCGCCGCGGACACCACCGCCGCCAGTCCGCCCGGCCGCAGGGGATCGGCGACCCCCACCCGCCACGGCCGCTGCGGCCCCGGCGTCCCCAGCAACTGCACGTCCCCGCCGCCGTTGAGGCTGACCCCCGTCGCCCCGGCCGCCGTCAGGGAGCGGGCCGCGCGTTCCACCGCCCAGCCCTTGACGACACCCGTCGGGTCCAGCCGGCCCTCGTAGCGCGTGCTGAACCAGCCGTCGCTCAGTTCTTCGGCCCTGGCCCCCAGCTCCAGCACCTCGGCGACCTCCGGATCGCAGTCGGCGACGGTCAGCTCGCCGCGGGCCAGCCGGGAGATCTGGCTGTCGTCGCGGTAGGTGCTGAAGACGGCGTCGACGCGGTGCAGACCGGCCACCGCCCGCTCCAGGGCAGCTCGCACGGCCTCGGGGTCCCCGCCGCGGACGTCGAAGGAGAAGACGGTCCCCATGACCTCCTCCGTGTGGCGCACCGCGGCGGGAGCTTCCGACGGTCCGGTCACCGTGTCAGCCACCGGCCTGGTCCAGCGCGGACTGCAACGACTGCTTGTATCCGGCGCTGGTGTACGTCGCCCCGGAGACCGCGTCGATGTCGGCGTTGCCCGCCGCCACCGCCGCCTGGTTGAGCTTGGGCACGGCGTTGCCGGAGATCTGGTCGCTCTGCCCGCCCTTGGGCTGCTGGACCGCCTCCGCCTTGGTGATCTTGCCGCCGCTGACGGTGACACGGACCTGGACCGGGCCGTACTGCGTCTGGGCGACCGAGCCGGTGACGGTCTTGGGGGCGGCCGCCTCGGCGCCGCCCGGGCTCTGGGAGGGGGCAGGCGTGGACGAGCCCGCCGCGCCCGGGGCGGCCGCCGCGTTCGCCTTGTCGATGGCCGACTGGAGCGACTTCTTGTATCCGGCGCTGGTGTAGGTCGCCCCGGAGACCGCGTCGATCTGCGCGCTCTGCCTGGTCAGCACGGCCGCGTTGAGCTTCGGCACCGCGTTGCCGGTGATCTGGTCGCTCTGGCCGCCCTTGGGGGCCTGCACCGTCTCGGCCTTGGTGATCTTGTTGTTGCTGAAGGTGATACGGACCTGGACGGCTCCGTACTGGGTCTGCGCGGCGTCCCCGGTGGCCGTGCCGGTGGCGCCCTGGGCACCGTCCTGCGCGGACTCCTGGGCCGCCGCGGTGGCCTGCGGGGCCGCGCCGCCCGCCGCGGAGGCGGCGGCCGGGTCGCTCGCCGGCTTCAGCGCCAGCAGCAGCACGATCCCGGAGACGGTGGCGGCGCCGGCCAGGACGACACGCCGTACGGGGTGACTCTTCCTCATCGCTTGAACAGCTCCTGAAGTCCCGTCGCTCACATCTCGAACGACTCGTGATGGATGCGGCGGGCGGGCACACCCGCGCCGCGCAGTGCTTCGTAGACGCCCTGCGCGAAGCCGGGTGGCCCGCACATGAAGACGTCGTGGTCCTCGATGTCCGGCAGCTTCTGCCGCAGCCGCTCCGCCGAGATGTCGGGCCGCTCGCCGTCCGGACTGTTCACCGCGTACATCAGCCGCGCGCCCCGCTCGTCGGCGATGGCGGCCAGCTCGTCCCAGAGCGCGAGGTCCTGGGTGCTGTTGGCCCGGTAGAGCAGGGTGATGTCACCGGCCGCCCCGGGCAGCGTCTCGAACAGGGCCCGCATCGGGGTGATGCCGACGCCGCCCGCCACCAGCAGCACCTTGCCGCGGCTGCGGCGCTGGGCGGTCAGCGCGCCGTAGGGGCCCTCGGCCCACACCTTGGTGCCGGGCGTCAGCTCGCGCAGCCGGGAGGTGTGGTCGCCGATCGCCTTGACCGTGATGCGCAGCATGTCCGGGCGCGGCGCCGCCGACAGGGAGTACGGGTGCGAGCTGAACCGCATCCCCGGCGCCTTGAACCGCCAGCGGAAGAACTGCCCCGCCTCCGCGCCCATCCGGTGCAGCTTCTTGCCGCCGATGAGCACCGACACGATGCCCGGCGTCTCCTCGATGACCGCCTCGACGTACATCCGGTGGCGCAGGTTGAGGCGGATCGGGGTGAGCACCCGGTACCAGAGCACCAGCGCGGTGACCACGCCGTACAGCCCGTACCAGAAGGTCTTCGCGGCCGGTTCGACGGCGAACTCGTTGCCGGTGGTGATCTGGTGCCAGAACGTCAGGTACACCACGGCGTAGGTGAGCAGGTGCACGTGGTACCAGGTGTCGTACGGCAGCCGGCGGCGCACCCCGCCGATCGACAGCAGCGCGATGACCAGCAGCAGCCCGGTGCCGATGGCGGCCTTGCCCATGTCCGGCAGGGTGGTGATCAGGTCGATGAACTGCTGCACCACGTCCCCGAGCGTCTTGCCCGCCTGGAGCGCGTACCCCCAGGTGATGAGGAAGACGTGCGCGATGACCAGGCTCACCGTGTAGCGGCCGCTCATCGCGTGCCAGCGGGCGACCCGGTCCGAGCCCACCCGCCGCTCCAGCGCGGGCACCCGGGCCATCTGGAGCACCACGAGCGCCATCAGGTAGCCGGCCAGCAGACCGGTGATGCGGCCCGCGGCGACGATCCGGGCGGTGTTGTCCGCGAGGGACGGTGTGTTGTCCCACCACAGCCACAGCACCGCGGCCGCGCCCGCCCACAGGGCGATCACCAGCGGGACGGCCGGGGAGCGGCGCGGGCGGATGCGGCGCATCGTCTGGCGGCGGGCGGCGCGGCCGCCGGCGAGCGTGGTGGTCACGGTTCCTCCGGGAGCGGGGCAAGGGGGGTGGCGTGGTCCCTTGGCCCAGAGGTACGTGGCGCGACGCCCGGGTGTTCAGTGTCCGTTCGAGTTCGACGCGGACTTGAGTGACTCGGGGTAACCCTCAGTACCGCGTGATCGCCGTACGCCCGCTCGTGGTGCCGATCGCGATGTGCGGCTCGGCGTCGGGCTCGGCCCAGTCGAGGATCCGCCGCATCGCGCCCGCGGACACCGACACACACCCCGCGGTCGCCCCGGCGCCGTTGACATGGAGGAAGATCCCGGCGCCCCGACCACGCACCGGCCGGCTGTAGTTGAAGCCGATGACCAGGGCGTACGCGTACTGCTTCGGGTACGAGACCAGGTGCTCGGCCTCGGCGGCCCGGCAGTCCGCGGCGCGCGGCTCGCTCCAGCGGTTGTAGGAGCGGGAGTCGTTGTCCTGGCACCACCAGGAGTTCGCGCGCACGGGGCGGTACGTGTAGGAGGTCCCGTCCGGCGCGGCCTTGATGCCGAAGGCGAACGGCAGATGGTAGAGGCCCGTAGGGGTGGTGTTCGTGCCCTGCTCGCGTGCGGCGCCCTCGACGAGCCCGCCCGCGCCGAACCGGGCCCTGACCGACCCGGCCCTCACCCACCGTCCCTCGCGCAGGTCCCACCAGGTGACGGTCCCGGTGGTCGAGCCGCTCCGCGCGGCGACCGCGGTGATCAGCTGGGTGCCGCCGCCGGTGTCGGCCATACGGGCGGGCAGCGGCGGCCCGCCGCCGGACGCGGCGGTGAGCACGAGCAGGGACGCGGTCACGACGGCCGTGGCGACGGTGGGGGAGCCCATGGCTCAGACGGTAGAGGGAGGCAGCGGCAACGGCAGCCCGGGTAGGCCGTCCAGGCTCGTGGCGATGTGCTCCTTCTTGGCGAAGTAGGCGCTGAGTGATGCGTCGTCCTCGCGCGCGAAGCGCCTGGCGTGCAGGTCGCGGTCCTCGTCGTACGTCATGAAGGGCACCGCGTAGCCGCAGGAGTCGCGGACCGTCTGCGCGGTCACGACGATGATCGCGCGCAGTCCGTGCAGGCTGGGGTCGATGTCGGGGAAGTGGCCGAGCAGTTCTCCGAAGCGGGGGTCGTCGCGCAGGACGGCCTCGCCGCGCCCGTGCACCCGGACGATGTTGGGCGGCCCCTGGAACGCGCACCACATGAGGGTGATCCGGCCGTTCTCCCGCAGGTGCGCGACGGTCTCCGCGGTGGAACCGGCGAAGTCCAGGTAGGCCACGGTGAGTTCGTCGAGGACCGCGAAGGAGCCCTTGAGGCCCTTGGGGGAGAGGTTGACCGTGCCGTCGCCGGAGAGAGGGGCGGTCGCGGTGAAGAAGAGGGGCTGCGCCTCGATGAAGTCGCGCAGCCGGCCGTCTATGCGTGCGTAGGTCTTTCCCATGTCTAACGATTATGGGAGCAACTCTTTTGTCTGTCTAAGGAATTGCCGCATTGGCCTGGGAGGCATCCGCCTCGGGGGCATCCGCGTCGGCGGCATTCGCCCCGGAGGCATCCGCCTCAAGGACACCCGCCTCGGAAGCGCCCGTCTCGGGGCCGGCCGGGGTCTGGCCCGGACATCGCCGTGGCCGCCCCGGCCGGCGCTGAACTCGGGGCGGCCACAGCACCTGTCACGTCACTTGGTGACCGTGCAGGTGGCGAGGGCGTCCAGACCCTGGGGCTTGGCGGCGGTGCGGCCGATGGAGATGGCGATGCGGTCGATGGTCGACTTCCGCTTGTCCGCCAGCGGGCCGAGGATGGCGTTCTGGACGAAGTTGGGGCCGCCCTGTCCGACGGTGTCGACGAGTCGCTTGTTGGCCTCGGCGATCTGGGTCTGGAGGAGGGTGAGGTTGCGGGTGACCTCGGCCTGTGCGGTGGCGGGGATCGCGGGGAGCTTGGAGGCCACGTCCGGGCACGAGATGGTGCCGACACCGGCGTTCCCGGCGTTGTTCCCGGCCCCGTTGTTGGCGCCCTGACCGTTGCCCTGCTGGCCGGCCCCGTTGTTCGCCCCCTGACCGTTGCCCTGCTGGCCGGCGCCGGTGTTCGCGCCGTTCCCGGCCGCGCCGCCCGCGTTCAGGGAGCACGGTGCGAGGGCGTCCAGGCCCTGGGGCTTGGCGGCGGTGCGGCCGATGGCGGTGGCGATGCGGTTGACGGTGGCCACCCGCTTGTCCTTGAGCGGGCCGAGGATGGCGTTCTGGACGAAGTTGGGGCCGCCCTGTCCGACGGTGTCGACGAGTCGCTTGTTGGCCTCGGCGATCTGGGTCTGGAGGAGGGTGAGGTTGCGGGTGACCTCGGCCTGTGCGGTGGCGGGGATCGCGGGGAGCTTCGAGGCCACGTCCGGGCACGAGATGGTGCCGGGGGAGGCCAGGGTCCGGGCGTCGGTGGCACCGCCGCTCTTGGAGCTCTCCCCGGCGAGGGCGGAACCGGCGATCACCGCACCGGTCAGCACGAGGGCGGTGGCACCGCCGATCAACGCGACGCGGCGCTTGTTGTACTTCGGAAGAGCCCTGGACATGCGGATGCCTCACAAGGGTCGGGGTGTCGTCGTTTACAAACGCGGCGCCTGCGTTCGGGGAGAGGTACGGGTAAGCGGTTTCACTTGTTCAAAGGATCTTCAAATCCATGCCGGAGGATCCTGAATTGACGAATCATGCAGTGCACTGCATACTCATGCAGGTACTCAGGTGGGTACTCATGCGTGACAGTGAACGCGGCATGATCCGGCGCAGACGCACCCCGACCCCTCTAGGAGCAGTGCAAGTGAGCAGCAACAGCGGTGACGTACGGCTCTGGGGCGCCCGTTTCGCCGACGGCCCCGCCGAGGCCCTGGCGAAACTGTCCGCGTCCGTGCAATTCGACTGGCGCCTCGCGCCCTACGACATCGCCGGCTCGCGTGCCCACGCGCGCGTGCTGCACAAGGCGGGCCTGCTCACCGACGACGAGCTGACGCGGATGACCGAGGGCCTGGACCAGCTCGCCGCGGACGTCGCCGACGGCTCCTTCGTGGGCACCATCGCCGACGAGGACGTCCACACCGCCTTGGAGCGCGGCCTGCTGGAGCGTCTCGGCCCGGACCTCGGCGGCAAGCTGCGCGCCGGCCGGTCCCGCAACGACCAGGTCGCGACCCTGTTCCGGATGTACCTGCGGGACCACGCCCGGATCATCGGCGCTCTGATCGCCGAGCTCCAGGACGCGCTGGTCGGCCTCGCGGAGGCGCACCCGGACGTGGCGATGCCCGGCCGCACCCACCTCCAGCACGCCCAGCCGGTGCTCTTCGCCCACCATGTCCTCGCGCACGCCCAGGCCCTGTCCCGGGACGCGGAGCGGCTGCGCCAGTGGGACGAGCGCACGGCCGTCTCGCCGTACGGCTCGGGAGCCCTGGCCGGGAGCAGTCTCGGCCTGGACCCGGAGGCGGTGGCGAAGGACCTCGGCTTCGAGCGCGGCAGCGTCGGCAACTCCATCGACGGCACGGCCTCCCGTGACTTCGTCGCGGAGTTCGCCTTCATCACGGCGATGATCGGGGTGAACCTGTCCCGGATCGCCGAGGAGGTCATCATCTGGAACACGAAGGAGTTCTCCTTCGTGACCCTGCACGACGCGTTCTCCACGGGCTCGTCGATCATGCCGCAGAAGAAGAACCCGGACATCGCGGAGCTGGCCCGCGGCAAGAGCGGCCGTCTGATCGGCAACCTGACGGGTCTGATGGCGACCCTGAAGGCCCTCCCGCTCGCCTACAACCGCGACCTCCAGGAGGACAAGGAGCCCGTCTTCGACTCCTGCGACCAGCTCGAGGTCCTGCTCCCCGCCTTCACCGGCATGATGGCCACCCTCACCGTCAACCGCGAGCGCATGGAGGAACTGGCCCCGGCCGGCTTCTCCCTGGCCACCGACATCGCCGAGTGGCTGGTCAAGCAGGGTGTGCCCTTCCGCGTGGCCCACGAGGTGGCCGGCGAGTGCGTCAAGGTCGCGGAGGCCGAGGGCAAGGAACTGGGCGACCTGACGGACGAGCAGTTCGCGAAGATCTCGGCGCATCTGACGCCCGAGGTCCGCTCGGTCCTGAACGTGCCGGGCGCGCTGGCCTCCCGCAACGGTCGCGGCGGCACGGCCCCGAGCGCGGTGGCGGTGCAGCTGGCGGAGGTCAAGGCGGACGTGGCCGCGCAGCACAAGTGGGCAGCGGAGAAGCGCTCTTAGGGGCGCGGGGAACCGCACGTCAGACCACGGTGAGCCCGCACCGCCCAGGAGCCGTGACCATCCGAGCTCCTGGGCGCGCGGCTCCCTCGCCGGAGGTCATCGCGCGTTACGTTGGGTCCCAGACCGTCACCGGACCCGACCGAACGGAGCCCGCGATGCCCTTCGCCCGCCTGGCTACGGCGACCACCCCCACCTGCCACATCGGACTCGGACTCGCAGCCGTCGGGCGCCCCGGTTACATCAACCTCGGCCGGGACGACGACCTCGGAGAGAACCGCACCGTCGACGCCCTGCGCACCCGCACCCATGAACTCCTCGACGCCGCCTACGCCCAGGGCGTCCGCTACATCGACGTGGCCCGCTCCTACGGCCGCTCGGAGGAGTTCCTCGCGGACTGGCTCGACAAGCATCCCGGCCGGAACGACGTGGTCATCGGCAGCAAATGGGGCTACACCTACACCGCCGGCTGGACCACCGACGCCGAGCGGCACGAGGTCAAGGACCACAGCCTCGCGACGTACGAGCGTCAGCGCGCCGAGAGCGCCGAGCTGCTCGGCGAGCGCCTGGACCTGTACCAGATCCACTCGGTGACCCCGGACAGCCCGGCCCTCGCCGACAAGGAGCTGCACGCCAGGCTGGCGGAGGCGGCCGCCGCGGGCGTGAGCATCGGGTTCTCCACCAGCGGCCCCGCCCAGGCCGACGCCATCCGGGCCGCCCTCGCCGTGACGGTCGACGGGGAGCCTCTCTTCCGTACCGTGCAGTCGACGTACAACATCCTGGAGACCTCGGCCGCCCCCGCCCTCGCCGAGGCCCATGACGCCGGGCTCACGGTCATCGTCAAGGAGGGCATGGCCAACGGCAGGCTCGCCGCCGCCCACGCGCCGGACGCCCTGAAGGCCGTGGCCGCCGAGACCTCGCTCGGCTGCGACGCGGTCGCCCTCGCCGTGATCCTTCGCCGCCCCTGGGCCGGCGTCGTCCTCTCCGGCGCCGCGACCCTCGGACAGCTCGCCTCCAACCTGCACGCCGCCGTCGTCGACCTGGACGAGGACCAACTGGCGCGCCTCGCCACGCTGGCCGAGGAGCCGCGCACGTACTGGGAGCGGCGCGGGCAGCTGCCCTGGCACTGACGGACCGGAAGCGCCGGTCACCCCAGCCTGAGACGGCCATGCCCGTGATGAGACATCAATGTCTCACATGGGCTACTCTTGTCTCATGGCTGTCGATCGTGACCATGTGCTGCGCAGCGCCGCGGCCCTGCTGACCCGCAAATCCACCGCGACCATGGACGAGGTCGCGAAGGCCGCCGGGCTCAGCCGCGCCACCCTGCACCGGCACTTCGCCGGGCGGGACGCGCTCGTGCGGGCGCTGGAGGCGCTCGGCATCGCGGAGTGCGAGGCCGCCCTGGACGCGGCCCGCCCGGACGAGGGGCCCGCGAGCGACGCCGTGCGGCGGCTGGTGCGCGAGATCGAACCGGCCGCCGGGCTGCTCGCCTTCCTCTACAGCGAGAACCAGCTGTTCGAGGGCGGGGAGCAGAACGCGGGCTGGACCCGGATCGACCACCGCATCTCCGCGCTGTTCCGGCGCGGACAGGAAAGCGGCGAGTTCCGCATCGACCTCAGCCCCGTCTGGCTCACCGAGGCGGTGTACGGCCTGCTGGCCTCCGGCGCCTGGGCGGTGTCGGAGGGCCGGGTGGCCCGCAAGGACTTCACCTTCATGATCACCGAGCTGCTGCTCGGCGGCGCACTACGGAGAGAGCAACCATGACCAGCACCCTGCGGCCGGCGTCGACGACCGAGGCGGTGACCAAGCGCCCGGGTCGTTGGCTCGCGCTGTCCGTCCTGGTCCTCGCCGTGCTGCTGGTGGCCGTCGACGCGACCGTCCTCGGTCTCGCGACCCCTTACATCAGCGAGGACCTGAAGCCCTCGGGCACGCAGCTGCTGTGGATAGGCGACGTCTACTCGTTCGTCATCGCCGGTCTGCTCGTCTCGATGGGCAGCCTCGGCGACCGCATAGGCCGCAAGCGGATCCTGCTCGTCGGCGCCACGGCGTTCGGTGCGATCTCGGTCCTCAACGCCTATGCCACCACACCCGAGTTGATGATCCTCGCCCGTGCCCTGCTGGGCGTGGCGGGCGCGACCCTGATGCCGGCGACCCTGGCCCTGATCCGCAACCTCTTCCACGACCCGCGCGAACGCAGCCTCGCCGTCGGCATCTGGGGTGCGACCGCCTCCGCCGGCACGGCGATCGGTCCGATAGTGGGCGGCTTCCTGCTCGAACACTTCTGGTGGGGCTCGGTCTTCCTGATCAACCTGCCCGTGATGGCGGTCCTGGTCGTCGTCGGCGTCAAGATGCTGCCGGAGTCGAAGAACCCGAACCCCGGCCCGTGGGACATGCTCAGCGTCACCCTGTCCCTGGTCGGCATGATCGCCCTGGTCTACGCCGTCAAGGAGACCGCCACCCACGGCTTCAGCGGCGAGGCCGCCGCCGTCGCCCTGCTGGGCGCGGGCGCGCTGATCTGGTTCGTCCGCCGCCAGCTGACCCTGCCGACCCCGCTGCTGGACATGCGGCTGTTCCGCAACCGCGGCTTCAGCGCGGCGGTCCTCGCCGACCTGCTGACCATCCTCGGCCTGTCGGGCCTGGTGTTCTTCCTCTCGCAGTACCTGCAACTCGTGCAGGGCAGGCGCCCGTTGGAGGCGGGCCTGGCCGAACTGCCCGCGGCGATCGGCGCGGTGGCGGCGGGCCTGCTCGCCGGCCGCGCGGCCCGCCGCTTCTCGGTCCGCTCGGTGGTCGCGGGCGGCCTGGCGGCGGTCGGCCTCGCCCTGGCCTCCCTGACGGTGATCGACCAGTCGACGGGCTACCCGCTGCTGGGCGCTTCCCTGCTGGTCGTCGGCATCGGCGCGGGCTTCTCGTTCACGGTGACGGCGGACGTGATCCTGTCGAGCGTCCCGAAGGAACAGGCGGGCTCGGCGTCGGCGGTCTCGGAGACGGCCTACGAACTGGGCGCGGCCCTGGGCATCGCCGTACTGGGCTCCGTCGTGACGGGCGTGTACCGCGACTTCACGGGCCCGGTGGGCACACCGGACGGGGCGCACGAGTCGCTGGGCGGCGCGGTGGAGGCGGCGGCCGGGATGCCGGCGCAGCAGTCGGCGGCACTCCTGGACTCGGCGCGGCAGGCCTTCGTGGACGGCCTGTCACTGGCGACGGGCCTGGGAGCGGCGGTCCTGCTGGCAGCGGCGGTGGCGGCCTGGTTCATGCTGAAGGAACAGCGCCTGGAAAACGCCGGTTAGAGGACGCACCTCAGGGGCGCGGGGAACCGCGCGACCAGCCCCCGCCGCCCCGCGGCCGACGTGCTACGCGGCCTCTTTCGCCTTGGTCGCGTACATGTCCACGTACTCCTGACCGGACAGCCGCATGACCTCGGTCATCACGGAGTCCGTCACCGCCCGCAGCACATAGCGGTCCCGGTCCATCCCCTCGTACCGGGAGAACTCCATCGCCTCCCCGAAACGGACGGTGACGCGGCCGGGCCGCGGGAAGCCCGCACCCCCCGGCTGCACCTTGTCCGTGCCGATGATGGCGAACGGCACGACGGGCGCCCCGGTCATCAGGGCGAGCCGGGCGATGCCGGTGCGCCCGCGGTAGAGCCGGCCGTCGGGGGAGCGGGTGCCCTCGGGGTAGATGCTGAAGACCTTGCCCTCCTCCAGCACCCGGCGGCCGGTCATCAGCGCCGCGACCCCGCCGCGCCCGCCGTCCCGGTCGACCGGGATCATGCCGCAGCCGGTGAAGAACCAGGCCATCAGCCGGCCCTTGAAACCCTTGCCGGTGACGTACTCGTCCTTGCCGATGAAGAACACCTGACGGTCGCAGAAGAGCGGCATGATCATCGAGTCGATGAACGTGAGGTGGTTGCCGGCGAGGATCACCGGGCCGTCTCCCGGGATGTGCTCCGCGCCCTCCACCTGTGGGCGGAACATCAGGCGCATGATCGGTCCGAGCACTGCCTTGATGAGCGCGAAGCGGGACAACGGACCCTCCGGTGTCAAGTGAATCGGTATATGTCTGTGCAGGTGAGGACGATACTCGCGGTTACCGGGGTCGTGCACATCGGGTGGGCCGGGTTCACCGAGGTCTTACACGGTGTTGACGCTGGTTCACCTGCGCGGGCGTGCGCCGCGCGGCCCGTAACCTGACGGCCATGGTGTGACGGAACTCGCCCCCGCCTCTGATGGTCCGTCACCTCGGCCCTCCCGTGCGACATCCAGCGTCACCCGCGTGTCCCTCCCGTGCGACATCCAGCCTCGCCCGTGTGCCCCTCCCGGGTGACATCCAGCGTCACCCGCGTGTTCCCCCGAAGGTCTCCCGTCAGTCATGTACACGCACCTACGATCGGGCCGCACTGAAGAGCCGACGCAGGGAGGGCCTCATGGGAACGCAGGACTCGGACGAGCAGGCGGGCGGGACCGGGCGGCGGGCGCTCCTGGGTGCCGCGGTGCTCGGCGCGAGCGGGGCCGTGCTCGGCCTGCCGGGTACCGCGAGAGCGGGCGAGGCGCGCCATGGTGGAGGCGTGAAGAGCCTGCCCGTGCCGACGATCATCGGTCACCGGGGCGCCAGCGGCTACCGGCCGGAGCACACCTTCGGTTCGTACCAGCTCGCCCTCGACCTCGGCGCCCATGTCGTCGAGGCCGGCGACCTGGTGCCCACCAGGGACGGTCACCTCGTCTGCCGTCACGAACCGGAGATCGGCGGCACGACGGACGTCGCGGACCACAAGGAGTTCGCCGACCGCAAGGCCACCAAGGTGCTCGACGGGGTCCCCGTCACCGGCTGGTTCACCGAGGACTTCACCCTCGCCGAGCTGAAGACGCTGCGCGCGATCGAGCGCATCCCGGCCAACCGCCCCCACAACACCCTCTACAACGGGCGCTGGGACATCCCCACCTTCGAAGAGGTCCTGAAGTGGCAGGACGAGCAGACCCGCAAGCGCGGCCGCCAGGTGTGGATCTACCCCGAGACCAAACACCCCACGTACTTCCGCAAGCTGGGCCTCGGCCTGGAGGAGCGGGTCGCTAAGCTGCTGCGCAAGTACGGCAAGGACAGGCGGAACTCGCCGGTCATCCTCCAGTCCTTCGAGCCGACCAGCATCCAGCGCCTGAACACGCTGGTCGACAACCCGCTGGTGGTCCTGCTCTCCGCCGCGAACAGCCGCCCCTGGGACTTCGTCGAGACGGGCGACCCGCGCACGGTCGCCGACCTGATCACACCCAAGGGCCTCCGGGAGATCGCGGGCTATGCCCAGGGCATCGGGCCGACCCTCGACCTGGTCATCCCGAAGGACGCGAACGGCAACCTCACCACGCCGACCACGCTCGTCGCCGACGCGCACAAGGTGGGGCTGATCCTGCACCCCTACACCATGCGCAACGAGAACCCCTTCCTGCCCACGAACTTCCGCAAGGGCACCGACGTCGACGCCTACGGCGACGTCTTCGGCGCCTACCAGGCGTACTTCGCCACCGGCATCGACGGCGTCTTCACCGACAACCCGGACACCGGCCTGCTGGCCCGCGAGGACTTCGTCAACGGCTGAGCGCCCGCCCCCGGTTGGGGTGACATACGGCCGTCCGGGCAACCCCCGCCCGGGCGGCCGCGTCGTCAGGCATATGTCGCACGACCTGCTCACCTCCCTGCGTCCCCTGCTCACCGCCGAGGCCTCGGCCGAGGCACATGCCACCGGTACGGAACCGGGCGATCTGGAGCAGGCGGTCTGGCTCCGGCTCCTGGAGCGCCTCGACGCCGACCGGCCGCCCGCGGACCCGCAGGGGTGGCTACGCCGTGCGGTCCGTTCCGAGTCCCGCCGCACCCGCCGTACGACGCGGATCGAACGGCCGTATGAGGCCGAGCCCGCGGACGACGCGGACCGCACCCCCGAACACCTCGCCCTCGCCGCGGCCCGCGGCCGGGCCCTGCGGGACGCCGTACACCGACTGCCGGGCCGCTGCCCGAGGCTCATGGAGGCGCTGCTCTCCCCGATGGACCTCACGTACCGGGAAATCGCGGGGGAGTTGGGTATCTCACAGGGCAGTCTCGGCCCGGAACGTTCCAGATGCCTGGGTTGTCTCCGACGTTTGCTCACACCGGAGGTTGCGGCCCGGGGAGGGCGGGGATAGGAGTGAGGGACGACAGGCGATCAGGTGAGCGGGAGGCGTGCGCACATGGGCATGAGCGTGACCATCTCGGTGGCGACCGAGCAGGACGCGGAGCAGATCTTCAGGCTCCAGTACCTGTGCTTCCAGAGCGAGGCGGCGTTGTACGGCAACTACCGCATCGATCCGCTCGTCCAGACACTGGACTCGGTCCGTGAGGAGGTCGCCGCGGACTGCGTCTTCGTGGCGCGGCTCGGCGAGGAAGTGGTCGGCTCGGTGCGCGGCCGCACCACGGAGGACGGCTCCGCCGCCATCGGCAAACTCTGCGTCCACCCCCGCCTCCAGGGCCACGGCATCGGTGCCCGCCTCCTCCGGGCGGCGGAGTCCGCCCTGACGGAACAGCGCGGCGCCACCAGGTTCCGCCTGGAGGCCGGCCACCGCAGCGAGGGCAACCTGCGCCTGTACCGCAAGGTCGGCTACGAGGCGGTCGGCACCTCGAAGGGCGCGGACGGCGTCCCGATGATCATCCTGGAGAAGCCCGCGGGGACGTACGCCGCTACGGCGTAGCGGGAGCCGTCCGGGCCTTGCGCAACCAGAAGATCGCCGACAGCGGCAGCAGTACGGGGATGAAGACGTACCCCATGCCGAAGTCGGACCAGACGGTCGCGTCGGGGAACGCCGACGGCTCCACCAGCGTCCAGGTCCCCACCGTCAGCACACCCACCAGCTCGGCGGCGCAGCACACCAGCGCCGCCTTGCGGGCGGTCTCCCCGCCGCGCACCAGGGTGTAGGTGATGAAGCCGTAGACCAGGCCGGCGAGGGCGGACAGCGAGTAGGCGAGCGGCGCCCGGTCGAACTCGGTCGCGATCTGGTAGGCCGAGCGCGACACCGCGCCGACGACCATCACGCCGTACAGCCACACCAGCAGGGTGCCCGGCCCGCTGACCAGCCGGTTCCTCGTCGACTCGCCCTCCGTCACGGTCACCTCAGCCTCCCCAGATGTCATAGAGCCGCACCTCCAGCACGGCCAGCACCACACCGCCGGCCGCGACCGTCACCGAGCCCCACTTGGACCGCTCGGTCAGCGACATCAGCCCCGCCGCCGGGACGCACGCGAACGCGCCCAGCAGATACGCCACGAAGATCGTCGTCCCCTGCTCCGGCTTCTCGCCCCGGGCCAGCTGCACGATCCCCACCACCAGCTGCACGAGCGCCAGCAGCGACACCACACCCATCCCGATGAAGTGCCAGTCCTTCGTGGGCTCGTCACGGTAGGCCGCCCAGCCGCACCACGCGGCGAGCACGAGCGCGGCGACGCCGGTCACGAGCGTCAGGGCATCAAGCATGTCGGCGAGCTTATTACGCAGGACAGGACCCCCGGCGCGCGGGCCCGACCACCGGACCGGCCCGCCCGCCCCGGACGGGCCCGCGGTCCCGGCCCCACCGGCGAGAACGCAAGGCGGACCCGTTCCGGCCCCCTCCAGCAACGCTCGAGCGAGGCTCCAGCGGCGGCGGGTACGGGGGCGACCGGACGAGTCCCCCCGCCCCCGTAGGGTCTGGACCATGACGATCCACGCGCAAGCCCTGCTCTTCGACAACGACGGCACCCTCGTCTCCTCCCTCGCCTCGGTCGACCGCTGCTGGCGGCAGTGGGCCGGGGAGTACGGGATCGCGGCCGAGGAGTTCGGGCGGGTCGAGCTGCACGGTCGTACCGCCGCCGAGATAGCCGCCGACCTGCTGCCCGCCGAGATCGTGCCCGAGGCGGTCGCGCGGATCGAGACGCTGGAGGTGCAGGACGTGCCCAACGGCGGGGTCCAGCTGCTTCCCGGCACCAAGGACTTCCTCAACTCCCTCCCCGTCGACCGCTGGGCCGTCGTCACCTCCGCCACCCGGCGGCTCGCCGAGGCCCGTCTCGACGCGGTCGGCATCCTGCCCAAGACCCTCGTCGCCGCCGAGGACGTGACACGCGGCAAGCCCGACCCCGAGCCCTACCTCCTGGCCGCCCGCGTGCTCGGCGTGGACCCGGCCCGTTGCGTGGTCTTCGAGGACGCCCCCGCCGGTCTCAGGGCCGGTCGCGCGGCCGGTATGACCACCGTGGCGTTGACCACAACCCACCAGGCCCACGAGGTCGACGCCGACCTGGTGGTCGAGAACCTCTCGGCCTTGTCCGCCCTGGTCACGGACGCCGGAGTGGAGATCTCCGTCCGCCCCTGAACCCTGTCCGCCGGTGTCCAACATGCGGACAACCGCGGTTGGTAAGGACCATACGTCTGCTTTACTGATTCCATGACCACGACGAGCTGCCGCACCTTTGCGACCGAGGCGACCCTGACGCCCGGTGCTCGTTGTATGTGTCGAATGTGCGCCTTCTAGAGGGCCCCCGCACCACCTGAGCCTCGCGCCCCGAAGCGAGCAGCCGTGGCATGTCCGTACGTGCTCCGCCGTACGTGACCGTGCTGCCCCGCGCACACCCGTTCCTCTCGTACCAGGGCACACCCACGCCCGCGTACGGATCTCGACAGTGATGGAATCCCAGTGATCACCACATCGGGCCTGACCAAGGTCTACCGCTCACGCGGCCGCGAGGTCACCGCTCTCGACGGCGTCGACCTCCACGTCCGCGAAGGCGAGGTCTACGGCGTCATCGGGCAGTCCGGCGCCGGCAAGTCCTCGCTGATCCGCTGCGTCAACCTGCTGGAACGCCCCACCGCCGGCACGGTCACCGTCGCCGGGCAGGACCTCACCGCCCTCGCCGGGCGCGGTCCCCGGGCCGGCCGCGAACTCCGCCAGGCCCGCAGCCGTATCGGCATGGTCTTCCAGCACTTCAACCTGCTGTCCTCCCGGACCGTCCAGGACAACGTCGAACTGCCCCTGGAGATCCTCGGGAAGTCCGGCAAGGAGCGCTCGCGCAAGGCCTTGGAGCTCCTCGACCTCGTCGGGCTCGCCGACAAGGCCAGGGCGTACCCCGCCCAGCTCTCCGGCGGTCAGAAGCAGCGAGTCGGCATCGCCCGCGCCCTCGCGGGCGACCCCAAGGTGCTGCTCTCCGACGAGGCCACCAGCGCCCTCGACCCGGAGACCACCCGCTCGATCCTCCAGTTGCTGCGCGACCTGAACCGGCAGCTCGGGCTCACCGTCCTGCTCATCACCCATGAGATGGACGTCGTGAAGTCGATCTGCGACTCCGCCGCCCTCATGGAGAACGGCCGCATCGTCGAGTCCGGGACGGTGAGCGAGCTGCTCGCCACCCCCGGCTCCGAACTCGCCGCCGCGCTCTTCCCGGTCGGCGGCGAGGCCACTGGCGACGACCGCACCGTCGTCGACGTCACCTTCCACGGGGAGGCCGCGACCCAGCCGGTCATCTCCCAGCTCTCGCGCACGTACAACATCGACATATCGATCCTCGGCGCCGCCATCGACACCGTCGGCGGCCTCCAGGTCGGCCGGATGCGCATCGAACTGCCCGGCCGCTACGAGGACAACGTGGTGCCGGTCGGCTTCCTGCGCGAACAGGGCCTCCAGATCGATGTCGTCGGCGAAGACCTGCTGGTGAAGGAAGGTGCCAAGTGACCTGGTCCGAGATGCGGCCCCTGCTGGAGCAGGCGTGTTGGGACACCCTCTACATGGTCGGCTGGTCCACCGCCATCGCCGTCGTCGGCGGCCTCCCGCTCGGCGTCCTGCTGGTCCTGACCGACCGGGGCGGACTCCTCCAGAACGTCCTCGCCAACAGGGTCATCGGGCAGGTCGTGAACGTCGCCCGCTCGATGCCGTTCATCATCCTGATGGTCGCGCTGATGGGCTTCACCCGCTCCCTCACCGGGACGACCATCGGCCGCGAGGCCGCGATCGTGCCGCTCGCCATCGGCGCCATCCCGTTCTTCGCGCGCCTGGTCGAGACGGCGGTCCGCGAAGTGGACGGCGGGCTCGTGGAGGCCGTGCAGTCGATGGGCGGCAACACCTGGACGATCGTCCGCAAGGTCCTCGTCCCCGAGTCCCTGCCCTCGCTGATCGCCAGCACCACCACCACGATCGTCGCCCTCATCGGCTACTCCGCCATGGCCGGCACCGTCGGCGCGGGCGGCCTCGGCGACATCGCCATCCGCTACGGCTACCAGCGCTTCGAGACCGAGCTGATGTGGATCACCGTGGCGATCCTCGCCGTCGTGATCTCGCTCATCCAGTTCGCCGGCGACTACGCCGCCCGCTCCCTGTACAGCCGGGGCGGACGCGGCGGCGCCGAGCCGAAGTTGCGGCTGCTGAAGGCGGCCACGGCGGACACCAAGACCGTCTGACCCACCCCGAAAAACTCCCCGTGCACCCGTTCACGGGGCCGCTGTACCCAAAAGGAAAGGCACTTTTCGTGCGTAACACCGCAAAGCTCACCACTGCCGTCCTCGCCGCCGGCGCCCTCACCTTCGGCCTCACCGCCTGCGGTTCCGAGGAATCCGGCAGCGCCTCCGCCGACACCAGCGGGCCGCTGGTCGTCGCCGCGAGCCCCGTCCCGCACGCCGAGATCCTCACCTACGTCAAGGACAACCTGGCGAAGAAGGCGGGACTCGACCTGGAGGTCAAGGAGTTCACGGACTACGTCACGCCGAACACGGCGACCGAGGACGGCTCGGTGGACGCCAACTACTTCCAGAACCAGCCGTACCTCGACGACTTCAACAAGAAGAACGGCACCCACATCGTGCCCGTCGTGACGGTCCATCTGGAGCCGCTCGGCCTCTACTCGAACAAGGTGAAGAGCGCCGACGCGCTCAAGAGCGGTGCGACCATCGCCGTCCCCAACGACAGCGTCAACGAGGCCCGTGCCCTCAAGCTGCTCGACGCCAACGGGATCATCACGCTCAAGGACGGCGTGGGCAACGAGGCGACCCCGGCCGACATCACCAAGAACCCCAGGAAGCTCCAGTTCAAGGAGCTGGAGGCGGCCCAGACCCCGCGCTCCCTGGACGACGTCGACGCCGCGGTCATCAACGGCAACTACGCCATCGAGGCCGACCTGAAGCCCGCCGACGACGCGCTCGTACTGGAGTCCGCGAAGGACAACCCGTACGGCAACTTCCTCGCGGTCAAGGACGGCGACGAGGACGACCCGCGGGTGAAGAAGCTCGCGAAGCTCCTCACCTCCGCCGAGGTCAAGAAGTTCATCGAGGACAAGTACGCCGGCTCCGTCATCGCCTCGTTCTGACCCGTATCGCCACGCACAGGGTCCACTCGCTCACCCCGGGTGGGCCCTGTAGTGCAGTTGAGTGCTTTCATGCTGCATGCTGGGCAGTTCAGCACGACGTGAAGGTTTCCGAAGGTTACGGAGCGGCGCATGGCAAGCACCTTCCCCAACATCTCCATCAGCACGGAGCGGTTGGTGCTGCGCCCCCTCGACGAGGACGACCTCCCCGCGCTGACCGAGATGATGAACGACGAGCAGATCGTGGCCTGGACGGACGTCCCGCACCCCTTCACCCGGGACGCCGCCCGCAGTTGGATCAGCGCCCACGCGTCCGCCGAACGCGAGACCGGCCGCGGACTCGACCTCGCCGTCACCGAGTTCCTCACCCAGCGCCTGGTGGGCGTCGTCCAACTCACCAGGACCGACTGGCACATCCGCTCCACCGAGCTGTCGTACATCATCGCCCCCTGGGCCCGCGGCGAGGGCTACGCCTCCGAGGCCGCGCTCGCCACCGCCCAATGGTTGTTCACCGACCAGAAGTTCGAGCGCGTGGAGCTGCGCACGGCGGCCGACAACACCGCCTCCCAGCAGGTCGCCCAGAAGATCGGCTGTATCAGCGAGGGCGTCCTGCGCAACGCCTGCATAGCGCGGCTCCGCACCGACGACGGCACCTGGGTCGACGTCCGCACCGACTTCATCGTCTGGAGCCTGCTGCCGGAGGACGTGGAGAGCGCCGGGGAGCAGCTGAGCGACTCCGACGGGTTCACGTCCTACGGCGACTGGAACTGAACCGGAGGGCTCACGAGGCCGCTGCCGTGTTCGCGGGGTCGACCAGGTACGCTCACGGAGCCCGCCCCTGACGACCTGCGCGAATCCTCTGGAGACTGACGAAGATGGCCGACCGGGTCACGGTGATCGGCTGGGACGGCTCGCCGCTGACCGACGCGGCACGCGCCGCGCTCGGCGCCGCCACGCTGGTGGCGGGCGCCGCCCACCACCTGGCACTGCCCGAGGTGCCCCCCGCCGCCGAACGCGTCCGCCTCGGCAGCGTCTCGCTGGCCGCCCGCCGGATCGCGGGCCACCGCGGCACCGCGGTCGTCCTCGCCGACGGCGACCCCGGGTTCTTCGGAGTCGTACGGACCCTGCGCGCCCCCGACTTCGGCCTGGAGGTCGAGGTCGTCCCCGCCGTCTCCTCGGTCGCCGCCGCCTTCGCCCGCGCCGGCATGCCCTGGGACGACGCCCAGGTGGTCGTCGCCCACCGGCGCACCCTGCGCCGCGCGGTGAACGTGTGCCGCGCCCACACCAAGGTCGCCGTCCTCACCTCACCCGGCGCGGGCCCCGCCGAACTCGGTCTGCTCCTCGAAGGTGTCCACCGCACCTTCGTCATCTGCGAGGAACTCGGCACCGAGCGCGAACAGGTCACGATCCTCACCTCCGACAAGGCCGCCGACCACAGCTGGCGCGACCCGAACGTCGTCATCGTCATCGGCGGCCCCGTCGGACCCACGGGCGACGGCGGCTGGATCTCCGGCCGCGAACCGGCGGCCGGGCCCCGCGGCTGGACCCTGCCCGCCGAGGCCTACGACGGTCCGCTCGGCGAGGGCGAGTCCGAGCTGCTCCGCGCGGCCCAACTCGCCCGTCTCGGGCCCCGGGTCGGGGACCTGGTGTGGGACATCGGCTGCGGCGGCGGAGCCTTCGCCGTGGAGGCCGCCCGGGCGGGTGCCGCCGTCCTCGCCGTCGACCGGGACCTCATCGCCTGCGGCCGCACCGACGCCGCCGCCCGCCGTCTCGGCGTCCAGCTCCAGATCGTGCGCGGTACCGCCCCGCACGTTCTGGAGAACCTCCCCGAGCCGGACGTCGTCCGTGTCGGCGGCGGGGGAGCCGCCGTCGTCTCCGCGGTCGCCGACCGCCGCCCGCAGCGCATCGTCGCCCACGCCATGACCCGTGACGAGGCCGAACTCGTCGGCCGGGACCTGACCGAGCACGGCTACCGCGTGGAGTGCGCCCTCATCCAGTCCGTCGAACTCGACACGCGGGCCTGGACGGAGACGGAGCGGAGCGTCGCGTTCCTGCTCAGCGGGGTCCTCCCGGACCGCACGAGCTGACCTCGGCCACCGTCCCGGTGATCCTGTTGTCGTACCGCGCGCGGTAGGCTGGCCGACTGTTGTACCGCTTGTACCGCTCCGGGTGGTCCGGTCTTTCGTTCGTCAATGTCCGGAAAACCCGCCCGTTTTGGGGTGGGTGTGGTACGGCAGAGCCGGGGGACGCGCAACGTGGCGCAGTCCACAGCGGGCTGTCGCGGATCAACCTGTCGCGACGGGGGAACGGCCGGGACAATGCCAGTTAATGGCTTTGTCGTCTTTCTCGGCGGGCCGTTCGTGCCGCTGGGCACGCACGCTCGTTCTTCACTGCGGGGCGGTCGGTGCGCCGTTCCCGGTGAGCTGGTCGTAGAGGCACTAACCGATGGGCGAGGGGTACGCATGACCGACACCGGCCAGGTCCCGGGCGAGGGACTGCCGGAGAACGCAGGCATGGTGGAGCAGCCGGGCGTTGCCGCGCACGGTGCGTACACCTACCTCTCCGAGACCACCGCCGAGGACGAAGACCTGTTGCTGCTGCCGGGCGCCCAGGGCGCGTGGGGCAACGAGGTCGCCCCGCCTGCGCCCGAGCCGGTCGTGGAGACCGTGCACGAACCGGGACCGCACGAGACGGCCGGCCGCGACAGCGGCGCGCACGACCTCAGTGCCGTACGCACACCCGGGCCGGCGCCGACGCTGCCGATCCCGCCCATCACCCCGCGGCGGCCCCTGCACCTCGGTCCGCCCATCCCCGACGCCTCCGCCAGCCCCGTCCGCTCCCTCGCCGACCGCGGCCCCGCGGGCGCACCGGCCCGCCAGCCGGTCCCGTCCACCGCCGAGTACCTCGACGTCCAGCAGCCCCTGCGCGAGATGGCCCCACAGGGCGCCGCCCCCTGGGGCGCCCCGGCCCCGGCAGGGACCATGGCCCCGCCTGCCGAAACGGTTGTCCCGGTGCCGGAGCAAGACTCCGGGCCGATGGGCGCGGCCCAGGCCGCCATCGACCGCCTCGCGCCCCAGGAGGCCAGGTACGCCGAGCAGACCGCGGCGACTGCGGACGGTCACGCGTCGCTGCCCGACGAGAGCGCCGGGCCCGAGGCGGCTGTCGAAGGCATCGCGCAGGCCGGTGACCTTGCCGCGAGCGCGGAAGACCCGCAGGCGACCACCCCGGTCGCGGCGGAGACCGTGGACACCCCTGTCGCCGCGCACGTGGCCGACGCCGAGCCGCTCCCGACAGAGGCTGCCGCGGGGGTTCCGGAGGGCGCCGAGCCCGCGCCGGTGACTCACGAGGGCGCGACCGCCGTACCCGCTCCGGAAGGCGGGGAGCTCCCTGGGACCGGAGTGCCGGGCGAGGCGGAGCCGATCGACATCGCCGACCAGGCGGCAGGGCCCGAGGCGGCCGGTGACGCGGGCGAGGACGCCGCGGGCACGGCCGTTCCGGAGGCTGGGCAGGTGCCGGGTGCCGAGGGTGACGGGGTGCCGGGTGCCGTGGATGGTGTCGGGCACGTCCAGACGCCGGGTGCACTGCCGGGTGCCGAGGCTGCCCCGATGCCGGGTGCTGTGGATGGTGTCGAGCACGTCCAGACGCCGGATGCCGAGGCCGCCCCGATGCCGGGTGCTGTGGACGGTGTCGAGTACGTGCAGACGCCGGATGCCATGCCGGGTGCCGAGGGTGACCTGGTGCCGGGTGTCGTGGATGGTGTCGAGCACCTCCAGACGCCGGACGCCCTGCCGGGTGGTGCCGAGGCCGCCCCGATGCCGGTCGCCGTGGATCCCGCGGTTGCCGCTGCGGCGCCCGGTGCCCTGGATCCTGCCGCTGCGGTGCCGAGTGCAGTGGAGGGTGTCGAGGCCGCCCCGATGCCGGTAGCCGTCGACCCCGCCGTACCCGATGCCGTGGACCCGGCTGTCGCCGAAGTGCCCGTCGCCGCCGAGGTCCCCGACCCCGTGGCGGTAGCGGATGGCACCGAAGTCCCCGTCACCATGCACGCGGCCGACGCACCTCAGTCTCCGGACGCCGTATCGGTGCCCGGCGAGCAGCCCCCGCTCCCGGAGGCCGTTCCGGTACCCGGCGCCGAGCAGCCCTCGCCCGCCGTGCCCGTCCCCACCCCTGAGGCGTACCTCGGTGCCGAGACGCCCGAGACCGCCGAGCCCCACCCCACCCCGGCACCGGAGACCGCCGCGGCCGAAGTCGCCGAGCCCCAGCCCGTACCCGTACCGGCGCCGGAGTCCCTCGACCCGCAGTCCGCCCCGCAGCTCGCCCCGCAGGCGGTACCCCTGGACGCCGCGGCGGAGACGGCGGCCGCACCCATGGCCCCCACGGCCCTGCTGGCCGAGCCCGCGCAGGTCCCCGAAGCCGTACCCGAGCCCGCTCCCGCCCCCGAGGCCGTGCTCGCGCCCGCCCCCGATGCCGTCCAGCCGCCCCCGGGCGTGCCCGAAGCCACCACCCCCGCCCCGGAGATCCCCGAAGTGCCGTCCCCCGAGTCCACCGACGCGGAGCAGCCGCCGCACCCCGCGGACAGCGTGGCCGCCGTGGCGCAGCCGGAGCCGCCCGCCGCCGTCGCGGAGCAGGCCGAACCGCAGGACGGCGCTCCCGCGGACGCCGAGGCGCAGGCCGAGCCGTCGGCCCTCATCGACGCGGCCGCAGACGCCCCCCACGCCACCCCGGCCCCCGCTCCCGCACCCTCGCTCCTCAGCCAACCGGCAGGCCCCCAGGTCCTGTTCGTGGACCAGGAGCAGGGCCAGGACCAGGACCACGGCCGGCCCGTCGCGGAAGTCCCGCAGCCGGTGGGGCAGTTCGTCCCGGTCGATGGCTCGGTCCCGACGACCCCGCATCTCGCGCCGACCCCGCCGCAGGCGCTGGTCCTCCCGGCGGAGGAGCAGCCCGGCGTCCCCGCACCGCGTGACGGTGACCCCGAGCTCGTCCAGCACGCCGACGACCTCGACACCCGGGACGCCGATCAGGAAGAGAGCACGGCCGCCGTGGAAGAAGCACGCCCCTCCAACGGCCCGGCCGCGCCCGCCTACGACGACGCCGAGCGCGAGGCCGTCCTCAAGGTCATGCGCGAACGCCGCGACATCCGCAACGGCTTCCGCAGCGACCCCATCCCGCACGAGGTGCTGCTCCGGGTCCTGGAGGCCGCCCACACCGCGCCCTCCGTCGGCCACTCGCAGCCCTGGGACTTCGTCGTCATCCGCTCCGCCGAGACGCGCGCCGCGATGCAGGACCTGGCCCAGCGTCAGCGGGAGGCGTACGCCAGGTCGCTGCCCAAGGGCCGGGCCAAGCAGTTCAAGGAACTGAAGATCGAGGCCATCCTCGAGACCCCGGTGAACATCGTCGTCACCGCCGACCCCACCCGCGGCGGCCGCCACACCCTCGGCCGGCACACCCAGCCGCAGATGGCCCCCTACTCCGCCGCGCTCGCCGTCGAGAACCTCTGGCTCGCCGCCCGTGCCGAAGGCCTAGGCGTCGGCTGGGTCAGCTTCTTCGACGAGCGCGAGATGGTCCGCGCGCTCGGCCTGCCCGAGCACCTCGAAGTCATCGCCTACCTGTGCGTCGGGTACGTCGACGAGTTCCCGGACGAGCCCGAGCTGATGCAGGCGGGCTGGTCCAAGCGTCGCCCGCTGTCGTGGGTCGTGCACGAGGAGACGTACGGCCGTCGCGCCCTGCCCGGTGAGGAGCCGCACGACCTGCTCGCCGAGACCGTCTCCCAGATCCGCCCACTGGACGCCAAGGCGCTCGGCGAGGCCTGGGAGCGGCAGAAGCGGATGACCAAGCCGGCCGGCGCGCTCGGCATGCTGGAGATCATCTCCGCCCAGCTCTCGGGGCTGTCCCGGCAGTGCCCGCCGCCCATCCCGGAGCCCGCGGCCGTCGCGATCTTCGCCGGTGACCACGGCGTCCACGCCCAGGGCGTCACCCCCTGGCCGCAGGAGGTGACGGCCCAGATGGTCGCCAACTTCCTCGGCGGCGGCGCGGTCTGCAACGCCTTCGCCGGCCAGGTGGGCGCCGAGGTGTGCGTGGTGGACGTCGGCGTCGCGGCGGACCTCCCCGCCACCCCCGGCCTGCTGCCCCGCAAGGTCCGCGCGGGCACCTCCGACATGACCACCGGCCCCGCGATGACCCGCGAGGAGGCCAAGCAGGCCATCGAGGTCGGCATCGAGACCGCCCGCGACCTGGTGGCGGCCGGCAACAAGGCCCTGCTGACGGGCGAGATGGGCATCGCCAACACGACGGCGTCGGCCGCGCTCATCTCCGTCTTCACGGACACCGACCCCGCCGAGGTCACCGGCCGCGGCACGGGCATCAACGACGAGACCCTCGCCCGCAAGACCGAGGTCGTCCGCCGTGCCCTGGAGGTCCACCAGCCGGACCCGGCCGACCCCATCGGCGTGCTCGCCGCGATCGGCGGCTTCGAACACGCCGCCATGGTCGGCCTCCTGCTGGGTGGCGCCTCGCTGCGCACCCCGGTGATCCTCGACGGCGTCAGCGCCGGCGCCGCGGCCCTGGTCGCCCGTGCCATCGCGCCCGAGGTCCTCGCGGCCTGCATCGCGGGTCACCGCAGCGCCGAGCCCGGTCATGTGGCCGCCCTGAACAAGCTCGGCCTGCGCCCCCTGGTCGACCTCGACCTCCGCCTGGGCGAGGGCACCGGCGCCCTGCTCGCCCTGCCGCTGGTGCAGAGCACCGCACGGGCGATGCACGAGGTCGCGACGTTCGACTCGGCGGGCGTCACCGAGAAGTAGACGGCCGGTACGGGGGTGGGGAGGGCGTCCGTCGCGCCGACCCCACCCCCGCCGTACGCTGAATCCGCAGCTTAAGATCCGCACGTCAGGGCAGCTCCAGAGCCGTAGCGCCCATCGCATCGCCTGTTCGAGGAGCCGCACCCTCATGGCCCAAAACCCCGCCTACCCCGTAGGTCTCCGCCTCACCGGCCGCAAGGTCGTCGTCCTCGGCGGCGGCCAGGTCGCCCAGCGCCGCCTCCCGGCACTGATCGCCGCGGGCGCGGACGTCCTCCTCGTGTCCCCCGAGGCGACACCCTCGGTCGAGGCGATGGCGGACGCGGGGGAGATCACCTGGGAGAGGCGGCCGTACGCCGAGGGCGACCTCGCCGACGCCTGGTACGCCCTCATCGCCACCAGCGACACCGACGCGAACCAGGCGGCCTCCGCGGAGGCCGAGGCGCACCGCGTCTGGTGCGTCCGCTCCGACGACGCCGACCAGGCGACCGCCTGGACCCCGGCCACCGGCCACAGCGAGGGCGTCACGGTCGCCGTCCTCACCACGGACGCCAAGGGCCGCGACCCCCGCCACACCGCCGCCATCCGCGACGCGGTCGTCGAGGGCCTGCGTGACGGCACCCTGGTCGCGCCCCACCACCGCACCCGCACCGCGGGCGTCGCCCTCGTCGGTGGCGGCCCCGGTGACCCGGACCTCATCACGGTCCGCGGCCGCCGCCTGCTCGCCGAGGCCGATGTCGTCATCGCGGACCGCCTCGGCCCGCGCGACCTGCTTGCCGAACTCCCGCCGCACGTCGAGGTGATCGACGCGGCGAAGATCCCGTACGGCCGGTTCATGGCCCAGGAGGCCATCAACAACGCGCTCATCGAGCACGCCAAGCAGGGCAAGTCGGTCGTACGCCTCAAGGGCGGCGACCCCTATGTCTTCGGCCGGGGCATGGAGGAGCTGCACGCCCTCGCCGAGGCCGGCATCCCGTGCACCGTGGTCCCGGGCATCTCCAGTTCGATCTCGGTCCCGGGCGCGGCCGGCATCCCGGTCACCCACCGCGGTGTCGCCCACGAGTTCACGGTGGTCAGCGGCCATGTCGCCCCGGACGACGAGCGTTCCCTCGTCGACTGGCCCTCGCTCGCGAAGCTGACCGGCACCCTGGTCGTCCTCATGGGCGTCGACAAGATCGGCAAGATCGCCGAGACCCTCGTCGCGCACGGCAAGTCCCCGAACACCCCGGTCGCGCTCGTCCAGGAGGGCACCACGGCCGCCCAGCGCCGCGTGGACGCCACCCTCGCCACGGTCGCCGAGACGGTCGTCGCCGAGGAGGTCAGGCCGCCGGCCGTCATCGTCATCGGCGAGGTCGTGAACGCGGGCACGAAGACCGGGGAGTAACCCCGGGTAACCCAAGTCGTCCCCAGCCGTTGGCACCGCACCCAGAGCAAGGCAGTATCACCCTGTGGCCGATCTCATCACCGTCGAGGATCCCGACGACCCGCGCCTGCGCGACTACACAGGCCTGACCGACGTCGAACTGCGCCGCAGACGAGAACCCGCCGAGGGCCTGTTCATCGCGGAGGGGGAGAAGGTCATCCGGCGGGCCAAGGACGCCGGCTACGAGATGCGGTCGATGCTGCTGTCGGCGAAGTGGGTCGACGTCATGCGCGACGTCATCGACGAACTCCCGGCCCCGGTCTACGCCGTCAGCCCTGACCTCGCCGAACGGGTGACGGGCTACCACGTCCACCGCGGCGCGCTCGCCTCCATGCAGCGCAAGCCGCTCCCGACCGCCACCGACCTCCTCCAGACCGCCCGCCGGGTGGTCGTCATGGAGTCGGTCAACGACCACACCAACATCGGCGCGATCTTCCGCTCGGCGGCGGCGCTCGGCATGGACGCGGTCCTGCTCTCCCCGGACTGCGCCGACCCGCTGTACCGCCGCAGCGTCAAGGTCTCCATGGGCGCGGTCTTCTCCGTCCCCTACGCCCGCCTCGACACCTGGCCCAAGAGCCTGGACTCGGTCCGCGAGGCCGGCTTCACCCTGCTCGCCCTCACCCCGGACGAGAAGGCCAGGACCCTCGACGAGGCCGCCCCGCACAAGATGGACCGGGTCGCGCTGATGCTCGGCGCGGAGGGCGACGGCCTCTCCACCCAGGCCCTGGTCGCCGCCGACGAATGGGTCCGCATCCCGATGGCCCACGGCGTCGACTCCCTCAACGTGGGCGCGGCCGCCGCGGTCGCCTTCTACGCGGTCGCCACCGGCCGCCCCGCGCTCTAGCCCTCGCCCCGATCTTCGAGGGCGGCGTGGAGTTCTTCGACAGCGTTCTGCCGACGCTCCGAGCCCTCAGCGGGCCGAGTCGAACGTCGCCTCGAACCGCTGCTTCATCAGCGGCCCGTCGTCCGCGGGCGTCACATGCACCCGCTGATGCCGGACGACCTCACGATCGTCCTCGAGCCCCCGGGCCGGCCCCTGGCACCCCTGGGCCGCGGCGATACCCAGCGCCACCAGCAGCGTCACCACCACGAACACGAACAGCCGCTGCCTCAGCAGCCGCGGATTGGCGGGCCGACGCCCCGTCCCCGTGGTCCGCGGCCCCGGCCTGCCGGCCCCGCTGCGCGGCGCGGGACGGTTCCCGGAACGCGTGGAGTTGCGCGAGGCGGGCGTGGGCCGCGCCCCGTTCCGGGAGGCCCCGGTGCCACCCCGGGAAGCGGACCCGTTCCGCGACGACTGCGAGGACCCGCGCGGAGCGGAACCCCGGGGCGGGGGAGTGCGCTGGGTGGGCCCCGGCGCCTGGCCCTGCGGACGCCGCTGCGCACGCTGCTGCTCCGGATAGCTCTCGGCGAGCCGCCCACTGGGCCGGTCACCGTCACCCGCACGCGGCGCGGGCGGCCGTACGTCCGCCATCCCCTGCGCCTCGCGCGCGGCGATCTCCTTGAGCCGCAGCGACAGTTGGAGCGTGCTGGGCCGCTCCTCGGGGTCCTTGGCGAGACAGGCACGCACCAGCGGAGCCAGCGCGTCCGGCACCCCGTTGAGCTGCGCCTCCTCGTGCACCACGCGGTACAGCATCACCTCGGAACTGCCGTGCCCGAAGGGGGAGTCGCCCGTGGAGGCGTACGCCAGGGTGGCCCCCAGCGAGAACACGTCCGTGGCCGGGGTGACGGCGGCGCCGCGCACCTGCTCGGGCGCGAGGAAGCCGGGCGAGCCGACGGCCGTCCCCACATGGGTGAGGGTGGAGGCGCCGGTCGCCCAGGCGATGCCGAAGTCGATGATCCGCGGCCCCTTGGGGGACAGCAGGATGTTGGACGGCTTGAGATCCCGGTGCACGACCCCCGCCTCGTGCACCGCGACGAGCCCCTCCGACAGGGCGGCCCCGATGGCGGCGACCTCGGCCGCGCCCAGGCAGCCCTCGTCGGCGACCTTGTCGTGCAGGGAGGGCCCGGGCACGTACTGCGTGGCGAACCACGGACGCTCGGCGTCCAGGTCGGCCGCGACCAGCCGCGCCGTACAACCGCCCCTGATCCGCCGGGCCGCCGAGACCTCACGCGCGAACCGCGAACGGAACTCCTGGTCCTCCGCCAGATCGGGCCGGATCACCTTGAGCGCGACCCGCTGCCCCTTCTTGTCGGAGCCCAGGTAGACGACGCCCATCCCGCCCGCGCCGAGCCGTCTGTGAAGCCTGAACGAGCCGACGACGCGCGGGTCCTCGCGCCTCAGGCGCATCATCGCCATGTTCATCCCCGCTGCCCGGTCCGTCTGACGAGCCACAGCTTACGTTTCCACGGCCGCCCGCGCGCAGAGGCCGCGCCCTCTCGTCCCGACGGATTGTCAGTGCCGGGTGGGAGAATTGAGGGGTGGTCAGGGAGCTTGCGAGCAGGGCGGCTTCGCCGCAGCTGTGATCCCAACCACCCGTCACAGAAGGGGGATTGAACCCGTGAAGGGTGATCGCGTGGAGATAGTCGTGGACGCAGGTGACACGACGCGCACGTACGAGGTGGTGGCGAGCAGGGCGGGCCGCCGAGTGGAGACGGCGGTACGCCGAGGTGTCGTGGAAGTGAGCGAAGTCACCCGGAGCGGCACGGTGGTCCGTACGGCCCGCTTCATGGCCAACCGGGTCCTGGCACTGGTCGAGCAGCCGGTGCCGCGCGAGGACGCCTCGGAGAAAGCGGGACAGTCCGGGCAGCCCCTCCGGGAAGACCCCAAGACCTAGGCCCTCGTCTCCACCCAGGGGAGTAGGCCGCAGGTCACGGCTCATCCTCCGGGAGGCCCGCCAATCGGTACGAGGGCATGACGTCCGGCAGACCCCGGGCGCCTAGATTTGAGGTCAAGCGGCGGGTGCAGCACTCGTCCCCCGAGGTCAGACACCCGCCGCTTGCCAACGACAACGGAGAACGGTCAGGAGAGGGACCATGGCCCACACGGCACCGCGGACGCTGATCCGCGCCCAGGAGCGCAAGCCCCGCCGTCAGGGCCGGCGCCACCCCTTGGTGGCGACACTCATGGCCCTCCCTCTGGCGGCCCTGCTCCTCCTCGTCTTCGACGGCTGGGAGACAGTGGCCACACAAGCGTCGTCCGTGGGCGTGATGCTGGGGCGCTGAGCGGCGACCCCAGGCCCGGAAGAGCGGTCCGGGCGGGGACATCCACCCATGAAACCCCGTGGGGACGGGGGTGCGGCGGACGGCACAGATGCCGGTGCAGCTGGGGAGCTGCGCCGGCATTGCCGTGTCCGCACCCGTCCGGCGTTCGAGGGCGAGAGCTTGCCGTCCCGAGCCCTCACCCGCCTGGAGGGGGCTCTGCCTCTCGACGCGGGTCCCGCTGTTTCTGCCGGTCCGGCGTTCGAGGGCGAGGGTTTGCCGTCCGGAGCCCCCACCCACCCGGAGGGGCTCCGCCTCTCGATGCGGGTCCCGCTGTTCCAGCCCGTCCGGCGCTTGAGGACGAGGCCCTTTCGGGGCCGACGGGGGTCTGGGGGCGGAGCCCCCGGGGGGCCGGGGCCGAAGGCGCGGCGCCCCTGGAGGATGGGACGGGTAGGGGCGGCGGGGGCGAAATCAGCCCGAGCCCAGCCACAACACCGAGCACCTGACGGCCGCGCCTCCCCGTACCCTCACGACCAGACAGCGCACCACCGCCCAGGGAGCCCCGTGACCACCACCCCCTTGCTCTCCGAGCTCACCGCCCGAGTCAAGGCCAGGGCCCACTCCCACACCACCGCGTGCCCCTGCGGAGCGACAAGCGTCCTCGCCGACCGCCCCGACGCCACCGTCGTCCGCCACGCCGACACCGTCGCCAAGGCCCACGCCCCGGACACACCCCCCACCGAGCTGTCCTCCCGCCTCACCACGGCGACCACCCTGCCCGACGTCCTCCTCCCCCCACTCACCCCGACGCCGGTCATCCTGCACGGCCGCCTGGTCACGTTCTGGCCCTACGGCACGCCCGTGGACCCGGACGCCCCGGACAAGGCCCCCTGGGAAGAAGCCGCAACCCTCCTCGCCCACCTCCACCGCGCCCCCACCCCACCCGGCACACCCCCCATGCGCGGCCCCGCCAAGGCGGCCCAGTCCATCGCCCGCCTCCGCACCACACCCAAGGCCCCCGAACCCCTCGTACGACCCGTCCTCGACGCCTGGTCCGCCCTCCCCGCCTGGGCCCGCGCCGAGGCCCCCATGCCGGACACCACCACCCTCTGCCACGGCGACCTGCACCTCGGCCAGCTGGTCCGCCACCCCGCCCCGGACGGCCCCTGGCGCCTGATCGACGTGGACGACCTGGGGCACGGCGTGCCCGCCTGGGACCTCGCCCGCCCCGCCGCCTGGTACGCCTGCGGCCTGCTCCACCCCGACGACTGGACCCGCTTCCTCGACGCCTACCGCGCGGCCGGCGGCCCGGCCGTCCCCGCGGACGGCGACCCCTGGCCCGCCCTGGACGTCCCGGCCCGCGCCCTCACCGTGCAGACCGCGGCCCGCGCCCTGACCAAGGCCGCCGCGGCGAACCGCTCCCTGGACGAGGTCGAACAGCTCCTTGTCGACGCCTGTGCCCGAATGGGTTCGGCCCCGCCCGAGTTGCCCCGGACCAACGCGAAGTAGGGTGCAACCGACCGGAGCCGGACAGTGTCTGTCCTGGCGTAACGCGAAGCAGGACCAACCGGCGAGGAGTTGAGCCGACGATGCAGTGTCCGAAGTGTCACGCGCCCATGCACACGTACAACCGCAACGGTGTTCAGATCGAGCAGTGCAGCGGTTGCCGCGGGATCTTTCTCGACTACGGCGAGCTGGAGGCGCTGACCCGTCTGGAGTCCCAGTGGACCCAGCCCGGCCCGCCGCCCCCGGCCGCCCCGCAGGCCTACCCGGCGGCACCCGCGGCCCCCATGGCCCCCGCCTGGGGCGCCCCGCAGCACGGCGGTCACGGTGGCCACTACGGCCACAAGCGGCACAAGAGCTTCGGGCACATGCTGTTCTCCAGCTGACAGCCGGCAGACACGAAGAAGCCCCCGGCCGCAGGGCCGGGGGCTTCGGTGCGTGGACGATACTGGGATTGAACCAGTGACCTCTTCCGTGTCAGGGAAGCGCTCTCCCGCTGAGCTAATCGTCCAGGTCAGCCACCCCGTGAGAGGGGCTGCGTGCGCGATACTGGGATTGAACCAGTGACCTCTTCCGTGTCAGGGAAGCGCTCTCCCGCTGAGCTAATCGCGCGGGTCAGACCGTCGACGATCCGTCGAAGATCCAGTGGACGATACTGGGATTGAACCAGTGACCTCTTCCGTGTCAGGGAAGCGCTCTCCCGCTGAGCTAATCGTCCTTGGAGGTGGAGACGGGATTTGAACCCGTGTAGACGGCTTTGCAGGCCGTTGCCTCGCCTCTCGGCCACTCCACCAGGAGTGCGGGGGTCGGGAAGATCCCCTTGCTCTTTCGAGCGAACGACGAGGTTCGAACTCGCGACCTCAACCTTGGCAAGGTTGCGCTCTACCAACTGAGCTACGTTCGCCTGTCTTTCCGATCCGCTTGCGCGTCCCGGCGACGTGTTGAACTCTAGCGGATTCCCGGGCCAGTACAAAAACGCGTTTGTGCAGCGTGCTGCGCCGCACGAACGCCGGCACCTGGTCAGGGGCCCCGGAGGGACATGACCAGGTCACCTGTCGGACACCCGCCCTAGACTCGACGCGTGCCCGACCTGCCTCCCCTCGCCCGTTTCGGCGAGCGCCTCGCCACCGGCCTCCTCGATGTCACCAGCGACCCCGCCGCTCTGGACTCCAGCGGTTTCTGGGCGGTCTGCGCCGACTTCGAGGGCCGTCTGACCTGCGCCCGCTTCCGTGACGTACGACACGCGCCGGTGCCCGCGCCGGTGCCGGGGCGATGGCACGGCCCGGCGGCCGACGGCTGGACCTCCTCCCTCGACCGCGCCGGATACACGGCCGGCGTCCGCCGCGTCCGGGAGCACATCGCGGCCGGCGAGGTCTACCAGGCCAACCTCTGCCGCGTCCTGACCGCGCCCGTTCCGCCCGGCGCCGACGTGGACGAGCTGACCGCCCTGCTGGCCCGCGGCAACCCGGCTCCGTACGCGGGAACGATCCGGCTGCCGGAGCACGGTGTGGAGATAGCCACCGCCTCCCCCGAGCTGTTCCTGCGGCGCGACGGCCGGATCGTCGAGTCCGGGCCGATCAAGGGCACCGGCCGCACCGAGGCGGATCTCCTGGAGAAGGACTACGCCGAGAACGTCATGATCGTGGACCTGGTCCGCAACGACATCGGCCGCGTGTGTGCCACCGGCAGCGTCAGCGTCCCCGACCTGTGCGCCGTGGAGAAGCACCCGGGCCTCGTCCACCTCGTCTCCACGGTCCGCGGCGAGCTGCGCGACGGGGCGGGCTGGCCCGAGCTGCTCGACGCCGCCTTCCCGCCCGGCTCCGTCACCGGCGCCCCCAAGTCCAGCGCCCTGCGGATCATCGACGCCCTGGAGACCGCGCCCCGCGGCCCGTACTGCGGCGGCATCGGCTGGGTCGACGCCGATCGCGGGACGGGTGAGCTGGCCGTCGGCATCCGCACCTTCTGGATCGACCGCGCCGAGGGCGTGCTGCGGTTCGGCACCGGCGCCGGCATCACCTGGGGCTCGGACCCGGAGGGGGAGTGGCGGGAGACCGAGCTGAAGGCGGCCCGGCTGCTCGCGGTAGCGTCGGGGACGTACGAGGTGAGTGGGGGACCCTGACGTACCGTGCCGGCCCGGGGCTTCCGGTCCGGCCGCGGTCGGGACCCCGGTACAGACATGCGAGGTAGGACCAGTGAAGGTTTGGCTCGACGGCGGGCTGCAGGACATCGAGTCCGCCCGTGTCTCCGTCCTCGACCACGGGCTGACCGTGGGCGACGGCATCTTCGAGACGGTGAAGGCGGTGCACGGCGAACCGTTCGCGCTCACCCGGCACCTCGACCGGCTGACCCGCTCCGCCCGCGGCCTCGGACTGCCCGACCCCGACCTCGACGAGGCCCGCCGCGGCTGTGCGGCCGTCCTCGAGGCCAACCCGATGGCGCTCGGCCGGCTCCGCATCACCTACACCGGCGGTCGCGGCCCCCTCGGCTCCGACCGCGGCGAGCACGGCCCGACCCTCGTCGTCGCCCTCGGCGAGACCACCCGCCGCCCCGACTCCACGGCCGTGATCACGGTCCCCTGGACGCGCAACGAGCGCGGCGCCCTCGCGGGCCTGAAGACCACCTCGTACGCCGAGAACGTCGTGGCGCTCGCCCGGGCCCGTGAGCACGGCGGGTCCGAGGCGCTGTTCGCCAACACGGTCGGACAGCTCTGCGAGGGCACCGGGTCGAACGTCTTCGTCGTGCTGGACGGCGAGCTCCACACCCCGCCGGTCACCTCCGGGTGCCTCGCGGGCATCACGCGCGCGTTGGTCGTCGAATGGACCGGCGCCAAGGAGACCGACCTGCCGCTGGACGTGCTGGAGCGGGCCGACGAGGTCTTCCTGACCTCCACGCTGCGGGACGTGCAGGCGGTGCACCGCGTCGACGGCCGCGAACTGCCGGGCGCCCCCGGCCCGGTGACCGCGAAGGCCATGCGGATCTTCGACGAGCGGGCCGGGAACGACCTCGATCCGTGAGATCCGTGCGGCGCCCCGGAAAACGGGCTGACGCACGCGCGCGTGGCGGGTAGAACACCCCTGATGACCACGACACTGCGGCCGACCGAGCCGCTCCAGCACCACGCCGACGGCACGCGTTCACGCCACTACCAGGTGTGCGTGAACAGCCGTCCGGTCGGCGCCGTCCACCTCGGCACCTCGCCCGCCTTCGGCGACTCGGTGGCCCGCGTCCACGACCTGCGCATCGAGGAACCCGACCGCAGGCGCGGCCGGGGCACGGTGGCCGCGCTCGCCGCCGAGGAGGTCGCGCGGAGCTGGGGGTGCCGGCTGATCGAGCTCAGCGTGCCCGCGGACGCCGAGGCGGGGCTGCGGCTCGTCCGGGCCCTCGGTTACGTCCTGCGCAACCGCGGCATGGTGCAGCGACTGGGCGAGACCCCGCCCGAACTCCCCGCCGGCAGCCGGGCCCGCCCCATGACGCAGGACGAGTTCGACACCTGGCTGGCGCACGAGTCGGAGGAATACACGCGTACGTGGATCGAGCGCGGCGTACCCGAGGCCGAGGCACGCGCCAAGTCGCAGCGCGACCACGAGACTCTCCTCGGCGACGGGCTGGCCACCGAGGACGTGTGGTTCAGCGTCCTGGAGCACGAGGGCACGCGCGTGGGCACCCTCTGGCTCGCCCTGCGTGACGGCAGGCCCTTCATCTTCGACGTGGAGACCGAGGAGGCCCACCGCGGCCGGGGGCACGGCCGCACCCTCATGCTCGTGGCGGAGGCCCAGGCCCACGCCATCGGCGGACGGACCCTGGGCCTCAACGTCTTCGCGGGCAACACCCCGGCCGAGCGGCTGTACGAGTCACTCGGCTACGAGACGACGCAGTACACCTTCCACAAGCCGCTGTTGTAGCGCCGCGACGGCTCAGGCGCCCGGCGCGGCCAGCAGCCGGTCCACGATCTCCTCGATGCGCTCGCGCAGGCCTTCCTGGCTCTTGCCGCCGTCGAGGCGCTCGCCGTCGACGACATAGGTCGGCGTGCCGGTCACGCCGATCGCCTTGCCCTCGGCCTGGTCGGCGTCGACGATCAGGATGTGCCGGCCGTCGATCAGCGCCGTGTCGAACTCCTCGGCGTCCAGCCCCAGTTCACCGGCGACCTCGACCAGGAGGGGCTCGCCCGCACGGTCCAGCTCCTCGACCCGGTCCAGCACCGCCTCGACGTACTCCCAGCCCCTGCCCTGCTCCGCGGCCTCCTCGGCGGCCTGCGCGGCGGCGAAGGCGTGCTTGTGCTTCTCCAGCGGGAAGTGCCGCAGCCGCAGCTCCAGCCGGTCGCCGTAGCGGGCCCGCAGAGCCCGGATGTCGTCCAGCGCGCTCCGGCAGTCCGGGCACTGGAGCTCGCACCAGACGTCGAGCACGGGGACGACGGGGCGCACGGGGGAGGAGTCGTTCATGGCCCCAGTCTCCCAGCCGGGCGCCGGACGACCCAATCGACCCCGTGCCGTCGTCGGCCCCGCCCGCACCGCGCACCGGCACCTCGGGAGGAGCCGACCCGGAGATGTCCCTGATGTCGGGCCGGAGCATGGCCCCGCGGGGCGGGGGCGGTGCAGGATGGAAGGGACGAGCCGCCCGAGCGAGCCCTGCCTGGAGGACCGGATGATTGCCGAGACCGTCTGTTCCGCCGTCGCCGCGGCGGGCCTGGGCATCGCCGCGGTCACCGCGTACCGCAAGCGCTTCCTGACCGCCGCCCGGCTCGCCGCGTACTCTCTGGTGCCGCTGGGGCTGGTGATGACCGGTGTCGTCGACTGGGTGGCGGACACCGCGTTCAGCCCGACGGCCTGGGCCGGCTTCGGTGTGCTCGGCGCCTCCTGGCTGCTCCTCGTGGGCGTCCGCGCGGTGGAACGCCGGCGCGGCGGCACCCGCAAGGAGCGCAGGGCGGCCCGGTCCGCCCAGGCCGAGGCGGTGGCCCCGGCGGCCTCGGCGCCCTCCCTGGGCCCGACCTCGCGCCCGGCGGCCCGTCCCGCGGCGGCACCGCGCTCCGGCTCCGCGGACGACTTCAGCGACATCGAGGCCATCCTGAAGAAGCACGGCATATGACGGATGCGGGCGCACTGAAACGACACAGTCGGTCAGCAGTCGTACCGAGGTGGTCCACCACCTGATCGGCCCGTCACGGGATCCGGCGAACTACCCTTTCATCCGGGCGTGTTGGTCATCCGGGGGGTGCGGACTGCGTCATCATCGCCCGCGAGATGCTGGACACGACACAGAGCGACGCCGCGCCACCTCAGGACGAGCCGCGCGGGTGCCTTTTCGCCCTTTCCCAGCCACCGCTGATGATCTTCCTTGCGGTGATCGGGTGTCTGCTGCTCATGGCTGCGCTGCACGACCTGCTGCTGCTCTGAGCCGTTCCCGCGGTGCCCGGCGTCACCCGCCGGGTACCGCGTCATCATCGGGCCGACCGTCAGCCGGCCGCCTCCTTGCGGCGCGCCCGGTAGGCGGCCACATGCAGCCGGTTCCCGCAGGTGCGGCTGTCGCAGTAGCGCCGCGAGCGGTTGCGGGAGAGGTCGACGAAGGCGCGCCGGCAGTCGGGAGCCTCGCAGCGCCGCAGCCGCTCCTGCTCCCCGGCGACCACGAAGAAGGCCAGCGCCATCCCGCAGTCCGCCGCGAGATGGTCGGCGACGGAGGCACCGGGCGCGAAGTAGTGCACATGCCAGTCGTAGCCGTCGTGGTCGGTGAGCCGGGGCGTGGTGCCGGCCGCGGCCACCAGCTCGTTGATCAGCACGGCGGCGGCCCTGGCGTCCGGCGCCGAGAAGATCGCCGCGAACCGTCCGCGGATCTTGCGCACCGCCGACAGGTCGAACTCGGACAGAACGCCGACGTCGCTGATCTCGTGCCTGTCCACGAACTCGGCGAGAGTCGCCACGTCCGGCAGCGCGTCCGGGGTCGTGGCGTCCTCCGGGGCGGTGTTCACCAGATCCACCACGGCGTCGAGGGCACACCGCATGTCGTGGGTGATCAGCACATTTCGCTCCCTGGCCTGGGGGTCGGGCGGGCGCCCGCCGATGCTGGCCGATGGTAATGGCTCCACGGGCGCCCGTACCGGCCACGGACCCCGCGAATCGGCCCGAACCGGGTACGCCCACCGGCGCCGCACCGCGAAAATCCGCGGTGACGGCGCCGGTGGGCGTACCTGTATGCGGTTGTGTTGGCCCGAGCCGTCACCCCGAGTCGACGGCGCCGGGCGGCTTGGTGGGGCCTCGCGCCCTAGCTCTCCGCCAGGATGTGCGAGAGCTCCTGATCGAGGTCGAAGTGGCGGTGCTCCGTGCCGGGAGGCACGGCCGCGTCGGTTCGCTTCAGGAACGACTCCAGGGCCCGGGCCGGGGCCTCGAGCAGTGCTTCGCCCTCCGGGGAGCTCAGGGCGATGCACACGACGCCCTGACCGTGGCTGCGCGACGGCCAGACTCGGACGTCGCCGGTGCCGGTGGGCCGATGGAGGCCCTCCGCGAGCAGGTCGCGGGCGAACACCCACTCGACGGTCTCCTCGGCTCCGGTGTGGAAGGTGGCGTGCACGGCGTAGGGGTCGGCCGTGTCGTACCGCAGGCCTGCGGGGACAGGCAGGGAGGACTCGCTCGACACAACGAGGCGCAGGTGCAGCTCGCAGCTGACCGTGGTGTTCATAAGCGCCAGGGCCTTTCGCTCAGTGTGCGCTCGGGGATTCGCACGTCGGCGAAATCGACATGCCACCTACGGTGCCGTTGTAAACCCCTCTGGGTGTTTTGCGTGCCTTTACGTAACTCTTCCGGCCGAGACCCCGTTCGAGAGGTACGACCATTCCGGTGACTGGTTTCCCTCGGGTAAAGTTGGGCCGTATGAATACGGGGAGTGACGAGCGGGCCGAGGTGGCCGTGGCATCGAATGAGACGGGGACCGACGGGGCCCGCAGCGAGCAGGGGCTCGGCTCGAAGGCGCCGGAGTTCATCAAGGCGCGCCGGGTGCTGCACCTGAGCTGGCAGGTCGGCATCTTCGTCATCGGGCTCGCGGTGGTGGTCCTGGGCATCATCATGCTTCCGCTGCCGGGGCCCGGCTGGGTCGTGATCTTCGGCGGCATGGCGATCTGGGCGACCGAGTTCGTCTGGGCCCAGCTGGTGCTGCGCTGGACCAAGCGCAAGGTGACCGAGGCGGCCCAGCGGGCGCTGGATCCGAAGGTGCGCCGGCGCAACATCATCCTGACCTCGCTGGGTCTGGTGATCGTGGCCGCGCTCGTCGCGGTGTACGTGTACAAGTTCGGCTTCGAGATGCCGTGGCGCGTCAAGGACCAGTGACGGGCCGCTGCGGGGGTGCTCAGGCACCCCCTGACATGGGGTAATGTTCTTCCTGCGTCCGGGCGATTAGCTCAGTGGGAGAGCGCTTCGTTCACACCGAAGAGGTCACTGGTTCGAACCCAGTATCGCCCACCCGGAACGTCGGCCCGTCTGCGAGAGCGCAGACGGGCCGACGTCGTTCCCGGCCTCGCGCCGGCCGGCGTTCCCGGTCTCACACCACCGGTGTTCGCGGTCTCGCACCTCCGGCGAGTTTCGGCCGGACAACATCCGAGCCGGACTGGCCGGTTCGCGTTCGGCCCGCCGAATCATCGCTCCTCACCTGCGACTTCACCCCGTGGGCGCAGCCTCTCGCCCTCGACGCGGCGTCAACTCGCCCGGCGGTGCCGCAAGAAAATCCTGTCCGAATCATTGACGCACCCCGAGGCCCCTCGTAGCTTGTGCCAGCAAGCGCTTACTTGAAACGATTCATGCAGGCGGCAATGATGCTGCGGGGAGGGGGCCCAGACATGGGAACCAGCAGGAATGTTGAGAGGCGAACGATCCTGAAGGTGGCCGGGGCCTCGGCTGCCACGCTCGGGCTGGGTGCGACCACCGCGTGCGGTGGCGACAGCGGTTCCGGGGACGGGACGGTGACACTCCGTTATGCGTGGTGGGGTGGAGAGCCGCGCACCATCGCCATGAAGAAGGCGATCGCGGTCTTCGAGAAGAAGCACCCGAAGATCAAGATAAAGCCCGAATTCACCGATTACGCCGCGTTCTGGGAGAAGTTCCAGACCCAGGCCTCGGGCGGAAATCCGCCGGACGTTTTCCAGAATGCGGTCGGGTTCCTGCGCAAGTACGACAAGCGCGGAGTTCTGCTGGACCTCAAGACGCAGGCGGACTCCGGGAATCTGAGCCTGGAGAACTTCCGCAACGGCGTTCTGGCGAACGGTCAGGTCGACGGCAAGCAGCTCGGCATCCCGGTCGGCGCCAACACCATGGCACTCGTGATCGACCTCAAGGCCTTCAAGAAGGCGGGCGTCGAGGCGAAGATGGGCTGGACCTGGGACGAGTACTTCGACGCGCTCCAGACGATCCAGGACAAGCTGAAGATCGCCGGTGACACGGGCTATCACGCCATCATGTACCTGTACGACCTGTACCTCCGTCAGAACGGCAAGGCGTTCTTCACGGACTCCGATCTCGGTTTCACCGAGGACGATCTGACGCAGTGGTGGACGGATGCGTACAAGCGCGTGAAGTCCGGGCTGGTCGCCGACCCGAAGAAGATCGAGCAGGTCCAGCCCAAGTCCGGCCTGTCGGCCGGGCTCGCCGCGTCCGAGTTCACCTGGGACAACTTCTCCATCCGCTACGAGGGCGAGGGCGAGTCGGACTACGGGCTGGCGCCGATCCCCACCACGGACGGCAAGCAGACCGGCCAGTACCTCGGTTCGCTGATGCTCAGCGCCTTCTCGGGGACCAAGCACCCCAAGGAGGCCGCCCAGTTCATCTCCTTCATGGTCCACGACCCCGAGGTCGGCAAGATCATGGGCTATGACCGCGGCATCCTCGCCACCACCGAGCAGTACGACGCGTTCGTGCCCACCGACGCCCAGAACAAGGGCGTCAAGGCGTACGAGGAAGAGGTCGCCAAGGCCGGGGTGCTCGGCAAGATCACCCCGCACCCGTCGGGCGCCGACGTCATCGAGGCGGCGTTCCTGCGGATCGGGGGCGAGGTCTCCCAGGGCAAGACCAAGCCGGCCGACGCCGCCAAGGCGCTGTTCAGCGAGGCCAAGGCCGCGTTCGCGGGCTGAGGGGACGTACCACCATGACGCTCGTCAAGGAAGCGCCCGTGCGCCCGGTGAAGAAGCGGTCCGCCGCTCCTGCCGCCGGGCGGCGCGGGCGGCGCCGCGAGAACATCGCCGGCTATCTCTTCATGTCGCCGTGGATCGCCGGGTTCCTGGTGCTCACGGCGGGGCCGATGATCGCGTCGCTGTACTACGCGTTCACCCGGTACAACCTGTTCACGCCGCCCGAGTGGGTGGGGCTGGACAACTTCACGACGATGTTCCAGGACCCGCGCTGGCAGAAGTCGGTGGAGGTCACGCTCAAGTACGTCGTCGTGGCCACCCCGCTGAAGCTGCTCCTCGCGCTCGGCGTCGCGCTGCTTCTCGCGCAGAAGCGGAGCGGGGAGGGTCTGTACCGGGCCGCGTTCTACATGCCCTCGCTCATCGGTGCCAGCGTCTCCGTCGGCTTCGTGTGGCGGGCGCTGTTCTCGGACGACGCGATCGTGGACCGTGGGCAGAAGCTCTTCGGTGTCGACGTGGGTGGCTGGATCGGCAACCCGGACTACGTCCTGTACTCCCTGGTGGCGCTGAGTATCTGGCAGTTCGGCGCGCCGATGGTCATCTTCCTGGCCGGCCTCAAGCAGGTCCCGCGGGAGCTGTACGAGGCCGCGGAGATGGACGGGGCGGGTCCCCTCAGGCGGTTCTGGAACATCACGCTGCCGATGATTTCCCCGGTGCTGTTCTTCAACGTGCTGCTGGAGTCGATCCACGCGTTCCAGGTGTTCGGCTCCGCGTATGTCGTCTCCAACACCCAGTGCGGGCCCGCCGACGCCACCCTCGTCTACACCTGTTACCTCTACCAGAAGGGCTTCAAGGAGGCCCAGATGGGCTTCGCCTCCGCGATGGCCTGGACGCTGGTGGTCGCGGTGGCGCTGGTCACGGCGGTCCTGTTCTGGTCGCAGAAGAAGTGGGTGCACTACGAGGAGGCCGCCAAGTGACCAGTGCCACCAGCAGTCCGGCCGTCCACGCCCCGAACGAGCGGCGGCGCTTCGGGTCGATCGCCTGGCACGTGGGGGCACTCGCCGTCCTCGCGGTCGTCCTCTACCCGGTGATCTGGGTGCTCGGTGCCTCCTTCAAGCCGAGCAAGGACATCATCGCCAGCATCGACCTGCTGCCCACCAAGCCGGTCTGGGAGAACTTCTCCGGGCTCGCCGACGGTATCTCCGGCATCTCCATCAGCACCTTCTTCACGAACTCCCTGCTGTACGCGGGCCTCGCCGTGGCGGGGGTCGTGCTGTCCAGCTCGCTGACCGCGTACGCCTTCGCCAAGATCAGGTTCGCCGGGCGGAACCTGTTGTTCACGCTGATGATCGGCACGCTGCTGCTGCCGTACCACGTGCTGCTCATCCCGCAGTACGTGATGTTCCGCAAGCTGGAGCTCACCGACACCCTGGTGCCGCTGGTCGCGGGCAAGTTCCTGGCCACGGAGGCGTTCTTCGTCTTCCTCATGGTGCAGTTCATGCGCGGACTGCCCAAGGAACTGGACGAGGCCGCCAAGCTCGACGGCTGCGGGCACCTGCGGACCTACTGGTCCATCGTGCTGCCGCTGACCCGTCCCGCGCTCATCACCAGCGCCATCTTCACCTTCATCAACGCCTGGAACGACTTCATGGGGCCGTTGATCTACCTCAACACCCCGGACAAGTACACCGTCTCGCTCGGTCTGATGATGTTCCGCGACCAGGAGGGCATCTCCAACTACGGCAGCATGATCGCGATGTCGTTGGTGGCACTGCTCCCGGTCATCGCCTTCTTCATGGCCTTCCAGCGGTACCTCATCGACGGCATGGCGACGTCCGGACTGAAGTGAGGCGGTTCCCATGGCACAGGCTGGTGTGAAGACCCGCAGGCCGTCCTTCCTCGGGGGCGAGCGGTTCGCCGTGTTCGCCGAGTGTCTGCTTACTGGGGTGTGGATCGCCGTGGCCTCGCTCGGGATCGTCACCTACCCCGCGGCCTTCGCCGCCGGCGCCCGGCACCTTCGCCGGCGCACCGGCCACGAGGGCGGCGGCCTCGGGGAGTTCGTCGAGGACTTCCGTACGGCCGTGCGCCGCGGGTGGCTCGTCGGGCTCGCCGGCTGGGCGGTGGCCGCCGCGGTGTGGGTGGACGTCCTGGCCGCGCGGGCCGGTGTCCCCGGTGGGCCGGTCGTCGGGGCCGTGGGCCTCCTCGCGCTGATCGTGCTGGTGGTGGCCCTGCTGCGGGCGGCGGCCGTCTGGACGCCGGGCGCCTCCTGGCGGGCGCTGCTCGCGGGCGCCGGGCGGCGGACCGTGCTCGACCCCGCCGGGTCCTTTCTCATCGTCGGCGGGCTGGGCGTCGTGGCCCTGTCCGCCCTCGTCGTCGCGCCGCTGGCGGTTCCCGTCCTGGGTGCCGTCGCGGCGGCGGCCGTCGCCGTGGAGGAGCGCTACCGGCACCGCTGACCGGCGGTGGTCCCCGGCCCGGGGGGTGGCGCCCCGCGCGTCGCGCCTCACTCTGTCATGCCCCTGACCAGCTGTTCGCATCCCGCACGGAAGGAACGAGCATGTCTCCCATCCCCCGTAGGTCCCTCCTCAAGGCGGCCGCCGTCGCCGGTGCCGCCGCGCAGTTCAGCTGGGCGCTAGGGGCCAGGGACGCGCAGGCCGCGCCGAGAGCCGCCGAGGCCGACGACAGCCCCGTGACCCTGGACTGGCTGGAGGACGGCGGGCTGGGTGCCGCACCCGGCTCCACGCTCGGCGTGCCCTGGCCGAAGGGCGTCCACCAGCAGGACCAGACCTTCGCGATCACGGACGCCGACGGCAAGGCCGTGCCCGTGCAGTCCTGGCCGATCGCCTACTGGCCGGACGGCTCCCTCAAGTGGACCGCCCACGCGGTCAGTTCGGGCAATGGCAAGCTCACCCTCGCCGCCGGTGAGGCCGCCCCACCGGAGAAGAAGGTCACCGTCGACAAGAGCGGTGGCACCGTCACCGTGTCCACCGGTGTCATCACCGCGAAGATCGGCAAGTCCGGTGCCACGCTCATCAAGTCGGTCACCCGCGGCTCCACCGAGATCGCCAAGAACGGCAAACTCGTCCTGATCCGCCAGCCCGAGATCGAGGACGAGGACCAGGGCTCGGTGAAGTCCGAGCGCTTCGACGGCGCCATCTCCGGCGTCACCGTCGAGCAGGACGGCCCGGTCCGCGCGGTCGTCCGCATCGACGGCAAGCACCGCAAGGGCAACCGCAGTTGGCTGCCCTTCTCCATCCGGCTGTACTTCTACGCGGGCGCCGACTCCTTCCGCATGGTGCACACCATCACCTTCGACGGCACCCAGGAGCCCGGCAAGGCGAGCGGCGACTTCATCCGCGGCATCGGTGTCCGCTTCACCGTCCCGATGCGTGACGCGTCCTACGACCGCCACATCCGCATCGGCGGCGAGGGCACCGGCCTGCTGCGCGAGGCGGTCAAGGGCATCACCGGACTGCGCCGCGACCCGGGCGCGGCCGTGCAGGCGGCGCAGTATGAGGGGAAGAAGCTGCCTGACCCTGCCACCTGGGACCAGCGGGTCACCACCCGGCTCCAGTACATCCCGGAGTGGGGCGACTACACCCTCTCCCAGCTCTCCGCCGACGGCTTCACCCTGCGCAAGCGCACCAAGAAGGGCCACGGCTGGATCGGCGCCGGCGGCGGCAGGCGCGCGTCCGGCTTCGGTTACGTCGGTGGCGTCAGCGGCGGACTCTCCTTCGGCCTCAGGGACTTCTGGGAGAAGTTCCCCGCCCAACTCGACATCCGCGACGCCCACACCGACGAGGCCGAGGTCACCCTCTGGCTCTGGTCGCCCGAGGCGCAACCCATGGACCTGCGCTTCTACCACGACGGCATGGGCCAGGACACCTTCGCCGAGCAGCTCGAAGGCCTCAACATCACCTACGAGGACTACGAGCCCGAGTTCGGCACGCCGTACGGCATCGCGCGTACGTCGGAGCTGTTGTTCTGGGCCAACGAGACGACCCCGGCCCCGGCGAAACTAGCCGAACAGGTCGAGGCCGTACGGGTGTTGCCGCAGCTCGCCGCGCCGCCCAAGCAGCTCATCAAGGCGAAGGTCTTCGGACCGGGCCTGTACTCCGAGCCCGACCGCTCCACCCCGGCCAAGGCGAAGATCGAGGACCACCTCGACTTCCTCTTCACCTACTACAAGGACCAGGTGGAGCAGCGCCGCTGGTACGGCTTCTGGGACTACGGCGACATCATGCACACCTATGACACCGTCAGGCACCAGTGGCGGTACGACATCGGCGGCTACGCCTGGGACAACTCCGAGCTCTCGCCCGACCTCTGGCTCTGGTTCGCGTACCTGCGCTCCGGCCGCGCGGACATCTTCCGGTTCGCCGAGGCCATGACCCGGCACACCGGCGAGGTCGACGTCTACCACCTCGGCAAGTGGGCCGGACTCGGCACCCGGCACGGCGTGCAGCACTACGCCGACAGCGCCAAGCAGCAGCGCATCGCCAACACGACGTACCGCCGCTACTACTACTTCCTCACCGCGGACGAGCGGGTCGGCGACCTCATGCACGCCAACGTCGACTCCGACGAGACCTTCCTGGTCCTCGACCCGATCCGCAAGATCCGCACCGAGCCGTACACCCCCGACCGCCACGCGCTGTCGATCGGCTTCGGTACGGACTGGAGCGGGCTGGTCTCGGCGTGGCTGACGGAGTGGGAGCGCAAGGGCCCGAAGTGGGAGAAGGCCAAGGCGCGCGTGCTGTCCACCATGGAGACGATCGCCGCCCAGCCCAACGGCTTCGTCCAGGGCACCGGTCTGTACGACCTCGACACGGGCAGGTTCGCCATCGCCGCGGCACCGGTGGTCGGCGTCTCGCACCTCTCCGCGGTCTTCGGCCTCAACGAGCTGTGCGCCGAGCTCATCGACCTCGTCGACATGCCCAAGTTCAACGAGGCGTACTTCGACTACTGCCGCTACTTCAACGCCACCAAGGCCGAGCAGGCGGCGCGTTACGGCCCCAACTTCGGGTCACTGCTGCTGTTCCAGGGCCACTCGCGGCTCGACGCGTACGCGGCCGTGCAGACCGGGGACGAGAAGCTGGCCAAGCGGGCGTGGGAGAAGTTCTACAACTCCGACGGCTACAAGGAGTCCGCGCCCTGGAAGACGGAGGAGCTGAGCGGGCCGATGGCCCTGGTCCCGGGGAGGGAGGCGGCCTGGGTGGCGACGAACGACACCGCGTTGTACGGCCTCGCCGCGATCGAGAACCTGGCGCTGCTGGGCGACAAGATGCCGTCGTAGGGCGTGAAGTCGGGGGGAACTGCGGACCGTTGTGGCTGGTCGCGCAGTTCCCCGCGCCCCTGGTGGTTCAGCTCATCCTCCCCAGGACGTTCCGCATCCTGCGCACGTCCCTGATCCGCTGTTCGTACGTCGCCCCCAGGGCGAGCAGCAGCAGGCCGGCGAGGGCGGGGAGGACCCAGCGGGGGAGTGCGTCGGTCACCTGGACGAGGTACGGGGCGAGTTCGTGCAGGGCGTCCAGGACCAGGACCGAGCCGCCGAGGACGAGCGGTGCCTGGAGACCGTAGCCGGCGCCCAGGAGGGTGAGCGACAGCGCGGCCAGGCCCAGCAGGAGCGGGCGGGTCCAGTGCGGGTCGCTCCAGGCCGCGGCGAGGCTCGGCAGGAGCGTCGCGGCAAGGCCTGGGCCGTACGCCGTCCAGGACGAGGTCCGCGGCTCGCGCCGCAGGCGCAGGAAGCCGATGACCAGGGCCGGGACGGTCACCGGGACCGTGTAGGCCTCGGGGGTCGTCACCTCCCAGGCCGCCAGGCGGACCCAGGTGGCCAGGACGAACAGCACGGCGGACGCGTAGGCCACGGTGCGGCGGTCCGGGCGGAGCGCGGTGCCCGCGGTGACCACCCCGCACAGGGCCAGCACCAGCGCGAGCGTCGGCAGGTCGGTCGAGGCGAGCCCGATGGCGAGCAACCCGGCCGCGACTCCGGCCACTTCGAGGGGAACCCGCTCGGTCACGCGCGGTGCGATCAGGGCCGCAGCCACCGGGACCACCAGCACCAGCAGGGCCGTGTGCTGCGGCGGCCAGCCCGCGGCGGCACCCGTCGCGCAGGCCAGGGCGGTGGCGTACGACAGGGCCGCCGGGGCCGTGACCCGGGTGAACCGCCAGGAGACCGCCGCGAAGAACGCCGTCAGGGCGAAGAGCGCGGTCAGGGTCGCCGTCCGGGAGGCCAGGGAGGTGAAGGCGAGGTCGGCGGAGGTGACCAGGGCGAGGATCGTCACGGTGGGCTGGCCGTACGGGGACGCGAGGGCGACCGCCGTCAGGGCGCCCAGAACCAACAGGCCCGTGATGTAAGGGAGTTCGAGGATCGCCGGCAGTGTCAGCACCGCGGCCCAGGTGAGCGCCGTCGCGCCGGAGAGAGCCAGGGGGCGTCGGGCGGTGTCCTTGACGAGCAGGGCGAGTACGGCCGCGACGGCCACCAGGGCGAGCGGAGCCGCCGCCATGTCCGGGGGCCAGGGCGCGTCCACCGTCACCGCGGCTCGGGCGTCCGACGGCGCCCCGGACCATGCCTGCCAGGTCCAGGCGACCGGCCCCAGCAGCGTGGTCGCCACGACGGGCAGCGCCCACAGCACCGCGAGCCCCTGGACGGCGGCGGAGGCCCGCACCAGCCCGTCGCGCACCGCCTCCGGCAGCCACCCGATCCGTAGGGCCGCCAACAGGCCGATGCCGAGGGCGAGATACACCGGGATCTTCCAGGTGGCCGGTACCGCCGGGTGGGCCGTGCCGCCCAGCGCTATGACCAGGAGCAGGCCGGAGGCCAGGGCGAGACCGGTGGCGTGGGCCGTGCCGAGGCCGCCCCGCCAGGACGCGGCCAGGGCGATCGCCGCGGCGAGGAGGACGAGCGCCGCCGCACGGGCGGCGGCGCTCGGGCCGGAGGCCGTCCAGGACAGCCAGACGGCCGCCGCCGAGCCCAGGGCGCCCAGGCCGTACGCGCCGACAGCGGACAGGACGCGGACGGGAACGGGGGTCGCCCGCAGGGCCACGGCGGCGTAGAACCCGGCCGTCACCAGCACAGCGGCCGTGAGCTGGTAGGCGTCCGCGGAGGACGCGACCGCCCAGCACAGCAGCGGGAGTTGGGCCGCGGCCAGTGCCGCCGGGAAGGGCAGTCGCAGCTCGGACGCCCGCGGCAACGTGCCGTACGCCGTCCAGAGCCCCGCCAGCAGGGCCGACGCGACCGCCGTGTATCCCGCGCCGCCCGTCGACGGGAACCCCGCCTGGTGCAGCGCGTACGCGTCGAGCACCGTCAGGGCCAGCCCCAGGCCCGCCACCGACTCGGCCGTCGACCGCAGCCCGCGCCGCACCAGGAACAGCGGCGCGGCGAGCGCGGCCACGGTGACCGCGCCGAGCACCAGACCGCGACCGGCGATCCCCAGGTGACCCCAGCTGACCAGCGTGAACACCATCGCGGCGATGGTGAGCAGGACACCGCCGAGCAGCAGGAGAAGGTTCTGCACGCCGGGCGCGCTGGTCTCCGGACGGGGCCGGGTCGCGGGGGTCGGCGCGGTCGGCCGGGGCTGGAGCGCGGTCACCAGCCACGCCCTGCGGGCCAGCAACTGGGCGCGGCGGCGGTCGAGTTGCCAGAGCTCGGCGTCGAGGAGCCGCAGTTCCTCCGACGGGGGCGGGATGTGCGTCATGCCATGGAGTGTGGTCCGGGTCACGTCGTAGGGCATGAGTGCGCGTACTCAGAACGTACTCATCTCTCCACGGGCACACTCTGTGCATGGACTGGACCCATTACCGCTTCCGCACGCAGTGGGCCCTGGGCGCGTCGCCCTCGGCCGTCTACGGCGCCCTGGAGCAGGCCGAGGACTACCCCCGCTGGTGGCCCCAGGTCCGCGAGGTGACCCGCCTGGACGACACCACCGGTGTCATCAGGATCCGGGCCACCCTGCCGTACGACCTCACCTTCACCGCGCGCGAGGTGATCCGTGACCCGGCGGCCGGGGTGCTGGAGATCGCCATGACCGGTGACCTGGAGGGATGGGCGCGCTGGACGCTCACGGCGCGTGGGACCGGCTGCCTCGCGCGCTACGACCAGGTCGTCGACGTGAACAAGCCGCTGCTGCGGCGGCTCGCGGTGCCGGGGCGGCCGGTGTTCCGGGCCAATCACCGGCTGATGATGCGGGCCGGACGGCGAGGGCTGGCCGCCTACTTGGAAGCGGTTTGAAGGAACGGCGCGGAGACCTGTATTGTTCAGTGCGTTCCCGGGCGATTAGCTCAGTGGGAGAGCGCTTCGTTCACACCGAAGAGGTCACTGGTTCGAACCCAGTATCGCCCACCGGGAGAAAGCCGGTCCGCGTCACGCGGACCGGCTTCCTTGTGTTCGGGCCCCGCTCACGCGGCCGCGGCCGGCAGCTCCGGACGCAGCGGCCACGCCGGGTCCACCGCCTCCGGGGTGCCACTGCGCGCGAACCACGCCTGCAGCCCGCGCGCCTGCGCCGCGTGCCACACCGCCTGGAGCGTGTGCAGCTCGCCCGGACTCAGCCGCTCCAGCCGCGCCGCGAACCGGCGCCCCACGGCTCGTACGACGTCCAGCGCGGCCAACGCGTCCGCGCCCGCGTCATGCGCGCCGTCCAGCGTGACCTCGTAGTGCGCGCACAGGTCCGTCAGCGTGCGCCGACCCTTCCGGTAGCGGTCCAGATGCTTGTCCAGGACCCTCGGGTCCAGCACCAGCAGGGGCGCGGACTCGAACCAGCGGTCCAGGGGCGAGGCGCGATGGCGGCGCAACTCCCGGTCCAGGATGGTCAGGTCGAACGGCGCGTTCATGACCACCAGCGGGCGGCCCGCGGCGGCCTGCTCGGCCAGATGCTCCGCTATCTCGTACATCACCGGCGCAGGCCAGCGGCCGTTGCGCTGGAGATGATCCTCCGTCAGCCCGTGCACCGCCGTAGCCGCCTCCGGCACCGGCACCCCCGGGTTCACCAGCCACCGGCTCACCCGCGGCCGGGTCCCGGGGGCGTCCTGGACGACGACGGCGGCCGACACGATCCGGTCGGTCTCGACGTCGACACCCGTGGTCTCCGTGTCGAAGGCGGCCAGGGGCCCTTCGTACCAGCACGTCATAGCTCCACAACCCCTCGTTCACCCACGGCAGCTGACGCACCGTCTTCTGCCTGTTTGGTGATACCCGGGCTGTTTGCGCCGTACGCCGGAAGGACACAACAGGAATACGGGTCCTCGCAGTTCAGTGACCCGCGGTGCGAACTCACCGAAAGCGGAAGGCTGTTGGTCATGGCGATAGCGCAGCCCGAGCGGGGCGGGCTGCTGCCCGAACGCACGAGCCCTCTTCGCGGCACACTCGCCACCACCGCCTGCATGGAGACCCTTCAGGTGGGCTATCTGCACGCGGTCGCGGCGGCGGCCGGCTGCTCGCTGTCGCAGCCCTTCCCGGACAACGGCATCGACTGGCACGTCAGCCACGGCTCACCCGGGCACACGGTCGACGACGAGGTCACCATCAAGGTGCAGCTCAAATGCACCTACCAGGTCCCGCCGAACCCGCCGGGCCGGTTCTTCTCCTTCACGCTCGACAACGACCACCTGCGCAAGCTCGCCCGCACCCCGGTCTCGGTGCACAAGATCCTCGTGGTCATGCTCGTGCCGAGATCCCAGGACGACTGGCTGCGCGCCAGCCACGACCGGCTCGACCTCAGGCACTGCTGCTACTGGGTCAACCTGGCCGGCCACCCGGTCACCGGCCGGACCCGGACCACCGTGCGGGTACCGACCTCGCGCATCTTCGACGACCGGGCGCTGTGCGAGATCATGACGCGGGTCGGTACGGGAGGCAGACCATGACCCACCGGCCCCTGGACGAGGTGCTGCGGCCCGGGCGCCCCCATCCCGTAGAACCGGCTGCCGCCTGGGACCGCACCCCCGAGCCCGGCGAGGTCGACCCCGCGGTCCTCGGCGCCCTGCTGCACCGGCACGGCTGGCAGCGCCGCGGCGGCGCCTCCGGACGCTACGGCCGCTGGACACCGCCCGGCCCCGGCAACGGTGGCACCAGCCTGCTCGTGCCCGAGAGCCGCGCCTTCCCCGACAGCGACGACCTGCTCGGCGAGGCGCTCACCGCCCTCGCCCGCAGCGGCACCCCCTGGGCCCGCGAGGTACTGGTCGGCCTCGCCGTCCCCAGCGACGAGATCCGCTGGTGGCGGGACGTGCCGACCGGCCCCGGCGGGAGTGCGCCCTGGGCGGTGGAGGAGCAACTGCGCGCCGCCGCCCGTCAGATGCTCCTCGCCGGCGCGCTCGCCACCCGCGCGCGTGCCGGGTACCACGGCGCCCGGCACCGCCGTGCCGCCGCCGCCCTGATCGACAGCGTGCTCGTCGGCGCGGCCGTCGGCGGCGGCCTGACCGCCTTCGTGCCCGTCGGCACCGGCCGCTCCCTCGCCGTACGCCTCCACCAGGCCCTGTACGCCGCCCGCGAGGCCATCGACTACCAGCGGGCCACCGGCGGCATGGACGCCTTCGACGGTGCCGTCGAGGCAGGCGTCAGCCGGGAGCTCACCGAGGCGCTGATCGCCCTCGTACGCGGCACGGAGGGCGCGCGCGTCGCCGTGGAGTGGGCGCCCGCCACCGGGGTGCCCGCCGACTGCGCCGCCGGGGTCGAGCCCGTGGAGTTCTCGCCGGGCGACCTGCCCGTGCTGCGCGAGGCCGGGGCCCGCTATCTGCGCGAGGAGCCGTCCGTGCCGGTGCGGATCACCGGGGCCGTGGTGCGGATGCGCAGGTCGGGGGCGCGCGGGGACGGCAGCGTACGGCTGCGGGTGATCGCCGGCGCCGAGGTGCCGCACATCCGGCTCACCCTGGACGAGGAGGCGTACCGCATCGCCGGTCACGCGCACCTCGTCGGACTGCCGGTGCGCGTGCACGGGCGGCTGGAGAGCCGGGGCGGCTTCCGCAGACTCACCGGGGCCTCCGGCGTCGCACCCGTCCAGGTCGACGAGGCCGAGCGGGACCGGCTGATGAAGTCCCTCCAGGAGAACCTGGACTTCTTCGAGGAGGCCTGCGGGGAGGAGGGTGCGGGCGGGGAGTGAGGGGGGCTGTGGAGGTCCGCAGGTGGTCTCGGCGGGGGAGAGGGGCCCGGCCGGGAGCCGAAGGGGCCGCGGATGGGGCTCGGCGGAGGCTGAGAAGGCCTGTGGAGGGCTCGGCGGGGTGCGCGGGCCTGCGGGGAGGTCCCGGCGGGGGGTGCGGGGGCTCGCGGTGAGGACCCCCGGAGGAGTCTGAGAAGCCCTCTGGGAGGGCCTCGGCGGGGAAGTGCGGAGGTCCGCCGAGGGGGCTCGGCCGGACCGATTTCGCGGAGGTGGGGCCCGGGTCGGTACGATCGCCTCTTGCGCGCGCTCACGGTACGGCGCCCGCATCCCCCTTCAGTCAGGAGAGACCGGTGTCAGACGTCCGTGTGATCATCCAACGCGATTCCGAGCGGGAAGAGCGCACGGTGACGACGGGCACCACGGCCGCCGAGCTCTTCGCCGGCGAGCGCTCGATCATCGCCGCGCGCGTGTCCGGTGAGCTGAAGGACCTGGCGTACGTCGTCGCCGAGGGCGACGAGATCGAGGGCGTCGAGATCTCCTCCAAGGACGGCCTCGACATCCTGCGCCACTCCACCGCGCACGTCATGGCCCAGGCGGTCCAGGAGCTCTTCCCCGAGGCCAAGCTGGGCATCGGCCCGCCGGTCAAGGACGGCTTCTACTACGACTTCGACGTCGAGAAGCCGTTCACGCCCGAGGATCTCAAGGCCATCGAGAAGAAGATGCAGGAGATCCAGAAGCGGGGGCAGCGGTTCTCCCGCCGTGTGGTCACTGACGAGGCCGCCCGTGAGGAGCTGGCCTCGGAGCCGTACAAGCTCGAACTGATCGGCCTCAAGGGCTCGGCCTCCTCCGACGACGGCGCGGACGTCGAGGTCGGCGCCGGCGAGCTGACGATCTACGACAACCTCGACGCCAAGACCGGCGACCTGTGCTGGAAGGACCTCTGCCGCGGTCCGCACCTGCCCACCACCCGGAACATCCCGGCGTTCAAGCTGATGCGCAACGCGGCCGCCTACTGGCGCGGCAGCGAGAAGAACCCGATGCTCCAGCGCATCTACGGCACCGCCTGGCCGACCAAGGACGAGCTGAAGGCGCACCTCGACTTCCTCGCCGAGGCCGAGAAGCGCGACCACCGCAAGCTGGGCTCCGAGCTCGACCTGTTCTCCATCCCGGAGCAGATCGGCTCCGGCCTCGCGGTCTTCCACCCCAAGGGCGGCATCATCCGCCGCGTGATGGAGGACTACTCGCGCCGCCGTCACGAGGAGGAGGGCTACGAGTTCGTCTACACCCCGCACGCGACGAAGGGGAAGCTCTTCGAGCAGTCCGGGCACCTGGACTGGTACGCCGACGGCATGTACCCGCCCATGCAGCTCGACGAGGGCGTGGACTACTACCTCAAGCCCATGAACTGCCCGATGCACAACCTGATCTTCGACGCGCGCGGCCGCTCCTACCGCGAACTGCCGCTGCGCCTGTTCGAGTTCGGGACCGTGTACCGGTACGAGAAGTCGGGCGTCGTGCACGGCCTCACCCGCGCGCGTGGCTTCACGCAGGACGACGCGCACATCTACTGCACCCGTGAGCAGATGTCGGAGGAGCTCGACAAGACGCTCACCTTCGTCCTCGGCCTGCTGCGGGACTACGGTCTGACCGACTTCTACCTGGAGCTGTCCACCAAGGACCCGGAGAAGTTCGTCGGCACCGACGAGGTCTGGGAGGAGGCGACCGAGACGCTCCGCCAGGTCGCCGAGAAGCAGGGCCTTCCGCTGGTCCCGGACCCGGGCGGCGCCGCCTTCTACGGCCCGAAGATCTCCGTCCAGACCAAGGACGCCATCGGCCGCACCTGGCAGATGTCGACGATCCAGCTCGACTTCAACCTGCCGGAGCGCTTCGACCTGGAGTACACCGGCCCCGACGGCTCCAAGCAGCGCCCGGTCATGATCCACCGCGCGCTGTTCGGTTCCATCGAGCGGTTCTTCGCGGTCCTCCTGGAGCACTACGCGGGCGCCTTCCCGGCGTGGCTGGCGCCGGTGCAGGCGCTCGGCATCCCGATCGGCGACGCGCACGTCGAGTACCTGGAGAAGTTCGCCGCCGCCGCCAAGAAGCAGGGGCTGCGGGTCGAGGTGGACTCCTCCTCGGACCGGATGCAGAAGAAGATCCGCAACGCCCAGAAGCAGAAGGTGCCCTTCATGGTCATCGCGGGCGACGAGGACATGGCCGCGGGCTCGGTCTCCTTCCGCTACCGCGACGGCTCGCAGGAGAACGGCATCCCGTTCGACGAGGCCCTCGCGAAGATCGCCAAGGTCGTCGAGGAGCGGACGCAGGTCTGATCCACGGACTGCGCAGAGGCCCCTTGGAGGTTCAGTCTCCGGGGGGCCTCTCGTCGTCCTCCCGCGCGAACACCTGCAACAGCCACGAGGCGAAGGTCCCGGTCACCGCGCCGAGCAGGGCCAGACCGACGACCATGATCCCGACGGCGATCAGCCGTCCGCCCGGGGTGACGGGCGCGACATCGCCGTAGCCGACGGTGGCGAGGGTCGCGCAGGTCCACCACACGGCGTCCCCGAACGTCCGCACGGTCGTGTCCGGCGCCCCCTGTTCCTGCTGGTAGACCGCGAGCGCGCCGGCGAAGCCGAGCAGGACGGTCGACAGGCCGGCGTAGAGCATCACGCGCGCGTGCAGCGCGAGCCGCGGTCGCCCGTGCCGGCGCTGCACGGCCTCGTACACCCTGACCATCCGCAGCGGCCGCAACAGGGGGAGCACCAGCACCAGGGTGTCCAGCCAGTGCGTCCGCACGAAGCGCAGCCGCTGTCCGTCCAGTCGCCAGCGCACCGCGTAGTCGACCGCGAACAGCACCCACGCGGCCAGCGTCACCGCCAGGCACAGACCCCGCCAGAACCCGGGCAGATCCCGGGCCAGGACGCTGATCGCGTACGAGGCGAGGAACGCCAGTGACGCCACGGCGAGGGGGAGCTCGGTGCGCCGTTCCCAGCGAGCCCGGGGGCTGTCGTCGTCCACCGACCCAGCTTGGCCCCGGGGGGTCGCGCCACAACCCCGGCGACACGCCGCGAACGGGCGACGCCATATGCTGCATGGCATGACGAGTGAGCCGGAGCAGCAGTGGGGAGTGGGGACCCAGGACGCGTTCCAGCGTCTGTGGACGCCCCACCGGATGGCCTACATCCAGGGCGAGAACAAGCCGACCGGCCCAGGCGCCGACGACGGATGCCCCTTCTGCTCGATCCCGGCCAAGTCCGACGAGGACGGTCTGGTCGTCCGGCGTGGCGAGCAGGTGTACGCGGTGCTCAATCTGTACCCGTACAACGGCGGGCACCTGATGGTGGTCCCCTACCGTCATGTCGCCGACTACACCGACCTCACCGAGCCGGAGACCGTCGAGCTCGCCGCCCTGACCAAGCAGGCGATGACCGCGCTGCGCACGGCGTCCGGCGCCCACGGCTTCAACATCGGCATGAACCAGGGTTCGGTGGCGGGCGCCGGCATCGCCGCCCATCTGCACCAGCACATCGTTCCGCGCTGGGGCGGCGACACGAACTTCATGCCGGTCGTCGGCCACACCCGCGTGCTGCCGCAGCTGCTGGCCGACACCCGCAAGATGCTGGCGGAGGCCTGGCCCGCGTAGGCAGGCTCGCCCCCCTTCAGGCTGTGGGGGGCCGGGGACGCGCCCCAGCCCCCCACACAGCCGCGCGGCTGGGCCGCCGGAGGTTCACGCGTCGTACAGGTCGGCCTTCCGCGGCGCGGGGTCCTGCACCGCCGTGCTCAGGAACGCCGAGCGGGAGCCGAACTTCTCCGTGTCCACGCCGTTCTCCGCCAGGACCCGGATCGCCGCCGAGTGCACGACCCGCAGCACCGGTGCCGCGGCGCGCATCGCGTCGTCGGCCATGAAGCGGTGCCGCCACGGTTTGTCCGCCCACACGTGCCGCAGGCCGAACGGCTCGGGCAGGACTATCCCCCCGCCGAGCCAGTTCAGCAGGGGCGGGTACCAGGAGATCGGGGCGCGCACGGCGATCCGGACCACCTCGTCGCTGTCCACCAGCGGGAGCTTGACCTTGCGGGTCTCCCACGGCTTGAACGACTTGGCGACCTCCTTCGTGGGCGCCTCCGGCTTGTTCATGAACAGCGGGTTCACCGGGCCGAGGGCATGGCCGGTGACCTCGATGCGCAGGGTCTGGTGCAGCACGGTCACGGTGACCAGCATCGTGAGGACCAGCTGGCCGTCCCACAGGACCCACTGCACGCCCAGGTAGTGGCGGTCGCCGCTGCCGAACTGCTGCTTGTTGCAGATGTCCTGTATCGCGTGCGACTTGATCTGGTACGCCTCGACGTCGGTGCCCTCCGGCCGGGACACCGCCTTGGCGCCCTCGGCGACCGGCGTGACGATCCAGTGCCGTACCGAGGCCTTGGGGAAGCCTCCGGTGTTGATGGTGTTCCGTTCCAGCATGCGCAGCTGGTCGTGGATGGAGCGGATGACGTCCCAGCTGCGGAAGGGGTGGATCTCCCGGTCGGGGTTTGCCGCCACCAGGTCCTCGGCCAGCTGCCAGCTGCCCCACCGCGTGCCCATGCCGAGTATGCCCTTGGGGCCCGCGTAGAAGACCGAGTTGGACTGTTGCTCGGCGCTCAGCTTGGCCAGGGACTGGCGCAGTTGCTCGGCGGCGGTCTCGCCCGGGCTGCTGGGGACCGCCTCGGGGACCTTGGCGCCGACGCTGCTGCCGGCCAGCAGGCTGTCCCAACGGCCGCGCAGGTCACGGGCGGTGCGTTCACAGATCTGCTTGGCCCAGAACCAGCCGACCACCGGGGCGACCACCGCCGCGCGCGCGTACCAGGTCCAGAACCCCGTGAAGGGCGTGCGGAGCAGGAAGATCACGGCGAGGGCGCCCATGGCGACGAGCAGGGCGGTGGCGAACGCGCCCGCCTGTTTGTTCTCGCCCTTGGCGATGGTCCTGCGGATCTGGAAGACCAGGAGCCAGACGATGAGTCCGGGCAGGGCCAGCAGACCGCAGACCACCATGACGACGCTCAGCAGCCGGTCACGGTCCTTGCGGATGTTGTTGGCGGCCAGACAGTGGTCGACGACCACCTGCGGCTCGGTGCCGAAGGACTGGATCAGGGGCTTGCGGCCGGGCCCGATCATGCGGTCGACCACGGCCCGCGAGAAGGCCTCGCCGAGCCGGGGCTCGAACAGCTTCATCTTGCCGGGCCTGACGATCGTCTCGTGCCACTCGCTGTTGGCCTTGAGGATGTCGTCGACCCTGTTGTCCCGATAGGCCGCCGAGGCCAGCGCGAACGTCGCCGTCTGACTCTCGTCGCCCGTGCGCGGCACCTGCGGACCGAAGATGTCCGCGTAACCGCTGTCAACGGTCATTCCCGCCCCCGATCGCCGCCACTGTCGCTCCTGCGGCCTTCCCGACTTCCTTGCCCCGCACACCTGTTGATCAGGTCGTCCCGCGATCCGGGCCCGACGTGATCACTGTTCTCAGAGTATCCGCCACCACCGACATCCGTCGTCGGACGGCCGAAGGCACCTGATTTCGGGCCCGTTCGCCTCCGGGGCGCTGTCGGCCGGGGCCGGGAGGTCGACCGTGCTCAGCCCCTTCGGGCCTGCGCGTTCGACTTCCCGGCCCCGGCCCGCCCCTGCGCCGCACTCACGTCGCCGACCCGCGGGGGAGCGTTCCGCACACGCCACTTGACGTGTTCCCCGCGCCAACTCCTAGGACGCGCGCACCTGTTCACGGATCCTCTCGGCGACCTGCGCCGGCATCGGCTCGTGCCGGGCATAGGAGCGGTGGAAGCGTGCCGTGCCGTGCGACAGGGAGCGCAGGTCGACGGCGTACCGGCCGATCTCGATCTCCGGCACCTCGGCCCTGACGAGGGTGCGGTTCCCGCTGGTCTGCTCGGTGCCGAGCACCCGGCCGCGCCGCCCCGACAGGTCGCTCATCACGGCGCCCACGTAGTCGTCGCCGACCAGGACGCTCACCTCCGCCACCGGCTCCAGCAGATGGATCCTCGCGTCGGCCGCCGCCTCCCGCAGCGCCAGCGCGCCGGCCGTCTGGAACGCGGCGTCGGAGGAGTCCACCGAGTGCGCCTTGCCGTCGAGGAGCGTGATCCGGACGTCGATGAGCGCGTAACCGGCCGCCACCCCCTTGGCGGCCTGGGCCCGTACGCCCTTCTCCACGGACGGGATGAACTGCCGGGGGACCGCGCCGCCGACGACCTTGTCCACGAACTCGATGCCCGAGCCGCCCGGCAACGGCTCCACCTCGATCTCGCAGATGGCGTACTGCCCGTGTCCGCCGGACTGCTTCACGTGCCGCCCGCGTCCGGCCGCCTTCTCGGCGAACGTCTCCCTGAGGGGCACCTTGTGCGGGATGACGTCGACCTGGACGCCGTACCGGCTGCGCAGCCGCTCCAGCGCCACGTCGGCGTGCGCCTCGCCCAGGCACCACAGGACGACCTGGTGGGTGTCCTGGTTCTGTTCCAGCCGCATGGTCGGGTCCTCGGCGACCAGCCGGGCAAGGCCCTGGGAGAGCTTGTCCTCGTCCGCTTTGCTGTGCGCCTGGATGGCGAGCGGCAGCAGCGGGTCGGGCATCTCCCAGGGTTCCATCAGGAGGGGATCGTCCTTGGCCGAGAGGGTGTCACCGGTCTCCGCCCGGCTCAGTCTGGCCACGCACACCAGGTCGCCGGCGATGGCGTGCGTCACCGGGCGCTGCTGCTTGCCGAAGGGGGTGGACAGCGCGCCGACCCGCTCGTCGACGTCGTGGTCCTCGTGCCCGCGGTCGGCCAGACCGTGTCCGGAGACGTGGACCGTCTCGTCGGGGCGCAGGGTGCCGGAGAAGATGCGGACGAGGGAGACCCGGCCCACGTACGGGTCGGAGGAGGTCTTCACGACCTCCGCGACCAGTGGGCCGTCGGTGTCGCAGGCCTTGATCTCGCGCGGCTTGCCGTCGGTGGTGGTGACACCGGGTGTGGGGTGTTCGAACGGGGTCGGGAAGCCGCGCGTGATCAGCTCCAGCAGCTCCACGGTGCCGAGCCCCTGTGTGGCGCCCTCGGCCGCGGGGGCGGCGGCCAGGACGGGGTGGAACACCCCGCGCGCGACGGCCCGCTCCAGATCCTCGATCAGCGTCGTGACGTCGACCTGTTCGCCTGCGAGGTAGCGGTCCATGAGGGTCTCGTCCTCGCTCTCGGAGATGATCCCCTCGATCAGCCGGTTGCGGGCCTGCTCGATCTCCGGCAGCTGGTCCTCGCCGGGCTCGGACTCCTTGCGCTCGCCGGAGGAGTAGTCGAACAGCTTCTGCGACAGCAGTCCCGTCAGACCGGTCACGGGCGCGTGCCCGTCCGGGCCCTGCGGGCCGCGCAGCGGCAGGTACAGGGGGAGCACGGCATCGGGGTCGTCCGCGCCGAACGCCTCCGCGCAGATCCGGGTCATCTCCTCGAAGTCCGCCCGCGCGGCCTCCAGATGCGTGATCACGATCGCGCGCGGCATGCCGACCGCCGCGCACTCCTCCCACACCACGCGGGTCGAGCCGTCCACGCCGTCGGAGGCCGAGACGACGAAAAGGGCCGCGTCCGCGGCGCGCAGACCGGCCCTGAGTTCGCCGACGAAATCGGCGTATCCGGGGGTGTCGAGAAGATTGATCTTGATGCCGTCCCACTCGACGGGCACCAGGGAGAGCTGCACCGAACGGTTCTGGCGGTGCTCGATGTCGTCGTAGTCGGAGACGGTGCCGCCGTCCTCCACGCGGCCCGCCCTGTTCACCGCCCCCGCGGTGAGCGCGAGGGCCTCCACCAACGTCGTCTTGCCCGATCCGGAGTGGCCGACCAGCACCACATTCCGTACGGACGCGGGATGGTCGGCCGCCGTTGCCCTGCCGGCGGCTCCGGGATGTGCGTTCGCCTTGTCGCCCATGGCCTTGCCTCCCGTGCACGGTGAGGTCACTGTGGGCGCGGGCAGGCGGGGCCGCGTACGAGGGCGGCTCCGGTGACGCCCGCGGTTCTTCGAGCTTTCCACTCCCGTCACGGTGCGTCCATACGGCGGACGCGATCGCGCCGTTACCCGTACGCCACGGGCCCGTGACATGGGGCGCGAGTGCCCGGCGTTCGCCCACGCGCGCGCGTGGCTACGATGGGCCAGCCGGTGGCCAGCAGGGGCCGCGCGGCCACACCGACCCTCGGGAAGGCCATGCTGAACAAGTACGCGCGTGCATTCTTCACGCGTGTCCTCACCCCGTTCGCCTCATTTCTGATCAGAAGGGGCGTCAGCCCCGACACGGTCACGCTCCTCGGTACCGCCGGAGTGGTCGCGGGCGCGTTGGTCTTCTACCCCATGGGCGAGTTCTTCTGGGGCACGGTCGTGATCACGCTGTTCGTCTTCTCCGACCTGGTCGACGGCAACATGGCGCGCCAGCTCGGCCGCTCCAGCCGCTGGGGCGCCTTCCTGGACTCCACGCTCGACCGGGTCGCCGACAGCGCGGTCTTCGGCGGCTTCATCCTCTGGTACGCCGGTGGCGGCGACGACCTGGTCCTGTGCGCCGTCTCGATCTTCTGTCTGGCGAGCGGCCAGGTGGTGTCGTACACCAAGGCCCGGGGCGAGTCGATCGGTCTGCCGGTCGCCGTCAACGGGCTCGTCGAGCGGGCCGAGCGCCTGGTGATCTCCCTGGTCGCCGCCGGACTCGCGGGCCTGCACACGTTCGGGGTGCCGGGCATCCAGTACCTGCTGCCGGTCGCTCTGTGGATCGTCGCCGTGGGCAGCCTGGTCACGCTGATCCAGCGCGTCGTCACGGTCCGCCGGGAGTCGGCGGAGGCGGAGGCGGCGGCCGCGCAGGAGAGGACGACGTGACGGCTCAGGAGCGGCTCACCGACGCCCTGTACGGCCTGGGCTGGGGAGCGGTGAAGAAGCTCCCCGAGCCGGTGGCGGTGCGTCTCGGCCGGACCATCGCGGACCTCGCCTGGAAGAAGCGCGGCAAGGGCGTGCTGCGCCTGGAGAGCAACTACGCGCGCGTGGTGCCCGACGCGAGCCCCGAGCGCCTCGCCGAGCTGTCCCGCGCGGGCATGCGCTCGTACCTGCGCTACTGGATGGAGTCCTTCCGGCTGCCCGCCTGGAGCAAGGAGCGCATCAGGGGGAGCTTCGCCGGCAAGGACCTGCACCATCTGACCGACGGCCTAGCCGCCGGCAAGGGCGTCATCCTGGCGCTGCCGCACATGGCCAACTGGGACCTCGCCGGCGCCTGGGTCACCACCGAGCTGGAGACGCCGTTCACCACGGTCGCCGAGCGCCTCAAGCCGGAGACGCTGTACGACCGGTTCGTCGCCTACCGCGAGGGGCTCGGCATGGAGGTCCTGCCGCACAGCGGCGGCTCCGCCTTCGGCACCCTGGCCCGGCGGCTGCGCGACGGCGGCCTGGTCTGCCTGGTCGCCGAGCGCGACCTGTCGTCCTCCGGTGTCGAGGTCCAGTTCTTCGGCGAGGCCACCCGCATCCCCGCGGGCCCGGCGCTCCTCGCCCAGCAGACCGGCGCACTGCTGCTGCCGGTGACGCTCTGGTACGACGACTCGCCCGTCATGCGGGGCAGGGTGCATCCCCCGGTCGAGGTACCCGAGACAGGTACCCGCGCCGAGAAGACGTCCGTCATGGCGCAGGCGCTGGCCGATGCCTTCGCCACGGGGATCGCCGACCATCCGGAGGACTGGCACATGCTGCAGCGGTTGTGGCTCAAGGATCTCGACCCCGGCAAGGGGCCCTCGTGAGGATCGGCATCGTCTGCCCGTACTCCTGGGACGTGCCGGGCGGCGTCCAGTTCCACATCCGCGACCTCGCCGAGTACTTCATCCGCCTCGGCCACGACGTCTCCGTGCTGGCCCCGGCCGACGACGACACCCCGCTGCCGCCCTACGTCGTCTCGGCGGGCCGCGCGGTGCCGGTGCCGTACAACGGTTCGGTGGCCCGGCTGAACTTCGGCTTCCTCAGCGCCGCGCGTGTGCGCCGCTGGCTGCACGACGGCGAGTTCGACGTCGTCCACATCCACGAGCCGTCCTCGCCCTCCCTCGGTCTGCTGGCCTGCTGGGCGGCGCAGGGCCCCCTGGTGGCGACCTTCCACACCTCCAACCCGCGCTCCAAGGCGATGATCGCCGCGTACTCGATCCTCCAGGCCGCCCTGGAGAAGATCAGCGCGCGGATCGCGGTGAGCGAGTACGCCCGGCGCACGCTGGTGGAACACCTCGGCGGCGACGCGGTCGTCATCCCCAACGGCGTCGACGTCGACTTCTTCGCCAGGGCCGAGCCCAAGCCCGAGTGGCAGGGCGACACCCTCGGTTTCGTCGGCCGCATCGACGAGCCCCGCAAGGGACTGCCGGTCCTGATGAAGGCCCTGCCGAAGATCCTCGCCGCGCGTCCGCAGACCCGGCTCCTGGTGGCCGGACGCGGTGACGAGGAGGAGGCGGTGGAGAGCCTGCCCGCGGAACTGCGCTCGCGCGTGGAGTTCCTCGGCATGGTCAGCGACGAGGACAAGGCGCGCTTCCTGCGCAGCGTCGACGTGTACGTCGCCCCCAACACCGGCGGTGAGAGCTTCGGCATCATCCTGGTCGAGGCCATGTCGGCGGGTGCGCCGGTCCTCGCCTCGGACCTCGACGCCTTCGCCCAGGTACTCGACCAGGGCGCGGCGGGCGAACTGTTCGCCAACGAGGACGCCGACGCGCTGGCCGACGCGGCGCTGCGTCTGCTGGGCGACCCGCAGCGGCGCGCGGAACTGCGGGAGCGTGGAAGCGCGCACGTACGCCGCTTCGACTGGTCGACGGTGGGCGCGGACATCCTGTCGGTCTACGAGACGGTGACCGCGGGAGCGGCGGCGGTGGCCGCGGCTGACGACGACAGGGCACCGGCGACGGGGCTGCGGGCGCGCTGGGGAATGGCGCGGGACTGACGGCAGGGCCGGGCCGTTCCCCTGTGGCCGGGGCCGTGAGAGCCCGCTGGGGTACGGCGTGGGGACGCCCGCACCGCGGTCGGTCCCGCGGGGCAGGCCGGCGCCCCGTACGCCCGTCGGCCGGACCGGCCGAGCCGCTCGGTACCCTTTGCCTCCGTGACCTCAACCCTCATCTGGATCCTCGTCGCCCTGATCGCGATCGGCCTCTACTTGAGCTGGACCGCAGGGCGACTGGACCGGTTGCACGCCCGGATCGACGCCTCCCGCGCCTCCCTGGACGCACAGCTGCTGCGCCGGGCCTCGGTGACCCAGGAACTGGCGACCTCCGGCGTCCTGGACCCCGCCGCGTCGATCGTGCTCTACGAGGCGGCGCACGCCGCGCGGCAGGCCGAGGAGGAGCAGCGGGAGGTCGCCGAGAGCGAGCTGAGTCAGGCTCTGCGTGCCGTCTTCGCGGAGATTCCGCAGGTGGAGGCGGTGCGGGAGGCGCCCGGGGGAGAGGCGGCCGTCCGCGAGCTGACCGAGGCGGTGCGCCGCGTGCCGATGGCCCGGCGCTTCCACAACGACTCCGTACGGGCCGCCCGCGCCCTGCGCCGGCACTACAAGGTCCGCTGGTTCCGGCTGGCCGGACACGCCCCGTTCCCGCTGGCCTTCGAAATGGACGACGAGCCTCCGGTGGCCCTGGTGGACCGCGCCGGGTGACCGCCCCCACTCGAAAAACGATCCACCGCCTCCCCATTGGCCCTTGCTGTGGACTGCTCTCTTCACGTTTTCTCGGTGCTGTAGAAATCCGCTTTTCACTTCAGTGAGGTCAACCCGTGTCCATCACCGAGAACCAGGCTCCCGAGACCGGCACCGCGCGCGTGAAGCGCGGCATGGCCGAGCAGCTCAAGGGCGGCGTCATCATGGACGTCGTCACCCCGGAGCAGGCGAAGATCGCCGAGGACGCGGGCGCCGTCGCCGTCATGGCCCTGGAGCGGGTCCCCGCCGACATCCGCAAGGACGGCGGCGTGGCCCGGATGTCCGACCCGGACATGATCGAGGGCATCATCGAGGCCGTGTCCATCCCCGTCATGGCGAAGTCCCGGATCGGGCACTTCGTCGAGGCCCAGGTGCTCCAGTCCCTCGGCGTCGACTACATCGACGAGTCCGAGGTCCTCACCCCGGCCGACGAGGTCAACCACTCCGACAAGTGGTCCTTCACGACCCCCTTCGTCTGCGGCGCCACCAACCTGGGCGAGGCCCTGCGCCGCATCGCCGAGGGCGCGGCCATGATCCGCTCCAAGGGCGAGGCCGGCACCGGCAACGTCGTCGAGGCCGTGCGTCACCTGCGCCAGATCAAGAACGAGATCGCCCGCCTGCGCGGCTACGACAACCACGAGCTGTACGCCGCCGCCAAGGAGCTGCGCGCCCCGTACGAGCTCGTCAAGGAGGTCGCCGAGCTCGGCAAGCTCCCGGTCGTGCTGTTCTCCGCCGGTGGTGTGGCCACCCCGGCCGACGCCGCGCTGATGCGCCAGCTCGGCGCCGAGGGCGTCTTCGTCGGCTCCGGCATCTTCAAGTCCGGCGACCCGGCCAAGCGCGCCGCCGCCATCGTGAAGGCCACCACCTTCTACGACGACCCGAAGATCATCGCCGACGCCTCCCGCAACCTCGGCGAGGCCATGGTCGGCATCAACTGCGACACCCTCCCCGAGGCCGAGCGTTACGCGAACCGGGGCTGGTGATGACCGAACCCGTGGTCGGAGTGCTCGCACTCCAGGGTGACGTACGGGAGCACCTGATCGCCCTGGCCGCGGCCGACGCCGTGGCCAGGCCGGTGCGGCGCCCCGAGGAGCTCGCCGAGGTCGACGGTCTGGTCATCCCCGGCGGCGAGTCGACGACCATCTCCAAGCTGGCCGTCCTCTTCGACGTCATGGAGCCCCTCCGCGCGCGCGTGCGGGCCGGTATGCCCGTCTACGGCACCTGCGCGGGCATGATCATGCTGGCCGACAAGATCCTCGACCCCCGCTCGGGCCAGGAGACGATCGGCGGCATCGACATGATCGTGCGCCGCAACGCCTTCGGCCGGCAGAACGAGTCCTTCGAAGCCCGGGTCGACGTCCGCGGCGTCGACGGCGATGCCGTGGAGGGCGTGTTCATCCGCGCGCCCTGGGTGGAGTCCGTCGGTGCCCAGGCCGAGGTGCTCGCCGAGCACGACGGCCACATCGTCGCGGTCCGTCAGGGCAACGCGCTCGCCACGTCGTTCCACCCGGAGCTGACCGGCGACCACCGTGTGCACGCGCTCTTCGTCGACATGGTGCGCGCGAACCGGTCGGCCCAGTCCTTGTAGGATCTCTTGGGTTCGTTGTTCGGATGGGTTACGCGAAGGAGACAGGCAGATGTCCGGCCACTCTAAATGGGCTACGACGAAGCACAAGAAGGCCGTGATCGACGCCAAGCGCGGCAAGCTCTTCGCGAAGCTCATCAAGAACATCGAGGTCGCGGCCCGTACCGGCGGCGCCGACCCCGACGGTAACCCCACGCTCTTCGACGCCATCCAGAAGGCCAAGAAGAGCTCGGTCCCGAACAAGAACATCGACTCCGCGGTAAAGCGCGGCGCCGGCCTGGAGGCCGGTGGCGCCGACTACGAGACGATCATGTACGAGGGTTACGGTCCGAACGGTGTCGCGGTGCTCATCGAGTGCCTCACCGACAACCGCAACCGCGCCGCCTCCGACGTCCGAGTCGCCATGACCCGCAACGGCGGCTCGATGGCCGACCCGGGCTCGGTGTCGTACCTGTTCAACCGCAAGGGCGTCGTGATCGTCCCCAAGGGCGAGCTGGCCGAGGACGACGTGCTCGGCGCGGTCCTGGACGCGGGCGCCGAGGAGGTCAACGACCTCGGCGAGACCTTCGAGGTCATCAGCGAGGCCACTGACCTGGTCGCGGTCCGCACCGCCCTCCAGGAGGCCGGTATCGACTACGACTCGGCCGACGCCAACTTCGTCCCGACCATGCAGGTCGAGCTGGACGAGGAGGGCGCCAGGAAGATCTTCAAGCTGATCGACGCGCTCGAGGACAGCGACGACGTCCAGAACGTCTTCGCCAACTTCGACGTCAGCGACGAGGTCATGGAGAAGGTCGACGCCTGAGCCGACGCTCCGGATGCGAACGGGCCGACGGGACACACCCCGTCGGCCCGTCGCATTGTCGGTGGCACCCGATAGCCTGCACAAACAGGCGATCGAAAGGAGGGGGCCGGTGCGCGTACTCGGGGTGGACCCCGGACTCACGCGGTGCGGTGTGGGCGTCGTCGAAGGGGTCGCGGGACGACCGCTGACGATGCTCGGCGTGGGCGTCGTACGCACGCCCAGTGACGCGGAGTTGGGGCTCCGGCTCGTCGCCGTCGAGCAGGGCATCGAGCAGTGGCTGGACGAGCACCGTCCCGAATTCGTCGCCGTGGAGCGGGTGTTCAGCCAGCACAACGTCCGTACGGTCATGGGCACCGCCCAGGCCAGCGCCGTCGCCATGCTGTGCGCCGCCCGTCGCGGCATCCCCGTCGCCCTGCACACCCCCAGCGAGGTCAAGGCAGCCGTCACCGGCAGCGGTCGCGCCGACAAGGCCCAGGTCGGCTCCATGGTCACCCGGCTCCTGCGGCTCGACGCGCCGCCCAAGCCCGCCGACGCCGCCGACGCCCTCGCCCTCGCCATCTGCCACATCTGGCGCGCCCCCGCTCAGAACCGGCTCCAGCAGGCGGTCGCCCTGCACGCAGCCAACGCAACGAAAGGCCGTACGGCATGATCGCCTTCGTGAGCGGCACCGTCGCCGCCCTCGCCCCCGACGCCGCCGTCGTGGAGGTCGGCGGGGTCGGCATGGCCGTGCAGTGCACGCCGAACACGCTGTCCACGCTGCGCCTCGGCCAGCCCGCCAAGCTCGCCACCTCCCTCGTCGTACGCGAGGACTCGCTGACCCTGTACGGGTTCGTGGACGACGACGAACGCCAGGTCTTCGAACTGCTCCAGACCGCGAGCGGCGTCGGACCCCGGCTGGCTCAGGCGATGCTCGCCGTGCACACCCCGGACGCCCTGCGCAGGGCGGTGGCCACGGCCGACGAGAAGGCGCTGATCGCCGTTCCCGGCATCGGCAAGAAGGGTGCGCAGAAGCTGCTGCTCGAGCTGAAGGACCGCCTCGGCGAGCCGATCGGCGCCCCCGCGATCGGCGCCCCGGTCACCCAGGGCTGGCGCGACCAGCTGCACGCGGCGCTGATCGGTCTGGGCTACGCGACCCGCGAGGCCGACGAGGCCGTGTCCGCCGTGGCCCCGCAGGCCGAGGCCGCCGGGGGCACGCCGCAGGTCGGTCAGCTGCTGAAGGCCGCCCTGCAGACCCTGAACCGCGCCCGCTAGGAGAGAACGTCAGTGAACTGGGACGACACCACCGACGAGACCGCCCCCGAGCGGCTGGTGGGCTCTGTCGCCGACCGTGAGGACCAGGCCGTCGAGGCCGCGCTGCGCCCCAAGGACCTGGACGAGTTCATCGGCCAGGAGAAGGTCCGCGAACAGCTCGACCTCGTCCTGCGCGCCGCACGCGCGCGCGGTGCCACCGCGGACCACGTCCTGCTCTCCGGCGCCCCCGGCCTCGGCAAGACGACCCTCTCCATGATCATCGCGGCCGAGATGGGCGCCCCCATCCGCATCACCTCGGGCCCCGCCATCCAGCACGCCGGCGACCTCGCCGCGATCCTGTCCTCCCTCCAGGAGGGCGAGGTCCTCTTCCTCGACGAGATCCACCGCATGTCCCGGCCCGCCGAGGAGATGCTCTACATGGCGATGGAGGACTTCCGCGTCGACGTCATCGTCGGCAAGGGCCCGGGCGCCACCGCCATCCCCCTCGAACTGCCCCCGTTCACCCTGGTCGGCGCCACCACACGCGCGGGCCTGCTGCCGCCCCCGCTGCGCGACCGCTTCGGTTTCACCGCGCACATGGAGTTCTACGAGCCGGCCGAACTGGAGCGGGTCATCCACCGCTCCGCGCACCTGCTCGACGTGGAGATCGACGGCGCGGGCGCCGCCGAGATCGCCGGCCGCTCCCGCGGCACGCCCCGCATCGCCAACCGGCTGCTGCGCCGGGTGCGGGACTACGCGCAGGTCAAGGCCGACGGGCACATCACACGCGACATCGCCGCCGCCGCGCTGAAGGTCTACGAGGTCGACGCCCGCGGCCTCGACCGCCTCGACCGCGGTGTCCTGGAGGCTCTGCTCAAGCTGTTCGGCGGCGGTCCGGTCGGTCTGTCCACGCTCGCGGTCGCGGTGGGGGAGGAGCGCGAGACCGTCGAGGAAGTGGCCGAACCCTTCCTCGTCCGCGAGGGCCTGCTCGCCCGGACCCCCCGCGGCCGGGTCGCCACTCCCGCCGCATGGGCCCATCTCGGCCTCACCCCGCCCCGCTCGGCGACCACCGGAAACGGACAACAGGACCTGTTCGGGACGTGATGGCTTTGTGACGCCGCGGGATTGGCCGGGCCAGGAACCCGGGTGCCATGCTGAGCGTTGTTCCCTGCGCGCGGACTCGCTTAGACTCCGCCGATGCCGCCTTAGCCGGCGGCGTACACACCCCCAACCATCAGGCCGCTCAAGCCCGCGGTCGCGTGAAGGAAGTACCGACCCGTGAGTCTCGTGACCCTCCTCCCGTTCATCGTGCTCATCGGGGCCATGTTCCTGATGACCCGGTCGGCGAAGAAGAAGCAGCAGCAGGCAGCCGACATGCGGAACCAGATGCAGCCCGGCAGTGGCATCCGCACCATCGGGGGGATGTACGCCACCGTCAAGGAGGTCAACGACGACACGGTTCTGGTCGACGCGGGCCCGGGCGTCGAGCTCCTTTTCGCCAAGAACGCCATCGGTGCCGTCCTGACCGACGACGAGTACAACCGCATCGTCCACGGCATCGAGCACGACCTGAAGACCGACGTCGTCCCCGACGACGCCTCCTCTCTTGCCGATCTCACCGAGACCGACGAGTCCGCCGACGAAGCTGCCGCCTCCGACGACAAGGCCGTCGACCTCGGCAAGAAGGACGAGCCCGCCGACGGGGCCCAGAAGGCCGACGAGGCCGCCGAGGCGAAGACGGACGACGTGCCGAAGAAGACCGACGGCGACTCCGACGCGAAGTAGTCGTACCCGGGGCGCGCGGGGCACGCCCGCGCGCCCTCGGACGTACGCAGCTCGCACGGGATCGACACCATGTCATGGCCGCCCGCCCGCAGACCCGGCGCGCAGCGGCCCGAGAGGGAGTACGAGAAGGTGGCAGCACCCAAGAGGGGCCGGAGCGCGAGCGCCCAGAGCAAGCCAGGGCGCTCGCTGGCCCTGATCCTGATCGCCATCGTGGCGCTCACCGGGGGAATGTTCCTCTCCGGGCACACGAAGCCGCGCCTCGGCATCGACCTGGCCGGCGGCACGAGCATCACGCTCGAGGCGAAGGCCGACCAAGGCTCCGCGGTCAACAAGGCCAACATGGACACCGCGGTCGAGATCATGAACCGCCGTGTCAATGGCCTGGGCGTCTCCGAGGCGGAGGTGCAGACCCAGGGCGAGCGCAACATCATCGTGAACATCCCCAAGGGCACCAACTCCAAGGAAGCCCGGGACCAGGTCGGCACCACCGCCAAGCTGTACTTCCGTCCGGTGCTCGCCCAGGACGCCACCGGGCCCGCCGCGACGCCGTCGCCCAGCGCCTCGAAGAGCGGTTCCGCCAGCTCCTCGCCGAGCCCCTCCACGAGCGAGTCGGCCACCAGCGGTGAGAAGGCGACCTCCTCGGCTTCCCCGTCGGCCTCCGCCACCACGCAGGGCCGCCCCGCCTCCGACGCGCTGAAGGCCGACCCGACCCCGTCGGGTTCCGCCTCCGCGAGCCCCTCCGCCTCCGCGAGCGGCGGCGCCGGCACCTCCGCCGACGCCAAGCTCCAGGCCCAGTACGCCGCCCTCGACTGCTCCAAGGAGGCGCAGCGCACCAAGGCCGGCGAGGGCGTCAAGCCCGAGGACTCCACCGTGGGCTGCGGCGAGATGGACGGCGTCTGGTACAAGTACCTGCTCGGCCCCGCCGCCGTCGCCGGTACCGAGGTCGACGAGGCCAAGGCCGTCTTCGACACGCAGACCGCCGCCGGTTGGCAGGTCACGATGGACTTCAACAAGAGCGGCGCCAAGAAGTTCGCCGACATCACCGGCAAGCTGGCCCAGAACACCCTGCCGCAGAACGAGTTCGGCATCGTCCTCGACGGCGAGGTCGTCTCCAGCCCCACCGTGAGCCAGTCCATCACCGGCGGCCAGGCCCAGATCTCCGGCAGCTTCACGCAGGAGGAGGCCCAGAACCTCGCCAACATGCTGTCGTACGGCGCGCTCCCGCTCTCCTTCAAGGAGCAGAGCGTCACCACGGTGACCGCCGCGCTCGGCACCGACCAGCTGCACGCCGGTCTGTTCGCCGGTGCGATCGGCCTCGGCCTGGTCGTGCTGTACCTGGTCTTCTACTACCGCGGTCTGTCGCTCGTCGCGATCGCCTCGCTGCTGGTCTCCGGCATCCTGACCTACGTGATCATGGCGCTGCTCGGCCCGGCCATCGGCTTCGCGCTGAACCTGCCGGCCGTCTGTGGTGCGATCGTCGCCATCGGTATCACCGCGGACTCGTTCATCGTGTACTTCGAGCGCATCCGTGACGAGATCCGTGAGGGCCGCTCCCTGCGTCCCGCCGTCGAGCGGGCCTGGCCGCGCGCCCGGCGCACCATCCTGGTCTCCGACTTCGTGTCGTTCCTCGCCGCCGCGGTGCTGTTCGTCGTCACCGTCGGCAAGGTCCAGGGCTTCGCGTTCACGCTGGGTCTGACCACCGTGCTCGACGTCGTCGTGGTCTTCTTCTTCACCAAGCCGCTGATGACGCTGCTGGCCCGCCGCAAGTTCTTCGCCAGCGGCAACAAATGGTCCGGCCTCGACCCGAAGAGCCTGGGTGCCAAGCCGCCGCTGCGCCGCACCCGCCGTCCCGTCGCCCCCGTTGAGACGAAGGAGGCGTGAGCATGTCGAAACTCGGCAACCTCGGCGCCCGACTGCACCGTGGCGAGATCAGTTACGACTTCGTCGGTCACCGCAAGCTCTGGTACGGCATCTCGATCCTGATCACCATCACGGCCATCGTCGGCCTGGCGGTGCGCGGCCTGAACATGGGCATCGACTTCCAGGGCGGTGCCGTCTTCACCACCGAGCAGACCGGCATCTCGGTGTCGCAGGCCCAGGAGTACGCGGAAGACGCCTCGGGCCACGACGCCGTGGTGCAGAAGCTCGGCAACGGCACGATGCGCATCCAGATCGCCGGCATGGACACCCAGCAGTCGGACCAGATCAAGAACCAGCTCGCCGAGGACTTCAAGGTCGACCCCGAGAAGATCGCGGCCGACCTGGTCGGTCCGAGCTGGGGTGACCAGATCGCCAGCAAGGCCTGGCAGGGTCTGGCGATCTTCATGGTCCTGGTGGTGATCTATCTGGCGATCGCCTTCGAGTGGCGCATGGCCATCGCCGCTCTGGTCGCCCTGATCCACGACATCACCATCACCGTCGGCATCTACGCCCTCGTCGGCTTCGAGGTCACGCCGGGCACGGTGATCGGTCTGCTGACCATTCTCGGTTACTCGCTCTACGACACGGTGGTCGTCTTCGACTCCCTCAAGGAGCAGACGAAGGACATCACCAAGCAGACCCGCTGGACGTACAGCGATGTCGCCAACCGTTCGATCAACGGCACCCTGGTCCGCTCCATCAACACCACGGTGGTCGCGCTGCTGCCGGTGGCGGGCCTGTTGTTCATCGGTGGCGGCTTCCTCGGCGCGGGCACGCTCAACGACATCTCGCTGTCGCTGTTCGTCGGTCTCGCCGCCGGTGCGTACTCCTCGATCTTCATCGCCACGCCGCTCGTCGCCGACCTCAAGGAACTCGAGCCGCAGATGAAGTCCCTCAGGAAGCGGGTCCTGGCCAAGCGCGCCCAGGCCTCCGCCGAGGAGGAGCTCGCCGAGACCCGGGGCGACGCCCCGCACGGCGACGAGCCCGAGGACGCCCACGCGGTCGTCGGCCCGCGCACCCAGCCCGCGTCCCGCAACCGCGGCCGCGGCCGTCCCTCGGGGAAGCGCCGATGACCGACATCAAGGAGCTGCTCCTCAGCCGCATCCGTGATGTGGCCGACTACCCGGAGCCGGGCGTGATGTTCAAGGACATCACCCCGCTCCTGGCGGACCCGGCGGCGTTCACCGCGCTCACCGACGCGCTCGCGGAGATCGCCGAGCGCACCGGCGCCACCAAGGTCGTCGGCCTGGAGGCCCGGGGCTTCATCCTCGGCGCCCCGGTCGCGGTCCGCGCGGGCCTCGGGTTCATCCCCGTACGCAAGGCGGGCAAGCTCCCCGGAGCGACCCTCGCCCAGGCGTACGACCTGGAGTACGGCTCGGCCGAGATCGAGGTCCACGCGGAGGACCTGTCGGCCGAGGACCGCGTCCTGATCATCGACGACGTCCTGGCGACCGGCGGCACCGCCGAGGCCGCGATCCAGCTGATCCGCAGGGCGGGCGCCCAGGTCGCGGGCCTCGCGGTCCTGATGGAACTGGGTTTCCTGGCGGGCCGCGCCCGTCTGGAACCCGCGCTGGAGGGCGCTCCGCTGGACGCCCTGCTGGTGGTCTGAGACCTCAGGCGTCACAGGAACGGCCGTCCCGGTGCATCCGGGGCGGCCGTTCTCGCGTCCCGGGGCAGGCGCGGGGGCCGCGCGACAGGCCGGGGGCACCGCCGCGGTCGCCAACGACGCTCCGGTCCGCCAGGTGTTGGACGCCCCTGGAATGCCGGTGCCCGACCCGCACGTTTCACCGGTAGACGGTCCTCACACCGCCTGAGGGCGATCCTGAGCCGCAGGATCGCTACCATGGGGTTTCCGGAGCCTGATCGGGGGACCCGGTTCGCGCACGAGGAGTCCTCTTGCCAGACGAGGCCCAGCCACTGACCGCCGCCAAGCCCGAGTCCGCCTCGGGACCCGCGGCCACGCCCGCGCAGAACGCGCCGAACGCGAACAACGCGGAGAACACCGCGCAGGGCTCGGTCGAACACGCGCACGCCCAGTCCGCGCCCGCCGACGACCCGGCCGAGCAGCCGCGCCCCAAGCCGGCCCCGCCCGAGCGCTCCGCGCCCGCGTCCACACCCGCGGTGGTCCGCCCGCCCGCCGGTCAGCCCGCCCGCTCCGGGTCCTCCAACCGCGTCCGCGCCCGCCTGGCCCGTCTCGGCGTCCAGCGCTCCAACCCGTACAACCCGGTGCTGGAGCCGCTGCTGCGGATAGTGCGCAGCAACGACCCGAAGATCGAGACCGCGACGCTCCGCAAGATCGAGACGGCCTACCAGGTCGCCGAGCGCTGGCACCGCGGCCAGAAGCGCAAGAGCGGCGACCCGTACATCACGCACCCGCTCGCCGTCACCACGATCCTCGCCGAGCTGGGCATGGACCCGGCCACGCTCATGGCGGGCCTGCTGCACGACACCGTCGAGGACACCGAGTACGGCCTCGACCAGCTCCGCCGCGACTTCGGCGACTCCGTCGCCCTGCTCGTCGACGGCGTCACCAAGCTGGACAAGGTCAAGTTCGGCGAGGCCGCGCAGGCGGAGACCGTGCGCAAGATGGTCGTGGCCATGGCCAAGGACCCCCGCGTCCTGGTCATCAAGCTCGCCGACCGCCTGCACAACATGCGCACCATGCGCTACCTCAAGCGCGAGAAGCAGGAGAAGAAGGCGCGCGAGACCCTGGAGATCTACGCGCCGCTCGCCCACCGCCTGGGCATGAACACCATCAAGTGGGAGCTGGAGGACCTCGCCTTCGCGATCCTCTACCCCAAGATGTACGACGAGATCGTCCGCCTCGTCGCCGAGCGCGCCCCCAAGCGCGACGAGTACCTCGCCATAGTGACCGACGAGGTGCAGCAGGACCTGCGCGCGGCCCGTATCAAGGCGACCGTCACCGGCCGCCCCAAGCACTACTACAGCGTCTACCAGAAGATGATCGTCCGCGGCCGTGACTTCGCGGAGATCTACGACCTGGTGGGCATCCGCGTCCTCGTCGACACCGTCCGCGACTGCTACGCCGCCCTCGGCACCGTGCACGCGCGATGGAACCCGGTCCCCGGCCGGTTCAAGGACTACATCGCGATGCCCAAGTTCAACATGTACCAGTCGCTGCACACGACGGTCATCGGCCCCAACGGCAAGCCGGTCGAACTCCAGATCCGCACCTTCGACATGCACCGCCGCGCCGAGTACGGCATCGCCGCGCACTGGAAGTACAAGCAGGAGGCCGTCGCCGGCGCCTCCAAGGTGCGCTCGGACGCGCCGCGGACCACCGGCAAGGACGACCACCTCAACGACATGGCGTGGCTGCGCCAGCTCCTGGACTGGCAGAAGGAGACCGAGGACCCGGGCGAGTTCCTGGAGTCCCTGCGCTTCGACCTGTCGCGCAACGAGGTCTTCGTCTTCACTCCCAAGGGCGACGTGATAGCGCTGCCGGCCGGTTCCACCCCGGTGGACTTCTCGTACGCGGTGCACACCGAGGTGGGACACCGCACCATAGGAGCCCGGGTCAACGGCCGTCTCGTACCGCTGGAGTCGACCCTGGACAACGGCGACCTCGTCGAGGTCTTCACGTCCAAGGCGGCCGGGGCCGGACCGTCCCGGGACTGGCTGAACTTCGTCAAGTCCCCGCGCGCCCGCAACAAGATCCGCGCCTGGTTCTCCAAGGAGCGCCGCGACGAGGCGATCGAGCAGGGCAAGGACGCCATCGTCCGCGCCATGCGCAAGCAGAACCTGCCGATCCAGCGCATCCTGACCGGCGACTCCCTCGTCACGCTCGCGCACGAGATGCGGTACTCCGACATCTCCGCGCTGTACGCGGCGATCGGCGAGGGCCATGTCTCCGCGCAGAACATCGTGCAGAAGCTCGTCTCCGCGCTCGGCGGCGAGGAGGCGGCCACCGAGGAGATCGACGAGTCGGTCCCGCCGACCCGCGGCCGCGGCCGCAAGCGCCGCTCCAACGCCGACCCCGGCGTCGTCGTCAAGGGCGTCGACGACGTGTGGGTCAAGCTCGCCCGCTGCTGCACGCCCGTCCCCGGCGACCCGATCATGGGCTTCGTCACCCGGGGCAGCGGAGTGTCGGTCCACCGCAACGACTGCGTGAACGTGGACTCACTGTCCCGCGAGCCCGAGCGGATCCTCGACGTGGAGTGGGCGCCCACCCAGTCCTCGGTCTTCCTGGTCGCCATACAGGTCGAGGCGCTGGACCGCTCCCGGCTCCTGTCCGACGTCACCCGCGTCCTGTCGGACCAGCACGTCAACATCCTCTCCGCGGCCGTCCAGACCTCCCGCGACCGCGTCGCCACCTCCCGCTTCACCTTCGAGATGGGCGACCCCAAGCACCTCGGGCACGTCCTGAAGGCGGTCCGGGGCGTGGAGGGCGTCTACGACGTGTACCGCGTGACGTCGGCGCGCAGCAGGTCGTAGGGCATACGACGAGAGGGGCCCCGTACGCGATGTACGGGGCCCCTCTCGTCGTACGGGACAGTCGGCGTACTGTCAGCCGCCGAACTCCTGCAGACCCTTCAGCGCCTGATCCAGCAGGGCCTGGCGGCCCTCCAGCTCACGCTCGAGCTTGTCGGCGCGGGCGTTGTTGCCCTGGGCGCGGGCCTGCTCGATCTGGCCCTTGAGCTTGTCCACGGCGGCCTGGAGCTGACCGGTCAGACCCTCGGCACGCGCGCGTGCCTCGGGGTTGGTGCGGCGCCACTCGGTCTCCTCGGCCTCCTGGATGGCCCGCTCGACGGCGTGCATCCGGCCCTCGACCTTGGGACGCGCGTCGCGCGGGACGTGGCCGATGGCCTCCCAGCGCTCGTTGATCTGCCGGAACGCGGCCCGCGCAGCCTTGAGCTCGGTGATCGGGAGGATCTTCTCGGCCTCCTCGGCCAGCTCCTCCTTGAGCTTCAGGTTCTCCGTCTGCTCGGCGTCGCGCTCGGCGAAGACCGAGCTGCGCGCGGCGAAGAAGACGTCCTGCGCGCCGCGGAAGCGGTTCCACAGGTCGTCCTCGTGCTCGCGCTGGGCACGGCCCGCGGCCTTCCACTCCGCCATCAGCTCGCGGTAACGCGCGGCTGTCGGCCCCCAGTCGGTGGAGCCGGAGAGCGCCTCGGCCTCGGAGACCAGTCGCTCCTTGGTCTTGCGGGCCTCCTCGCGCTGCGCGTCCAGCGACGCGAAGTGCGCCTTGCGGCGCTTGGAGAACGCCGAGCGGGCGTGCGAGAAGCGGTGCCACAGCTCGTCGTCGGACTTGCGGTCCAGACGCGGCAGGCCCTTCCAGGTGTCCACCAGCGCCCGCAGCCGCTCACCGGCCGCCCGCCACTGGTCGGACTGGGCCAGCTCCTCAGCCTCGACGACCAGCGCCTCCTTGGCGTGCCGGGCCTCGTCGGACTGCTTCGCGCGCTGCTGCTTGCGCTCCTCGCGGCGCTTGTCGACGGTCTCCACGAGCTTGTCGAGGCGCACCTTGAGGGCGTCGAGGTCGCCGACCGCGTGGTGCGCGTCGACCTGCTCGCGGATGTGGTCGATGGCGGCCTGCGCGTCCTTGGCCGACAGATCGGTGGTCTTCACCCGCTTCTCGAGGAGGCCGATCTCGACAACCAGGCCCTCGTACTTGCGCTCGAAGTAGGCCAGCGCCTCCTCAGGGGAGCCGGCCTGCCAGGAACCGACGACCTGCTCGCCGTCGGCCGTACGCACGTACACGGTCCCCGTCTCGTCGACGCGGCCCCACGGGTCGCTGCTCACAGCGCCTCCTCCACATGATGCCGGCGAGGGGCTGGTGCTCCCCCGGGCATCGTCCACAGTTTCGTCACGGCCAACATAGGCGACCGGCGGGTTGCCTGTCCGCATCCCGCGCGACCGAAATTACGCAGTTGGCGGTCAGGATTTGGTGACGGTCGCCTTGTTGATCACGACCGTCGCGTTGGGCGCCCCGTCACCCGCTCCGGTGCTCTCACCCGCGGCGGCGATCTTCTTCAGGACCGTCATACCGGAATCGGAAACGGTGCCGAACGGTGTGTAGCTCGGCGGCAGCTGACTGTCCTGGTACACGAGGAAGAACTGGCTGCCGCCGGTGTGCTTCTGGCCGGTGTTGGCCATGGCGACCGTGCCCGCCGGATAGATGTTCTTCTTCAGGCTTTTGTCCTTCAGGTTCTCGTCCGGGATGGTGTAGCCGGGACCACCGCTGCCGCTGCCCGTCGGGTCGCCGCACTGCAGGACGTAGATGCCGTTGGTGGTGAGCCGGTGGCACTTGGTGTGGTCGAAGTAGCCCTTGGACGCGAGGAAGTCGAAGGAGTTGACGGTGTGCGGGGCCGCCTTCGTCTTCAGCGCGATGTCTATGTCACCGCACGTCGTCGCCAGCTTCATCGTGTACGTCGCCGACTTGTCGATCGTCAGGGACGGCTCCTTCTTCCAGGTCGCTGTCCTGGGCTTGCCCTCGGCCGGCTTCTCGCACGGGTCCGCGACCGCGCTGGGCGTCGTGGAGTCCTTGGCCTCGGCCGCCGCGTTCGACTTGTCGTCGTCGCCCTTGAGGACGTCCGTCGTGTACAGCGCCAGGCTGCCCACCAGGATCACGCCGAGTACCGACGCGATCACGGAGTTGCGCATGCGGGCCTTGCGTCGCGCGGCCGTGCGTCGCTGCTGCTGCCGCAGAAACTTCTCCCGGGCGAGCTGCCGCTTCCGCTGTTCCTGGGTGACCACCGGATTCTCTCCTCATGCGTCTCGTACGCCTGCTGGGACGCGTGCGTCTACTGAGCCGACCGCCTGCGTGTGCCCCGTACCGTATATGGGTTCGCTGAGGAAACGGCAGCGCCGGTAGGCTCTGACCACAGGCGCAGCCCTTTTCAAGCCCACCCTTATCGACACAACGAAGGACGATCGTGCTCATTGCCGGGTTCCCCGCCGGGGCCTGGGGGACGAACTGTTATCTCGTCGCCCCCGCCGCCGGTGAGGAGTGCGTGATCATCGACCCGGGCCATCAGGCCGCCCAGGGAGTCGAAGAGGCGCTGAAGAAGCATCGGCTCAAGCCCGTCGCCGTCGTCCTCACCCATGGCCACATCGACCATGTGGCCTCGGTCGTCCCGGTGTGCGGCGCGCACGACGTGCCCGCGTGGATCCACCCCGAGGACCGCTTCATGATGAGCGACCCGGAGAAGGCGCTCGGCCGTTCCCTCGGCATGCCGCTCATGGGCGAGCTGACCGTGGGGGAGCCGGCCGACGTCAAGGAGCTGACCGACGGCGTGAAGCTGGAGCTGGCGGGACTGGAGCTGTCCGTCGCGCACGCGCCGGGCCATACCAGGGGGTCGGTGACCTTCGGCCTGCCCGAGGCGGCGGACATCCCGCCGATCCTGTTCTCGGGCGACCTGCTGTTCGCCGGCTCCATCGGACGCACCGATTTCCCCGGTGGCTCCATGGACGACATGCTCGAGTCCCTGGCCCGTGTGGTCCTCCCGCTCGACGACTCGACCGTGGTGCTGCCCGGCCACAACGAGCACACGACCATCGGCCGTGAGCGCGCCACCAACCCGTACCTGCGGCAAGTGGCCGCAGGCCGCCAGGATCACAGCGCGCATGTCGACGCTCCCCGACGAGGAATGTGACGAGACTTTCCGTGAGCACCTTCAAGGCCCCCAAGGGCACGTACGACCTCATCCCGCCGGACAGCGCGAAGTTCCTGGCGGTCCGCGAGGCGATCGCCGCCCCGCTGCGCAACTCCGGCTACGGCTACATCGAGACGCCCGGCTTCGAGAGCGTGGAGCTCTTCGCACGCGGGGTGGGTGAATCCACCGACATCGTCACGAAGGAGATGTACGCCTTCGAGACCAAGGGCGGCGACCGGCTCGCCCTGCGTCCCGAGGGCACGGCGTCGGTGCTGCGTGCGGCGCTGGAGGCCAACCTGCACAAGGCGGGCAACCTCCCCGTCAAGCTCTGGTACTCCGGTTCCTACTACCGCTACGAGCGCCCGCAGAAGGGCCGCTACCGGCACTTCTCGCAGGTCGGTGCCGAGGCGATCGGTGCCGAGGACCCGGCGCTGGACGCCGAGTTGATCATCCTGGCCGACCAGGCGTACCGCTCGCTGGGGCTCAGGGACTTCCGCATCCTCCTCAACAGCCTGGGCGACAAGGAGTGCCGTCCGGTCTACCGGGAGGCGCTGCAGACCTTCCTGCGCGGCCTGGACCTCGACGAGGAGACGCTGCGCCGCGCGGAGATCAACCCGCTGCGCGTGCTCGACGACAAGCGTCCGGACGTGCAGAAGCAGTTGGGCGACGCCCCGCTGCTGCGTGACTACCTGTGCGACGCCTGCAAGGCGTACCACGAGGAGGTCCGTGAGCTGATCACCGCGGCGGGCGTGGCCTTCGAGGACGACCCCAAGCTGGTGCGCGGCCTGGACTACTACACCCGTACGACCTTCGAGTTCGTCCACGACGGCCTGGGCTCCCAGTCCGCGGTGGGCGGCGGCGGTCGCTACGACGGCCTGTCCGAGATGATCGGCGGCCCCGCGCTGCCGTCCGTCGGCTGGGCGCTCGGCGTCGACCGCACGGTCCTCGCCCTGGAGGCGGAGGGCGTGGAGCTCGAACTCCCCTCCGCGACCAGCGTGTTCGCGGTCCCGCTCGGCGAGGAGGCCCGCCGGGTGCTGTTCGCCAAGGTGGGCGAGCTGCGCAAGCAGGGCATCGCGGCGGACTTCTCCTACGGCGCCAAGGGCCTCAAGGGCGCCATGAAGAACGCCAACCGCAGCGGCGCCCGCTACACGGTCGTCGCCGGCGAGCGCGACCTCGCCGAGGGCGTCGTCCAGCTCAAGGACATGGAGTCCGGCGAGCAGACGGCGATCGGCGTCAACGAGATCGTGGCCGAGCTGGAGTCCCGCCTCGGCTAGTGCCGCGGTTGTAGCTCCACCCGGGAGGCGCCGGATGCCGTACGTGGTGTCCGGCGCCTTCGCCATTGCCTCGGGTGGCCGTCGCCCGGCCACATGTCGATCGGTTTCACGAACCGTCAACTCGGTGGGCGTCGATTCCTCCTGTCAGGGGATTCCGACACGTGAGCGGCACGCGCGTGTGCCCGCCTCGGGGGCCGGGCCGAGGGCTCCGGTTGGCCCGGGGGGGGTCTCCACGCACTGCGCCCAGCAGGGCGAACGCCCCGTACATGCCGCTGCCCTCGACTGCTCGCGTCGCCCCGTACGGCCACCGCGCGCGTCGGCCCGAACCGCTCGCCCAGAGGCGACCGAGCGTCCTTCCTTATGTCCATCGAACGGTGGACAGGGCCCCGTGTGCGGCACAATGGCCGGTGCCCGAAGAAGGTCCAACTCTCAAGCAGACGGAATCGGCGTGATGAGCAAGACCACAGTCAAAGACGTCTCCACCGAGCCCGAGCCTTCGTCGGCGGGCACGGACGGCGCACCGCGCGCGGTGGGCGGCAGCCGTGCCCTCGCCCTGCTGCTGGTGATCACCGGCGCGGCCGGTCTGCTCGCCGCGTGGGTCATCACGATCGACAAGTTCAAGCTGCTCGAGGCCAAGGTCGCGGGCACGTCCTACACCCCCGGCTGCAGCCTCAACCCCGTGGTCTCCTGCGGCAGCGTCATGGAGTCCAAGCAGGCCGCCGCCTTCGGCTTCCCCAACCCGATGCTCGGCCTCGTCGCCTACGGCATCGTCGTCTGCGTCGGCGTGAGCCTGCTCGCCCGGGCCCGCTACCCGCGCTGGTACTGGCTGACCTTCAACGCCGGCACCCTCTTCGGCGTCTCGTTCTGCGCCTGGCTGATGTTCCAGTCCCTGTACCGGATCAACGCGCTGTGCCTGTGGTGCTCCCTGGCCTGGGTCGCGACGATCATCATGTTCTGGTACGTGACCTCGTTCAACGTGCGCAACGGCTTCCTGCCCGCCCCGCGCTGGCTGAAGAGCTTCTTCGGCGAGTTCACCTGGGTGCTGCCCGTTCTGCACATCGGCATCATCGGCATGCTGATCCTGACCCGCTGGTGGGACTTCTGGACCAGCTGACCGGGCTTTCCCGGGGTCTGGCGGGATTGTCAGTGCGGTGAATTAGGGTTTTGAGAGTGGAGCCCGATCTGTTCACCGCAGCCGCAGAAGAACGCCAGGAGAAGGACCCCGCCGGGAGTCCCCTGGCGGTCCGCATGCGCCCGCGCACCCTCGACGAGGTGGTGGGCCAGCAGCACCTGCTCAAGCCCGGCTCGCCCCTGCGCCGCCTGGTCGGCGAGGGCGCCGGCGGCCCGGCGGGACCGTCCTCGGTGATCCTGTGGGGCCCGCCCGGCACCGGCAAGACGACCCTGGCCTACGTCGTCTCCAAGGCCACCAACAAGCGCTTCGTCGAGCTGTCGGCGATCACCGCGGGCGTCAAGGAGGTCCGCGCGGTCATCGACGGCGCCCGCCGCGCCACCGGCGGCTACGGCAAGGAGACCGTCCTCTTCCTCGACGAGATCCACCGCTTCAGCAAGGCCCAGCAGGACTCCCTGCTCCCGGCCGTCGAGAACCGCTGGGTCACGCTGATCGCGGCGACCACCGAGAACCCGTACTTCTCGATCATCTCCCCGCTGCTCTCCCGCTCCCTGCTGCTGACCCTCGAACCCCTCACCGACGACGACGTCAGGGCGCTGTTGAGGCGGGCCCTGAGCGACGAGCGAGGGCTGAAGGACGCCGTCGCCCTCAGCGAGGACGCCGAGGACCACCTCCTGCGGATCGCCGGCGGTGACGCCCGCCGCGCCCTGACCGCCCTGGAGGCCGGCGCCGGGGCCGCGCTGGACAAGGGCGAGGCGGAGCTCTCCCTCACCACGCTGGAGGAGACGGTCGACCGCGCGGCCGTGAAGTACGACCGCGACGGCGACCAGCACTACGACGTCGCCAGCGCCCTCATCAAGTCCATCCGCGGCTCGGACGTCGACGCCGCCCTGCACTACCTGGCCCGCATGATCGAGGCCGGCGAGGACCCCCGCTTCATCGCCCGGCGCCTGATGATCTCCGCCAGCGAGGACATCGGCCTCGCCGACCCCAACGCCCTGCCCATCGCCGTCGCCGCGGCCCAGGCCGTCGCCATGATCGGCTTCCCCGAGGCCGCGCTGACGCTGAGCCACGCCACCATCGCCCTCGCCCTGGCCCCCAAGTCCAACTCCGCGACCATGGCGATCGGCGCCGCCATGGAGGACGTCCGCAAGGGCCTGGCCGGACCGGTGCCCCCGCACCTGCGCGACGGGCACTACAAGGGCGCCGCCAAGCTCGGCCACGCCCAGGGGTACGTCTACCCGCACGACCTGCCCGAGGGCATCGCCGAGCAGCAGTACGCCCCGGACGCGATCAAGGACCGCGCGTACTACGAGCCGTCCCGGCACGGAGCCGAGGCCCGGTACGCGGACGCGGTGGAGTGGACCAGGAAGCACCTCGGTCGCAAGCGGTCCTGAGCGCCCTGTAGAATCCCTCGAAGTGCTGTGTCCCGTGCAGTCAGAACGGGACGGTCAGCCGGAGATCCGGTTCTCGGACCGACTCCAGGAGCGTCGCGCACCGTTCGAATGGTGTCGCGGGCAGCCCACCACCATCCGTCGTACGACGGAACCGGTCGGTGGGCCACTCGCGTGCTGCACGTTGTGCCCAGACCAGGGAGCGGCTGCCTGACGGGTCCCCAGTGGACCCGGCGGGTTTCCCCGGCTGCGGATGCGACCTCCCTCAACTCTGACAAGCCGAACACTGAGAAATGAGAGATTGTGGCGAACCAGTCCCGCCCCAAGGTCAAGAAGTCGCGTGCCCTCGGCATCGCGCTGACCCCGAAGGCCGTCAAGTACTTCGAGGCCCGTCCCTACCCCCCGGGTGAGCACGGCCGTGGCCGCAAGCAGAACTCGGACTACAAGGTCCGTCTGCTCGAGAAGCAGCGTCTGCGCGCGCAGTACGACGTCTCCGAGCGTCAGCTCGTCCGCGCCTACGAGCGCGCCTCCAAGGTCCAGGGCAAGACCGGTGAGGCCCTGATCATCGAGCTCGAGCGCCGTCTCGACGCGCTGGTCCTGCGTTCGGGCATCGCCCGCACGATCTACCAGGCCCGTCAGATGGTCGTCCACGGCCACATCGAGGTCAACGGCCAGAAGGTCGACAAGCCGTCCTTCCGCGTCCGTCCCGACGACGTCGTGATGGTCCGCGAGCGCAGCCGCGAGAAGACCCTCTTCTCCATCGCCCGCGAGGGCGGCTTCGCCCCCGACGGCGAGACCCCGCGCTACCTCCAGGTGAACCTCCGCGCCCTGGCCTTCCGCCTGGACCGCGAGCCGAACCGCAAGGAGATCCCGGTGATCTGCGACGAGCAGCTCGTCGTCGAGTACTACGCCCGCTGATCACCAGCCGGGGCGTAGCACACGCACCACCTCAGCCCGCCGTCTCCCCGCCCTTCCGGGTGGGCGAGGCGGCGGGTTCGTGCTGGGCCACGGCGCCCCGGGCGTGCCGGGCCGGTCCGCGCGGCGCGGGCAGCGCCGCCACGGGCCGCCCCAGTGCCCGGGCCACCGCGGCCTTCCGGCCCAGCCGTCCGCCCTCCCGTACGCACCCCTCGTACCGCTCGTCGCCCAGCCGCTCCCGGGCCGTCGCCTCGCACCGTTCGTGCGGGGCGTTGTAGTAGGCGGAGCCGAACAGCGGCAGACCGACCGAGGGCCACATCGCGGCCGCCGCGCCCTGGAGGACCGCCGCCTCCGCCGGGTCGCCCTGCACCGCCGTGACCAGGGCCAGCAGCTCGATCGTCAGGACCGTGCCGAGCAGGTCGTGGAAGGAGTGGGCGGCGCCGAGACAGTCGGTCAGCAGTGCGCGGGCCGCCGTCGGATCGCCCTCGCTCCAGGCCGCGTACGCGAGCACGTACAGCGCGTACGACCTGGCCCAGCGCTCCCCGTGGTCCTCGCAGACCTGCCGGACGTCCTCGCAGAGTTTGACCGCCTCCGGCAGATCGCCCTGGAAGGCCCGGGCCATCGCCAGCTCCACCTGGCCCATCAGCACGTTGCTGTTGAGCTCGCCGATCTCCCGGTAGCGCTCCAGCGACGAGCGCAGCAGTGTCTCCGCGCGGGGCATGTCGTCCGTGACCAGGGCCAGACACCCGGTGCGGTGCTCGGCGTAGGCCACCGCCATGGGGTTCGCCGACCGCTCCGCCTCCCGACGGCACTCCTGGAGCGCGGCGAGCGCGGGCACCGTGTCGCCCTGGAGGATCGCCACGTAACCCAGCACCCACAGGGCCTTCAGCCGCGACAGCTCGTTGTCGGACTCCAGCCGCACGGCCTGCTCCAGCCAGTGCCGGCCCTCCGACAGCCGTCCGCAGCCGGCCCAGTAGAACCAGAGGGAACCGGCGAGGTACTGGCCCAGGTGTGCCTCGTCCGGGTCGGACAGGCAGTGATCCAGGGCGGAGCGCAGATTGGGCAGTTCCGCCTCGACGCGTGCGGCGATCTCGGCCTGGCGCGGTGAGAACCAGTCCAACTCGCACCAGGTGGCCAGGCCCAGGTACCAGTCGCGGTGCCGCCGTCGCAGCCGGGCCGCGTCGCCGCTCGCCTCCAGCCAGTCGGCGCCGTAGGCCCGGACCGTGTCCAGCATCCGGTAGCGCACCCCCGTCGCGGACTCCTCCCGCGCTACCACGGACTGCGCGAGCAGTTCCGTCAGCACGTCGAGGACGTCCTGCTCGGCCAGCCCGTCGCCGCTGCAGACGTACTCCGCGGCCTCCAGGTCGAAGGGTCCGGCGAACACCGACAGACGCGACCACAGCAGCCGCTCCTCGGGCGTGCACAGCTCATGGCTCCAGCCGATCGCCGTACGCAGCGTGCGATGCCGGGACAGGGTGTCCCGCCCACCGCCGGCCAGCAGCCGGAACCGGTCGTCGAGCCGCTCCAGCAGCTGCCCGGGGGACAGGGCCCGCAGCCGCCCGGCGGCCAGTTCGACCGCGAGCGGGATGCCGTCCAGGCGCCGGCACAGTTCCGGCACCGCGGGATCGGTGGCGGCGACCGCCTCCGACCCGGCCACCTCTGTCCCGACCGCCCGTGACAGGAAGAGTTCCACGGCCTCGTCCTGCGCCAGCGGGCCGAGCGTGAACACCCGCTCGCCCGCCACGGACAGCGGCCTGCGGCCCACCGCGAGCACCCGCAGGCCGGGCGCCTTCCGGAGCAGGTCGGCGACCAGCTCCGCGCACGCCTCCACGAGATGCTCGAACCCGTCCAGCAGCAGCAGGAGTTGACGCCCGGGCCCGCGCTCGGCGAGATGGGCGAGCAGGATCTCGCGCGGCGGCCGTGTGGTGTGGTCCGTGAGCCCCAGCGCCTCCACGACCGCGAAGTCCACCACCTCCGGATCGCGCACCGCTGCCAGCTCGACCCGCCAGGTGCCCTCGCGCGCCGCCGCCCGTGCCGCCAGCCGGGACTTGCCGATGCCACCGGCCCCGGTCACGGTCACCAGCCGCGAGCTCTCCAGGAGCCGGGACAGTTCCGCGAGTTCGGCCGAGCGGCCCACGAACGCGTCCAGTTCGAGGGGCAGATTGCCGTCGCAGAGCCGATGGTCACGCATGGAACACGGAGCGTACTGAACCGTGTTCACTCCGTACAATCGCTTCCCGCAACTCGGCCCGCGCGACGGCGGCAATCCGGTACGGAGCCGCACCCGCGGCGCGATAGGCTCGGCCTACTGGGTTTTCATGGTTCGAAAAGATGTCAGACACGTATACGGGAGCGGGTGCGCGGTGTCCGGTGGCGAGGTGGCCGGGATCCTGGTGGCGGTCTTCTGGGCGATCCTGGTGTCCTTCCTCGCCGTAGCGCTGGCGAGGCTGGCCCAGACGCTCAGGGCGACCACCAAACTGGTGGCGGACGTGACCGACCAGGCCGTACCGCTCCTGGCGGACGCCTCCTCGGCGGTCCGCTCCGCGCAGACCCAGATCGACCGGGTCGACGCGATCGCCTCGGACGTCCAGGAGGTCACCTCCAACGCCTCCGCGCTGTCCACCACCGTCGCCTCCACCTTCGGCGGTCCCCTCGTCAAGGTCGCGGCCTTCGGGTACGGCGTGCGTCAGGCGATCAGCGGCCGCAAGGACGACGTGCCCCCCAAGGCACCCCGGCGTACCGTGATCGTGGGCCGTACCGTCCCGGCGTCACGACGGAGCAAGCGGAAGAAGGACTGAGACCAAGCGATGTTCCGCCGTACCTTCTGGTTCAGCACGGGCGTCGCCGCCGGTGTGTGGGCCACCACCAAGGTCAACCGCAAGCTGAGGCAGCTGACCCCCGAGAGCCTCGCCGCCACCGCGGCGAACAAGGCCATCGAGGCCGGTCACCGCATCAAGGACCGCGCGGTGGGCTTCGCGCTCGACGTCCGCGACAACATGGCCCAGCGGGAGGAGGAGCTCGGCGACGCGCTCGGGCTGAACGCCCCCGTCGACCCCGAACTCCCCGCGTCCCGGCGGCACACCGCCATCGAGAACCGCAACCACCCGAAGTACGTCGAGGGATCGACGTACCAGACGTACTCGCACAACCGGAATGAGGACCACTGATGGAGTCGGCCGAGATTCGCCGCCGCTGGCTGAGCTTCTACGAGGAGCGCGGTCACACCGTCGTCCCTTCGGCGTCGCTCATCGCGGACGACCCGACTCTGCTCCTGGTCCCCGCCGGCATGGTGCCCTTCAAGCCGTACTTCCTCGGTGAGGTCAAGCCGCCGTGGGCGCGCGCCACCAGCGTGCAGAAGTGCGTGCGCACCCCCGACATCGAAGAGGTCGGCAAGACCACCCGGCACGGCACGTTCTTCCAGATGTGCGGCAACTTCTCCTTCGGCGACTACTTCAAGGAAGGCGCCATCAAGTACGCCTGGGAGCTGCTCACCACGCCCCAGGACAAGGGTGGTTACGGCCTGGAGCCGGAGAAGCTCTGGATCACCGTGTACCTGGAGGACGACGAGGCCGAGCGCATCTGGCACGAGGTCGTCGGCGTGCCGAAGGAGCGCATCCAGCGCCTCGGCATGAAGGACAACTACTGGTCCATGGGCGTCCCCGGACCCTGTGGCCCCTGTTCCGAGATCAACTACGACCGCGGTCCCGAGTTCGGCGTCGAGGGCGGCCCCGCCGTCAACGACGAGCGGTACGTGGAGATCTGGAACCTCGTCTTCATGCAGTACGAGCGCGGTGAGGGCATCGGCAAGGACAACTTCGAGATCCTCGGCGAGCTCCCCAGCAAGAACATCGACACCGGCCTCGGACTCGAGCGCCTGGCGATGATCCTGCAGGGCGTGCAGAACATGTACGAGATCGACACCTCCATGGCCGTCATCAAGAAGGCCACCGAGCTGACCGGTGTCGCGTACGGCGACGCCCACGACTCGGACGTCTCCCTGCGCGTCGTCACCGACCACATGCGCACCTCCGTGATGCTCATCGGCGACGGTGTCACCCCCGGCAACGAGGGCCGCGGTTACGTCCTGCGCCGCATCATGCGCCGCGCCATCCGCAACATGCGCCTCCTCGGCGCCACCGGTCCGGTCGTCAAGGACCTGATCGACACCGTGATCGCCATGATGGGCCGGCAGTACCCCGAGCTGGTCACCGACCGCGAGCGCATCGAGAAGGTCGCCGTGGCCGAGGAGAACGCGTTCCTCAAGGCCCTCAAGGGCGGCACGAACATCCTCGACACCGCCGTCACCGAGACCAAGCAGGCCGGTGGCACGGTCCTGTCCGGCGACAAGGCGTTCCTGCTCCACGACACCTGGGGCTTCCCGATCGACCTCACCCTGGAGATGGCCGCCGAGCAGGGGCTGTCCGTGGACGAGGACGGCTTCCGCCGCCTGATGAAGGAGCAGCGGGACCGGGCCAAGGCCGACGCCCAGGCCAAGAAGACCGGCCACGCCGGTGCCGGTGCCTACCGCGAGATCGCCGACAAGACCGGCGAGACCGAGTTCATCGGCTACAGCGACACCGAGGGTGAGTCCACGATCGTGGGCATCCTCGTCGACGGCGCCTCCTCCCCGGCCGCCACCGAGGGCGACGAGGTCGAGATCGTCCTCGACCGGACCCCGTTCTACGCCGAGGGCGGCGGCCAGATCGGCGACACCGGCCGCATCAAGGTCGACTCCGGTGCCGTCATCGAGGTGCGCGACTGCCAGAAGCCGGTCCCGGGCGTCTACGTCCACAAGGGTGTCGTGCAGTTCGGCGAGGTCACCGTCGGTGCCAAGGCGCACGCCTCGATCGACGCCCGCCGCCGTACCGCCATCGCCCGCGCCCACTCGGCCACCCACCTGACCCACCAGGCCCTGCGGGACGCGCTCGGCCCGACGGCCGCCCAGGCCGGTTCCGAGAACCAGCCCGGCCGCTTCCGCTTCGACTTCGGTTCCCCGTCCGCCGTTCCCACGGCCGTGATGACCGACGTCGAGCAGAAGATCAACGAGGTGCTCGCCCGCGACCTCGACGTCCGCGCCGATGTCATGGGCATCGACGAGGCCAAGAAGCAGGGCGCCATCGCCGAGTTCGGCGAGAAGTACGGCGAGCGCGTCCGCGTGGTCACCATCGGCGACTTCTCCAAGGAGCTGTGCGGCGGCACGCACGTCCACAACACCGCACAGCTCGGCCTGGTCAAGCTGCTCGGCGAGTCGTCGATCGGCTCCGGGGTCCGCCGTATCGAGGCGCTCGTCGGTGTCGACGCCTACAACTTCCTCGCCCGTGAGCACACGGTCGTCGCCCAGCTCCAGGAGCTGATCAAGGGCCGCCCGGAGGAGCTCCCTGAGAAGGTCTCCGCCATGCTCGGCAAGCTGAAGGACGCCGAGAAGGAGATCGAGAAGTTCCGCGCGGAGAAGGTGCTCCAGGCCGCCGCCGGTCTCGCCGAGTCCGCCAAGGACGTCCGCGGGATCGCCGTCGTCACCGGGCAGGTCCCGGACGGCACCACCGCCGACGACCTGCGCAAGCTGGTCCTCGACGTACGCGGCCGCATCCAGGGCGGCCGGGCCGCGGTCGTGGCGCTGTTCACCACGGTCAACGGCAAGCCGCTGACGGTCATCGCCACCAACGAGGCCGCCCGCGAGCGCGGTCTCAAGGCCGGCGAGCTGGTCCGCGCGGCCGCGAAGACCCTCGGTGGCGGCGGTGGCGGCAAGCCGGACGTCGCCCAGGGCGGCGGCCAGAACCCGGCAGCGATCGGCGAGGCCGTCGAGGCCGTCGAACGGCTGGTCACGGACACCGCGAAGTGACGATGCGCAGGGGACGTCGGCTCGCGATCGACGTCGGGGACGCCCGGATCGGGGTCGCCTCGTGCGACCCCGACGGGATCCTCGCCACCCCGGTGGAGACGGTCCCGGGCCGGGACGTCCCGGCCGCCCACCGCCGGCTGAGGCAGATCGTCGAGGAGTACGAGCCGATCGAGGTCGTGGTCGGTCTCCCTCGCTCCCTCAAGGGGGGCGAGGGCCCGGCCGCGGTCAAGGTCAGAGGCTTCGCCCAGGAACTGGCCAAGGGCATCGCCCCTGTCCCGGTCCGTCTGCTGGACGAGCGGATGACCACGGTCACCGCCAGCCAGGGACTGCGCGCCTCCGGGGTGAAGTCCAAGAAGGGCCGCTCCGTCATCGACCAGGCCGCCGCTGTGATCATCCTCCAGCAGGCACTCGAATCCGAACGGGTGTCAGGTAAAGCACCCGGCGAGAGCGTCGAAGTGGTCATCTGATCGCGATACGGTAACGTTCCGCGCGACTGCGGCGCTGTTCGAACAGGTGCCGCACAGAGAGAGGCGGTCAGGATGCCGAGCGACAAGCCGCGCGACCGCCGCCTCGCGGCTCTAGGGGATCGATGACTGAGTATGGCCGGGGCCAGGAAGGTTCCGAACCGTGGCATCCGCAGGACCCGTACTACGGGGACGGCGGATGGGAAGGGCAGCAGGACCCTACGGGTCAGCAGGCTGCCTACGGCGGCCAGCCGCAGCACTATCCGCAAGAGCCGCAGCAGTCCGAGTACGGCGACTGGGGCACCGGCCGGCAGGCCGACCAAGGCCAGGCGCAGCAGCAGTACCAGCAGCAGTACGACCCGCAGCAGAGCTACGACCAGCAGCAGTACGTCCCGCAGCAGCACCAGCAGTACGACGACCAGAACCAGTACGACAACAACGGCTGGGCGCCCACGCAGGTCCCGTACACCGACCCCTCGGACCCCTACGGTCAGCAGGCCGCCGCGTACGGCACGGGGGAGCAGCCCGACTACTACGGCACCCCTGACGCGTACCCGCCGCCGGAGCCGCCGAGCCGTCGGCGCACCGAGCCGGAGCCGCAGCAGACGGACTGGGACCCCGGCCCCGACCAGGGCGAACACGCCTTCTTCGCGGGCGGCGGGGACGGCGACGAGGACGGCACCGACGACCCCGGTGCCTCGGGCGGCCGGGGCGACCGCAGGGGGCGCGGCGGCAAGAAGCCCAAGAAGCGGCGCAGTGGCTACGCCTGTCTGGTGGTCCTGCTGGTGTTCGGCGGCGGGATCGGCGGCGTCGGCTACTTCGGCTACCAGTTCTACCAGGATCGTTTCGCCCCCGCCCCGGACTACGCGGGTGACGGCACCGGCGAGCGGGTGGTCATCACGATCCCGAAGGGCGCCAACGGGACGGAGATGGGCAGGCGTCTGGAACTGGCGGGCGTCGTCAAGAGCGTCGACGCGTTCGTGGCCGCGTTCACGCAGAACAAGAAGGCGGGCCAGATCCAGGCGGGCACCTATCTCCTGAACAAGGAGATGTCGGCCGAGAGCGCCGTCGACCTGATGCTCGATCCGAAGAGCCAGAACAACGTGCTCGTCAAGCCGGGCGAGCGCAATCTGTCCGTCTACAAGGCCATCGACAAGCAGCTCGACCTCTCCTCCGGTACCACCAAGAAGGTCGCCGAGGCGAAGTACAAGAGCCTCGGTCTGCCCGACTGGGCGGACAGCAACGACGACATCAAGGACCCGCTGGAGGGCTTCCTCTACCCGGGGACCTACGGCGCCGCCAAGGGCATGAAGCCCGAGACGGTCCTGAAGGAGATGGTCGGCCGGGCCGCGAGCAAGTACGCCTCGCTCGACCTGGAGGCCAAGGCCGAGGCGCTCAAGCTGGACAACCCGCTCCAGATCGTCACGGTCGCGAGCCTCGTCCAGGCCGAGGGCAAGACCGCCGAGGACTACCGCAAGATGGCGGAGGTGGTCTACAACCGCCTCGACCCCGCCAACCCGGAGACCTACGGCGCCCTGCAGTTCGACTCGACGTACAACTACCTGAAGAACGAGAGCAACATCGACGTCACCGAGTCGGAGGTCAAGGAGAACCAGGACCCGTACAACACGTACAAGCACAAGGGTCTGCCGCCGGGTCCCATCGACAACCCGGGTGACGAGGCGATGGAGTCGGTGCTGAACCCGACCCACGACGGCTGGTACTACTTCGTGGCGACCGACGGTGTGAACACGACCGAGTTCGCCAAGACGCTGGCCGAGTTCAACAAGCTCAAGGACAAGTTCAATGAGAGCAGGGGCAACTGACGCCCGCCGGGCAGCCGTGCTCGGTTCCCCCATCGCCCACTCCCTCTCCCCGGTGCTGCACCGCGCCGCGTACGAGGAACTGGGGCTCACCGGCTGGTCGTACGACCGGTTCGAGGTCGACGAGGCCGCGCTGCCCGGGTTCCTCGCCGGGCTCGGACCGGAGTGGGCGGGACTGTCGCTGACCATGCCGCTGAAGCGGGCGGTCATCCCGCTGCTCGACGAGATCACCGAGACGGCCGCCTCCGTCGAGGCGGTCAACACCGTCGTCCTCACCGAGGACGGCCGCCGCGTCGGCGACAACACCGACATCCCCGGGATGGTCGCCGCCCTGCGGGAGCACGGCATCGAGCAGGTCGACTCCGCCGCGATCCTCGGCGCCGGCGCCACCGCGTCGTCCGCGCTGGCCGCGCTGGCCCGCGTCTGCACCGGCGAGATCGTCGTCCACGTCCGCAGCGAGGCCCGGGCCGCCGAGATGCGGCAGTGGGGCGAGCGCCTCGACGTCGAGGTGCGCACGGCGGACTGGGCGGACGCGGCGGACGCGCTGCACCGGCCCCTGGTGATCGCCACCACCCCGGCCGGTACGACGGATGCCCTGGCCGCGGCCGTGCCCGAGCGGCCCGCCACCCTCTTCGACGTGCTCTACGAGCCGTGGCCCACCGAACTCGCGGCCCGCTGGTCCATGTTCGGCGGAGCCGTCGTCAGCGGACTCGACCTGCTGGTGCACCAGGCGGTCCTCCAGGTGGAGCAGATGACGGGGGCGCCCCGGGCCCCGCTGGCGGCCATGAGAAAAGCGGGCGAGCAGGCGCTGGCCGCCCGCTAGGATCCTCCGGGTTCCGCAGGGGGCGGAACCGGAGGGGAGATTCGACGTGTCCGCAGGCATGCAGCTGGCATCCGGCAAGAGCGAGATATTCGAGGCAGTGCTGAAGTTCATGCCCGACTGGGTGCAGATCACGGTGCTCGCCCTGGTCGTGCTCGCGGTGCTCGTCTCCTGGGGGCTGAAGCTCAAGCGCAAGATCGACTACTGGCGCGCCGTGCGCAACGGGCGGCCGATCCACGCGGCGGCACAGTACGGACAGGGGAGCGGCGCCGACTACCTCGGGGCCTACGCGCCGCAGCAGGCGCCGGCCCAGCCGCGGCAGAGCGGGGCCGACTTCCTGGGGGCCTACGCGCCGCCGAACCAGCAGGGCAACGGCTCCGTCTGAGCCGCCGTGGTCGCCACGCGTCCGCCTGATGGACCAGCGGCGGGCGCAGTGTGCCGGACATGGGAGGATCGAAGGTGGCGGGCCGGGGCCGCGCACCTGGTCGCGCCGATGCCGTACGCGAGGACGCGCGTACGCAGGGCAGTACGAGGGCGCGAGCACTGAGGAGCACCGTTGAGCAGGTTGCGCTGGCTGACCGCGGGGGAGTCCCACGGCCCCGCACTCGTGGCGACGCTGGAGGGCCTTCCGGCCGGCGTGCCGATCACCACGGAGATGGTGGCGGACCACCTGGCCCGGCGCCGGCTCGGTTACGGGCGCGGTGCCCGGATGAAGTTCGAGCAGGACCAGGTCACCTTCCTCGGCGGCGTCCGGCACGGTCTCACGCTGGGTTCCCCGGTCGCGATCATGGTGGGCAACACCGAGTGGCCGAAGTGGGAGCAGGTCATGGCGGCCGACCCCATCGACCCGGACGTCCTCGCCGGTCTCGCCCGCAACGCGCCCCTGACCCGTCCGCGCCCCGGGCACGCCGACCTCGCGGGCATGCAGAAGTACGGCTTCGACGAGGCACGTCCCATCCTGGAGCGCGCCTCCGCGCGGGAGACCGCGGCCCGGGTGGCGCTCGGCGCCGTCGCCCGGTCCTACCTCAAGGAGACGGCCGGCATCGAGATCGTCAGCCATGTCGTGGAGCTGTGCTCGGTGAAGGCCCCGGCCGGGGTGTACCCGACGCCGGCCGACGTCGAGAAGCTGGACGCCGACCCGCTGCGCTGCCTGGACGCCGACGCCTCGAAGGCGATGGTGGCCGAGGTCGACCAGGCCCACAAGGACGGTGACACCCTCGGTGGCGTGGTCGAGATCCTGGCCTACGGCGTTCCCGTGGGCCTCGGCTCCCACGTCCACTGGGACCGCAAGCTGGACGCCCGGCTCGCCGGTGCGCTCATGGGCATCCAGGCGATCAAGGGCGTCGAGCTCGGCGACGGGTTCGAACTCGCGCGGGTGCCGGGCTCCAAGGCGCACGACGAGATCGTCAGTACGCCCGAGGGCATCCGCCGGGTCTCCGGCCGCGCGGGCGGCACCGAGGGTGGTCTGTCCACCGGCGAGCTGCTGCGGGTCCGTGCCGCGATGAAGCCGATCGCGACCGTGCCGCGCGCCCTGCAGACCGTGGACGTCGCCACCGGTGAGGCGGCGCAGGCTCACCACCAGCGCTCCGACGTCTCCGCGGTGCCGGCCGCCGGCATCGTCGCCGAGGCCATGGTCGCCCTGGTCCTCGCGGACGCGGTGGCGGAGAAGTTCGGCGGCGACTCGGTGCCCGAGACCCGCCGGAACGTCCGCTCGTACCTCGAGAACCTGGCCATCCGATGAGCCCCGTGGTCGTCCTCGTCGGCCCGATGGGCGTGGGCAAGTCCACCGTCGGACAGCTGCTCGCCGAGCGCCTCGGGGTCGGCTACCGGGACACCGACGACGACATCGTCGCCGAGCAGGGCCGGGCCATCGCCGACATCTTCGTCGACGAGGGCGAGGCGGCCTTCCGCGCGATCGAGAAGCAGGCGGTGCTGCGGGCGCTGACCGAGCACGGAGGCGTCCTCGCCCTCGGCGGCGGCGCGATCCTCGACGACGGCACGCGCGCGGCGCTCGTCGGACTGGACGTCGTCTATCTCTCGATGGACGTCGAGGAGGCGGTCAAGCGCACCGGTCTCAACGCCGCCCGCCCCCTGCTCGCGGTCAACCCGCGCAAGCAGTGGCGCGAGTTGATGGAGGCCCGCCGCCACCTGTACGAGCAGATCGCCACGGCGGTCGTCGCCACCGACGGCCGTACCCCCGAAGAAGTCACCGAAGCGGCCCTGGACGCACTGGAGTTGAAGCAGGCATGAGTGAGGCAGTGACGCGGATCCAGGTCGGCGGCACCGCGGGCAGCGAGCCGTACGAGGTCCTGGTGGGCCGTCAACTCCTGGGTGAGCTCGGCGGGTTGGTCGGCGCCAAGGCCAAGCGGGTGGCCGTGATCCACCCCGAGGCGCTCGCCGAGACCGGTGAGGCGCTGCGCGCCGACCTCGCCGAGCAGGGCTTCGAGGCGATCGCCATCCAGGTGCCCAACGCCGAGGAGGCGAAGACCGCCGAGGTCGCCGCCTACTGCTGGAAGGCCCTCGGGCAGTCGAACTTCACCCGTTCCGACGTCGTCGTCGGCGTCGGCGGCGGCGCCACCACCGACCTGGCCGGTTTCGTCGCCGCGACCTGGCTGCGCGGGGTGCGCTGGATCGCCATTCCGACGACCGTGCTCGCCATGGTCGACGCGGCCGTCGGCGGCAAGACCGGCATCAACACCGCCGAGGGCAAGAACCTCGTCGGCGCCTTCCACCCGCCGGCCGGTGTGCTGTGCGACCTGGCCGCGCTGGAGTCGCTGCCGGTCAACGACTACGTCTCCGGTCTCGCCGAGATCATCAAGGCCGGTTTCATCGCCGACCCGGTGATCCTGGACCTCATCGAGTCCGACCCGCAGTCCGCGCGCACCCCGGCGGGGCCGCACACCTCCGAGCTCATCGAGCGGGCCATCCGGGTCAAGGCCGAGGTCGTCTCCGCGGACCTGAAGGAGTCCGGTCTGCGCGAGATCCTCAACTACGGTCACACGCTCGCCCACGCCATCGAGAAGAACGAGCGGTACCAGTGGCGGCACGGCGCAGCGGTCGCCGTGGGCATGCACTTCGCCGCCGAACTCGGCCGTGTCGCCGGCCGGTTGGACGACGCGACGGCCGACCGTCACCGTACGGTCCTGGAGTCCGTCGGGCTGCCCCTGCACTACCGTTACGACCAGTGGCCCAAGCTGCTGGAGACCATGAAGGTCGACAAGAAGTCCCGCGGTGACCTGCTGCGCTTCATCGTCCTCGACGGGCTGGCCAAGCCCACCGTCCTGGAGGGCCCGGACCCGGCGGTGCTGCTCGCCGCGTACGGAGAAGTGGGCGAGTAGTACCGCCGAAGATCATCCGTCCGATGTGCCGTGCGGGCACGGGCACTTAGGGCCGTCCCCGGCCGTTCACCATACGGCGGCCGGGGACGGTACCGTTCGGTAGGCAGCGGGGCGCGTACTCCGCTGCCGGCGCCAATTGCCTGCGGCGAGTGAGCCGAGCCAGTAGAACGAGACGGAGTGGCACCGGATGCAGCACGCAGTGGGTTCTCCGCTGCCGCCGCCCCATCAGCCGGGGCACGGACCGGCCGTCGGCTGGTCGCCGGCCGCACAGCACCCGGGAGCGCACCAGGGGTCCGCCCCGGTGCCCCCACCGCCCCCGGCACCGGGCTTCTCGCCGCCGCCCCCGGCCCCACCGGCCTCCCCGGCCCCGGACACCACCGGCCATGTGCCGCTGCCCCCCGGCGTCCCGGTCGGCGCCCCCGTGACCCCACCCGCCCCGGCCGCGGCCGACCCCGCCGGCACCACCCTCGCGGTCCTGCTCATCGGCCCGGCGGGCGCCGGCAAGACGAGCGTCGCCAAGTACTGGGCGGACCACCGCCGGGTGCCCACCGCCCACATCAGCCTCGACGACGTACGCGAATGGGTCCGCTCGGGCTTCGCCGACCCGCAGTCCGGCTGGAACGACCACTCCGAGGCCCAGTACCGCCTGGCCCGCCGCACCTGCGGCTTCGCCGCCCGCAACTTCCTCGCCAACGGCATCTCCTGCATCCTCGACGACGCGGTCTTCCCCGACCGTCCGGTCGTGGGGCTGGGCGGCTGGAAGCGCCATGTCGGACCGGGCCTGCTGCCCGTCGTCCTGCTGCCGGGCCTGGAGATCGTCCTGGAGCGCAACGCCGAACGCTCGGGCAACCGCCGCCTCTCGGACGAGGAGGTCGCGCGGATCCACGGCCGGATGGCGGGCTGGTACGGCTCGGGCCTGCCGATCATCGACAACTCCCAGCTGGACGTACCGCAGACGGCCCAGGTTTTGGACGACGTCCTGGCACGTTCTCTCGCCAGTCCACCCAGCTGGTAGCGCCCGAAAGGGCGCGACCGGCCCCCGTGTTCCCGCGGTCGACAAGGCCCCCTGCCCCACTCGGCCTCTCTCGAACGGCGCCCCACCTGCGGAGCTCCTACGCTCGAGACATGTCAGAGGTCCATGCGGCCCGCCGCACCAGACTCAGGGAACGCTGCAACGCGGTCGGCACGACCTCCGCGCTGATCTCCCGCCCCGCCAACGTCCGCTACCTCGCGGGCGCCGCCCCCCAGGGCTCCGTCCTGCTGCTCGGCACGACCGAGGACGTCCTGCTGTGTGCCGATCCGCCCGACGACCGTGCCGGTGAGGGCCGCCCCGACGAGGCACTGCGCCTGCAGACCCTGCCCGGGTCACGCGGTGACGCCGCCGTCGCGGCCGCCGACCTCGCGGTGATCCAGGGCGTGGACTCGCTCGCCGTGGAGGAGCACCACCTCACCGTGGCCCGGCACCGGGCGCTGCGTTCGGTCGCCCCGAGGATCCGCCTCGCCGACCTCGGCGGAGCCGTCGAGCAGCTCAGGGTCGTCAAGGACGAGGAGGAGATCTCCTGCCTGCGCATCGGCGCCGAGATCGCCGACCAGGCGCTGGGGGAGCTGCTGGAGTCCATCCTCGTCGGCCGCACCGAACGCCACCTCGCCCTCGAACTGGAGCGGCGCCTGGTGGACCACGGCGCCGACGGTCCCGCCTTCCCCACCTCCGTCGCCACCGGCCCCAACGCCGGCCGGCGGGCGCACCGCCCCACCGACCGCCGGGTGGAGGAGGGCGACTTCCTCTCCGTGTGTCTGGGGGCGACATATCGCGGCTACCGCTGTGAGATCGGTCGTACGTTCGTGATCGGGACCTCACCGGCCGACTGGCAGATCGAGCTGTACGACCTGGTCTTCGCCGCCCAGCGCGCCGGGCGGGAGGCCCTCGCACCAGGGGCCGCGTACCGTGACGTGGACCATGCCGCACGGCAGGTGCTGGCTTCCGCGGGGCACGCGGAGGGCCTTCTGGCGCTGACCGGACATGGCGTGGGACTCGAAATCGACGAGGACCCGCAGTTGGCCCCCGCGGCCATGGGTAAACTGGACGCTTGCGTGCCGGTCACCGTCGAACCGGGGGTCCACCTCCCGGGTCGGGGCGGCGTCCGGATCGATGACACGCTCGTCGTACGCCCCGAGGCGGACGGCGGACCCGAGCTACTCACCATCACGACCAAGGAGCTGCTCGCGCTGTAGGAGTGCGTGCGCCGGGGTCGTCCACGTCAGTCCAGGAGATTCCGCAACCGTGGCTTCCACGAACGACCTCAAGAACGGCCTGGTGCTCAAGCTCGAAGGCGGCCAGCTCTGGTCCGTCGTCGAGTTCCAGCACGTCAAGCCCGGCAAGGGCCCGGCATTCGTGCGCACCAAGCTCAAGAACGTGCTGTCCGGCAAGGTCGTCGACAAGACCTTCAACGCCGGCGTCAAGGTCGAGACGGCCACGATTGACAAGCGCGACATGCAGTTCTCCTACATGGACGGCGACTACTTCGTCTTCATGGACATGGAGACCTACGACCAGCTCATGGTCGACCGCAAGGCCGTCGGCGACGCCGCCAACTTCCTGATCGAGGGCTTCACCGCCACGGTCGCGCAGCACGAGGGCGAGGTGCTCTTCGTCGAGCTGCCGGCCGCCGTCGAGCTGACCATCCAGGAGACCGAGCCGGGTGTCCAGGGCGACCGCTCCACGGGTGGCACCAAGCCCGCCACCCTGGAGACCGGCCACCAGATCCAGGTGCCGCTCTTCATCACCACCGGTGAGAAGATCAAGGTCGACACGCGTACGAGCGACTACCTCGGCCGGGTGAACAGCTAACCGTGGCTGCCCGCAACACGGCCCGCAAGCGCGCCTTCCAGATCCTCTTCGAGGGCGACCAGCGCGGCGTCGACGTTCAGACGGTCCTCGCGGACTGGATCCGGCTCTCCCGGGGAGACACCCGGCAGCCGCCGGTGAGCGAGTACACGATGCAGCTGGTCGAGGGCTACGCGGAGCACGCGCGGCGCATCGACGAGCTGATCGCGCAGTACTCCGTCGGCTGGACGCTCGACCGGATGCCGGTCGTGGACCGCAACCTGCTGCGTCTCGGCGCCTACGAGCTGATCTGGGTCGACGCGACCCCGGACGCCGTCGTGCTGGACGAGATCGTGCAGCTGGCGAAGGAGTTCTCCACCGACGAGTCGCCGGCGTTCGTGAACGGCCTGCTGGGCCGTTTCAAGGACCTGAAGCCGTCCTTGCGCCGGGACGAGGCGTAAGGGCCGCCAGGCCACCAGAGGTACGACACATGCCAGAGGGCCCGCAGCGTGACTGCTGCGGGCCCTCTGGCATGTCCGGTGCCCCGGGTGCCCCTGTGGCTCCCGGGAGCCGCAGAAAGCCGCCGGGGTGGCCGGAACGGTGAAGTCCCGGCCACCCCGGCGGCACGTTTCTGCTGAGGCGGGAAGCGGCTCAGCTGTCCTCGTGGGCGACCGCGCGACGAGCGTCCGCGTCCAGGACGCCCCAGTTGATCAGCTGCTCGGTGAGGACCGAGGGCGACTGGTCGTAGATGACGGCGAGTGTGCGCAGGTCGTCCTGGCGGATCGACAGCACCTTGCCGTTGTAGTCACCGCGCTGCGACTGGATCGTCGCCGCATAGCGCTGGAGGGGGCCCGCCTTCTCGGCCGGGACATGGGCCAGCCGCTCCAGGTCCAGGACCAGCTTCGGCGGCGGCTCGGCGGCACCGCCCGGCGTGGTGCCCGGCAGCAGTTCCTGGACGGGAACGCCGTAGAAATCCGCCAACTCGGCGAGGCGCTGCACGGTCACGGCACGGTCGCCACGCTCGTACGAACCGACCACGACCGCCTTCCAGCGTCCCTGGGACTTCTCCTCGACACCGTGGAGGGAAAGCCCTTGCTGGGTGCGGATGGCCCGGAGCTTGGCCCCGAGCTGTTTGGCGTATTCGCTGGACATATAGCTCCCCGGACACTGTGTCGACGCGGCCGGTGTGATCCAGGCCGCGCGGCTGGTAACTCACTGTGAGGTTACGCAGCGTTACTCTTCTGCGTCAAGCCGAATGAGCCGCACCGCCTTTTCCGTGGTTGTGGTGGCCGATTAGGCCAGGGGGGTGATCAGGGGCGCCGTTCCGGCCTGCTACCGTGGATGGCGCAATTCCGACGTCCTTTAAGGTCCGTCCCGTGAGGCGGAGAAGGAGGTCCGTTTCATATGGACAAGCACAACCAGCAGGACTCACAGGCCGAGGCGGCGTCCGATGCGCGGCCCGTTCTCGAAGGCCCCGACATCGCACGGGTGTTGACCCGTATCGCCCACGAGATCGTCGAGCGCGCCAAGGGCGCCGACGACGTGGTGCTCCTCGGCATCCCGACCCGTGGCGTCTTCCTCGCCCAGCGGCTCGCCGCCAAGCTGGAGCAGATCACCGAGCGCAAGATTCCGGTCGGTTCGCTCGACATCACCATGTACCGGGACGACCTGCGCATGCACCCGCCGCGTGCGCTGGCCCGCACCGAGATCCCCGGTGACGGCATCGACGGCCGCCTCGTCGTCCTCGTCGACGACGTGCTCTTCTCCGGCCGCACCATCCGCGCCGCCCTCGACGCCCTGAACGACATCGGGCGTCCGCGCGCGGTGCAGCTCGCGGTCCTCGTCGACCGCGGCCACCGCGAACTGCCCATCCGCGCCGACTACGTCGGCAAGAACCTCCCCACGTCGCTGCGGGAGACGGTCAAGGTCCAGCTCGCCGAGGAGGACGGTCGCGACACCGTGCTGCTCGGTGCGAAGCAGACCCCGTAGCGAGACGGCGAGCGACGCCTGCCTTCGGCGTGCCCGCACGTGCCCGTAATCTCCCGAACTTCCCTACGGAGCCTGACAGATGCAGCGTCATCTCATCTCGGCCGCCGACCTCACCCGCGACGACGCCGTCCTGATCCTCGACACCGCCGAGGAGATGGCCCGGGTCGCCGACCGGCCGATCAAGAAACTGCCGACCCTGCGCGGCCGCACGATCGTCAACCTCTTCTTCGAGGACTCCACGCGCACGCGCATCTCCTTCGAGGCCGCCGAGAAGCGCCTGTCCGCGGACGTCATCAACTTCACCGCCAAGGGCTCCAGCGTGTCCAAGGGCGAGTCCCTCAAGGACACCGCCCAGACCCTGGAGGCCATGGGCGTCGACGCGGTCGTCATCCGGCACGGCGCCTCCGGGGCGCCGTACCGCCTCGCCAACTCCGGCTGGATCGACGCGGTCGTGATCAACGCCGGCGACGGCACCCACCAGCACCCCACCCAGGCCCTGCTGGACGCCTTCACCATGCGCCGCCGGCTCGTCGGACGGGACGCCGGGATCGGCCAGGACCTGTCCGGCCGGCGCATCACGATCGTCGGTGACGTCCTGCACAGCCGGGTCGCCCGCTCCAACGTCGACCTGCTGCACACCCTCGGCGCCCAGGTCACCCTGGTCGCGCCGCCCACCCTGGTGCCGGTCGGCGTCGAGACCTGGCCCTGCGAGGTGTCGTACGACCTCGACAGCACGCTGGCCAAGTCCGACGCGGTGATGATGCTGCGGGTGCAGCGCGAGCGGATGAACGCCGCGTTCTTCCCGACCGAGCGCGAGTACTCGCGGCGCTACGGGCTCGACGGCGACCGCATGGCGCGGATGCCCGAGCACGCCATCGTGATGCACCCCGGGCCGATGGTCCGCGGCATGGAGATCACCGCCGAGGTCGCCGACTCCGACCGCTGCACCGTGGTGGAGCAGGTCGCAAACGGAGTCTCCATCCGGATGGCCGTTCTGTACCTGCTGCTGGGTGGCAACGAGCCCGCCGTCAGCCACACCCGTACCGAGGAGAAGTAAGAGACATGAGCAAGATCCTGATCCGTGGTGCGAAGGTGCTCGGCGGCGAGCCGCAGGACGTCCTGATCGACGGTGGTGTCATCGCCGAGGTGGGCGCCGGTCTGCCGGACGAGGGCGCCGAGGTCGTCGAGGCCGGCGGCAAGGTCCTCCTCCCGGGCCTGGTCGACCTGCACACCCATCTGCGCGAGCCCGGCCGTGAGGACTCCGAGACCGTGCTCACCGGCACACGCGCGGCGGCCTCCGGCGGCTACACGGCCGTGTTCGCCATGGCCAACACCTTCCCCGTCGCCGACACCGCCGGTGTGGTCGAGCAGGTCTGGCGACTGGGCCGGGAGCACGGGTACTGCGACGTGCAGCCCATCGGTGCCGTCACGGTCGGCCTGGAGGGCCGCAAGCTCGCCGAGCTGGGCGCCATGCACGAGTCGGCGGCCGGTGTGACCGTCTTCTCCGACGACGGCAAGTGCGTCGACGACGCGGTGATCATGCGCCGGGCGCTGGAGTACGTGAAGGCCTTCGGCGGCGTCGTCGCCCAGCACGCGCAGGAGCCGCGGCTCACCGAGGGCGCCCAGATGAACGAGGGCATCGTCTCCGCCGAGCTGGGTCTCGGCGGCTGGCCCGCGGTGGCCGAGGAATCGATCATCGCCCGGGACGTCCTGCTCGCCGAGCACGTCGGCTCCCGCGTCCACATCTGCCACCTGTCGACCGCCGGGTCCGTCGAGATCGTCCGCTGGGCCAAGTCCCGCGGCATCGACGTCACCGCCGAGGTCACCCCGCACCACCTGCTCCTCACCGACGAGCTGGTCCGGACGTACAACCCGGTCTACAAGGTCAACCCGCCGCTGCGCACCGAGCGCGACGTGCTCGCCCTGCGCGAGGCGCTCGCCGACGGCACGATCGACATCGTGGCCACCGACCACGCCCCGCACCCGCACGAGGACAAGGACTGCGAGTGGGCCGCGGCCGCGATGGGGATGGTGGGCCTGGAGACCGCGTTGTCGGTGGTGCAGGAGACCATGGTGGACACCGGGCTCCTCACCTGGGCCGGGGTCGCCGACCGGATGTCCTTCAAGCCCGCGCGGATCGGGCAGGCCACCGGGCACGGTCGCCCCGTCTCGGCAGGTGAGCCCGCCAACCTCACGCTCGTCGACACGGAATACCGTGGGGACGTGGACCCCGCGGGCTTCGCCTCGCGCAGCCGGAACACCCCGTACGAGGGGCGTGAGCTGCCGGGCCGTGTCACGCACACGTGGCTCCGGGGCAAGGCCACGCTCGTCGACGGGAAGCTCACGTGACATCTGAAATCCTGCTGGCCGCCGAGCAGAAATCGGCTGAGGTCACCGACTGGGCCGCCCGTATCGGCTGGCTCGTCGGACTGGCGTTGTTCGTCGCGCTCATCTACTGGCTGATGCGCGAGGGCTGGAAGTGGCGCGGCACCCTCCAGGGCGACCTGCCCGAGCTGCCCAGCGCGCCCTCGGAGCCCGGTGCGGCCAGACTGACGATGAGCGGCCGCTACCACGGCTCCACCACCGCCGGGCAGTGGCTCGACCGCATCGTGGCGCACGGCCTCGGCACCCGCAGCCTGGTCGAGCTCACGCTGACGGAAGCGGGACTGGATGTCGTACGCCCCGGGGCCGCCGACTTCTTCGTCCCCCGCGCGGCGCTGCGCGAGGCCCGGCTCGACAAGGGCATCGCCGGCAAGGTCCTCACCGAGGGCGGGCTGCTGGTCGTGACCTGGGAGCACGGCGACCGGCTGATCGACTCCGGGTTCCGCTCCAACCGGGCGGCCGAGCACAACGAGTGGGTCGACGTCATTAACTCCATGATCAACAAGACGGAAACGGAAGGCGCACGATGACGACCTCCACAAGGGGAGCCTCGAAAGCTCCCGCGGTACTCGTCCTGGAGGACGGCCGGATCTTCCGCGGCCGCGCCTACGGGGCCGTGGGGGAGACCTTCGGCGAGGCCGTGTTCTCCACCGGCATGACCGGCTACCAGGAGACCCTGACCGACCCCTCGTACGCCCACCAGATCGTCGTCGCGACCGCCCCGCAGATCGGCAACACCGGCTGGAACGACGAGGACGACGAGTCGCGGCGCATCTGGGTCTCCGGCTATGTCGTGCGCGACCCCGCGCGCGTGCCGTCCAACTGGCGCGCCAAGCGGTCCCTGGACGACGAGCTGGTCGCGCAGGGCATCGTCGGCATCAGCGACATCGACACCCGCGCGCTCACCCGCCACCTGCGCGAGCGCGGCTCCATGCGCGCCGGGGTCTTCTCCGGCGAGGCGATCGCCGCCGAGTCCGAGCTCGTCGCGCGCGTACAGGCCCAGCCGCACATGAAGGGCGCCTCGCTGTACGAGGAGGTCGCCACCAAGGAGGCGTACGTCGTCCCCGCGGTCGGCGAGAAGAAGTTCACCGTCGCCGCCGTCGACCTGGGCATCAAGGGCATGACCCCGCACCGCATGGCCGAGCGCGGCATCGAGGTGCACGTCCTGCCCGCCACGGCGACCGCCGAGGACGTCTACGCGGTGAACCCGGACGGCGTGTTCTTCTCCAACGGTCCCGGCGACCCCGCCACCGCCGACCACCCGGTCTCCGTCATGCGGTCGGTCCTGGAGCGCGGCACCCCGCTGTTCGGCATCTGCTTCGGCAACCAGATCCTCGGCCGCGCCCTCGGCTTCGGCACCTACAAGCTGAAGTACGGCCACCGCGGCATCAACCAGCCGGTGCAGGACCGTACGACCGGCAAGGTCGAGGTCACCGCCCACAACCACGGCTTCGCCGTCGACGCCCCGCTCGACAAGGTCTCCGAGACCCCCTACGGCCGCGCCGAGGTCTCCCACGTCTGCCTGAACGACCAGGTCGTCGAAGGCCTCCAGCTCCTCGACCGCCCGGCGTTCAGCGTCCAGTACCACCCCGAAGCGGCAGCGGGCCCGCACGACGCCGCCTACCTGTTCGACCGCTTCGTATCCCTGATGGAGGGCCAGCGTGCCTAAGCGCACCGATATCCAGTCCGTCCTGGTCATCGGCTCCGGCCCGATCGTCATCGGTCAGGCCGCCGAGTTCGACTACTCCGGCACCCAGGCGTGCCGCATCCTGCGCGCCGAGGGCCTCAGGGTCATCCTGGTCAACTCCAACCCGGCGACGATCATGACCGACCCGGAGATCGCCGACGCCACCTACGTCGAGCCGATCACCCCGGAGTTCGTCGAGAAGATCATCGCCAAGGAGCGCCCCGACGCCCTGCTGCCGACCCTGGGCGGCCAGACGGCCCTCAACACGGCCATCTCGCTGCACGCCGCGGGCACGCTGGAGAAGTACGGCGTCGAGCTGATCGGCGCCAACGTCGAGGCCATCAACAAGGGCGAGGACCGCGACCTCTTCAAGGGCGTGGTGGAGGAGGTCCGCAAGAAGATCGGGCACGGCGAGTCCGCCCGCTCGGTCATCTGCCACTCCATGGACGACGTCCTCCAGGGCGTCGACACCCTCGGCGGCTACCCGGTCGTCGTCCGCCCCTCCTTCACCATGGGCGGCGCCGGCTCCGGCTTCGCCCACGACGAGGAGGAGCTGCGCCGCATCGCCGGGCAGGGCCTCACGCTCTCCCCGACCACCGAGGTGCTCCTGGAGGAGTCCATCCTCGGCTGGAAGGAGTACGAGCTGGAGCTGATGCGCGACAAGAACGACAACGTCGTGGTCGTCTGCTCCATCGAGAACTTCGACCCCATGGGCGTGCACACCGGCGACTCGATCACCGTCGCGCCCGCCATGACGCTCACCGACCGCGAGTACCAGGTCCTGCGCGACGTCGGCATCGCGATCATCCGCGAGGTCGGTGTCGACACGGGTGGCTGCAACATCCAGTTCGCGGTGAACCCCGAGGACGGTCGCGTGATCGTCATCGAGATGAACCCGCGCGTGTCGCGTTCCTCGGCCCTCGCCTCCAAGGCGACCGGCTTCCCGATCGCCAAGATTGCCGCCAAGCTCGCCGTCGGCTACACCCTCGACGAGATCCCCAACGACATCACGCAGGAGACCCCGGCCTCCTTCGAGCCCACGCTCGACTACGTGGTCGTCAAGGCTCCCCGGTTCGCCTTCGAGAAGTTCCCGCAGGCCGACTCCACGCTGACCACCACCATGAAGTCGGTCGGCGAGGCCATGGCCATCGGCCGCAACTTCACCGAGGCGTTCCAGAAGGCGCTGCGCTCGCTGGAGAAGAAGGGCAGCCAGTTCACCTTCGTCGGTGAGCCCGGCGACAAGGAAGCCCTGCTCGCGGAGTCCGTCCGGCCCACCGACGGCCGGATCAACACCGTCATGCAGGCCATCCGCGCGGGCGCCACCCCGGAGGAGGTCTTCGCGTACACGAAGATCGACCCCTGGTTCGTCGACCAGCTCTTCCTGATCAAGGAGATCGCCGACGAGCTCGCCGCGGCGCCGAAGCTCGACCCCGAGCTGCTGGCCGAGGCCAAGCGGCACGGCTTCTCCGACCAGCAGATCGGCGAGATCCGGGGCCTGCGCGAGGACGTCGTCCGCGAGGTGCGGCACGCGCTCGGCATCCGCCCGGTCTACAAGACGGTCGACACCTGCGCCGCCGAGTTCGCCGCGAAGACGCCGTACTTCTACTCCTCCTACGACGAGGAGACCGAGGTCGAGCGGCGCGAGAAGCCGGCCGTCATCATCCTCGGCTCCGGCCCCAACCGCATCGGCCAGGGCATCGAGTTCGACTACTCCTGCGTGCACGCCTCCTTCGCGCTGAGCGAGGCCGGGTACGAGACCGTGATGGTCAACTGCAACCCGGAGACCGTCTCCACGGACTACGACACCTCCGACCGCCTGTACTTCGAGCCGCTGACGCTGGAAGACGTGCTGGAGATCGTCCACGCGGAGTCCCTGGCGGGCCCCATCGCCGGTGTCGTCGTCCAGCTGGGCGGCCAGACCCCGCTGGGCCTGGCGCAGGCGCTGAAGGACAACGGCGTGCCGATCGTGGGCACGTCGCCGGAGGCCATCCACGCCGCCGAGGACCGCGGCGCCTTCGGACGCGTGCTCGCCGAGGCGGGCCTGCCCGCCCCCAAGCACGGCACCGCGACCACCTTCGCCGAGGCCAAGGCCATCGCCGACGAGATCGGCTACCCGGTCCTCGTGCGGCCCTCGTACGTCCTCGGCGGCCGCGGCATGGAGATCGTCTACGACGAGACCCGCCTCGCCTCCTACATCGCCGAGTCGACCGAGATCAGCCCCTCCCGGCCGGTCCTGGTCGACCGGTTCCTGGACGACGCGATCGAGATCGACGTCGACGCGCTCTACGACGGCCAGGAGCTCTACCTCGGCGGTGTGATGGAGCACATCGAGGAGGCCGGCATCCACTCCGGCGACTCGGCGTGCGCGCTGCCCCCGATCACCCTGGGCGGCTTCGACATCAAGCGGCTGCGCGCCTCCACCGAGGCCATCGCCAAGGGCGTCGGGGTGCGCGGCCTGATCAACATCCAGTTCGCGATGGCCGGGGACATCCTCTACGTCCTCGAGGCCAACCCGCGCGCGTCCCGCACGGTCCCCTTCACCTCCAAGGCGACCGCGGTCCCGCTGGCCAAGGCCGCCGCCCGGATCTCGCTGGGCGCGACCATCGCCGAACTGCGCGCCGAGGGCCTGCTGCCGGCGAACAGCGACGGCGGCGAGCTGCCCTTCGACGCGCCGATCTCCGTCAAGGAGGCCGTCATGCCGTGGTCCCGGTTCCGGGACATCCACGGGCGCGGCGTCGACACGGTCCTCGGCCCGGAGATGCGCTCCACCGGCGAGGTCATGGGCATCGACTCGGTCTTCGGCACCGCCTACGCCAAGTCGCAGGCCGGCGCCTACGGGCCGCTGCCGACCAAGGGCCGCGCGTTCATCTCGGTCGCCAACCGGGACAAGCGCTCGATGATCTTCCCGGCGCGCGAGCTGGTCGCGCACGGCTTCGAGCTGCTGGCCACCTCCGGCACCGCCGAGGTCCTCAAGCGCAACGGCATCAACGCCAGGATCGTGCGCAAGCAGTCCGAGGGCACCGGCCCGAACGGCGAGAAGACCATCGTGCAGCTCATCCACGACGGCGAGGTCGACCTCATCGTCAACACCCCGTACGGCACCGGCGGCCGCCTCGACGGCTACGAGATCCGTACGGCGGCCGTGGCGCGGTCGGTCCCCTGCCTGACGACGGTCCAGGCGCTCGCCGCCGCCGTCCAGGGCATCGACGCCCTCAACCACGGTGACGTGGGCGTCCGTTCGCTCCAGGAACACGCGGAACACCTGACCGCGGCCCGCGACTAGCAGCCGACGAGGGGGACACCGGAAACGGTGTCCCCCTCTTCATGAGGTCACCCGACTTCAAGAGGACACATCGATGTACAAGATCTTCTTCCAGCTCGTCTTCCGCCGGATGGACCCGGAGCGGGCGCATCACCTGGCCTTCCGCTGGATCCGCCGCGCCGCCCGCGTCCCGGTGCTGCGCACCTTCCTCGCCGCCCTGCTCGCGCCCCGCTACCGGGAGCTGCGCACCGAGGCCCTCGGGCTGCGGATGCACGGCCCCTTCGGGCTCGCCGCCGGCTTCGACAAGAACGCGGTCGCCGTCGACGGCATGTCGATGCTCGGCTTCGACCACATCGAGATCGGCACGGTGACGGGGGAGGCCCAGCCGGGCAACCCCAAGCAGCGGCTCTTCCGGCTCGTGAAGGACCGCGCGCTGATCAACCGCATGGGCTTCAACAACGAGGGCTCGCTGGCCGTCGCCGCGCGGCTGGCCTCCCGTACGCCGGTCTTCAGGACCGTCGTGGGCGTCAACATCGGCAAGACCAAGGTCGTCCCCGAAGACCAGGCCACCGCCGACTACGTGAAGTCGACCGAGCGGCTGGCACCGTACGCCGACTACCTGGTCGTGAACGTGTCCTCGCCGAACACACCGGGGCTGCGCAACCTCCAGGCCACCGAGGCGCTGCGCCCGCTGCTGAGCGCCGTTCGCGAGGCAGCCGACCGCACGGTGCCCTCGCGCCGCGTACCGCTGCTGGTGAAGATCGCGCCCGACCTCGCGGACGAGGACGTCGACGCGGTCGCCGACCTGGCCGTAGAGCTCGGCCTGGACGGGATCATCGCCACCAACACCACCATCGCGCGCGAGGGCCTCGGTCTGACGTCCGAACCCTCGCTCGTCAAGGAGACCGGCGGCCTCTCCGGCGCCCCGCTGAAGGCCCGCTCCCTGGAGGTGCTCAGGCGCCTCTACGCGCGCGTGGGCGACCGCGTCACCCTCGTGGGCGTCGGCGGCGTGGAGAACGCCGAGGACGTCTGGCAACGCATCCTGGCCGGTGCCACGCTCGTCCAGGGCTACAGCGCGTTCATCTACGAGGGGCCCTTCTGGGCCCGCGCCGTGCACAAGGGGCTTGCCGCGCGCCTGCGCACCAGCCCGTACGCCACGCTCGCCGACGCGGTCGGCGCCGACACAAGGAAGACGGCATGAGCTCTCTCGCACCCTTCGGCGCCCGTCTGCGCCGTGCCATGGACGAGCGTGGCCCGTTGTGCGTCGGCATCGACCCGCACGCCTCCCTGCTCGGCGAGTGGGGCCTGAACGACGACGTGGCCGGTCTGGAGCGGTTCAGCCGCACGGTCGTCGAGGCGCTGTCCGACCGCGTCGCCGTCTTCAAGCCGCAGAGCGCGTTCTTCGAGCGCTTCGGGTCGCGCGGCGTCGCCGTCCTGGAGAAGTCGGTCGAGGAGGCGCGGGCGGCCGGCGCGCTGGTCGTCATGGACGCCAAGCGCGGCGACATCGGCTCCACCATGGCCGCGTACGCCGAGGCCTTCCTGCACCCGGACTCCCCGCTGTTCTCCGACGCGCTGACGGTCTCGCCCTACCTCGGCTACGGGTCTCTGTCGCCGGCCGTCGCGCTGGCCCGGGAGAGCGGCGCGGGCCTGTTCGTGCTCGCGCTGACGTCCAACCCGGAGGGCGGCGAGGTCCAGCACGCCGTCCGCGCGGACGGCCGGACCGTCGGCGCGACCATGCTGGGGCACCTGGCGGCCGAGAACACGGGTGAGGAGCCCCTCGGTTCCTTCGGGGCGGTCGTCGGCGCCACACTGGGCGATCTGTCCTCCTACGACCTGGACATCAACGGCCCGCTCCTCGCGCCCGGCATCGGCGCCCAGGGGGCCACTCCGGCGGACCTGCCCAAGGTGTTCGGGTCCGTCGTGCGCAATGTCGTCCCCAACGTCAGCCGGGGGGTCCTGCGGCACGGTCCGGACGTCGGCGCGCTGCGGGCGGCCGCGGAGCGCTTCGCGGAGGAGACGCGGGCCGCCGTGGCGCTCGTATGACGGCCGTCGAGGGTCCTCAAGGCGGCCGAGGGAGTCCTTTGATGAGTGTCTCCAGGACGACTTGAGGCTGAATACATTCTCAAATCCAGGGCAATATGCCTGAAATGTCCGGCCTGACGGAGGCTGACCAGGACTTTTCCGCTGTTCTCGCTGACTCTGGCGGACTTGGCCGCTAGTCTCCGACGAGTGGGGGCACCTCCCGCACCCATGAGTAATGGGGGAGAACGGGCGAGCGTGTTGCTCGTGGCTCCCCAGGTGTGGGGCGACTAGGTTCCTCACCGGTCCGTATCCGACAGTTCAACATCCGAGGTGACGTAGGCGTGGCTCTTCCGCCCCTTACCCCTGAACAGCGCGCAGCCGCGCTCGAAAAGGCCGCCGCGGCTCGCCGGGAGCGGGCCGAGGTCAAGAATCGACTCAAGCACTCCGGCGCCTCCCTTCACGAGGTCATCAAGCAGGGCCAGGAGAACGACGTCATCGGCAAGATGAAGGTCTCCGCCCTGCTCGAGTCCCTGCCGGGCGTGGGCAAGGTCCGCGCCAAGCAGATCATGGAGCGTCTGGGCATCTCCGAGAGCCGCCGTGTGCGTGGTCTCGGTTCGAACCAGATCGCCTCCCTGGAGCGTGAGTTCGGCAGCACCGGTTCCTGAGTCCGGCCCGGTCCGGACCGGGAGTCCCGGGCACCCCGGGATTGCTGGAATAATCGCTGCATGAGTGAACGTCCGCGGCTGACCGTGCTCTCCGGCCCCTCAGGGGTCGGCAAGAGCACGGTCGTCGCCCATATGCGCAAGGAACACCCCGAGGTCTGGCTCTCGGTGTCGGCGACGACCCGTAGGCCCCGCCCCGGCGAGAAGCACGGTGTCCACTACTTCTTCGTCACCGACGAGGAGATGGACAAGCTGATCGCCAACGGTGAGCTGCTGGAGTGGGCCGAGTTCGCGGGAAACCGCTACGGCACCCCGCGCAACGCGGTGCTGGAGCGCCTGGAGGCGGGTGAGCCGGTCCTGCTGGAGATCGACCTCCAGGGCGCCCGGCAGGTCCGCGAGTCCATGCCGGAGGCCCAGCTGGTGTTCCTGGCCCCGCCCTCCTGGGAGGAGCTCGTGCGCAGGCTCACGGGACGTGGGACCGAGCCGCCCGAGGTGATCGAGCGCCGCCTTCAGGCGGCGAAGGTCGAACTGGCGGCCGAGCCCGAGTTCGATGTGACCTTGGTCAACACCTCCGTCGAGGACGTGGCGCGCGAGCTGCTAGCCTTGATGGATGTGGTCTGATCGATGCTGTTCAGTCAGCGTTGATCATCCAGACTGATTCTTTTCCACCCATCGGAAGGCAGAGCGTGTCCTCTTCCATCACCGCGCCCGAGGGCATCATCAACCCTCCGATCGACGAGCTCCTCGAGGCCACCGACTCGAAGTACAGCCTCGTGATCTACGCGGCCAAGCGTGCCCGCCAGATCAACGCGTACTACTCGCAGCTCGGTGAGGGCCTCCTCGAGTACGTCGGTCCGCTCGTGGACACCCACGTGCACGAGAAGCCGCTCTCGATCGCGCTCCGCGAGATCAACGCGGGTCTGCTGACGTCCGAGGCCGTCGAGGGCCCGGCGCAGTAAGTAGTACTTTCGGCTTTGAGCTGGCTTGTCCACAGGCCCGGCAGCGCGGCTGTCGGGCCTGTGGTGTGTCATGGGAGCCGTAGCTTCGGTCGTAGCTTCGAGGGATGGGAGACCTGGTGGACAAGCCGAGGGTCGTGCTGGGGGTCAGCGGTGGCATCGCCGCGTACAAGGCCTGCGAGCTGCTGCGCAGACTGACGGAGTCGGGCCACGACGTACGCGTGGTGCCCACCGCCTCCGCCCTGCACTTCGTCGGCGCCGCCACCTGGTCCGCCCTCTCCGGCAACCCCGTCTCCACCGAGGTGTGGGACGACGTGCACGAGGTGCCGCACGTCCGCATCGGGCAGCACGCCGACCTGGTCGTCGTCGCCCCGGCCACCGCCGACATGCTCGCGAAGGCGGCCCACGGCCTCGCCGACGACCTGCTCACCAACACCCTCCTGACCGCCCGCTGTCCGGTCGTCTTCGCCCCCGCGATGCACACCGAGATGTGGGAGCACCCGGCCACCCAGGAGAACGTGGCGACCCTGCGTCGCCGGGGCGCCGTCGTGATCGAGCCGGCCGTCGGACGCCTCACCGGCGTCGACACCGGCAAGGGGCGGCTGCCCGACCCGGCCGAGATCTTCGAGGTCTGCCGTCGCGTCCTGGCCCGCGGCGTCACCGAGCCCGACCTCACCGGCCGTCACGTCGTCGTCAGCGCCGGCGGTACCCGTGAGCCCCTCGACCCGGTCCGCTTCCTCGGCAACCGCTCCTCGGGCAAGCAGGGGTACGCCCTCGCCCGCACCGCCGCCGCGCGCGGGGCCCGGGTGACACTGATCGCCGCGAACACCGGGCTGCCGGACCCGGCGGGCGTGGACGTCGTCCCGGTCGGTACGGCCGTACAGCTGCGGGAAGCCGTCCTCAAGGCGGCCGGGGACGCCGACGCGGTGGTCATGGCCGCCGCGGTCGCGGACTTCCGTCCGCAGACCTACGCGGCCGGGAAGATCAAGAAGAAGGACGGCCAGGATCCGGACCCCATTGTCCTGGTGCGGAATCCGGACATCCTCGCCGAGATCTCGGCCGACCGTCCGCATCCCGGACAGGTCGTCGTCGGATTCGCCGCCGAGACCGACGACGTGCTGGCCAACGGCCGTACGAAGCTCGCCCGCAAGGGCTGCGACCTTCTCGTCGTCAACGAGGTGGGGGAGCGCAAGACCTTCGGGGCGGAGGAGAACGAGGCGGTGGTGCTGGGCGCCGACGGCAGCGAGACCCCGGTGCCGCACGGCCCCAAGGAAGCCTTGGCCGAAATCGTGTGGGACCTGGTGGTCCGGCGCCTGCGCTGACTGTCTCATTCGCTCCACCCCGCTCTCACACCTCGCCGATTGAGGTGTGGCGGGCCTGGCCAAGCCCACTCGGGATTGGGCAGAATGCCCGTGCCGCAGGTCACAGCGCTCCCGAGAGGCGAGACAGGGAGACCGATGGCCGAGCGCGACCGATAAACTGTTCTCGGACGGTGTCGGGCGCAGCCCCCGAGCCCGTCCGCCCATGATCAGCCAGCAGCCGCTGCAACCCCAGGGAGCGTTGTGTCCCGTCGTCTGTTCACCTCGGAGTCCGTGACCGAGGGTCACCCCGACAAGATCGCTGACCAGATCAGCGACACCATTCTCGACGCGCTCCTGCGCGAGGACCCGACCTCCAGGGTCGCGGTCGAGACCCTGATCACGACCGGCCTGGTGCACGTGGCCGGTGAGGTCACCACCAAGGCGTACGCGCCGATCCCCCAGCTCGTGCGGGACAAGATCCTCGCGATCGGCTACGACTCCTCCAAGAAGGGCTTCGACGGCGCCTCCTGCGGTGTGTCCGTGTCGATCGGTTCGCAGTCCCCGGACATCGCGCAGGGTGTCGACACGGCGTACGAGTCCCGGGTCGAGGGCGACGAGGACGAGCTGGACAAGCAGGGCGCGGGCGACCAGGGCCTGATGTTCGGCTACGCGACGGACGAGACGCCGACGCTGATGCCGCTCCCGATCTTCCTGGCGCACCGTCTGTCGAGCCGTCTGTCCGAGGTCCGCAAGAACGGCACGATCCCCTACCTGCGCCCCGACGGCAAGACGCAGGTCACCATCGAGTACGACGGCGACAAGGCCGTCCGCCTCGACACCGTCGTGGTCTCCTCGCAGCACGCCAGCGACATCGACCTGGAGTCCCTGCTGGCCCCCGACATCCGCGAGTTCGTCGTCGAGCCGGAGCTGAAGGCGCTGCTCGACGAGGGCATCAAGCTGGACACCGACGGCTACCGCCTGCTGGTCAACCCCACCGGCCGCTTCGAGATCGGCGGCCCGATGGGCGACGCCGGCCTGACCGGCCGCAAGATCATCATCGACACCTACGGCGGCATGGCCCGCCACGGTGGCGGCGCCTTCTCGGGCAAGGACCCGTCCAAGGTGGACCGTTCGGCCGCGTACGCCATGCGCTGGGTCGCCAAGAACGTCGTCGCCGCGGGCCTCGCCTCCCGCTGCGAGGTCCAGGTCGCGTACGCGATCGGCAAGGCCGAGCCGGTCGGTCTGTTCGTCGAGACCTTCGGCACCGCCAAGATCGACGCCGAGAAGATCGAGAAGGCCATCGACGAGGTCTTCGACCTCCGCCCGGCCGCGATCATCCGCGACCTCGACCTGCTGCGCCCGATCTACGCCCAGACCGCCGCGTACGGCCACTTCGGCCGCGAGCTGCCCGACTTCACCTGGGAGAAGACGGACCGCGTGGACGCGCTGCGGAAGGCGGCCGGGCTGTAGAAGCCGGTCGCGGGTGATGTGCGCGAGGCCCGGTGTCCGTTGGGGACGCCGGGCCTCGGCGCGTTCCGGCGGCGCCGGCTGTCAGTCGGGTGTTGTCAGTCGGGTTTGGTAAGAATGCAAGGGTGAGCGGCGAGGACGAGCAGGTGGGTGCGGGGGGCGAGGGGGCGCCGCCCGAGCAGCTCGCGTTCATTCGGGAGAGCGTGCGGAACGCGAAGGTGCCGCGGGCGAAGCCGCGGACGTGGCGGGGGGCCGCGCTGGCCAAGGAGCTGCCGGTCGCCCGGGTGCTGGTCGACAAGGGTGTGCTGCATCTTGACCGGTACTTCGACTACGCCGTGCCCGAGGACCTCGACGCCGAGGCGCAGCCCGGGGTGCGGGTGCGGGTGCGGTTCGGTGCCGGGCGGCATCGGGTGCGCGAAGGGCGGCGTGAGGGCGGCGGGCTGATCGACGGGTTCCTCGTGGAGCGGCTCGCCGAGTCGGAGTACTCCGGGCCGCTGGCCGCGCTCGCCCAGGTCGTCTCGCCCGAGCCCGTGCTCGATCAGGAGCTGCTGGGGCTCGCCCGCGCCGTCGCCGATCGGTACGCCGGGAGTCTCGCGGACGTGTTGCAGCTCGCCGTGCCGCCGCGCAGTGCACGGGCCGAGCAGCGCCCCTCGGCCGAGCCGTTGCCGCCGCCGGGAGTGCCCGAAGCCGGCTCCTGGGGGCGGTACGAGCAGGGGGCCGGGTTCCTGGAGGCCCTCGCCTCCGGTGGGGCGCCACGGGCCGTCTGGAACGCGTTGCCCGGGCCCGAGTGGAGCGAGGAGCTGGCTCGCGCCGTCGCCGCCACGCTGGCCTCCGGGCGCGGGGCGCTCGTCGTGGTGCCGGACGGGCGGGCCGTCGCCCGCGTGGACGCCGCGCTGACCTCCCTGCTGGGGGAGGGGCGGCATGCCGTGCTCACCGCCGACGCCGGGCCCGAGAAGCGCTACCGGGAGTGGCTGGCCGTGCGGCGGGGGACCGTGCGGGCCGTGGTGGGCACTCGAGCCGCCATGTTCGCTCCCGTGCGGGACCTCGGGCTCGTCGCCATCTGGGACGACGGCGACGACAGCCACAGCGAGCCGCACGCGCCGCAGCCGCACGCGCGTGAGGTGTTGTTGCTGCGGGCCGCCCTGGACAAGTGCGCCTTCCTGCTGGGGAGCTGGAGCTGCACCGTGGAGGCGGCGCAGCTCGTCGAGAGCGGGTGGGCGCGACCGATCGTCGCCTCCCGCGAGCAGGTCCGGGGTGCCGCGCCGCTCGTACGGACCGTCGGCGACCAGGATCTCGCCCGGGACGAGGCGGCTCGGGCCGCCCGGCTGCCGACGCTCGCCTGGCAGGCCGTCAGGGACGGGTTGAAGCAGGGGCCGGTGCTGGTGCAGGTGCCCCGGCGTGGCTATGTGCCGCGCATGGCGTGTGCCAACTGCCGGGCGCCCGCGCGGTGTCGGCACTGCGCCGGGCCACTGGAGGGGCAGGAGGGAACGGGGGCCCTGCGGTGCGGGTGGTGCGGGCGTGAGGAGAGCGGCTGGCACTGTCCTGAGTGCGGGGGGTTCCGGTTGCGGGCCCAGGTCGTGGGGGCGCGCCGGACCGCGGAGGAGCTGGGACGGGCCTTTCCCGCCGTGCCGGTGCGCACGTCCGGGCGGGAGCATGTGCTGGACACCGTGCCGGGGGCGCCCGCGCTGGTGGTGAGTACGCCGGGAGCCGAGCCGGTCGCCGAGGGCGGCTACGCGGCGGCGCTGCTGCTGGACGGCTGGGCCATGCTAGGGCGGCCCGATCTGCGGGCCGGTGAGGACGCGCTGCGGCGGTGGATCGCCGCGGCGGCGCTGGTGCGTGCCCAGGGGGCGGGCGGGACCGTGGTGGTCGTCGCCGAGCCGACGCTTCGGCCTGTGCAGGCGTTGGTGCGGTGGGACCCCGTGGGGCATGCGGTGCGGGAGCTGTCCGAGCGGGCCGAGCTGGGGTTCCCGCCGGTGTCCCGGATGGCGGCGGTGTCGGGGGATGCGGAGGCGGTGACGGCGTTTCTGGCGGCGGTGGAACTGCCGGGGGAGGCCGAGGTCTTGGGGCCGGTGCCGATGCCTGTGACGGCCGTGCGGGGGCCGCGACGGGTGGGGGCTCCGCCGCCGGGGGAGCAGTGGGAGCGGGCGTTGATCCGGGTGCCGCCCGGGAAGGGGGCGGCGTTGGCTGCCGCGCTGAAGGCGGCGCAGGCTGCGCGGATGGCCCGGGGGGGTGTGGAGCCGGTGGTGCGGGTGCGGATCGATCCGCCTGACATCGGGTGAGGGGTGTGGGGCCGCGGTGAGGGTCCGTCGGCGGCCGGGTCCGGGGCCCAACGCGCCGCCCCGCAGCGCGGCTGCCCGTAGGAACGTCCCGGCATGCGGCTGCCCTCCCAGGACGTCCCCAGGAGGGCAGAGGGATGGGGTGGGTCAGCCGTTCCGGGGGCCGGGGAAGGCCGTGGGACGTACCTCTTCGCGCAGGGACGGGCTGCCCGCCGTCGGCTGGGTCGGCATGGAGCGGGCGGCGGGGACGGTCGGTACCGAGGGGATGCCGGTGTTGACGTTGACCGTGCGGGTGGTCGACGTCTCGGTGGTGCGCTCGGCCTCGGCGGCGGCCTGGGTCACGGCGCGACGCGCGCCGTAACGGCGGTGCACCGCCTGCTTGGTGACCCCGAGCGCGGAACCCACCGCGTCCCACGAGAAGCCGAGCGAGCGGTCGAAGTCGACCGCGGCCGTCACGAGGGTCTCGACGCTGTCCCGCAGCTCCTGCGCGAGACGGACCGTCGGCGCGGGGGCGCGGCCGTAGACGACGAAGCCCGTGGACGGGCCGGAGCGGCGCGGGCGGTAGACGTTCCCCAACTGGGCGGTGAGCGTGCGTAGTGCGTCCACCTGCCGGCGGACCCGCTCGATGTCCCGCACCAGCAAGTGCAGGCTGGCCCGAGCCTGGGCGTCGTGGGTTGCGTGGTCGGCCATGAACAAGCCTCTCGAACCGGCGATGAAAAGGATCGGGCCGCGACTGCGGCCCGTTGTGGTCAACTCTTTCTTGACCAACGCGGGATCGCTCCGCGGGTCACGCATTGGGGGCGCAGCGGCATATGCGTGCGCCCCGGCGGAGGGTACGCGCCGCGACCCTCGCCGGGGCGCCGGTTCGGCCCTCACCGGTGCGTCGATCCGGTACCCGCCGCCCTGATGCGGTCCCCGCCGTCGTGCCGGTGCAGTCCTCACCGTCACTCCAGTGCGGTCCCCGCCGTCCCCGCCGTCCCTGCCGTCCCTGCCGTCCCCGTCCTCCCCACCGTGCCGTCCTCACCGGCGGCCGTCTCCCTCCCGAGGTCACCCGGGGTCATAGACTTGTGCGTTGCCCGTATCGACCCCCGCCCGAGAGGCCCGCACCCACCTATGAAGCTCGTCTTCGCCGGTACCCCCGAGGTCGCCGTTCCCGCTCTGGACGCTCTCATCGCCTCCGGGCGGCACGAGGTGGCCGCCGTCGTCACGCGGCCCGACGCGCCGGCCGGGCGCGGGCGCAGGCTCGTGGCGAGCCCGGTGGCCGAGCGGGCCGTGGAGGCGGGCATCGAGGTGCTCAAGCCCGTGAAGCCGCGGGACCCGGAGTTCCTGGAGCGGCTGCGGGAGATCGCCCCCGACTGCTGCCCCGTCGTCGCCTACGGCGCGCTGCTGCCCCGGGTCGCCCTCGACGTGCCCGCCCACGGCTGGGTCAACCTGCACTTCTCGCTGCTGCCCGCCTGGCGTGGGGCGGCGCCCGTGCAGCACTCCATCATGGCTGGGGACGAGATCACCGGCGCCTCCACGTTCCTCATCGAGGAAGGCCTGGACTCCGGGCCCGTCTACGGCACCGTCACCGAGGAGATCCGGCACACCGACACCAGCGGCGACCTGCTGACCCGGCTCGCCTTCGCGGGCGCCGGGCTGCTCGCCGCGACCATGGACGGGATCGAGGATGGCACCCTGAAGGCCGTACCGCAGCCCACCGAGGGCATCACCCTCGCGCCGAAGATCACCGTCGAGGACGCCCTGGTCGACTGGGCCACACCCGCACTGCGGGTCGACAGGGTCGTCCGCGGATGCACGCCCGCTCCCGGCGCCTGGACCGTCTTCCGCGGGGAGCGGCTCAAGCTCATCCAGGTGCAGCCGGTGCCGGACCGCGCCGACCTCGCGCCCGGGCAGCTGGCCGTGGGCAAGAACAGCGTCCAGGTCGGCACCGGCTCGTACGCCGTGGAGCTGCTGTGGGTGCAGGCCCAGGGCAAGAAGCCGATGCGGGCCGCCGACTGGGCGCGCGGGGTGCGGATCGGCGAGGGCGAGACCCTGGGCGCCTGACGCCTGCCGGGGCTTGCCGAACCCCTCGGCGGGGCGCACGCGCGCGGGTGGGACGTACCCTTGGGGCGTATCCCGTCACCACATCCGGAGCACCTTTTTCGTGAGCGAGCAGTCCCGTGGGCCCCGCCCGTCCGGCAAGCCCTACCGTCGGCCCAAGAAGGACCCCGTCCGCATCCTCGCCTTCGAGGCCCTGCGGGCCGTCGACGAGCGGGACGCGTACGCCAACCTCGTCCTGCCGCCGCTGCTGCGCAAGGCGCGGGAGAAGGCGGGGCCCGACGCGTTCGACGGGCGGGACGCCGCGCTGGCCACCGAGCTCGTCTACGGGACGCTGCGATGGCAGGGGACGTACGACGCGGTCATCTCGGCCTGTGTCGACCGGCCGCTGCGGGAGGTCGACCCGCCGGTCCTCGATGTGCTGAGCCTCGGGGTGCACCAGCTGCTGGGGACGCGGATCCCCACGCACGCGGCCGTGTCCGCCTCCGTCGAGCTCGCGCGCGTGGTGCTCGGTGACGGGCGGGCCAAGTTCGTGAACGCCGTGCTGCGCAAGGTCGCCCAGGACGACCTGGAGGGGTGGATCGCCAAGGTCGCGCCGCCCTACGAGGACGACCCCGAGGACCACCTCGCCGTCGTGCACTCCCACCCGCGTTGGGTCGTCTCCGCGCTGTGGGACTCGCTCGGCGGCGGACGGGCCGGGATCGAGCGGCTGCTGGAGGCCGACAACGAGCGGCCCGAGGTGACCCTGGTCGCCCGCCCCGGCCGGGCCACCACCGACGAACTGCTGCGGGAGGAGGCCGCCGTCCCCGGACGCTGGTCGCCGTACGCGGTGCGGCTGGCCGAGGGCGGCGAGCCCGGGGCCATCGAGGCCGTACGGGAGGGGCGTGCGGGGGTCCAGGACGAGGGCAGCCAGTTGGTGGCCCTGGCGCTCGCCGACGCGCCCCTTCAGGGGCCGGACGAGAAGTGGCTCGACGGGTGTGCGGGGCCCGGGGGCAAGGCCGCGCTGCTCGCCGCGCTGGCCGCGGAGCGGGGGGCCACGCTGCTCGCCTCCGAGAAGCAGCCGCACCGGGCCGGGCTCGTGGCCAGGGCGCTGGCCGGGAACCCGGGGCCCTACCAGGTCATCGCCGCGGACGGGACCCAGCCGCCGTGGCGGCCGGGCAGCTTCGACCGGGTGCTGATGGATGTGCCGTGCACCGGGCTCGGCGCGTTGCGGCGGCGGCCCGAGGCGCGGTGGCGGCGGCGGCCGGAGGACCTCGAGGGGTTCGCGCCGTTGCAGCGGGGGCTGTTGAAGACCGCGCTGGAGTCCGTGCGGGTGGGCGGGGTCGTGGGGTACGCGACCTGTTCGCCGCACCTTGCCGAGACCCGGGCGGTCGTCGAGGACGTGCTGAAGCAGTGGCCCGAGGCGGAGTTGATCGACGCGCGGCCGTTGCTGCCGGGGGTGCCGGAGCTCGGTGAAGGGCCGGATGTGCAGTTGTGGCCGCACGTGCACGGCACCGACGCGATGTATCTGGCGTTGATCCGTCGGACGGGATGAGGTTCGCCTGCGCGCCGTAGGGGTGCGGGTTGTCGTGCCTGTGCGGGTCCGTTGGGGCTTGTCGCGCAGTTCCCCGCGCCCCTCAGGGCGTTTGGCTCACCCTTTCCGACTCGGTCGCCGCGGGAGCCTTACCGTCCTCCCGCGCCAGCTTGTGCGGCCACCACACCTTCGGGCCCACGTCCAGGAACAGGGACGTCACCAGGACCGACCGGACGATGAACGTGTCCAGGAGGACGCCCAGCGCCACGGCGAAGCCGATCTCGGCGAAGGCGACCATGGGGAGCGTGCCGAGGGCGGCGAAGGTGCCGGCCAGGACCAGGCCCGCGGAGGTGATGACCGCGCCCGTCGCGGCGAGGCCGGTCACCACGCCGGGGCGCGTGCCCTGGCGGGCAGCCTCCTCCCGGATGCGGGTGGTCAGGAAGATGTTGTAGTCGATGCCCAGGGCCACCAGGAAGACGAAGACAAAGAGCGGGAAGTCCGTCGTCTCTCCCGCGTAGTCGAACAGGTACCTGAACGCGAGCGCGCTGATGCCCAGGGCCGCCGCGAACGACAGGATCACCGTGCCGATCAGGAGCAGTGGCGCGATCAGGGCGCGCAGCAGGGCGCAGAGGATCAGCAGGACCACGGTCAGCACCAGTGGGATGATCAGGATGTTGTCGTGCGTGGTCGCCTTGTCCATGTCGAGCAGGGAGGCCGTGCCGCCGCCGACCTGGGCGTCGGCGTCGGGTATCGCGTGGACCGCGTCCCGGACCCGTTCGACGGTCTGCTTCGCCGCCTCGCTGTCGGCCGGGTCGGTCATGGTCGCCTCGAAGAGGACCTTGCCGTCGAAGGACGGTTTCGTGCCCGGCGGCAGGCCCAGGGACGCGGGGACGACACCGTCCGTGGCGGCCACCGCCTCCCCGACCTGCCGTGCCTGTGCCTGGTCGCTGATGACGATCAGCGGGTCGCCGGCGCCCGCCGGGAAGTAGCGTGCGGAGACCTCCTGGCCGACGATCGAGTCCGGTTCACCGGTGAACGCGTCCGCGTTGCTGATGCCCTCGGCGCGCAGCTGGATCAGGCCCAGCGAGCAGACGGCGAGGATCAGCGCGGTGGCGCCCCAGACCATGCGCGGGCGCCGGGCGATGCGGCGGCCCATGCGGGCCCACAGGCCCCGCTCGATGCGGTCGGGGTCGCCGAAGCGCGGGATCGCGGGCCAGAAGATCCAGCGGCCGCAGATCACCAGCAGGGCGGGGAAGAGCGTCATCATCGCCAGCAGGGCGACCGCGACACCGATCGCGGCGACCGGGCCGAGGCCGCTCGTCGAGTTCATCTCCGCGGCCAGCAGCACCAGCATGCTCAGCACGACGGTCGCGCCGGAGGCGAGCACGGCCGGGCCCGCCCGGTGCAGGGCCAGCGCCATCGCCTCGTGCCGGTCCTCGTGGCGGTGCAGCTCCTCGCGGTAGCGGGCGACGAGGAGCAGGGCGTAGTCCGTCCCCGCCCCGAAGACGAGGACGGTGAGGATGCCCGCGCTCTGGCCGTTGACCGTGAGGCCCGCGTGTTCGGCGAGGAGGTAGATGAGGGCCTGCGAGGTGAACAGGGCGGCGATGACCGAGAGCAGCGGGACCACCAGGAGCGTCGGACTGCGGTAGGTGATCAGCAGCATCACGACGACCACGCCCATCGCGGCCAGCAGCAGCGTCGAGTCGATGCCCTCGAAGGCCTCGGAGAAGTCCGCGGAAGTGCCGCCCGGACCGGTGATGTGCACGGCCAGTCCGTCGCCGCCCTCACCGACGTCCTTCCGGATGGTGTCGACCGCGGGCGCGATCTCCTCCCAGCCCTTCTCGTCCATCGTGATCGGCACGAGGATCTGGGCCGCGCGCGGATCCGTCGGACGGTCGAAGACCGGGCCGCGGGTCTCCGCGCCGCGGATGCCGTGCTCGCGCAGTTCCTTCAGCTGCCGGGCGTCCTCGGCGATCGCCGCCCGGTCCTGGGCGGTCAGCCCGTCCGCGCGGGCGTAGACGACGATCGCCGGGATCTGCTCCGGCCTGAAGTCCTCGGAGATCTTCAGGACTTGGGTGGACTCCGCCGAGCCGGGCAGCCAGGAGGCGGCGTCGTTGTCCTGGGCGTCGGTGAGTTTCTGGGCGAACGGGGCCGTCAGGAACAGCGCCACCAGCCACAGCGCCAACACGATCCACTTGGCCCGCCGGCCGCACACGAGGTGCCCGACCCCACGCTTGTCACTCATACCGACCCCCGCAACCACGCCCCGTCAGGGTGCGGACAACCGTGCGAGCAGCCATATACGGCCCGCACCGGACAAATGACCGTACCCATCCGGTACCCGTGCGGCCAACCCCCCCAGGGCATGGCAGGCTTGGGTCATGGCCGCGCAGATCAACCCCAGCATTCTGTCCGCAGACTTCGCCCGCCTCGCGGACGAGGCGAAGGCGGTGCAGGGAGCCGACTGGCTCCACGTCGACGTCATGGACAACCATTTCGTCCCGAACCTCACGCTAGGGGTGCCGGTCGTAGAGTCTCTGGCCCGCGCGACGGACACTCCGCTGGACTGCCATCTGATGATCGAGGCCCCCGATCGGTGGGCGCCCCAGTACGTCGAGGCGGGGGCCGGTTCCGTCACCTTCCATGTCGAGGCGGCCGCCGCACCGGTCCGGCTCGCCCGGGAGATCCGGGCCAAGGGCGCCCGCGCGGCCATGGCGCTCAGGCCGGCGACGCCGATCGAACCGTACGAGGATCTGCTCCCCGAGCTCGACATGCTGCTGATCATGACGGTCGAGCCGGGCTTCGGGGGACAGGTGTTCCTCGACATCATGCTCCCCAAGATTCGCCGCACCCGCGAGTTGATCAGCAAGCACGGCCTCGACCTCTGGCTCCAGGTCGACGGCGGAGTCTCGGCCTCCACCATCGAGCAGTGCGCCGAGGCCGGTGCCGATGTCTTCGTCGCGGGCTCCGCCGTCTACAACGCGTCCGACCCGGCCGAGGCGGTACGCGCACTACGCACCCAGGCGGACTCGGCCACCGCCAAGGCGTCCTGGGCATGCGGCCACTGAGCCACGGGAACGTGAACGGCTTTCTGCAGGGCCTGATCAAGTTCGCCGGATCTGCAAGGATGAACGGCGAATCCAGAGTGTGAACAGCAGTGAGGAGATGGCCGTGTCGGGTATGTCGGCGGGCCGGTCAGCCATGCGGATGGGACCCGCTGAGCTGGTGCAGGCGGCGGCGATGGCCCGCCGCTTCTACCTCGAGGGCAAGTCCAAGATCCAGATCGCCGAGGAGTTCGGCGTCAGCCGCTTCAAGGTGGCCCGGGTTCTGGAGACGGCCCTCGAGCGGGATCTCGTACGCATCGAGATCCGGGTGCCGGCCGAGCTGGACGCCGAGCGCTCGGACGCGCTGCGCGCCCGGTACGGCCTCAGGCACGCCGTCGTGGTGGAGTCGCCGGCCGAGGCCGAGGACTCGCCCGACCCCGAGAACCTCGGGGAGACGGCCGCCGACCTGCTCGGCGAGCTCGTCAACGAGGGCGATGTGCTGGGCCTGGCCTGGGGTCGGTCCACCATCCACATGGCGGCGGCCCTCGACCGGCTGCCCCCGTGCACGGTGGTGCAGCTGACGGGGGTCTACGACGCCGGGACCGCCGAGCGCGGCTCGGTGGAGGCGGTACGCCGGGCCGCTCAGGTCTCGGGCGGCGACGCCCACCCGATCTACGCGCCCATGCTGCTGCCGGACGTGGCCACCGCGGCCGCGCTGCGCAACCAGACCGGGATCGCCCGGGCCTTCGAGTACTTCGACAAGGTCACGGTCGCCTGTGTCTCCATCGGGTCCTGGGAGCCGGGCATCTCCACGGTCCACGACATGCTCAGCGACGAGGAGCGCGCGCACTACGCCTCGCTCGGTGTCGCCGCCGAGATGTCCGCGCACCTCTTCGACGGCGAGGGGCGCCGGGTGGGCCGGGACCTCGGCGAGCGGTGCATCACCGTCAAGGCCGACCAGCTCCGCCGTGTCCCCGAGGTCGTCGCGATCGCGGGCGGGGCGCGCAAGGCGTCCGCGATCGACGCGGTGCTGCGGTCCGGGCTGGTCACCAGCCTGGTCACGGACACCCAGGCCGCGGACGTGCTGATGACGACGGGCTCGACGCCGAGGCCGGCGCTGAACAGGTCCGACCCGGACGGACCCTGACGGAAGGTCATGCGGGGGCGGCCGTGACAGCGTGGGACGCATGCTGTCGCGGTGCGTCTCCCGGGTGCTTCTGTGTGTACTGCTGCTGGCCGGGTGCTCGGCCACCGGCGACGACCGTCCCGCGTGGGCCGGCGACCTGGCCACCGTCCAGGAGGCCCGGCTGCCCGCCCAGGCCCGCGAGACGCTCCGACTCATCGACGCGGGCGGTCCGTTCCCGTACCGCAAGGACGGCAGCGTCTTCGGGAACCTCGAGCGGCTGCTGCCCGCGCACCAGCGCGGTTACTACCACGAGTACACCGTCCCCACCCCGGGCTCGCACGACCGCGGGGCCCGGCGCATCGTCACGGGGGAGGGCGGGGAGATCTACTACACCGACGACCACTACGACTCGTTCAGGGCGGTACTGAGATGACACAGAGCGTGGTCGAGGTGGATCTCGCGGGTGTCTCGGACAAGCCGGGGCTGATGGACCGCTGCGCGCGGGACCTGGGCCTGCCGGACTGGTTCGGCCGCAACTGGGACGCGCTGGCCGACGTCCTGTCCGACCCCGGCCTGTGGCCGAGGGGCGCCACCGAGCGGGAGCCGCTGGTCGTCGTACGGAACTGGCGGACGTACGCCGAGGCGCGGCCGGACGAGTGGGAGACCGCGTGCGAGGTGTTCGCCGGGGCGTCCGCGCTCACGGTCGCGCTCGCCCTTGGAGGATCGTCCTAAGGGCCCTCTGACCTGCCTGGACGATCTGCCCGGGCATGGCATTCCGCTCGACATGGGACAATGAAGTACGTGCTCTTCCCCCTGGCTGACCTGTCCGGGGGCCACCTCTGAACGACTGGGATGTGCAGCACGTGCGTTTCCTCAATGACATCCAGCCCCCGTACGACCTGACGTACGACGACGTCTTCATGGTCCCGCGCCGCAGCGCGGTCGGTTCGCGTCAGGGTGTGGACCTCAGCTCCCCGGACGGCACGGGCACCACGATCCCGCTGGTCGTCGCCAACATGACCGCCATCGCCGGGCGCCGGATGGCCGAGACGATGGCCCGCCGCGGTGGCCTGGTGGTCATCCCGCAGGACATCCCGATCGAGGTCGTCACCGAGGTCGTGACCTGGGTCAAGAGCCGCCATCACGTCCTGGACACCCCGATCGTGCTGGCCCCGCACCAGACCGTCGCCGACGCCCTCGCGCTGCTGCCCAAGCGGGCGCACAACGCCGGTGTGGTCGTCGACGGGGACGGCCGGCCCGTCGGTGTCGTCACCGACGCGGACCTGACCGGCGTCGACCGCTTCACGCAGCTGGAGGTCGTCATGTCGCGCGACCTGCTGCTCCTGGACGCCGACATCGACCCGCGCGAGGCGTTCAACCGGCTCGACGCGGCCAACCGCCGCTACGCGCCCGCCGTCGGCCGTGACGGCACCCTCGCCGGCATCCTCACCCGCAAGGGGGCCCTGCGCGCCACGCTGTACACGCCCGCCGTGGACGCGCACGGCAAGCTGCGGATCGCCGCCGCCGTCGGCATCAACGGTGACGTGGCCGGCAAGGCCAAGCAGCTGCTCGACGCGGGCGTGGACACGCTCGTCATCGACACGGCGCACGGCCACCAGGAGTCGATGATCAGCGCGATCAAGGTGGTCCGCGCGCTCGACCCGCAGGTGCCGATCGTGGCCGGCAACATCGTGGCCGCCGAGGGTGTGCGGGACCTCATCGAGGCCGGCGCGGACATCATCAAGGTCGGCGTGGGCCCCGGTGCCATGTGCACCACCCGCATGATGACCGGTGTGGGCCGGCCGCAGTTCTCGGCGGTCCTGGAGTGCGCGGCCGAGGCCAAGAAGTACGGCAAGCACGTGTGGGCCGACGGCGGTGTCCGGCACCCGCGCGATGTCGCCATGGCGCTGGCCGCGGGCGCGTCCAACGTGATGATCGGCTCCTGGTTCGCGGGCACCTACGAGTCGCCGGGCGACCTCCAGCAGGACGCGAGCGGACGCCTGTACAAGGAGTCCTTCGGCATGGCGTCCGCGCGTGCGGTGCGCAACCGCACCTCGGAGGAGTCGGCGTACGACCGGGCCCGCAAGGCGCTGTTCGAGGAGGGCATCTCCACCTCCCGGATGTTCCTCGACCCGACCCGGCCGGGCGTCGAGGACCTGATCGACTCGATCATCGCGGGCGTCCGCTCCTCCTGCACCTACGCCGGTGCGGGCTCTCTGGAGGAGTTCGCCGAGAAGGCCGTCGTCGGCATCCAGAGCGCCGCCGGCTACGCCGAGGGCAAGGCGCTGCACGCCAGCTGGAGCTGAGGCACCGCCTCCGTCGGACGCGGCCCCCGTCGAAGAGCCGGGGGCCGTGCGCGCTGCCGCGCCCTTGGCCCTGTCGTCGGGTTTCCGTCGTCGCCCGGAGGGCCCGCCGCGCGGCACCGGGACCGAGCCGATCCAGGCCGTCGAGCGGCCGGATCGGCCATGGAACCTGCCCTGACCAGGCCCGGCGCAACACTCCGAAAGCCCTTGTGCAACGAACACCCGTCCCCTCGCCACGAACGCAACGAACTTGCGGATACGCGCAAGGTTGCTGCATTACGACCGCGATGCCCTGGCTCGTAGGGTCATGCGCTGTACGTAGCGTGGCGGGGACCCCGCTCGGTGGGTTCCTGCCTCGCGCAGGTGCGCCGCCGGCCCCCGCCGCCATCAGGCAGTGACGAAGGAGTCAGCGCGTGCTCGACCAAGGCGCACCCCCGCAACAGCGCACCGGGACCGGATCGTCGTCCCCCGGGTTCGGCGCCCGTCTGATGCGGCGCAAGCCCGTGGAACGCCTGGTGGCCGAGGGTGGCCAGGGTGAGGGCGGCAGTCTGCGCCGGTCCCTCGGACTCTGGCAGCTGACCATGATCAGCATCGGTGCCACGCTCGGCACCGGCATCTTCGTGGTGCTCGGGGAGGCCGTGCCCAAGGCCGGGCCGGCGGTCACCCTGTCCTTCGTGATCGCGGGTCTGACGGCGCTGTTCTCGGCCCTGTCCTACGCCGAGCTGGCCGGCACGATCCCGGTCTCGGGGTCCTCGTACTCGTATGCGTACGCAACGATGGGTGAGCTGGTCGCCTGGGTCTGCGGCTGGTGTCTGATCCTGGAGTACGGCGTCTCGGTCGCCGCCGTCGCCGTCGGCTGGGGCGAGTACCTCAACGAACTCCTCGACGGGACCCTCGGCGTCACCATCCCGGACGCCCTGTCCGCACCGCCCGGCGACGGCGGTGTCTTCAACCTCCCGGCGCTGATCGTCGTCCTGCTCGCCATGGCCTTCCTGTTGGGCGGTGCCCGGGAGTCCGCGCGGGCCAACACCGTCATGGTCATCGTGAAGATCGCCGCGCTGGTGCTGTTCTGCGCCATCGGCGTCCAGGGCTTCCGCTCCGGCAACTACGACAACTTCATGCCGCTCGGCATGGCGGGTGTGAGCGCGGCCGGCGCCACGCTGTTCTTCTCCTACATCGGCTTCGACGCCGCCTCCACCGCCGGTGAGGAGGCGAAGAACGCCCAGCGCGACCTGCCGCGCGCGATCATGCTGTCGCTGGTCATCGTGACGGCGCTGTACGTCCTCGTCGCGGCCGTCGCGGTCGGCGCCAAGCCCTGGCAGCGGTTCGGGGACTCCGAGGCCGCGCTCGCCCAGATCATGCGCGACGTGACCGGACAGGCCTTCTGGGGCACCCTGCTGGCGTTCTGCGCGGTCATCGCCATCGCGAGCGTCGTCCTGACCGTGCTCTACGGCCAGACCCGCATCCTCTTCGCGATGTCCCGGGACGGGCTCGTGCCCAAGGCGTTCTCGCGGGTGCACCAGAAGACCGGCACGCCCCGCGTCAACACGGTCATCGTCTCCCTGTTCTGCGGGGTCCTGGCCGCCGCGATCCCGCTGGGGCAGCTCGCGGACGCCACCAGCATCGGCACCCTCTTCGCCTTCGGTCTGGTCAACATCGCGGTCGTGGTGCTGCGCCGGACCCGACCCGACATGCCCCGCACCTTCCGGGTGCCGCTGTCGCCGGTGCTGCCCGCGCTGGGGCTCGGCTTCTGCGTCTGGATGATGGGCAGCCTGTCCGCCGTCACCTGGGTGGTCTTCGGGGTCTGGATGGCGGTCGGGCTCGTGTTCTACTTCGTGTACGGCCATCGCCGTTCCCGTCTGGCAACGCCTGAGGCGCTCCCGTCCCGCACCGACTGAGACGCTCCCGTCTCGCAACACCTGAGAGCTGATCCACCCACCGTGCTCAACGATCTCGACGAACGCATCGTCCACGCCCTCGCCGAGGACGCCCGCCGCTCCTACGCGGACATCGGGCAGATCGTCGGCCTCTCCGCGCCCGCCGTGAAGCGGCGCGTGGACCGGCTGCGCGCCACCGGGGCCATCACCGGCTTCACGGTCCGGGTCGACCCGTCGGCCCTCGGCTGGGAGACCGAGGGGTTCGTCGAGATCTACTGCCGGCACAACACCTCGCCGGACACCATCCGGCGGGGGCTGGAGCGGTACCAGGAGGTCGTGGCCGCGTCCACCGTCACCGGGGACGCGGACGCGGTCGTGCAGGTCTTCGCCTCCGACATGCGGCACTTCGAGCGGGTCCTGGAGCGGATCGCGGGCGAGCCCTTCGTGGAGCGCACCAAGTCGGTGCTGGTGCTGTCCCCGCTGCTGCGGAGGTTCTCCTCGGGATCGCCCGCCTGATCCGTAGATCCCGTAGAGGGCGTCCCCGCCCGGGGACCTGGCCCGGGCCGTTTTTTCGCTGGGCAGCGGGGCCGGGACTGTCTACCATCGATGCCATGACCTGGCGACATTGATCCACCAGCCGTGCCTCCCGAGGACCGCCTCGGACGCCGTACCGACGACGTCCGAACCGTCCTTCCGGGAAGGCCTCATGACACTCTCACCCGCACGCGTGCCCACGACCGGCGTCCGCCGGCTGACGGCCACGCTGTACGGCTACACGTTCCTCGACGACTTCGTCCTGCTCTACCCGGTGTACGCGCTGCTGTTCGCGGACACCGGCATGTCGCTCTGGCAGATCTCCTCCCTGTTCGCCCTGTGGTCGATCACGGCCGTCGTGCTGGAGGTCCCCTCCGGCGCCCTCGCCGACGCGGTCTCCCGACGGCTGCTGCTGTGGGTCGGCCCGCTGTTCAACGCGGCCGGGTTCACCCTGTGGGTGCTTCTCCCGTCGTACGGGGCCTTCGCGCTCGGTTTCGTCCTGTGGGGCGTCGGCGGCGCGCTGTGCTCCGGCTCGCTGGAGGCGCTGGCCTACGACGAACTGGACCGGCTCGGGGCCGCCGACCGGTACGCGCGCGTGATGGGACGTGTGCGGGCGGCACGGCTGGCGGCCACCATGGCGGCGATCGGCCTCGCCGGGCCGGTGTTCGCGCTCGGCGGCTACGCGGCCGTGGGCGCGGGCAGTGTGCTGGCCTGTCTGCTGGCCACGGTGGTGGCGACCCGCCTTCCGGAACACCGGACGCGGCCGGAGGACGGGGGCGACGGCTGGGCGGCGACCCTGCGGGCCGGACTCGCCGAGGCGCGCGGAGACCGTTCCGTACGAGGGGCTCTGCTGCTGATCCCGGCCGTCGCCGCGGTGTGGGGCGCGCTGGACGAGTACACCCCGCTCCTGGTCCGGGACACCGGGGTGGCGGAGGCCTCGGTGCCCGGTCTGATCCTGCTCGTGTGGACGCTCGTCACGGCCGCGAGCCTGCTGACCGGACCGGCCGAACGCCTGGGCGCGACCGGTACGGCCTGGCTGCTCGCGGCCTCCGCGGGGGCCCTGGCGGTCGGCGCGGCGGTCCGGACACCGGCCGGGATCGCGCTCGTCGGCCTCGCCTTCGGCGGGTTCCAGCTGGCCGAGGTGCTCGCCGACGTCCGCCTCCAGCACCGCATCGACGACGCCCGCCGCGCCACCCTCACCTCCCTCGCGAGCCTGGGCACCGAGCTGGTCACGGTCGCCACGTTCGGCGCGTACGCCCTGCTCGGCACGGTCGCGGCCCACAGCACCGTGTTCGTGGTGCTCGCGGTGCCCTATCTGGTGACGGCGCTGGTGCTGGCGTCGGCCAGAGGTCGGGCTGCCACGGCACGACCGTGAAGTCACCCGTGCCCTGCCCGACCTTCTCGAACGGGGCCGAACTCACGCACTTCGGCAGGTCCTTGGGACCCAGGTTTTCGGTCGCCGCCCAGCTGTGGCCGAGCCGGTCGCGGTGGCCGGCGTCGTGCACCGTGACGCCGACCCGGGTGCCCTTGGCGCCCGGCAGGTCGGAGTCGGTGACGACGCCGGACACCACGGCCACCTTGCCGCCGGTGAGCAGACTTCGCCCAGGCGCCGCGGCCGTCGACGTAGTGGCTTGGCGGTGCCGGTGAGGGCGGCGGCCTCCCGGGGTTTCGTCTGGACGCGGCGCGCGGGGCGGTCCGCTCCGCCCGCCCGCCCGAGGCGGTCGCGGAGGCGGCGGCCGCCGTGGAGAGGAGCAGTGCGGCGCCGAGCGCAGTGATCTTCGTACGACGGTCCATGACCGTCCTTTCCGTGGGGACGCGGGGCGCTCGCCACTGTCCTGGGGCCGCGTCCCCCGGGCATCGCGCCACGGTCGGCACTCCGGCTACGCCCCGGGTCGCGCCCGCTCCCGCCGCGTACGCCCGCAGGGGGACGCCCGGCTGCGCAACGAATCGCCGCCGGGCCCGCGAGCGACGCAACAAACCGCTCACCAGCGCGCAACGGCTCCTTCTTGTCCGCCCTGGTCAGCCGCCCGTACCGTCTACATGGCCCCCACATCCACCCTTTCGCCCCGGTGAGGACACGCATGCGTACCGCCCTGCTCCAGAGCTCCGGCCGCCCCGGCTCGGTCGACGGGAACCTCAAGGTCCTCGACGAGGCCGCGGGCCGGGCCGCCGCCGCGGGTGCCGGGCTGCTGGCCGCGCCGGAGATGTTCCTGACGGGGTACGCGATCGGCGACGACATCGCCCGCCTCGCCGAGCCCGCCGACGGCGACAGCGCGGACGCGGTCGCGGAGATCGCCGCGCGGCACGGCATCGCCCTCGCGTACGGCTACCCGGAGCGCTCCGGCGACGCGGTCTTCAACTCCGCCCAGCTGATCTCGGCCACGGGCGACCGCCTCGCCAACTACCGCAAGACGCACCTCTTCGGCTGCTTCGAGCGCGACCATTTCACGCCGGGCGAGCAGCCGGTCGTGCAGACGGAGCTCGACGGCGTCCGCGTCGGCCTCATGATCTGCTACGACGTCGAGTTCCCGGAGAACGTCCGCGCCCACGCCCTCGCGGGCACCGACCTGCTGGTCGTCCCGACCGCGCAGATGCACCCCTTCCAGTTCGTCGCCGAGTCGATGATCCCGGTGCGCGCCTTCGAGAACCAGATGTACGTGGCGTACGTCAACCGGGTCGGCACGGAAGGGGAGTTCGAGTTCGTCGGCCTCTCCACCCTCGCCGGCCCCGACGGGGTGGCCCGCACCCGCGCCGGACGCGGTGAGGAGCTGGTGTTCGCCGACGCCGACCCCGCCTTCGTCGCCGCCTCCCGCGAGGCGAACCCGTATCTGACGGACCGCCGCCCCGGTCTCTACGGGTCCCTGGTCTGAAGCCCCCTTTCCCTGTTGTCGCAAGGAGTCCGTACCCCATGACGTCCACGGTGCCCAACGCCGTCCAGCACGCCGACGAGCAGCAGCCGCCGATCACCATGTTCGGCCCGGACTTCCCGTACGCGTACGACGACTTCCTCGCCCACCCCGCGGGCCTCGGCCAGATACCGGCGACCGAGCACGGCAGCGAGGTCGCGGTGATCGGCGGCGGGCTGTCCGGCATCGTGGCCGCCTACGAGCTGATGAAGATGGGCCTCAGGCCGGTCGTCTACGAGGCCGACCAGATCGGCGGCCGGCTGCGGACCGTGGACTTCGACGGACCGGGCACCGACGGCCTGAGCGCCGAGATGGGCGCGATGCGCTTCCCGCCCTCCTCCACCGCCCTCCAGCACTACATCGACCTGGTCGGACTCGAGACCCGCCCCTTCCCCAACCCCCTTGCGGAGGCGACCCCTTCGACGGTCGTCGACCTCAAGGGTGAGTCGCACTACGCCGAGACGATCGAGGACCTGCCGCAGGTCTACCGTGACGTCGCCGCCGCCTGGAACAAGTGCCTCGAAGACGGCGCCGACTTCTCCGACATGAACCAGGCCATGCGCGAGCGGGACGTGCCGCGCATCCGCGAGATCTGGGCACAGCTCGTCGAGAAGCTCGACAACCAGACCTTCTACGGCTTCCTCTGCGACTCCGAGGCCTTCCGGTCCTTCCGGCACCGCGAGATCTTCGGCCAGGTCGGCTTCGGCACCGGCGGCTGGGACACCGACTTCCCCAACTCCATCCTGGAGATCCTGCGGGTCGTCTACACCGAGGCCGACGACCACCACCGCGGCATCGTCGGCGGCTCCCAGCAGCTGCCGCTCCGGCTGTGGGAGCGCGCGCCGGAGAAGATCGTCCACTGGCCCTACGGCACCTCGCTGGCCGAGCTGCACGCGGGCCGCGAGCCTCGTCCCGCGGTGACCCGGCTGCACCGCACGGCCGGCAACCGGATCACGGTCACCGACGCGAACGGCGACATCCGCACCTACCGGGCGGCGATCTTCACCGCCCAGTCCTGGATGCTGCTGTCGAAGATCGCCTGCGACGACTCGCTCTTCCCGATCGACCACTGGACGGCGATCGAGCGCACCCACTACATGGAGTCCAGCAAGCTCTTCGTGCCCGTGGACCGGCCGTTCTGGCTGGACAAGGCCGTCGACGACAGGGGAAACCCGACCGGGCGGGACGTCATGTCGATGACCCTCACCGACCGTATGACGCGCGGGACTTACCTCCTGGACGACGGCCCCGACAAGCCGGCCGTCATCTGCCTGTCGTACACCTGGTGCGACGACAGCCTGAAGTGGCTGCCGCTGTCCGCGAACGAGCGGATGGAGGTCATGCTGAAGTCGCTGGGGGAGATCTACCCGAAGGTCGACATCCGCAGCCACATCATCGGCAACCCGATCACCGTCTCCTGGGAGAACGAGCCCTACTTCATGGGCGCGTTCAAGGCCAACCTGCCGGGCCACTACCGCTACCAGCGGCGGCTGTTCACCCACTTCATGCAGGACCGGCTGCCCGAGGACAAGCGGGGCATCTTCCTCGCCGGCGACGACATCTCCTGGACGGCCGGCTGGGCCGAGGGGGCGATCCAGACCGCCCTCAACGCGGTGTGGGGCGTCATGCACCACTTCGGTGGGGCGACGGACGCGACGAACCCGGGTCCGGGTGACGTCTACGACGAGATCGCGCCGGTCGAACTCCCGGAGGACTAGCCTCGGTTCGGCCTACTTGCTCTCGACCCTGCCGAGCGGGTCGGGAGCGGCCGCCAGCGCGTCGCACGCCGTCCGCCACGCGGGGTCCCCGGTGTGGAGCGCGCTGCGGAGGTAGGCGGTGGTGAGCCGCTGGACCAGGGCGACCCGGTCGGGGCTCTCGTCGGTGGTCTCGGCGACGTCGTACCCGGAGACCCCGCCCAGTCCGTGCTCCGCGTCGAAGAGGGTGAGCAGCGACTTGGGGCCGGGGGAGAGGTCGTAGGGGTCCCGGAACCACTCCGGGCCCCGGACGGTCAGATGTGTGGCGGCGTCCTTGGCGCCGACGACCACGAGGGCCGGTGTGCGCATGCCGGAGAAGTCCGGACCGGCCATGAACGCATAGTTCTCGGCCACGAAGTCGGTGACGGAGTCACCGCCCCCGCCCGGCGCCGCGAGCAGCACACCCGCCGTGATCCGGGGCTCGGTCAGATCCACCACCGTGCCGTCGAGCGGGTCGGTGACCCGGGTGCCCAGCAGCATGCTCGCGGTGTGCCCGCCCATGGAGTGCCCGGCCACCGCGACCTTCTCGCGGTCCAGACGCCCGCGCAGCTGGGGCACGGCCTCCTCGACGAGGTCGAGTCCGTCGAGGACGCGGGACATGTCCTCGGCGCGGGACCGCCAGAACAGGGGCGCCCCCGGGGTGTCGGGGTCCAGGCGCAGCGACCGCGAGCTCAGGTGGGTCGGCTGGATCACCACGAAACCCTGTGCCGCCCAGTGGTGGGCGAGGGGCGCGTAGCCGTTCAGGGAGGAGAGGTGGTTCGAGTGGCCCTGGCCGTGCGACAGGAGGAGGAGGGGCAGGTCGCTTCCGGTGACGGGCGCGGAGACCCGTATCTGGAGGTCCACGGCGCGGCCCGGGGCGGGCAGCACGATCGGGCTGACGGAGAGGACGGGTGCGTTCACGATGACTGGTCTCCTTCGGCTTCAGCCGGAGCTGAAAGCGGAACACTGTTCCGTTTAATATACGGAACAGTGTTCCGTTTGGTCAACGGCTAAGGTCGTCCCTGGCTGAAGGCCATGCCCGGCCGAGGCCACGCCGGACGTCAACGCCGTCGGAAGGACAGCACGGTGCCCACTGGAGACCAGCCCGGGGCGGTGTCGCCCCGGAGCAAGCGGGCCGACGCGCAGCGCAACCAGCAGACGCTGCTCGCCGCCGCGGCCGACGTCTTCGTCACCTCCGGCGTCGACGCGCCGATCCGGGAGATCGCGGCCAGGGCGGGGGTCGGGCTCGGGACGATCTACCGGCACTTCCCGACCCGGGCCGATCTCGTCGTCGCCGTCTACCGCCACCAGGTCGAGGCCTGCGCCGAGGCCGGGCCGCGGCTGCTCGCCGAGTCCGACTCGCCCTGGGAGGCGCTCGGCCGATGGGCCGACCTGTTCGTCGACTTCCTGGTCACCAAGCACGGCCTCGCCAACGCCCTGCAGTCGGACAGCAGCGGCTTCGACGCCCTGCACGCCTACTTCCTGGACCGCCTGGTGCCCGTCTGCACCCAACTGCTGGACGCGGCCGCGGAGGCCGGCGAGATCGACTCCGACATCGAGGCCTACGAACTGATGCGCGGCATCGGCAACCTCTGCATCGGACGCGGCGGCGACCGCCCCTACGACCCGCGCCGCCTGGTCGCCCTGCTCCTGCGCGGCCTGCGGGTCCCGCCGGCGCCCTGAACCGCGGGGGTCCGGGCGCCACGCCGACCGGGTCCGGTTCCGCGACGGAGCCGGCTCAGTCCGGCAGCGGTGTCAGCAGCATCCGTCCCGCGAAGCCGACCGCGGTGTCCAGCCGCTGCGTGAACTCCTCGGCCACGTCGGGCAGTCCGCGCAGCGCCCACAGGGCCCGGGCGGCCGTCCAGGTGGCCTCCCGGGCGCGCTCCAGGCTCCACGCGCCGAGCAGATGGGTGAGCGGGTCGGCGATCTGGAGGAGGTCGGGGCCCGGCATCAGTTCTTCGCGGATGCGCTCCTCCAGCGACACGAGGAGATCGCCCACGCGGTCGAACTCGTCCTCCACGTCCACGGGTTCGCAGCCGAGCGTACGGCAGGTGTCCACCACCGCCAGCGCGAGATCGTGCCCGATGTGCGCGTTGATGCCCGCGAGCGCGAACTGCAGCGGGCGTACGCCGGGATGGCGGCGGTACTGGAACAGGGGCCGCCAGCACGCGGGCGGGCGGCGCTCGACCGCCGCCACCTCGACGGCCCGCAGATACCGCTCGGCGAACCGTACGTCCAGCGTGATCGCCGCCCGCGCGTCCGTGAACCGGCCGGCGTCGATGCCCCGGTCGACCGCCTCGGTGACGGCGAGGTAGACGCGGTTGAACACCGCGATCCCGTCCCGTTGCGGAAGCGCCTCGTCCAGGGCGCGCATCCGGGAGACGACGGTGTCGACCGGAGTGACGAACTGTTCCAACTGCGACATGCAGGCAGGGTCCCAGGCCTAGGGTGGCCGGAGCACCGGCGGGACCGACGCTTCCCCAGAACGGGGGAACGCGCCCGCTGAAGGGGGAGGGGTTCACTGGTGGCGGGCTCACGTGCGCACCGCCTGGCCGAACGCAAGGCCGAGCGCAGGCGTGCCGCACGGCGCAACGGCATGGTCGCGGCGGCCTCCGTCGTGGTCGCCCTGGGCACCGCGACCGGGATGATCTCGGCGCTCGACGACCGGCGAGGCTCCGACGAGGCACGCCCGGAGGTGACGGCGTCCCCGACCCTGAAGCTCCAGCCGCCCACGCCGACGCCGTCCCCCTCGGCCACCAGGTCGGCCTCCGCGTCCGCCTCGCCGAAGAAGAGGACCGCGAGCCCCTCGCCCTCACCGACGAGGACCGAGAAGAAGCAGCAGGCCGCCGCCGTCCCCACCCGGCTCTACCGCCACCCCGCCTCCCAGGTCCTCGACTGGGTCCGCGCCCACCCCGGCGACCCGCGCGAGGACGTCATAGCGTCCCGCATCGCCGACCGGCCGGCGGCCGTCTGGTTCGCCGACTACACCCCGTCGACCATCCTGGCACGCGTGCGCGCGGTCACCTCCGGGGGCGCGGCGCAGGGCCGGGTGCCGGTGGTCGTGGCGTACGCGATCCCGGACCGCGACTGCGGCGGGGCCTCCCAGGGCGGGGCGCCGGACCTCGACGCCTACGACGCCTGGATCGACCGGTTCGCCGCGGGGCTCGGCTCCGGCGAGGTCGTGGTGATCCTGGAACCCGACTCGATCGCCCAGTCCGAGTGTCTCTCCCCGGCCCAACGCGCCGACCGCTTCGCCTCGTTGGCCCGTGCGGGGCGTGTCCTGAAGGAGGCCGACCCCAGGGCCCGGGTCTACTTCGACGCCGGCCACTCCGGCTGGCACCCCGCGGCCAGACAGGCGGAACTGCTACGACAGGCGGGCGCCGCCTCCGCGGCCTCCTCCGACGGCGTCTTCAGCAACGTCTCCAACTTCCACCGCACCGCCGACGAGATCGCCTACGACCGACAGGTCCTCGCCGCCCTCCGGGCCCCGGCGGGCCTCGGCGCGGTCATCGACACCAGCCGCAACGGCGCCGGCGCCCCCGCCGACGGCGAGTGGTGCGACCCGGCCGGCCGCAAGCTCGGCCGGGCCCCGACCCTGAACACCGGCGAGCCACGCATCGACGGCTACCTGTGGGTGAAGCTGCCGGGGGAGTCGGACGGCTGCAAGGGCGCGCCGGGCACGTTCACCCCGTCCTACGCCTACGACTTGGCCTCGTCGTAATCGTCGTAGTCCTCGTAGGCCGAGGTGCCCTCGTCCAGCAGCGGCTGCTGCGTCTTGAGGTGGGCCGGGGCGAAGGCCCGCAGCGCGTGGTAGCCGGTGATGACGACCAGCGTGCCCAGCGCGATGCCGCTCAGCGAGAAGGTGTCGGTGAACTTCATCGTCACGTCGCCGACACCGATGATGATGCCCGCCGCGGCCGGCACCAGGTTGAGCGGATTGCGCAGGTCCACCTTGGCGTTGATCCAGATCTGCGCGCCGAGCAGGCCGATCATGCCGTAGAGGATGACGGTGATGCCGCCGAGGACACCGCCGGGGATCGCGGCGACGACCGCGCCGAACTTGGGGCACAGGCCGAACAGCAGCGCGAAACCGGCGGCGGCCCAGTAGGCGGCCGTCGAGTAGACGCGGGTCGCGGCCATCACGCCGATGTTCTCGGAGTACGTGGTGTTCGGCGGCCCGCCGAGCGCGGTGGACAGCATCGAGCCGACGCCGTCGGCCGAGATCGCGGTGCCGAGCCGGTCGTCCAGCGAGTCGCCGGTCATCTCGCCGACCGCCTTCACATGCCCGGCGTTCTCGGCGACCAGGGCGATGACGACAGGCAGCGCGACCAGGATCGCCGACCACTCGAAGGACGGGCCGTGGAAGCTCGGCAGTCCGATCCAGTCGGCCCGGCCGACGGCGGAGAGGTCCAGGCGCCAGTGGTCGGTGACCTTGCCGCTCGCGTCGACGGAGTGGATGCGGCCGAAGATCCGGTCGAAGGCCCAGGAGACGCCGTAGCCGAGGACCAGCCCGAGGAAGATCGCGATCCGGGACCAGAAGCCACGCAGACAGACGACCGCCAGACCGGTGAACACCATCACCAGCAGGGCCGTCCACTGGTCCTGCGGCCAGTACGTGGAGGCGGTCACCGGCGCCAGGTTGAAGCCGATCAGCATGACCACCGCGCCGGTGACGATCGGCGGCATCGCCGCGTGGATGATCCGCGCCCCGAACCTCTGCACGGCGACACCGACCAGGAACAGCGCGACGCCGACGACGAAGACCGCGCCGGTCACCGTGGCGCTCGTACCGCCCTGCGCCCGGATGACGGCGGCCACGCCCACGAACGACAGCGAGCAGCCGAGGTAGCTCGGCACCCGGCCGCGGGTGGCGAGCAGGAAGATCACGGTCGCGACGCCCGACATCATGATCGCGAGGTTGGGGTCCAGGCCCATCAGGACCGGCGCCACGAACGACGCCCCGAACATCGCCACCACATGCTGCGCGCCGAGGCCGACCGTGCGCGGCCAGGACAGCCGCTCGTCGGGGCGGACCACCGCTCCGGGCGCCGGGACGCGTCCGTCGCCGTGCAGTTTCCAGCCGACGCCAAGATCCATGGTGCGGTTTCGCTTTCGTCGTACGTGCGGATGTCCGGACCATTGTCAGGGAGATCCGCGCAGGTCACCGCCCCGGGTCGGGTATCCGTCCGAGCGCCCGCCTAAGGTGGGGGTGTCTCTGCCGTACGCCCCTGGAGCACCACCCGTGACCGTCGAAGCGCCCCCGTCCACCGCCCTGCACCACGGCCGGCTGATCCCCGTCACCGTCCACTTCGACGACCTGGACGCCCTCGGACTGCTGCACAACGCTCGCTACCCGCTCAAGGTCGAGCAGGCCTGGACCGAGCTGTGGCAGGAGCACGGCATCCACTTCGACGGCGACTGGGTCGCTGCCGGTGACGCCTGCAACGCGGTCAAGGAACTCCGGATCAGCTACGAGGCCCCGGTCACCAGGGCCGGCGCCTACGCCGTCCACCTCTGGCTGGAGCGGCTCGGCACCACCGGCCTGACGTACGGCTTCCGGTTCTGCTCGCGGGACGGCTCGGTGACCTACGCGCGGGGCGCCCGTGTCCTGGTCCGGCTGGACCCCGAGACGATGCGCCCGACGCCGTGGAGCGAACGGTTCAGGGCCGCCGGTCGGGCACTGCTGCGGCCGGGCGGCTGACCTTCGGGCGGTCGCGGTCGCCGGCGCGCAGCACACCCGCGAAGGCCACCAGCCCGCTCGCCAGCACGGTCACCAGGGCGAACGACACCAGCAGGCTGGTCGCCTGGGCGATGGTGCCGATCGCGCTCGGGGCGACGAGCCCCGAGGTGTACGTGATCGTCGCGACGCCCGCGATGGCCAGGCTGGGATTGGCGCCGCTGCGGCCCGCGGCGGCGAAGCACAGCGGGACCACCACGGCGATGCCGAGACCCATGAGCGCGAATCCGGACATCGCCATCGCCGGGTTCTTCGCCACGACGATGAGCACACCGCCGAGCACCGCAAGGACCCCACCGGCCCGCACCGTGCGCACCGAGCCGAAGCGGTCCACGATCCGGTCGCCGGCGATCCGCGCGACCGCCATGGTGAGGGTGAAGCCGGTCGTGCACGCCGCCGCGAGTCCCGCCGAGGCCTCCAGCTGGTCCCGCAGATACACCGCCGACCAGTCCAGGCTCGCGCCCTCCGCGAAGACCGCGCAGAACCCGACGGCACCGATGAGCAGCGCGGACCTCGGCGGCAGCGCGAACCGCGGCGGGGGCTCCTCGTCCTCGGTGGGCTGGAGGTCCAGCACCCAACGACAGGCCAGCAGACCGAGCAGGGTCAGTACGCCGGCCGCCAGCGCGTGGTGCACCCGGGCGTCCGAGCCCAGGTGCGCGGCGAGCGTGCCGGCCGCCGAGCCGACCAGGGCGCCCGCGCTCCACATGCCGTGCAGGCCGGACATGATCGACCGGCCGAGCCGGTTCTCGATCTCGACGCCGAGCGCGTTCATCGCCACGTCGGCCATGCCGGCCGTCGCGCCGTAGACGAACAGGGCCAGGCACAGGGTCGCCAGGTTCGGGGCGAGGGCCGGCAGGACCAGGGAGAGCGTCCACAGGGCGATCAGCCCGCGCAGCGCGTTCCGTGCGCCGAAGCGGTGGCTGACACTGCCGGCCAGCGGCATCGCCACGGAGGCGCCGAGGGCGGGGAAGGCGAGGGCGAGGCCCAGCTGTCCCGCGCTGACCGAGGCATGGTCCTGGATCCACGGGACGCGGGTCGCGAACGATCCGGTGACGGCGCCGTGCACGGCGAAGACGGCCGCGACGGCGTACCGGGCGCGCCTCACCTGCCCCTGGTCGTACTGCACTGCACTCATGCTCCCGCCCCTTCGCGGTCTCCGGGCCCCATCGGCGACGTAAACTATCAGGGTCCCTGCCTGATAGATAGTCGATACGAGGCCGCCCTCGGGCCCGGCCGATCTGGAAGGATCCCGGCATGCCCGCATCCCCCAGCACCGCCCGGGTCATCAATGACCGGCTCGCCCTGCGCCTGCTCCAGCAGGAGGGCCCGTTGACGGCGGGACAACTGAAGCAGCTGACCGGACTGTCCCGGCCCACCGTCGCCGACCTGGTCGAACGCCTCATCGCCGCCGACCTGATCGAGGTGGTCGGGGAGTCCGGCGAGCAGCGCCGCGGACCGAACGCGAAGCTGTACGGCATCGTCGCGGACCTCGCGCACCTGGCCGCGCTCGACGTCCGCACCGAGGGTGTCCGGGTCGTCGTCTCCGACCTGCTGGGGCGCCCCCTGGCCGAGGCGTCCGTGCCGATCGGCGACGACACGGGGACCGGACCGGCCGTGGAGCAGGCCGTGGCGCTGGTCGAGCGGACCGCGAAGGAGGCCGGCGTGGACCGCCTCCACACGGTCGGCATCGGAGCCCCCGGCCTGATCGACCCGGCCACCGGTGAACTCCGCGACTCGACCGGCCTGCCCGCCTGGCACCGCCGCCTGGTCGCCGCCCTCCAGGAACGCCTCCCGAAGGCCCGCGTCCACGTCGAGAACGAGACCAACCTCGCGGCACTGGCGGAGCAGCGTGACGGCGCGGCGGGGGACCGGGACACCTTCGTGCTGTTGTGGCTCGGACACGGGACCGGGGCGGCGGTCGTCCTGGACGGCGTGCTGCGGCGAGGCGCTTCCGGGGGGACCGGGGAGATCGGCTTCCTGCCGGTGCCCGGCACCTCGGGACTGCCCTCGGCGACCGGCTGCGACGGCGGCTTCCACTCGCTGGCCGGCTCGGCGGCGATCGCGGAACTGGCCCGGCAGCACGGGGTGCGGGGCGCCGCGTCCGGGGCCGAGCCGGTGGCCGCGGCGCTGGTGGGGAACGCGGTGGCCGAAGGGGCCTACGGCTTCCTGGACGCCCTCGCCGACCGGCTCGCCGTGGGCGTCTCCTCCGTCGTGGCCGTCCTGGACCCCGGCTGCGTGGTCCTCGGCGGCGAGATCGGCCGGGCGGGCGGCGCGGACCTCGCCGACCGGGTGGCGCTCCGGGTCCGCCGGATGTCCCCCCTCCCGACCGAGGTACGCCCGAGCGCCCTCGGCGGCGACGCGGTCCTCCGCGGCGCCCTCCTGACGGCCCGCGACCACGCCCAGGACGAACTCTTCACGCCGGGCGAGCGCTGATCGCGGAGGCGGTTCGGGGGGCACGGGCCCCGGCGGGGGCCCCCGGGCCTCCGGGGCCCGCTGCGGCTACCGGGGCTATCGGGTGCCGTTGCGGGCGCGGGCGTCGTCGCGGTCACCCCGATGCCCAGCTCCCGCCGCGGTTACCGGCCCTTCCCGCGCAACCGGCTCCCGCCGGGGTCCCGGCCACCGCCCCGCGTCCACGGCCACCGCCCCCGCTCCTCTCACCCCTCGAACCGGCGGGCCAGATACTCCTCGAACGTCCCCTTGCCCACGGCCCGTTGCGGGGTCAGGTGGCCGCCCTCGCGGAAGGCGCGGTACGCCTTGCCCCACAGCGGCAGGTTCACCACGCCACGTCGGCGGCCCGTGGCCTTGAGGTATGCGCGGGCGAGCGAGTCGAAGGTGCGTACCTCGGGGCCGCCCAGGTCCGCCACGCGCCCCGCGGGCGCCGAGGCCGCCAACTCGGCCAGCCGGTCCGCGACTTCGGCCACCTCGATGGGCTGGTCGGAGACCCCGGCGGGCAGCGGCACCACCGGCGACTTGGCCAGCCCCTGGAGCATCATGACGAGCAGGTCGTGGAACTGGGTCGCCCGCAGCACGGTCCACCCCAGCCCGGACGCCTCGATCTGCTTCTCCACGGCGAGCTTGGCGCGGTAATAGGGGAACGGCACCCGGTCGACGCCGACGATCGAGATGTAGACCAGATGTCCCACCCCGGCCCGCCGCGCCGCCGCGATCAGGTGCGCGGCCGCCTTCTCGTCCCCGCCGGTCTGGCTGGAAGCGCAGTGCACGACCGTGTCCACGCCCTCGACGGCCGCGTCCAGCGCGGCACCGCCCTCGCGCAGGTCGACGGCGTACGGCTGGGCGTGCCGGCTGAGCACCCGCACCTCGTGCCCGTCCGCCCGCAGCCGCTCGGCGACGAGCCGGCCGAGTGTTCCGGTACCGCCGGTCACCAGGATCGTGGCCATGCTGTTCAGCTCCTTCGGACTCCGGACACTCCCCGGTGGAGCGTCCTTCTCCAGGTGAGACGGAACAGCCCTCACGAAATGTGACAGTCCCCCGGAGGGAGCCGAGCCGGCCGCGCACGGACCCCAGTCTGTCCGGGTTCGGTGCCGCCCGCACGTCGCCGCTCGCACGTGTCGGACGCGCCCCGCCGCCATGACCGTGCGGTGGAGAGGCCCGGCGGCGGGCAAGGGCCGTCGTCACCGCCGCCGGGCCGGTCTGGGGAGATCCAAAAAGGACTAGACCAAAGACTCCATGAGGTCGGGCGGGTTGAGAAGCCCGGCGACGACACCTGTGAGCCACCCCACATCACTCACCCGTATGGACGTCGATCGGGCGTGGCACACTGGCTCTGTATCAGCAGCAGCGCACTCCGGGGTCGGTGAAAGTCCGAACCGGCGGTTACAGTCCGCGACCCGACCGCTTCCAGCGGCCGGTTGACCAGGTGAAATTCCTGGACCGACGGTTAAAGTCCGGATGGGAGGCAGTGCGCGGCGGGCGAGCATTCGTGCGCGTCGCCGTATTCACCCGTCCTTGCGGACGGGGCCGTCCGGCGTCGCCCCCAGTGCTCCTGCTCGTGAACTCTGTCGTCATCGACAGCCCCGGAGTCCGTGCCCCGATGTGGCAGGAGGACCCGGGACGTGTTCACCGGAATCGTCGAAGAGCTGGGCGAGGTCACCGCCGTCGAGAACCTCGGCGATGCGTGTCGCTTCCGTCTGCGCGGCCCCGTGGTCACCGAGGGCGCGAAACACGGTGACTCCATCGCCGTCAACGGCGTCTGCCTCACCGTCGTCGAGCACGAGGGCGACGAGTTCACCGCCGACGTCATGGCCGAGACCCTCAACCGCTCCAGCCTGGGCGACCTCGCCGTCGGCTCGCGCGTCAACCTCGAACGCCCCACCGCCGTCGGCGCCCGTCTCGGCGGCCACATCGTGCAGGGCCATGTCGACGGCACCGGCCGGGTCCTGGAGCGCAAGCCCTCCGAGCACTGGGAGATCGTCAAGATCTCCCTCCCCGCGGACCTCTCGCGCTACGTCGTGGAGAAGGGCTCCATCACCGTCGACGGCATCAGCCTCACCGTCGTCGACGCCGGCCCCGACTACTTCACCGTCAGCCTCATCCCCACCACCCTCGACCTGACCACGCTCGGCCACAAGCAGCCCGGCGACCCGGTCAACCTCGAGGTCGACGTCGTCGCCAAGTACGTGGAGCGGCTGCTCGCGAGCGCTCAGGGGGCGGCACAGTGAACTGGCTGAACACCGAGGCGTTCACCGCCTTCGACCAGCACATCCTCTGGTCCGACATGATCGGCAACATCACCGGCCTGGTCGCCCTGGCCCTCGGCTGGCGGCGCTCCATCTGGAGCTGGCCCGTGCAGTTCCTGGCCGGCCTCATCCTCTTCGGCGCCTTCTACGGCCACCTGACCGGCAGCGCGGGCAAGCAGGCCATCGTCATGGTCGTCGCGCTGTACGGCTGGTGGCAGTGGAACCGCAAGAAGGGCGAGACCGGCGACGGCCACATCGCCCCGCGGTTCGCCACCTGGACCGAGCGCGCGGCCATGGTCGGCGCGGCCGCCGCCGGCACCGTCGCGGTGGCGCTGCTGTTCAAGGCGTACCCGAGCCTGTCCTGGGACCCTTGGCCGGACGCCTACATATTCGTCGGCACCGTCGTCGCCATGTACGCCCAGGCGCGCGGCATGGTCGAGTTCTGGTTCGCCTGGCTCCTCGTCGACCTGGTGGGCGTCCCCCTGAACTTCGCCAACGGCTACGCCTTCTCCGGCTTCGTCTACGTCATCTACGGCGCGCTCGTCCTGTGGGGCATGCGCGACTGGTGGCTGCGCTCCCGCCAGGGCACGCGGCCCGCTCTGGAAGGAGCGCCGGCATGAGTACGGCACCGATCCTGTACAGCACCGACGGCCTGGAAGACCTCTCGCTCGACCCGATCGAGCAGGCCATCGCCGACATCGCCGCCGGCCGTCCGATCGTCGTGGTCGACGACGAGGACCGGGAGAACGAGGGCGACCTCGTCATCGCCGCCGAGAAGGCGACCCCCGAGATCGTCGCCTTCATGATGAGCGAGTGCCGTGGTCTGATCTGCGCGCCCATGGAGGGCGAGGAGCTGGAGCGCCTCGAACTGCCGCAGATGGTCGAGGACAACACCGAGTCGATGAAGACCGCGTTCACGGTCTCCGTGGACGCCTCCGCCGCCCACGGCGTCAGCACCGGCATCTCCGCCGCCGACCGCGCCACCACGCTCCGGCTGCTGGCGGGCGGCGACGCCGAGCCCACCGACTTCGTCCGCCCCGGCCACGTCTTCCCGCTGCGCGCAAAGCCCGGCGGCGTCCTGACCCGCAACGGTCACACCGAGGCCGCCGTCGACCTCGCCCGCCTCGCGGGCCTGCGCCCGGCCGGCGCGATCGTCGAGATCGCCGGTGAGGACGGCCGGATGCTGCGGCTGCCCGAGCTGATCCCGTTCGCCCGCAAGCACGGCCTGACGATCATCTCCATCGAGGACCTGATCGCCTACCGCCGCAACGCCGAGCCCACCGTCCGCCGCGAGGCCGAGGTCCACCTGCCCACCTCCCACGGCGAGTTCATGGCGTACGGCTATCGCTCCACCGTCGACGGCGTCGAGCACGTCGCCCTGGTGCACGGCGAGATCGGCGACGGCGAGGACGTCCTGGTGCGCGTCCACTCCGAGTGCCTGACCGGCGACATCTTCGGCTCCGCCCGCTGCGACTGCGGACCCCAGCTGGAAGCCTCCCTGGAGCGCATCCAGGCCGCGGGCAGGGGAGTGGTGGTCTATCTGCGCGGCCACGAGGGGCGCGGCATCGGACTGGTCTCCAAGCTGCGCGCCTACGAGCTCCAGGAGCGCGGCCGCGACACCCTCGACGCCAACCTGGAACTCGGCCTGCCCGCCGACGCCCGGGACTACGGCGCCGGCGCCCAGATCCTCGAGAACCTCGGCGTGCGCAGCGTGCGCCTGATGACCAACAACCCGGACAAGTCCGAGGCCCTGCTGCGGCACGGGCTCAAGGTCACCGGCCGGGAGCCGATGCCGGTACAGGCGGGCGAGCACAACCTCCACTACCTGCGCACCAAGCGGGACCGGATGGGCCACGACCTGCCCTGGCTGGACACCGCACCGGTGTCCACCTGCAAGAACCAGTAATCGCACCTCTAGGAGACGAGAGAACGTGAGCGGCAAGGGCGCACCCGAACTGTCCGTACGCAATGTGGGTGACCTCCGGGTCGCCGTCATCGCGGCGCAGTGGCACGAGAAGGTGATGGACGGTCTGGTGGACGGCGCTCTGCGCGCCCTGCACGATCTGGGCATCGACGAGCCGACCCTGCTGAGGGTCCCCGGCAGCTGGGAACTCCCGGTCGTCGCCAAGGTCCTCGCGGGCCGGGGCTACGACGCGATCGTCGCGCTCGGCGTCGTGATCCGCGGCGGCACCCCCCACTTCGAGTACGTGTGCCAGGGCGTCACCCAGGGCCTCACCCAGGTCTCCGTCGACACCGGCGTCCCGATCGGCTTCGGCGTGCTGACCTGCGACACCGAGGAGCAGGCCCTGGACCGGGCGGGGATCGAGGGCTCCAACGAGGACAAGGGGCACGAGGCGGTGACGGCGGCGGTGGCGACGGCGGCCACCCTCCGCTCAGTATCTGAACCGTGGCATTAGGCCGGCCGGCACAGCGGCTAGGGTGGGCAGCACCATGTCCAATAAGACGTTCGAGGAGCTCTTCGCCGAGCTCCAGCAGAAGGCCGCCACCGGCGACCCCGCCACTTCCCGCACCGCAGAGCTGGTCGGCAAGGGCGTCCATGCCATCGGCAAGAAGGTCGTCGAAGAGGCCGCCGAGGTGTGGATGGCCGCCGAGTACGAGGGCAAGGAAGCGGCCGCCGAGGAGATCTCGCAGCTGCTGTACCACGTCCAGGTGATGATGGTCGCCCGCGGAATCTCGCTGGACGACGTCTACGCCCATCTGTAAAACCTTTTCGAGACAGTTCACCCCATTTCACGCGAAGGAAGCCGACCTCATGCTGCGCATCGCCGTCCCCAACAAGGGTTCCCTGTCAGGCCCTGCGGCGGAGATGCTGCATGAGGCCGGCTACCAGCAGCGCCGGGAGTCCAAGGAGCTGCGGATCGTCGACCCGGAGAACGAGGTCGAGTTCTTCTACCTCCGCCCCCGCGACATCGCGATCTACGTCTCCTCCGGCCGCCTCGACATCGGCATCACCGGCCGCGACCTGCTGATCGACTCCGGCGCCAAGGCCGAGGAGATCCTCCCGCTCGGCTTCGCCCGCTCCACCTTCCGCTTCGCCGCCAAGCCCGGCACCGCGAGCGGCGTCCAGGACCTCAAGGGCAAGACCGTCGCCACCTCCTACGAGGGCATCGTCGAGGGCCACCTCGCCGACAGCGGCGTCGACGCCTCCGTCGTCCACCTCGACGGCGCCGTCGAGACCGCCATCGAGCTCGGTGTCGCCGAGGTCATCGCGGACGTCGTGGAGACCGGCACCTCGCTGCGCAACGCGGGCCTCGAGGTCTTCGGCGAGCCGATCATGAAGTCCGAGGCCGTCGTGATCCGCCGCGTAGGCGCCGACACCACCTCGGAGAACGAGCCCAAGGTCCAGCAGTTCCTGCGCCGCCTCCAGGGCGTCCTGGTGGCCCGGACCTACGTGATGATGGACTACGACTGCCGCGTCGAGCAGCTGGAGAAGGCCGTCGCCCTCACCCCGGGCCTGGAGTCCCCCACCGTCTCCCCGCTGCACAACGAGGGCTGGGTCGCCGTCCGCGCGATGGTCCCCGCCAAGGAGGCCCAGCGGATCATGGACGACCTCTACGACATCGGCGCCCGGGCCATCCTGACGACGGCCATCCACGCCTGCCGTCTCTGAGGGCCGTACGCCATGTCCGAACTCCCCGCCCTTCCCGTCACCTTCCGACCGGGCCGCACCCGGGCCGTCCTGCTCACCGCGGCCGTCGCGCTCTTCGTGGTCATCACGGCGATCGCGCTGCTGCTGGAGAAGCTCGGCCCCGGCGAGCGCCTCAGCTTCGTCCTCACCGCCGCTCTGCTGGCCGGTGTGCTGGCGCTGCTGGCCCGGGTGAAGGTCGTCGCCGACGAGTCCGGGGTCACCGTGGTGAACATCGCCGGCAGGCGGCGGCTGGCCTGGGCCGAGATCGTCCAGGTGAACCTCCGCCCCGGCGACCCCTGGGTGTTCCTCAACCTCAGCGACGGCACCAGCCTGCCCGCCCTGGGCATCCAGCCCGGTATCGCCAAGCAGCAGGCCATCGCCGACGCCCGCGCGCTGCGGGCGCTCGTCGAGGCCCACGGCCCGGGGGATCTGCCGTAGCGGGCCCTGTCTTGATTAATCTGGTGGCGGAGGCGTTCTCATGGCGCCTCCGCCGCTGATGTTCCCCCCGGTCCTCAGAGGCCCCCCTGCTATCCGAGGAGTGATTCCCTCCAGCGATGGACGGATCGTCCTGTAGTACCTGCGCCGCCCTCTTCCGACCCACCGAGGCGGCGGCATGACCATCCCCCTGCTGCTCCTGGCAGCCGCGTTCCTGCTGATTCTGGCCAACGGCTTCTTCGTGGCCGCCGAGTTCGGCCTCGTCACGGTCGAGCGTCCGGAGGCCGAGAGGGCCGCCGCCGAGGGCGACAAACGAGCCGCTACGGTCGTGGAGTCGCTCAAGGAGCTCTCCTTCCAGCTCTCCGGCACCCAGCTCGGCATCACCATCACCTCCCTGGTCGTCGGCATGCTCGCCGAACCGGCCCTCGCGGAGCTGCTGCACGGCCCCTTCACCGCGGTCGGCATACCCGAGGGCGCCGTCTCCGGCGTCACCGTGGTCGTCGGCATGCTCCTGGCCTCCGCGGTGCAGATGGTGATCGGTGAGCTCGTGCCGAAGAACTGGGCGGTCTCCAAGCCGCTCCAGGTCGCCCGCTTCGTCGCCGGGCCGCAGCACGCCTTCGCCCGGCTGTTCCGCCCGGTCATCGCCGCGCTGAACGCCGTCGCCAACCGCCTCGTCCGCGCTCTGGGTGTCGAGCCCACCGACGAGCTGGCGTCCGCCCGCACCCCCGGCGAGCTCGTCTCCCTGGCCCGGCACTCGGCCCGGGCCGGCACCCTGGAACAGGACACCGCCGACCTGTTCGTGCGGACCCTGTCGCTCGCCGAGCTGACCGCGCAGCACGTGATGACCCCGCGCGTGAAGGTCAGCTCGCTCCAGGCGTCCGCGACCGCCGAGGACGTGGTCAACCTGACCCGTGCCACCGGCCTGTCCCGGTTCCCGGTCTACCGCGAGAAGATCGACGAGATCGTCGGCATGGTCCATCTCAAGGACGCCCTCGCCGTCCCGGCCCACGACCGGCTGCGCACCCCGGCCGGCCGGATCGCCCGACCCGCCCTGCTGGTCCCGGAGACCCTCCCGGTCCAGCCGCTCCTGGCCCGGCTGCGCAGCGAGCAGCCCATCGCGGTCGTCGTCGACGAGTACGGCGGCACGGCAGGCGTGGTCACCCTGGAGGACATCGTCGAGGAGATCGTCGGCGAGGTCCGCGACGAGCACGACGGTCTCGACGTGCCCGAACTCGCCGCCGTCCCGCCGGAGGACGGCCGGCCCGCCTGGGACGCCGACGGCAGCTGCCGCGTCGACATCCTCCAGCGCATAGGCCTGGACGTGCCCGAGGGACCGTACGAGACGGTCGCCGGTCTCGTCGCCGACCTGCTGGGCCGCATCCCGGCCGTAGGGGACCGGGCCGAGCTCCCCGGCTGGCGGCTCTCGGTGCGCCAGGTCGGGCACTACCGGGCCGAGCGGGTACGCCTGGTCCGTACGGCCCCCGTGATGGAGGCGGCCCGATGAGCGTGCTCCAACTCCTGTTCGCCGCGCTGCTCGTGCTCGCCAACGGCTTCTTCGTCGGCGCCGAGTTCGCGCTGGTCTCCGTCCGCCGCAGCCAGATCGAGCCGCTGGGCACCGCCCGGGCCCGCCAGGTGATCTACGGTCTGGAGCGGCTGCCGCAGATGATGGCCGCGGCCCAGTTCGGCATCACCGTCTGCTCGTTGACGCTGGGCGCGGTCGCCGAGCCCACCGTCGCCGCGCTGCTCGAGCCGGTCTTCGAGTGGATCCACCTGCCGCACGGCGTGATCCATCCGCTGGGCTATGTGATCGCCCTGGCGGCGGTGGTCTTCTTCCACCTCGTCATCGGTGAGATGGTCCCGAAGAACCTGGCGATGGCCGCCCCGGAGAAGGCCGCCCTGTGGCTGAGCCCGGGCCTGGTCGTCTTCGCCCGCTTCTGCAGGCCGATCACCCTCGCCCTCGGCGCCTGCGCCCAGGGCATCCTGCGCCTCTTCCGGGTCGAGCCCAAGGACGAGGTCGAGGCGGTGTTCACCAGCGAGCAGCTCAACCGGCTCGTGGAGGACGCCGGGCAGGCGGGCCTGCTCGACCCCGAGGAGCAGGAACGGCTGGAGGACGCGCTGGAGCTGGGGTCCCGCCCGGTCACGGACGTGCTGCTGAGGCGCGAGTCCCTGGTGACGGTCGGCCCCTCGGTGACGCCCGGCCAGGTCGTCGCGCTCACCGCCCGCACCGGCTACTCCCGCTTCCCGGTCGTGGCCGACAACGGCGCCTTCATGGGCTACCTGCATGTGAAGGACGTACTGGACCTGGAGGAGTCGGAGCGGGCGGTGCCCCAGCACCTCTGGCGCAAGATGACGACTCTGCGGTCCGAGCTCCCCCTGGACGACGCCCTGACGGTCATGCGCCGAGCGGCGACGCACCTGGCCCAGGTGACGGACGCGTCGGGCAGGGTACTGGGCCTGGCGGCGCTGGAGGACGTCCTGGAACTCCTGGTGGGCGAGGTCACCGACCCGGCCCACCGCGAGACACCGCCGGAGCCGAGGATGGCGGAGCAGAAGGAAACGGTACCGAGCTGACGCAGGCCGCACCCCGCGCCCCCAGGGGCGCGGGGCTGTGTCGATGTGCGGCTCCGCCGCGTGGGCGCGAGCAACCACGAATCACCCGCACCCGCCGACGAACCACGAGCTCCCGGGTTCGTACGCGTCCCCTACATCGCCGACGGATCCTGGGGCCCACGCCCCGACAGCACTTCCCCGTACGCCTGCATGAGATCCGGCAGCCGCAGTGTCGACAAGTCGTCCCGCGTCAGCATCCCCGGATACGTCGACAGCCGCAGATCCCGGTACGCGCAGCTCTTCTCGTACAGGGTGCGCAGGAACCGCCCGTTGCCCAGCTCGTCGATCCATCCCTGGTCCACCACGTGCCCGGCGATCGACCGCAGCTCGTCGAGGGCCTCCTCGTCCCACACGTCACCGTTCTCCGCGGCCAGCACCTCGCCGATGGAGGTGAGTTCGAGGGGCCGGTAGGAGGGGAAGTCCACCCGGGTGGTGAAGCGGGAGGACAGTCCGGGGTTGGCGGCCAGCAGCCGGTCCATGCCCTCGGGGTAGCCGGCCAGGATGACGACCAGGTGGTCGCGGTTGTCCTCGGCCCGCTTCAGCAGCACCTGGAGGGCCTCGTCGCCGTACGCGTCACCCTTGCCGTAACCGGAGTTGGACAGCGAGTACGCCTCGTCGACGAAGAGGACCCCGCCGATCGCGGAGTCGATGAGCTCGTTGGCCTTCACGGCCGTCTGCCCGAGGTACTCGCCCACGAGATCGGCGCGCTGGGCCTCCACGAGATGGTCGCCGCCGAGCAGCCCGAGGGCGTAGAAGACCCGGCCCAGGATGCGGGCGACCGTGGTCTTGCCGGTGCCCGAGGGGCCGGAGAAGACGAAGTGCCGCTTGGGCGGCTGGACCGGCAGGCCCTGACCGGCCCGCAGCCGTGCCATGTTCAGCTGTGCGGACAGCGCCTTGACCTGGCGTTTCACCGGCTCCAGACCCACCATGCGCTCGAGTTCGGCGAGGGCTTCCTCGAGTAACACCGGGTCGGTGGGGCCGGCGGGCAGCGTCTGCGACGGGAGGGTCTTCTCGCGCACCGACGGGTCGGACACCGACGGCAGCGGGCCGGGCGCGGGCAGGTCCGGCTCGGAGAACTTCAGGTCACGGCCGTCGGCGCCGCCGAAGAGCGGATCGAGGCCGTCCGGACCTTCCAGGACGTCCTGCACGCCGGAGAGCGCGATCGAGGCGAGGTCGGCGGCCTCGTCGTACCCGTCGCCCTCGGCGATCGCCGCGAGCCGGGCCGCGGTGTCCATGAAGGCCGGGTCGACCCGGTGGACCGCGCGGTACAGGGGGAGGGCGGCGGCCGAGCGGCCCGTGCCCTCGTGCGCCCGGGCCAGCCAGTAGCGCAGCTCCTTGCGCTGGGGCTGTTCGCTGCGGCAGCGCATCAGCGCCGCCGACAGCAGCGGTTCGGCCTGGCCGTACATCTCCAGGCGCACGCGGGCCATGCCGCCGAACAGGCCGGCCTCGATGCCCAGCAGGGGATCGTCGATCAAAGGGTCGGTGTGCCGGACGAGTTGGTCCCAGTCCTTGACCAGATAGGCGCGGCAGGCGTGCAGGAAGCGCACCTGGGGGTCGGTGTCCACGGGCGGCAGGCCCGCGAGGGCCCGGTCCAGCTCCGGGACATGGCGTCCGTCCAGCCAGTGCGAGGCGTGCGCGAGCAGCAGGTCGCGGGGGCTCTCCAGCACGGGCTGCACCCACCAGCCCAGCCAGTACCAGGAGTTGAGGGTGCGGCGGTGACGGGCGCGCTGTTCGCCGAAGCGTTCCCGGTGGCGGAACATCCGCAGCAGCGCGGTCGTCGTGTCGACGCGCAGCGCGTGCAGGCCGAGCCAGCCGTCCGCCATCCCCGGATCCATCCGCACCGCGGCGCGGAACTCCTCCTCCGCCTGCGGATAGGCGCCCATCGTGTAGGCGTCCACACCTCGCAGCCAGGCGAGGTCGGCCGGGGCCTGCGAGCCCTGCGTGCCGAAGTCCATCACGTCCCCCACAAACCGTGCCCCCGTTGGTTGGTCACCGAACCGTCGCCCGCCGACCGCCTTGATCGAACCGCCTTGCTGCGGACCGGAGTTGCAACGGTGCGCGGAGCTGCCGTCCTTAAGGTCGCACCGAGGGCATCGTACCCGCGGGGGTACGGCCCGCCGAAGGGTGCCGCACAGGCCGTTTGGCGAGGTGGGAGCAGACGGGGCGCATACGCGATGGTGACCGAGGGTGAGCGAATCACGGCCCGGAGCGCCCGAAAAAGGAGGTGCGGGCAGAACGAAGCCCCCGATCACGGGGGAACAACCGGGGGCTTCGCGACTGCGGGCGGCTGCTGAAGGCCGCGCATTGAGAACGTAAGTCCTGTACGGCCCCCCGGTCAAGCCGAGTTGAAGCACTTCGGGAAGTTCAGCCGCAAGGGCCTTCACAAGTTCAGCACATTGCGGATGGTCCGTCACCCAGCGTGATGGACTGGTCCGATCCAACCGTCCCAGCAGGCCCCGGAAGCACCTCGTACCCCTTCTCTCCCTGCCGCACCAGAAGATCGGCGTACGGGCGAGAAGGGTCCTCGGCGAAGTGAGCGGTCTCGGCCCGGACCCACCCGGCCCAGAACTCCCGCTGCTCCTCCCCGTCCCGTGACCGGCCGCGCGCCCAGGACTCCTCGCGGGGCAGCTCCATCCACAGCAGCCGCGCCAGATGCGGGCGCAGTACGCGACGGCCCGCGCCGACCCCCTCGAGGAGGACCACGGGCGCCGCGGGCAGGGTGCGGGGCGGGCCGAAGCGGCGGGTGCGCCAGTCGTAGGGGGAGAAGCGCGCGCGCTCGCCACGGGTGAAGGGCTCGATCACCTGGGTCAGCAGCCGACCGGTCCAGGCGAACAGTTCGTCGTGGCTCGCGATGTCGTCGAGGTGCAGCACCGGCGCACCCCCCAGCGCGGCGGCCAACTCCCCGGCGAACGTGGACTTTCCGGAACCGGCGTGACCGTCGACGCCGATCAGACGGACCGGGCCGCACGACGGGGCGAGGCCGTGGAGGTGGTCGGCGAGGGAGCGCATGGCCGGTTCCTGGAGCTTTCGCGAGTCCGACAGGGGGCGTCAGCACTCTAACCGGGGCCCCGGCGGGGGCCGCCGCAGGTCATGCCAGTGGTCGAGGCCAATATTCGTGGGCGTGGCATGGCCCGAAGTGCTGGCAGGCGCGGGCGGCTGCGGTCATAGTTGGCGCACAACCGTGCAGTGGACCTGCCCAGAACCGGACCAACTTGGGGGTCATTCCGCCCATGAGCAGAGCCGAACAGCCGTCCCGCAGAACCGTCCTGGCCGCCGCGGTCGCCGCCGCGGTGGCCGGCAGCGCAGGCCCGGCGGCCGCAGCCGGCGGCGTGACCGGCGCCGGGGCCGCCGTCCGCCGGGCCGACCGGTCCGGCCTCGTCGACAACCGCTTCTGGACGACGTACGCCGACTGGCGCGGCGGCCGCGCGAACGGCACCCGGGCCGTCGCCGGCGCCCGGCCGGGCGTGGTGATCGGCGCCGCGGCGGGCCGTGTCGACTACACCGACCCGCACACCGGGAAGACGGCCGCCTGGGAGTACGCGACCTGGACCTCCCCCGTCCACCGGCTCGCCGTCCCGGCCACCGAGGCGATCGCGTCCTGGAACGCGCACACCCCGGACGGCACCTGGCTCCAGGTCGAGCTGAAGGGCACCTACTCCGACGGCACGGACACCCCCTGGTACGTGATGGGCCGCTGGGCGGCCAGTGACCAGGACATCCGGCGGACCTCGGTCGACGACCAGACGGACGACAAGAGCAGCATCTGGACGGACACCTTCGCCATCGACGACCCGGCGACGGGCCTGCGCCTCACCTCGTACCGGCTGCGCCTGACCCTCTACCGCAAGCCCGGCACCAAGAGGACCCCGACCGTGTGGCGGCTCGGCGCGATGGGCTCGGACGTCCCGGACCGCTTCACCGTCCCGGCCTCCACGCCGGGGCTCGCCCAGGAGCTGATCGTCCCGCGGTACTCGCAGGAGATCCATGCCGGCCAGTACCCGGAGTACGACAACGGCGGCGAGGCCTGGTGCAGCCCCACCTCCTCGCAGATGATCATCGAGTACTGGGGCGGCCGGCTCACCCCGGCGCAGCTGGCCTGGGTCGATCCGACCTACGCCGACCCGCAGGTGTGCCACGCGGCCCGGTACACCTTCGACCACCAGTACGCGGGCTGCGGCAACTGGCCGTTCAACGCGGCCTACGCGGCCACGTTCGAGGGCCTCCAGGGCGTGGTCACCCGGCTCGGCTCGCTGACCGACCTGGAGACGCTGATCGCGGCCGGCATCCCGGCCATAACGTCCCAGTCCTTCCTCAAGGAGGAGCTGACGGGGGCGGGTTACGGCACCTCCGGGCACCTGATGACCGTGATCGGCTTCACCGCCGACGGCGACGTGATCGCCAACGACCCGGCCTCGCCGAGCAACGAGGCGGTGCGACGGGTCTACAAGCGGCGCGAGTGGGAGAACATCTGGCTGCGCACCAAGCGGTACAACGCCAGCGGCAAGGTCGTCTCCGGCACCGGCGGCGTCTGCTACCTGTACTTCCCCGCGCGGCCGACCGCACGGCAGTGCAAGGCGCTCGCGGCGGTGGGTGTGCGCTGAGCCACACCCCGAGCGCACAGGCCCCGGGGAAACCGGGGCCTATGCGCTGTGACCGACGTCTCTGCCGCAAAAGCCCTGGTCGGTGGCAAGGTGGACACATGACTGCGAACTCAGCCGCCGCCCCTCGCGTCCGCACCGGCGGCCCTCAGGAAGACGGCCCGAAGGTCCTCGAGCACGTCATGGGCTGGACCCTGGTCGTGGTGGTCGCGATGCTTATGACCCAGCTCGGACTACTGTGACCTGACCCACGAATGACCTGACATACTGCGGGTGTCCCGCCCCGTTGAGACCAGGGTCGAAATTGAGTATCAGCCAACAGCGCGACGCCGCCCGTCCCAAGCCGCGCGGCACCGACCGTTCGGTGGCGCGCCGCGCCGAACTCATCGCGATCGGGCGGCGGTTGTTCGCCGACACGTCCTACGACGCGCTCTCGATGGATGACATCGCCCGCCAGGCGCATGTCGCCAAAGGGCTGATCTACTACTACTTCCAGTCCAAGCGCGGCTACTACCTGGCCATCATCCAGGACTCCGTCGCGGACCTGGTCACCTTCGCGGCGAGCGGCATCCACCTGGCCCAGGTGGACCGGGTCCAGCGCACGATCGACGGCTATCTGCGCTATGCCGAGCACAACCAGGCCGCGTACCGGACCGTCGTGAGCGGCGGGGTCGGCTTCGACGCCGAGGTGCACGCCATCCGGGACGGTGTGCGCGAGGCCATCGTCGCGACCGTCGCCGAGGGGGCGTACGGCCGTACCGACATCTCGGCGCTGGCCCGGATGGGCCTGTTCGCCTGGGTGTGCAGCGTCGAGGGCGCCACCCTCGACTGGATCGACCGCCCGGCCCAGCTCACCCGCGACACCATGCGCGAACTGCTGGTGAAGACCCTCGGCGCCTCCCTGCGCGCCATCGAGGAGTTGGACCCCGCCTACCCGGCCCCGGGCCCGGCCCGCCGCGACTCCTGACGCGCCGAGGGGCGAAGGCTCTCGCGCCTCCGCCCCAAGTGCCGCACCGGCAAGGTCAGTTGATCGCCCTGATCAGCTCGCCGCCCGAGGTGTCCCCGCTCAGCTCCCAGAAGAACGTGCCGCCCAGCCCCTGCTGGTTCTTGTAGGCCATCTTCGTGCCGATGGTCGCCGGGGTGTCGTAACTCCACCAGTCGTTCCCGCACTTGGCGTACGCCGTCCCGCCCACCGTGCCGGTCGCCGGGCACTTGGCCTTGAGCACCTTGTAGTCCTCGAAGCCCGCCTCGTACGTCCCCGCCGCCGGACCGGTCGCGGTGCCGCCGGGTGCCGCCTGGGTCACGCCGGTCCAGCCGCGGCCGTAGAAGCCGAGGCCGAGCAGCAGCTTCGAGGCCGGGATGCCGAGGCCCTTGAGCTTGGCGATGGTCGCCGACGTGTGGTTGCCCGCCTGCGGGATGCCGGCGTAGGAGTGCAGCGCCGAATGCGGAGCCGTCGGTCCGGTCGCCGCCCAGGCGCCGAAGTAGTCGTACGTCATCGGGTTGTACCAGTTCACGTACTGCGCCGCGCCCGCGTAGTCCGCCGCGTCGATCTTGCCGCCCGGGGTGGCGTCGGCCGTGATCGCCGCGGTGACCAGGTTGCCGGAGCCGAAGGTGGACCGCAGTGCCGCCATCAGGTTCTTGAAGGCCGCCCGGCCGCTGGTGTCACAGGTGTTGCCGCAGGCGTTGGGGTACTCCCAGTCGATGTCGATGCCGTCGAAGACATCGGCCCACCGGGAGTTCTCGACCAGGTCGTAGCAGGACCGGGCGAACGCGGCCGGGTTCTTCGCCGCCTCGCCGAAGCCGCTCGACCAGGTCCAGCCCCCGAAGGACCAGATGACCTTAAGGCCCGGGTGCTTCCTCTTCAGCTCGCGCAGTTGGTTGAAGTTGCCGCGCAGCGGCTGGTCCCAGGTGTCGGCGACCCCGTCCACGGACTCGGCCGCGGTGTAGGTGCGCTCGGTCGCCGCGTAGGAGTCGCCCATCGCGCACTTGCCGCCGGTGACGTTGCCGAAGGCGTAGTTGATGTGCGTGAGCTTCGCTGCGGAACCGGAGGTCTCGATGTTCTTGACGTGGTACTTGCGGTCGTAGGTGCCCCATTCGGTGAAGTAGCCGACGACCTTGGAGCCGGCCTTCACCGCGGGCCTCGCCGCGGGTTCGGCGGTCGCGGTGCCGGCGCCGGCCAGCAGTCCGGCGCCGAGGACCGCGCAGCACGCGGCGGAGACGAGCGCCCGGAAGCGGGTGCGGGGGCGGGGGGATTCGTGCATCGGGTGTCTCCTCGTGGGGGAGAGGGGAGCGTGCGCCGATTGGCATGAACGCGGTAAAGCGGTGGTCCGCCACAGTAGGAGGACTAGACCAGTGCGTCAATGGTTCGTACCAATCTCGAGCCCTGCGGGACCTTCGCTCGGTTTCTTGAAGTAAGCGGTCGTTAACTGGTGACGCGGTGCCGCCGATCGGGCATACTCACAGCGCAGAGCCGCTGGTCAACAGCTTCCGCGACCCGAAAGTGCGACCATCGGCCCAGCCGCAGCAAGACCCGGCGGAGCCGCCCCCATCCAAAGGCGCACGCCGACGTGCCCGACACAGGGAGGAGAGCGTCGCCATGCCCGACCGCGCCCCGCAGCAGGTGGACCGGCAACTGCCCACGGACGAGGCCCGGGAGCTGATCTCCCTCGTCCGCGACATCGCGCAGCGCGAGATCGCCCCGCGGGCGGCCGAGGAGGAGGACGCCGGACACTTCCCGCGCGAGATCTTCACCCTGCTCTCCCGCTCCGGCCTGCTCGGACTGCCCTACGACTCCGCGTACGGCGGCGGCGACCAGCCCTACGAGGTCTACCTCCAGGTCCTGGAGGAGCTCGCCGCGGCCCGCCTCACCGTCGGCCTCGGCGTCAGCGTGCACACCCTCGCCTCCTACGCCCTGGCCGCCTACGGCAGCAAGGAGCAGCAGGTCGAGCACCTCCCCGCGATGCTCGGCGGTGGACTGCTCGGCGCGTACTGCCTCTCCGAGCCCTCGTCCGGCTCGGACGCCGCCTCCCTGCGGACCAAGGCGGTGCGGGACGGCGACCACTGGGTGATCACCGGCACCAAGGCCTGGATCACCCACGGCGGCATCGCCGACTTCTACACGGTCATGGCCCGGACCGGCGAGGAGGGCCCGCGCGGGATCACCGCCTTCCTGGTGCCCGGGGACGCGGCGGGCCTGAGCGGGGCGCTGCCGGAGAAGAAGATGGGCATGAAGGGCTCGCCCACCGCCCAGGTCCATCTCGACGGCGTCCGTGTCCCCGACGACCGGCGCCTGGGCGAGGAGGGGCAGGGCTTCGCGATCGCCCTGTCCGCGCTGGACTCCGGACGGCTGGGCATCGCGGCCTGCGCGATCGGCGTGGCCCAGGCGGCGCTGGACGCGGCGGTGGCGTACGCGACCGAGCGGCGGCAGTTCGGCAAGGCCATCGTCGACTTCCAGGGGCTGCGGTTCATGCTGGCCGACATGGCGACCCAGATCGAGGCGGGCCGGGCGCTGTACCTGTCGGCGGCACGGCTGCGGGACGCGGGCCGGCCGTTCGCCAAGCAGGCGGCGATGGCCAAGCTGCACTGCACGGACACGGCGATGAAGGTGACCACCGACGCCGTCCAGGTCCTCGGCGGGTACGGCTACACCGCGGACTTCCCCGTCGAGCGCTACATGCGCGAGGCCAAGGTCCTCCAGATCGTGGAGGGCACCAACCAGATCCAGCGGATGGTCATCGCCCGCCACCTGGCAGGTCCGGAGAAGCGCTGAACTGACCCGGCCTCACCTGTGGCGCCGCGAGCCGGACCCACTCCGGGTCGTGGCGCCCCGGCAGGGTCCGGCCGCGGTCGGCCCATGTGCGCAGCAGATCCCGGTAGATGGGCGGGTCCACGGGAGGCGGAACCGATTCTGCGGGTGGAGGCACGAAGATGTGGCGCTGACGCCCGGTCGCCGAATATGTGGGGGTCATACCAGGGCAACGCGGTGACGGCCGGACAGGTCACCCGTCGACGGAATCGACCGTGAGTTCACGGACGTCGCCCGGCGCCGAGTCCGGCCCCCCGACGGCTGTCTGACGTGCCGTCAGCCGTGCGGTTCCCCGGAAGATGCGCTGAGGGAGGACCGGATGCCGCTCGCGCTGGGGCCGCTGACGATCGGTGGGACCGTCGCCCCCGCGCACCCGGACGCACTGATCCTGCACCACGGCAGCCTGCGAGCCATGGTGCAGGGCAGCTACGGGGATCGAGCGATGACCCTTGGGGTGCGCTCAGGCGGCGTGGCGCCGCATGACGGGGACCCTGATGGGGCGCGAGCCCGGCCCGCCGACGTGCGAGAAGGGCTGGGTCCGCCAGTCGAGCCCCTGAGGGAGCGTCAACAGCAGGGCGGTGTCCTGCTCCTGGGGCTCCAGGTCCTCGTCCGCGGGACGCGCCTCGCAGGCGCGGCGGCCGGTGCCGGCGCAGACCGTCAGCCCGAACGGGTTCCAGGGCGAGGCGCACAGCGCGTGCTCCGGCAGGAACTCCTCGTCCGCCAGCAGCGCGATGGGCTGCGCGCAGTCCGGGCACACGACCCGGAACATCTCGAAGGTGTCGTACGCGTCGAGTTCGTCCTCGAGGGCGTCGGGTTCGACGCCCTCCGGCTCGGGCTCGGCGACCGCCTGGAGTCGCTTGGGTGCGGTACGACCAGGGCGCTTAAGACTCTGCATTGGGTTCTCCCCCTCGGGCTGGGCCGTGAAGGCGCTGCGGCCTCGACCACAGCAAGCACTTCCCGCCCGGTCTCGGCGGTAATCACGAGACCTTCACGGAGACGGTTCGGGGGCTGTGGTGTTCGTCACATGCCGCTCGCAGGTGCCCGTGGCGGCCCGTTTGTCCCCCGGACGGCTCACCCGCGGCTCTCGGCCACATCACGAACCGGGTATGACCTGCGCCGCTCCTGTATCCGAGGAGATCAGGCGCACTGTAGGTTCTTGCGCCATGGAGGAGCTGGACCGTCAGATCGTGCAGCTGCTCGTCAAGGACGGGCGGATGAGCTACACAGACCTCGGCAAGGCCACGGGCCTGTCCACGTCGGCCGTGCACCAGCGGGTGCGCCGGCTGGAGCAGCGTGGCGTGATCCGGGGGTACGCCGCCGTCGTCGACCCCGAGGCCGTCGGGCTGCCCATGACCGCGTTCATCTCGGTGAAACCGTTCGACCCCAGCGCGCCCGACGACATCGCCGAGCGGCTGGCCGGGGTGCCCGAGATCGAGGCCTGCCACAGTGTCGCGGGCGACGAGAACTACATCCTCAAGGTACGGGTGGCGACCCCGCACGAGCTGGAGGAGCTGCTGGCGCGCGTGCGGTCGCTGGCGGGGGTGTCGACTCGGACGACGGTCGTGCTGTCGACCCCGTACGAGGCCCGCCCGCCGAGGATCTGAAACCGGGTTTCGTCGGCGGCCGCGGGCCGTTCGTGGCCGGTCACGCGGTTCCCCGCGCCCTGAGGGTGTTACGGCTGCCCGGTGTGCGGAGCCACCCCCGTGAGGCGCGAGACTGTTCCCCATGAGTGAGTCCACTGCCGCACCCCAGACCGTCCTTCTCCGCCGTGGCGAGGTCCACAGTCCCGCCGACCCGTTCGCCACCGCGATGGTCGTGGAGCGTGGGCAGGTCGCCTGGGTCGGGTCGGAAGGCGCCGCCGACGCCTTCGCGGACGGGGTCGACGACGTCGTCGACCTGGACGGCGCTCTGGTCACCCCGGCGTTCACCGACGCGCATGTGCACACCACCGCCACGGGACTCGCTCTCACCGGCCTCGACCTGTCCCGCGCCCCCTCCGTGGAGGCGGCCCTCGCGCTCGTACGGGAGTTCGCCGCCGCCCGCCCGGACGACCGGGTGCTGCTCGGGCACGGCTGGGACGCCGCCCGCTGGCCCGGCGGCCGCCCGCCGACGCGCGCCGAGCTCGACGAGGTCACCGGTGGCCGGCCGCTGTACCTGTCCCGCATCGACGTCCACTCGGCGGTCGTGACCACGGCCCTGCTCGACATGACGTCCCTGGGGCGCGTGGACGGCCCGCTGACCGCCGACGCCCACCACGCCGTACGCGCCACCGCGCTCGCCGCCATCACCCCCGCCCAGCGCGCCGAGGCCCAGCGCGCGGCCCTCGCCCACGCGGCCTCCCTCGGCATCGGCTCGGTCCACGAGTGCGCCGGACCGGAGATCTCCTCCGAGGACGACTTCACCGGCCTGCTCCGGCTCGCGGCGGAGGGGGCCGGGCCCCGGGTCGTCGGCTACTGGGCCGAGCAGGACGTGACGAAGGCGCGCGAACTGGGCGCGGTCGGCGCGGCCGGAGACCTCTTCGTCGACGGCGCCCTCGGCTCCCACACCGCCTGTCTGCACCAGCCGTACACCGACGCCGAGCACACCGGCACCGCGTACCTGGACGCCGCCGCCGTCGCCGCACATGTCGTCGCCTGCACCGAGGCGGGCCTCCAGGCGGGCTTCCACGCGATCGGCGACGCCGCCGTGACCGCCGTGGTCGAGGGCGTCCGCACCGCCGCCGAGAAGGTCGGCCTGCACCGTGTGCGCGCCGCCCGGCACCGCGTCGAGCACGCCGAGATGCTCACCCCCGAGACCATCGCCGCCTTCGCCGACCTCGGCCTCACGGCCTCCGTGCAGCCCGCCTTCGACGCGCTGTGGGGCGGCGAGGACGGCATGTACGCGCGGCGTCTGGGCGTGGAGCGGGCGCGCGCCCTGAACCCCTTCGCGGCCCTCCTGAGGGCCGGGGTGCCGCTCGCCTTCGGCTCCGACAGTCCCGTCACCCCGCTCGACCCGTGGGGCACGGTCCGCGCCGCCGCCTTCCATCGCACGCCGGAGCACCGGGTCTCGGTGCGCGCCGCGTTCACCGCCCACACGCGGGGCGGCTGGCGGGCGGTCGGACGGGACGACGCGGGCGTGCTGGTGCCGGGCGCGCCCGCCGACTACGCGGTGTGGCGCACGGACGAGCTGGTCGTCCAGGCGCCCGACGACCGGGTCGCCCGCTGGTCCACCGACCCCCGCTCCGGCACCCCCGGGCTCCCCGACCTCTCCCCGGGCGCCGACCTGCCGGTCTGCCTGCGCACGGTGGTGGGCGGCCGGACCGTGTTCGTGCGGCCGAGCGAGTGATCTCCCGGGGCGGCGCGGTTACGACCGGCCGCCGCCGCCCTGTCTCGCGACCTGCGCATCCTCCGGGCTGACCAGGGCGTTGTGTGCAGACCCCCAGCTCAAGCGGCTGTTGACAGCCGACGGCAGGGGGCCGGTAGGTTCGGCCCAGTCCACCACCGGACGCCCGACCGGGGAAGGTCCGCCGACTCGTCGCCGCGCCGCTGGGTCAGGGACGGTGTGCCGCACCGGGGCACCGCCACTGGCAGCCAGGCTCAGCGCCCGCGCCGCAGCGAGGGAACGTTCCGGCTGGTCGGGGAGGTGTGACCCGGGTGGGGCCCGGACGCTCAGTAGACAACGGCTTTCGGTCGACCCGCAGCCAGCGGGCCCCAGGTCGGCCCGAAGGGCGCCGGGCCCCCATCCGCAGGACACACGGCCGCGAGAGCCGCGCTCCCACCCCGATCTTGCGAAAACGACACCACCATACGAACGTCTTGTCGCGTCGGCCCAGGCGGCGCCCACTATGGTGGACGTCTGCGGACGAACGTGAAGGGGCAGCAGTGAACGACGGCGACGGGGCCCTTGCGGCACAGGGTCAGGGGAGGCAGTTCGGCCCGCTCGGCACGGCCTTGGTGATCATCCCGACCTACAACGAGGCGGAGAACATCAAGACCATCGTCGGCCGGGTCCGCAAGGCCGTCCCCGACGCGCACGTCCTCGTCGCCGACGACAACAGCCCCGACGGCACCGGCAAGCTCGCCGACGAACTCGCCGCCACCGACGACCACGTCCAGGTCCTGCACCGCAAGGGCAAGGAGGGCCTCGGCGCCGCCTACCTCGCGGGCTTCGCCTGGGGCCTGGAGCACGGCTACGGCGTCCTGGTCGAGATGGACGCCGACGGCTCCCATCAGCCCGAGGAGCTGCCCCGCCTGCTGACCGCCCTCAAGGGCGCCGACCTGGTCCTCGGCTCCCGCTGGGTGCCCGGCGGCCGGGTCGTGAACTGGCCCAGGTCCCGTGAGTTCATCTCCCGCGGCGGCAGCCTCTACTCGCGGGTCCTGCTGGACGTGCCGATCCGGGACGTCACCGGTGGCTACCGCGCCTTCCGCCGCGAGACGCTGGAGGGCCTCGGTCTCGACGAGGTCGCCTCCCAGGGCTACTGCTTCCAGGTCGACCTCGCCCGTCGCGCGATCAAGTCCGGCTACCACGTCGTCGAGGTGCCCATCACCTTCGTCGAGCGCGAGCACGGCGACTCCAAGATGAGCCGCGACATCCTCGTGGAGGCGCTGTGGCGGGTCACCACGTGGGGCGTGGGGGAACGAGTCGGCAAGGTGCTCGGCGGCCGCGACAAAAAGGCCTGACGGCGCCCGTACGCCCTGGTCGCACAGCCGGCGTTGATCGTCCCCTTATCCCGTGCTGAGCCCTGCCCAGGCACACTGGACGCATGACGACTGGCGTTCCGACCCCGACGCATCCCGCCCGGCCCCCGCGCTCCCGGTTGCGCACCTTCCTGCCGCTGGGGATCGCGGCGTGGCTGGTGCTGGAGATCTGGCTGCTGACCCTGGTGGCCGGCGCCGCGAGCGGATTTGTGGTGCTGTTGCTGCTGCTCGCCGGCCTGGTGCTCGGCGCGGTGGTCATCAAACGGGCGGGACGGCGGGCCTTCCGGAACCTCAACGAGGCCTTCCAACGCGGCACCGCGCCGGCCGGTGGCGGTGGCAACGGCCTGATGATGCTGAGCGGCCTCCTCCTGATGCTCCCCGGCCTGATCTCGGACGCGGTGGGACTGGTCCTGCTGATCCCGCCGGTCCAGAAGGCCGTCTCCCGGCGAGCCGAGCGCACCTTCGAGCGCCGGCTCCGGGAGGCCGGTCCCGGCTCCCTGGGCGGCGCCTTCCAGCAGGCCCGGATGCGGCGCCCCGACGGCAAGGTCGTCCAGGGCGAGGTCCTCAGGGACGAGCCGGCCGGTACGCCTGAGGACCGGCGTCCTCCGCTGACGGGCTGAGTACCACCCGGACGGGCGCCGGACACAAAAGACCGCGGGCGCCGTACATGAAGTACGGCGCCCGCGGTCTCTTGCTTGCGTTGTGTTCCGCCCGAACCGTGGCGGGACTACGCGGACTTGCGGCTGTCCCTGGGGTGAACCGCGATGTTCATCGCCCCTGAACGCAGAACAGCCAGACGCTCCTCGAGGACCTCTTCGAGTTCCTCTCGGGTGCGCCGTTCCATCAGCATGTCCCAATGTGTACGCGCGGGCTTGGCCTTCTTCTCTTCAGGGCCGTCGCCGTCCACGAGGAGTGCCTGGGCCCCGCAGACCTTGCACTCCCACTCCGGCGGGATCTCCGCCTCGACCGAGAAGGGCATTTCGAACCGGTGCCCCTTCTCGCATGCGTACTCCACGGCCTGGCGCGGGGCCAGGTCGATGCCGCGGTCCGTCTCGTAGCTGGTCACCACGAGGCGCGTGCCGCGAAGAGCTCGCTCACTCATGAATCGTGCCTCCCGGGCTTGTCGCCCACAGGACAGGTGTCGCTGTCGTCGTCATCCGGTCAACGTCCGGTCGGCGGTAAAGATTCCCGGTTCCGGGCAATGCGTCGCCGTCGTAGCCGCCCCTTGTTGTACCCACCAGCGCCCGGTTTGTCACATCTGCTAGCAGATGTCACCCAGCGTTTCGCTATCTTTGACGCGCAGTAACGGTACGCCTGGCAGGCCAAACGCGTACACTACCGCCCTTTCGCGCCGAACGCTAAATCTTCCCCGGAACGGGATTGCCCGCGTCGCGGATCGCCTGGCGCACCGGAACCCGTGCGAGCAGGGCGAACCCCAGGACGAAGAAGACCACCAAGGAGATGATCGCGTCCCGATAACTTCCGGTCAGCTGGTACGTGAGGCCGAACAGAAGCGGCCCCAGCCAGCTCATGCCGCGGTCGCTCATCTCGTACGCCGAGAAGTACTCCGCCTCCTTGCCGGGCGGGACGAGATGGGAGAACAGCGAGCGGGACAGGGCCTGGCTGCCGCCGAGGACCAGACCGATCCCGGCGGCCAGCACGAAGAACCACACCGGCGCTCCGGCCGGCAGGAAGTAGCCGGCCGCCAGGGTGAGTGTCCAGGCCACCAGCGAACCGAGGATCGTGCGCTTCGCGCCGTGGACCCGGGCCAGTCGGCCCATGCCCAGCGCGCCCGCCACCGCCAGCACCTGGACCAGCAGGACGGCGCCGATGAGCGTGGACTGGCCGAGGCCGAGTTCCTCGGAGCCGTAGACGGAGGCCTGGGAGATCACGGTCTGGATGCCGTCGTTGTAGACGAGGTACGCCAGCAGGAACGCGAGCGTCAGCGGGTGGCGGCGCATGCTCCGGATCGTCGCCGCCAGCTGCCGGAAGCCGGGCGTGCTCGCCTCCTTCACCGCCGTACGGCGGTCGCGCAGCCGGCGGAGCGGGACGAGGGTGAAGGCGCCCCACCACAGGCCCGCCGAGGCGAGACAGACGCGGACCGCCATGCCCTCGGAGAGGCCGAAGGAGTCGTGGGCGGTGTACAGGACCAGGTTCACGACCAGGACCAGCGAGCCCGCCGCGTACCCGAAGGCCCAGCCCCGGGAGGAGACCGCGTCGCGTTCCTCGGGCCCGGCGATCTGGGGCAGGTAGGAGTTGTAGAGCATGGTCCCGACCGCGCTCGCCGCGTTCGCCACGATCAGCAGGACGCCGCCGAGCAGATAGCGCTCGCCGTCGAGGAGGAACATGGCCGCCGTCGCCGCGGCCCCGGTGTAGGCGGCCGCCGCCAGCAGCGGCTTCTTCCGGCCGGTGCGGTCGGCCGCCGCGCCCACCAGGGGCATGATCAGCACGGCCACGATCACCGAGAGGGACACCGAGTACGCGAAGAAGGACCCGGCGCGCACCGGTATCCCGAGCGGATGGACGAAGCCGTCCGCGTCGGCCGCCTCCTCGGCGACCGAGGTCAGATAGGGGCCGAGGAACACGGTGAGCACGCTGGTCGAGTAGACCGAGCACGCCCAGTCGTAGAAGTACCAGCCGCGCTGTTCGCGGCGCCGCTCGGCGGCCTCGTCGGCGCCTGCCGCAGGCATGGCGTCGGTGCTGGCGTCGGTGCCCAACCCGGCCCCCTCGGTGGTCCCGCGCCTCGGTCCCGCGGTGCCAGGGGTGCGGGGGCCGTCAGACCCAGACGCCCCGGTCCTCCATGACCTTGCGCAACGTGTCGATGTGGTCGGTCATGATGCCATCGACCCCCAGGTCCAGGAGCCGGTGCATGGCATCGGGATCGTTGATGGTCCACACGTGCACCTGGAGTCCGCGCGCGTGGGCGGCGCGGACGAACCGGTGGTCGACCACCTGGATGCCGTTCTGGGCCTCGGGCACCTGGGCGGCGACCGCGGAGCGGCGCAGCGCGGCCGGCACGCCCCAGGAGCGCAGGCGCAGGTTGAGGACGCCACGGGTGCCGTAGGAGGTCGCCAGACGCGGGCCGGCGAGCCGCTGGGCGCGCACCACCCGGGCCTCGGAGAAGGACCCGACGCAGACCCGGTCCCACGCGCCGGTGCGCTCGACCAGCTCCAGGAGCGGGTGGAGCGCCGACTCGGCCTTCAGGTCGACGTTCCAGCGGGCCTCCGGGAACGTCTCCAGGAGCTCCCGGAAGAGCGGCACCGGCTCTCTGCCCGCCACGCGCGCGTGCCGTATCTCCGACCAGGGCAGCTCCTCGATCCGGCCGGCCCCGTCCGTCACCCGGTCCAGGGTCGAGTCGTGGAAGGCGACGAGCTCGCCGTCCGCTGTGGCGTGGACGTCGGTCTCCAGGTAGCGGTAGCCGGTCTCGATCGCCCGCCGGAACTGGAGCAGGGTGTTCTCCAGACCGTCCGCCGCCCCGCCCCGGTGGGCGAAGGGGATCGGGCCGGGATGGTCGAGGTAGGGGTGGCGTATCCGGGTGGTCACGGACGCAGTATCGCGCCCTGGGGTTGCCCGGTGGCAACGGCCGTGCTGCCGTCCGATGCCGCCGGGACGTCGAACACCCGCAGGAACAGCTGGGCGAGCGGGCCGATGGACACCGCGTACAGCAGCGTGCCGACGCCGATCGTGCCGCCCAGGGCGAAGCCGGTGGCGACGACCGCGATCTCGACGGCGGTCCGCATCAGCCGGACGGAGCGGCCGGTGCGCCGGTGGAGGCCGGTCATCAGGCCGTCCCGCGGGCCCGGTCCGAAGCGGGCGGCGATGTAGAGACCGGTGGCCGCGCCGTTGAGCACGACGCCCGCGATAAGGAGCGGGATCCGCACCGCCAGGGCGTGTGCCTCGGGCAGCGCGGCGAGCGTGCCGTCCATGGCGACGCCGACCACGAAGACGTTGGAGACCGTGCCCAGACCCGGCCGCTGGCGCAACGGGATCCACAGCAGGAGCACCGCGGCGCCCACGACGATCGACACCACGCCGATGGTGAGCCCCGTCAGTTCGGCGAGGCCCTGGTGCAGCACGTTCCAAGGCTCCAGGCCCAGGCCCGCCTCGACGAGCAGCGCGGAACTCGCTCCGTAGAGGGCGAGACCGGCGTACAGCTGGATCAGCCGGCGTCCGAGCCGGCTCTGTGCGGACAAGTGGTGCCCCCGTGGTCGTCGTGGCCTGGTCCATGACACCCTGTGGCTTGGGTGGAAACATCATCCATGGCCAATTCGGGGAAGGTGGACTGATTTCCATGGCGCAGTGGACCTCGGCGGTGGGAGCGGCGCAGCTCGCCCGGCTGCTCAACTCGCAGCAGGACCGTCCCGCGGGCCCCGGCACGCGCCGTCCGCCCGCCTACCGGGCGCTCGCCGACGGCATCCGGCTGCTGGTGCTGGAGGGCCGCGTCCCGGTCGCGGCCCGGCTGCCCGCCGAGCGCGAACTGGCCCTGTCCCTGTCCGTCAGCCGTACGACGGTGGCGGCCGCCTACGAGGCGCTGCGCGCCGAGGGCTTCCTGGAGTCGCGGCGGGGGGCCGGCAGCTGGACCGCCGTCCCGGCCGGCAACCCCCTGCCCGCGCGCGGTCTGGAGCCGCTGCCCCCCGAGGCGCTCGGCTCGATGATCGACCTCGGCTGTGCCGCGCTGCCCGCCCCCGAGCCATGGCTGACCCGCGCCGTCCAGGGCGCCCTGGAGGACCTCCCGCCGTACGCCCACACCCACGGCGACTATCCGGCCGGGCTGCCCGCGCTGCGCGCGATGATCGCCGAGCGGTACACCGCGCGCGGGATCCCGACCATGCCCGAGCAGATCATGGTGACCACCGGCGCGATGGGGGCCATCGACGCGATCTGCCATCTCTTCGGCGGCCGTGGCGAGCGCATCGCGGTGGAGTCGCCGTCGTACGCCAACATCCTCCAGCTGATGCGTGAGGCGGGCGCCCGGCTGGTGCCCGTCGCCATGGCCGAGGGGTTGAGCGGCTGGGACATGGACCGCTGGCGTCAGGTGCTGCGGGACGCGGCGCCGCGGATCGCCTACATCGTCGCCGACTTCCACAACCCGACCGGCGCGCTCGCCGACGACGACCAGCGCCGCCGGCTGGTGGACGCGGCGCGCTCGGCGGGCACCGTGCTGGTCGCCGACGAGACGATGAGCGAGCTGTGGCTGGACGAGGGGGTCGAGATGCCGCGGCCGGTGTGCGGGTTCGACCCCGCGGGTTCCACCGTGATCACCGTCGGCTCGGCGAGCAAGGCCTTCTGGGCGGGGATGCGCATCGGCTGGGTGCGGGCGGCACCGGACGTCATCCGCAGCCTCGTCGCCGCGCGGGCCTACGCCGACCTGGGCACCCCGGTGGTGGAGCAGCTGGCCGTGAACTGGCTGTTCAGCACGGGGGGCTGGGAGCAGGCCGTGGACGTGCGGCGGGCGCAGGCCAGGGAGAACCGGGACGCCCTGGTCGCGGCGGTGCGGCGGGAGCTGCCGAGCTGGGAGTTCGAGGTGCCGCGGGGCGGGCTGACCCTGTGGGTGCGGGCCGGGGGGCTGTCCGGGTCGCGCCTCGCCGAGGTGGGGGAGCGGGTCGGGGTGCGGGTGCCGTCGGGTCCGAGGTTCGGGGTGGACGGGGCCTTCGAGGGGTATGTGCGGCTGCCGTTCACCGTGGGGGGCGCGGTGGCCGAGGAGGCGGCGGCGCGGCTGGCCATGGCGGCGAAGCTGGTGCAGAGCGGGGCCTCCGGGGGCGGCGAGGCGCCTCGTACGTTCGTCGCGTAGAGGCGCCCCGCGGGGCCGGCTACTCCGCCCGCACCGCTTCCACCGGGACCGTTTCGGCCGCGACGGCTGCGGCCGGGACTGCTTCCGCCGGGACGGCGTTGATGATGGCTGTGGTCGGGACTGCTTCCGCCGGGACGGCGTTGGCGACGGCTGCGGCCGGGACTGCTTCCGCCGGGACGGCGTTCAGGACGGCTTCGGCCGGCACCGTGTCGGCCACTGCCGGTTCGGCCACTGCTTCGGTCGGCAGCGGTTCGGGCTGCCCCTCCGCGTCCGCCGGGGTCGTACGCGGCGGCAGCAGCGCGAGCACCGCCTTGCGGTCCGCGTCGCTCGTCGCGTCGTCGTAGGGGTCCGGCGTGGACGGGACCTGGAGGCGGAGCACCGGGCCGGTGCCCAGACGGGCGTATCCGCGCCCGGGCGGGACCTCGGCGACCGGCGTGGTGTGGGGCCGGGCGCCCAGGACGGCCTCCAACTGCCCGGCCGTGGCGGGGCCGAGCACGACACGCGCGCGTGTGTGCTGCCGTACGGCGTCGCTCAGCGTGTCCGCGCTGTCGAACTGGTCCGCCACGACCACCGTCACGTTGGCCGCGCGACCGTGCCGGAGGGGGACCTGGAGGAGGGACTGCGGGTCACGGTGGCCGTCGGCGGCGGCCAGGTGCGTGAACGCGCTCGGGCGGTCCACGAGGAGCCACAGGGGACGCCTGGTGTCCTCGGGGGGCTGCTGGCCCGCCTGGCGGGCGCGGTTCATGGCGATCAGCCGCCGTTCCGTCTCGGTGGCGGCCCACTCCAGGCTCGCCAGGGCCCCGGTCAGCCCGCACTCGACGGCCAGGACGCCGTCCCGGCCGGTGAGGCAGGCGTACTCGCCGGTGCCGCCGCCCTCGACGATCACCACGTCGCCGTGGGGCAGCGCCTGGAGCGCGACGGAGCGCAGCAGGGTCGAGGTGCCGCTGCCCGGCTGGCCCATGACCAGCAGATGCGGCTCTGTGGAGCGGACGCCGGTGCGCCAGACGACGGGGGGCACGTCGCCCTGCTCCTCGCCGTAGGTGAGCGGGAGCGTGCGCCGCACCTCGCCGGGGTCGGTGAAGCCGAGCACCGTCTCGCCGGGGGACGTGACGAAACGCTGAGCGGCGATGTCGGTGGGCAGCGGCGGCAGGACGGAGACCGAGAGCTCGTTGCCCTCCTCGTCCCAGGTGAAGCGGTACTCGCGGCCGCGGCCGGACTTGGCGTGCAGCAACTGCTCGATCCGCGCGCGGGAGTCGGCCTCGCCGTCGGTGAAATAGGCGGGGTAGCGGATCACGAGGTGTCTGACGCGGTTCGTCTCGTCGAACTCGTAGGCCGGGAAGACCTTCTCCCACTCGCCGCCGTGGGCATAGAGGGGAGCGGGGTCCTCGGCCGTCGAGAAGTAGGGCACCAGGGCCTCGTAGAGCGTGCGCAGGCGCTCGGTCTGCGATTCGTCGGGGCCCTCGGGGGCCGGTGGGGTGCGGTCCCGGCCCTGCCAGGCTGCCGCCGCCATCAGGGTGATGACGGCGAGCAGCGGGCCGTACGGCACCAGGGCCACGACCAGGACCACCGACGCCACCAAGAACAGCAGCGGTCCGCGCTTGTCCTTGGGGGTGTCGGCCCACCTGCGCCGGCCGGCCGAGGCCAACCGGCGCAGACCGCGGGTGATCGTGATCAGCGGATGGAGGACGTCGGTGGCGCTGTCGGCCGCCGTCCGGGCCAGCTCCCGGCTCCGGGCGATCTGCGCGCTGCCTGTGCTCAGGATGCGGGGGAGGGGGCGCCGGGCCACTGCTGTCTCCTGATGGTGCGTACGGACTGGAGGCGGAAACCGGGCGGCGTCAGAACTTGATGCCGCCCAGCAGGCTCGCGAGGCTCTCGCCGCCCGCCTTGATGCTGGGGGCGATGGCCGTGCTCGCCAGGTAGAAGCCGAACAGGGCGGCGACGAAGGCGTGCGACGCCTTGAGGCCGTCCTTGCGGAAGAAGATGAAGACGACGATGCCGAGCAGCACGACGCCCGAGATGGAGAAGATCATGTGGGTGCTCCTGGTTCAGGTGGGGACAGTCACCATGAGTACTTCCAGGCTCACAGCATGTATCCATACGATAAAAGGTGCAACTGGGTGAATTACGGGCGATTTCACTCGGTCGGCAGGGATCGGTTGGGGCCGGATGAGCAGGGGACTTGCGTCCGACCGGGTCAGTGGTGATCTTTACCTCCGGCACATCGGGTCATGTGCCGCGCCAGCCAGTACCCTGGCGATTCACCTGAACGGTTGTATGAGAGGCGGAACGGCCGATGACTGAAGCCCCCGACCCGGAGGTCGTGGAGCTGGCGACCAAGATCTTCGATCTGGCCCGCCGGGGTCAGGCCGAGGCGCTCGTGGCGTACGTCGACGCGGGAGTTCCGGCCAACCTCACCAACGACCGCGGGGACTCCCTCCTGATGCTCGCCGCCTATCACGGCCACGCCGACGCGGTGCGCGCGCTGCTCGCCCGGGGCGCGGAGGCGGACCGCATCAACGACCGAGGCCAGACCCCGCTCGCGGGGGCGGTCTTCAAGGGGGAGACGGAGGTCATCCAGGCGCTTCTGGACAGCGGTGCCGACCCGGCCGCGGGAACCCCGTCGGCTCTCGACACCGCTCGCATGTTCGACAAGACGGAACTGCTCGAGTTGTTCGACGCACACTGACTCGAACGCTCTGACCAGCAACAACACGGAAAACGGGGGAGGCGGTACGGGGCCGCCGAAATTTCGGTCGCGGCAGATGTAAGTGCCGAGTCATCATGACGTCGTGATTCACGGACGCGATGGCTGGGCAGGCGTTGCCGCACCGCGCGGGCCGTGATGCGGTCCGCATGGGCCACCGACGAGAGGCAGAGAGAAATGGTCTACAGCAAGCAGGAAACGGCGGGCGCCCCGACGTGTTGTCACGCGGCCAGGTGAAGCAAGAACCCCGGTTGCGTCGACGCTTGATGTGAGGCTGTTTCCCATGTTCGAACCGGTCATAGCGCCCAGCGGTACGCTGCTCGGCCTCCTCCAGAGGGGCCGCGGCGACGGAACACTGCACGCGCTCACCGCCCCGCGGGCCGAAGCGCTCGCGGCCCTCAACCACTGTGTGCTGCGCGATCCCCGCCACGACTGGCAGGTGGAGAACCGCTCCCTCTACTACGCCCGCCTCTACCTCGACCTGAGCGGCGAACTGGACGAGATCGAGGCCCACCTCTTCGACGTCGAGGACCACTTCGACGACGAGGAGTCCCGTACGGGCCTCGCCCTGGCGGTCCTCGGGCACCTCGCCTCCTACGGCAGGCGGGACGCGCTCGAACTGCTGCGCAGGTACGCCGCCTCCGGCTCCAACTGGGCCTGGGCGCTGGACGAACTGGCCCTCAGGGACGACGACGCCGGGCTGCGTGCCCTCGCCGTCCCCGTGCTGGCCCGGTTCGCCACCGACGCCGAGGGCGAGGCCGAACTGGCCGCCACCGTGCGCGACGCCTTCGAGCCACGGCCCTGGCGGCTGTGGGCCGAGGATCCGCGCGAGTCGATCGCCGCACGCGTGCGTGCCGCTCACGAGGCCGGCTGTTTCGACCGCTGGCAACGCCAGATGCGACCTACCGGGCCCCGTCCGGGGTGGAGCGTGCGGGCGGTCTTCGAATGGGCCGAGCAGGGCGTCGAACGCGGCGCCGCGCTCCATGTGCCCGCCGCCCGCTGCCTCATGGCCGTCGCGGGGCCCGAGGACCGGCCCGAGATCGTCGCCGCCGCCCAGGACGGCACCGAGGGCGCCCGCTGCACCGCCCTGCGCTATCTGGCCGACGCCAATGATCCGGGCGCCCTCGACCTGATCGAGGCCGCCGTGGTCACCGGATCGGCGCCGGTCGTGGAGGCCGCCGTCGACGCCTTCGAACGTATGCGCAGTGTCGCCGCCGTGGACCGGGCGCGCGGCTGGGCCCACCGGCCCGACCCGCTCGGCGCCGCCGCCGGACGGATGCTCGCCTGCCGCGGCGGCACCCAGGACCGGGACCTGGTCCTCGCGGCCCTGCGGGAGGCCGTACGAGGAGAGGGGCCGGACGCACCGACCCTGTGGACCCTCGTCGACGGCACCGGACGGCTCGGCATCGGCTGCGCCGCCCCCGTGCTCCGCCACATCTACCGCGAGACGGCCTCCTCCCATCTGCGCGGCCGAGCCGCCCGGGCCCTCGCCGCGACCGACCCCTCCTTCGCCACCGGCTTCGCCGTCGAGTGCCTGTGGGACTGCGAGGAGACCACCCGCGAGATCGCCGCCCGGCACGCCGAGACCGCCGACGCCCGGGTCGTCGAGCAGCTCCGCCGCCTCGCCGCGGACCCGGCCGAGGAGGCCGAGGTCCAGACCGCCGTACGCAGCCGGATCGGACCCTCGGACACCACCGCCATGTGACGCCTGCCCTCAGGGTGAACTCGGGGTGACCCGCGGGTCAGGCCCGCATGGACACGGCCTGACCTGCGCGGGTGTGCAGCACAACGCTCACGGGACGTTCCTCGCCCGGAAAGATCCACGTTGACGCGTCCACGTCCGGTGCGGCGACAACACCGGTATGCGTGTCGTCATCGTGACCGAGTCCTTTCCCCCCGATGTGAACGGCGTGGCCCACTGCGCGCTCCAGACCGCCCGGCACCTCGTGGACCGCGGCCACTCCCCGCTCGTCGTCGCGCCGGCCACCGCGGCCGGTACCGGGCCCGGCCCCGACGTCCCGGCGCCCTGCCCCGTCGTCCGCGTCCCCTCGCTCCCCCTTCCCGGCTATCCCCAGGTCCGCGTCGCCCTCCCGAGCCGACGTGTCGCCGCGGCGATCGCCGCGCACCGTGCCGACCTGGTCCACCTCGCCAGCCCCTTCGTCCTCGGCGTCCGCGGCATGGCCGCCGCCGCCCGGCTCGGCCTCCCGGCCGTGGCCGTCTACCAGACCGACCTCGCCGGCTACGCCCGCACCTACATGGGCCTCGGCGAGCAGGCCGCCTGGCGGCGCATCCGCTCCGTGCACGCCGCCGCCCACCTCACCCTCGCCCCGTCCAGCGCCGCCCTGCGCGACCTGGAAGCCCACGGCGTCCCCCGGGTGCGGCTGTGGCCGCGCGGCGTGGACACCGTCCGCTTCCGCCCCGCGCTGCGCGATGCGGCGCTGCGCCGTCAGCTCGCCCCCGATGGCGAGCTGATCGTCGGCTACGTCGGGCAGCTCGCCCCCGAGAAGCAGGTCGAGCTGCTGGCCGACGTCTGCCGCCTGGAGGGCGTGCGGGTCGTGGTGGTGGGCGACGGGCCCAGCCGGCCCGGGCTGGCGGAGGCGCTCCCCGGCGCCGTCTTCCTGGGCCGTCGCACCGGCGACGAACTCGCCCGGATCTTCGCCTCCCTGGACGTCTTCGCGCACACCGGCCCCTTCGAGACCTTCTGCCAGACCGTGCAGGAGGCGATGGCCAGCGGGGTGCCCGTCGTCGCCCCCGCCACCGGCGGCCCGCTGGACCTGGTCGCCCACGGGCGCACCGGCCTGCTGGTCCCACCGCGCGACGCGGCCGCCGTACGGGACGCCGTGTGGGCCCTGGCGGCCGACCCCGGCCTGCGGGCCGCGTACGGCGCCGCCGGACGCGCCATGGTGGAGGGCCGCACCTGGGCCGCCGTCGGCGACCAACTGCTGGGCCACTACGCGAGCGTGCTCACGACGCGGCCGACGGCGGTGGCGGCGTGAGCGGGGCGGGGACTGGAGACGGTGTGAGTGGGGTGGGGGCTGGGGGCGGTGTGCGTGCGTCGTCGGTCGGCGGTTGCGGTGTGAGCGAGGTGGGGGTGGGAGGCGGTGTCAGCGGCGTGGGGGCTGGGGGCGGTGTGCGTCCGTCGTCGGTCAGCGTTGGTGGTGTGAGCGAGGCGGGGGCGGGAGGCAGCGTCAGCGGGGTGGGGACCGGAGGCGGTGTGCGTCCGTCGCCGGGAGGAGGGGCTGGGCGTGGTGTGGTCCCGTCGCGGATCGGGGGTGAGGCCTTGAGCGCGGCGGGGACGGGATCCGCGCCGGGCGGCGGGAGTGGCGGACGCCCGTTGCGGATCGTGCGACTCGCCAACTTCGTCGCGCCCGCCTCGGGTGGGCTGCGCACCGCGCTGCGTGAGCTGGGCAAGGGATACCGGGCCGCCGGTCACGAGCCCGTGCTCGTCGTGCCGGGCGAGCGGATGAGCGACGTCGAGACCGAGCAGGGGCGGGTGATCACCCTGCCCGGTCCGCTGCTGCCGGGCACCGGCGGGTACCGCGTGCTCACCGACCGACGGCGGGTGGCCGGGCTGCTGGAGCACCTGGCCCCCGACCGGTTGGAGGTCTCCGACCGTACGACCCTGCGGTGGACCGGCAAGTGGGCACGGCGGGCCCGGGTGCCCGCCGTGATGGTCTCCCACGAGACCGCCGACGGCGTCCTGCGCACCTGGGGAGTCCCCGAGGGCGCGGCCAGGCGCGCCGCGGACGCCCTGAACGTCCGGACGGCCCACACCTACGCGCGCGTGGTGTGCACCACCGAGTTCGCCGAGCGTGAGTTCGTGCGGATCGGGGCGCGCAACGTCGTCCGGGCGCCCCTGGGCGTCGACCTGGTGGAGCGGCATCCCGGGCTGCGCGACCCGGGGGTGCGTGCCCGGTACGCGCGCGTGGCCGAGGCGCTGCTCGTGACGTGCACCCGGCTGTCCGTGGAGAAACGGCCCGGTACTGCGGTGGACGCCCTGGAAGCGCTCCTGCGGCGCGGGCGGCGGGCCGTGCTGGTGGTGGCCGGGGACGGCCCGCTGCGGGGACGACTCGAACAGCGGTCGCGTGGGCTCCCGGTCGTCTTCCTCGGCCATGTCGCCGACCGCGCGCTGCTCGGGGTGCTCCAGGCCTCCGCCGACGTGTGCCTGGCCCCCGGCCCGGCCGAGACGTTCGGGCTCGCCGCGCTGGAGGCGATGGCGTGCGGGACACCGGTCGTGGCCAGCGCCTCGTCGGCGCTGCCCGAGGTGATCGGCCACGCCGGGGCTGTCGCCGCGGATCACGGGGGTGCCTTCGCGGACGCCGTGGAGACGCTGCTGGAGCGGCCCTGCGGCGAGCGCCGGGAAGCGGCACGCGCGCGTGCCGAGTGCTTCGGGTGGCCCACGGCGGTGGAGGCGTTCCTCGCCGCGCACGACGCGCCGATCTCGGTGCCCGGGGGCGTCTGAGGAGACCGGTCCGGTCCGTCGCCCGCGGTGAGACCCGGGTGAGCGGGGGCACTGGCGACTGGTGCTGCGGTTTCCTGCGACTGGCGCTGTGGTTCCCCGCGTTCGTGGCCCGGACGGGACTCGCGGTCGGGAACGCGGCGTCGTCCGAGCCCGGGGGCCCCGGGCCGGCCGGGTCGGCGGGGTCGGCGGGTCTGTGGTGGCCGGTCATCGTGGGAACGGGGGCCCGGCGGTGCCGCTTGCCGCTGGTCCGCGGACGGGTGTCCGTGGTCCGGCGTGCCCGTGGTCCGGGGGCCGGTGGTCCGGGAGCGCCCGTGTCCGGGGTGCCGGTCGCCCGGGGTGTCGAGGCTCGGCGCGCCCGTGACGGCGCCGAGCGGCGGCTGGGCTCCCTCAATGGCGGCTGGGCGCCCTCAGTGGCGGCGTACCTCCACGAAGCGCACCGGCGTCCCGGGTACCGCCTGGGCGGCTGCCGCGAGGTCCCCGGCGCGGACCACGGCGATGACCGGGTAGCCCCCGGTGGTCGGGTGGTCCGCCAGGAACACCACCGGGCGGCCGTCCGGCGGGACCTGGACCGCGCCCAGCACCATGCCCTCGCTGGGGAGTTCGCCCGGGACGGCACGCTCCAGCGCGGGTCCCTCCGTGCGCAGGCCGATGCGGTTGCTCGCGGAGGAGACCCGGTAGGCGCGGGACGTGAAGACGCGCAGCGCCTCCCGGGTGAACCAGTCGTCGCGCGGGCCCGGTGTCACGCGCAGGGTGAGTTCCGCCGGGGGCGCCGGCTGCGGAGCCACGTCCACGCGTGCGTGGGGCTCTGTCGGGGCGCCCAAGGGCAGGACCGCGCCGTCCGTGAGGGGCGGGGGGCCGAGGCCGGACAGGAGGTCCGTGGAGCGGCTGCCGAGGACCGGCTCGACGGTGACGCCGCCCGAGACGGCCACGTAGGAGCGCAGCCCGGAGACCGCCCGGCCGACGTCGAGGAGGGCACCCGCGGGGACCGGTACGGGGGCGCCCCACGCGACCGGGCGGCCGTCCACCGTGACCGGGCAGGGGGCGCCTCCCACGGCGACGGTGACCGCGCAACGGGGGCGCAGGGCACAGCCGTCGAGCGTGGTCTCCAGGACGGCCGCGCCGGGAGCGTTGCCGACGAGGCGGTTGACGAGCGCCGCGGCGGGTCCGTCCAGCGCCCCCGAGCGGGGCACGCCGAGGTGCGCGTGGCCGGGACGGCCCCGGTCCTGGAGGGTGGTCAGCGCCCCGGACCGTACGACGGCGAGCGCGCGGTCGGTCATGCCGCACCCGCCGCGACGAACCGCACGCGCGTGCCCGGGGACAGCAGAGCCGCCGGCACGCGTGCGTGGTCCCACAGCACCGCGTCCGTCGTGCCGATCAGCTGCCAGCCGCCCGGCGACGAACGCGGGTACACGCCCGTGTACGGGCCCGCGAGAGCCACCGAGCCGGGCGGGACGGCAGTGCGCGGGGTCGACCTGCGCGGGACGTCGTAGCGCTGCGGGAGACCGGTGAGGTAGCCGAAGCCCGGCGCGAATCCGCAGAAGGCGACCGTGAACTCGGTGGCCGCGTGGATGCGGGCCACCTCCTGCAGCGGGACTCCCCAGTACGCGGCCACGTCGGCGAGGTCCGGGCCGTCGTAGCGCACGGGCAGCTCGACGACGTCACCCGTGCGTGGGGGAGCGGGCGGTGCGGGGGAGGCGGTCAGTTCGGAGGCCAGCCGGGCGGGGTCGGCGAGGCCGTCGAGGAGGACCGTACGGGCCGCGGGGACGATCTCGGCCACGCTCAGGGAGCCCTCCGCGCGGCGGCGCAGCAATGCCGCGTGCAGGGCCCGGGCCTCCTCGCCCGAGGCGACCTCGACGAGCAGCGCGCCGTCACCGACGGGCAGCACCCTCATGTGAAGGCCTCCACGCGGACCCCGGACTCCGTGAGCCGCGTACGGACCCGGCGGGCCAGCTCCACGGCGCCCGGCGTGTCCCCGTGCAGGCACAGCGAGCGCGCCCGGACCTCGATGCGCGCGCCCGAGTGCGAGGTGACCCAGCCGTCCCGGGCGAGCCCCACCGAGCGCGCCACGACGGCCTCCGGGTCGGTGACCACCGCGCCCTCCTCACCGCGCGGCACCAAGGTGCCCCGCGCGGTGTACGCGCGGTCCGCGAACGCCTCGGTGACCGCCGGGAGGCCCGCCTTGCCCGCCAGCTCCAGCAGGCGCGAGCCCGGCAGGCCGAGCACGGGCAGCGTGGCGTCCGCGAGGCGCACACCGTCGACGACCGCGGCGGCCTGCTCCTCGTCGTGCACGACCCGGTTGTAGAGCGCGCCGTGCGGCTTGACGTACGACACGCGCGTGCCCGCCGCGCGGGCGAAGACCTCCAGGGCGCCGATCTGGTACGCCACCTCGGCCGTCAGCTCGGCGGGCGGCACGTCCATGGCCCGCCGCCCGAACCCGGCCAGGTCCCGGTAGGAGACCTGGGCGCCGACCCGTACCCCGCGCTCGGCGGCCTGCTCGCAGACCCGCCGCATGGTGACCGGGTCCCCGGCGTGGAAGCCGCAGGCCACGTTGGCGCTGGTGACGACGGACAGCAGTTGTTCGTCGTCGGTCAGCCGCCAGCGGCCGAAGCCCTCGCCGAGGTCGGCGTTGAGATCGATCGAGGTCATGGAAGTTCCGCGTCTCCTTGCCGGGCCGTGTCTCAGGCCACTCGGTACTGCTGGTCGCGGGCGTCGGTGAGGAACATCTGGCCGGGCGCGTGGGTGATCGCGAACGGCGGGCGCGAGGTCGTCACCGCGGCCTGCGGGGTCACTCCGCAGGCCCAGAACACCGGGATGTCGTCCGGCTCGCGGTCCACCGGGTCCCCGAAATCGGGGCGATCGAGGTCGCGGATCCCGAGGGTCGACGGGTCGCCGCAGTGTACGGGGCCGCCGTGCACCGCGGGGAGCAGACTGCTCTCCCGGATCGCCGCCGCCAGGTGCTGGGGCGGCACCGGACGCATCGACACCACCATCGGGCCGTGCAGGCGCCCCGCCGGCCGGCACTGCCAGCTGGTCTCGTACATCGGGACGTTGCGTCCCTGCTCCAGATGACGGATCGGCACGCCTGCCTCGCTCAGTGCCCACTCGAAGGTGAAACTGCACCCGATGAGGAACGACACCAGGTCCTCACGCCAGTGTGCGCGCACGTCGGTCGGCTCGTCCACCAGCTCGCCGTCCTGCCACACCCGGTAGCGCGGCAGGTCGGTGCGCAGGTCGGCGCCGTCGGCCAGGACGGTCGTGGGGGAGCCCGCGTCCGTGACGTCGAGCACCGGGCAGGGCTTGGGGTTGCGCTGGCAGAACAGCAGCATGTCGTACGCCCAGTCCGCGGGCACCGAGATCAGGTTGGCCTGGGTGTGACCGGCGGCGACCCCGGCCGTGGGGCCGGTCAGGCCCGCCCGGAAGCGGGCCCTGGCTTCCTTGGGGCTCCACGCGTGCGCGTGCTCGTCGACGAGGGTCAAGGGCCGGTCCTGGGTGCGGGTGAGGGATTGGTCTGCCGCTCCGCTCATGGGGCGCTCCTCGGCTCTGCTCAAGGGTCGCTCCTCGGCGCCGGTCATGAGGCGCGCTGCGGCGCCCGTCAGGGCTTGGCCTCCGGCGCCTGTCGGGGCTTGGTCTCCGGTGCCTGTCGGGGCCTGGTCTCCGGTGAGGGTCAGGGATCGGTCCTCGGTGGGCGGCAGAGGTCGGTCCTGGGTGCGGTTCACGTCAGTTCCCTCCCGCGGGTCTCCGGCAGGCCGAGCAGGGCCAGCGCGGCGATGCCGTATCCGATCGCGCCGAACACCAGCGCGCCGCCCACGCCCCAGCTGTCGGCCAGGAAGCCGACCGTGGTGGGAAAGACGGCACCCACGGCACGGCCCGCGTTGTACGTGAAGCCCTGTCCGGTGCCGCGCACCGCCGTCGGGTACAGCTCGGCCAGGAAGGAGCCGAAGCCGCTGAAGATGGCCGACATGCAGAACCCGAGCGGGAAGCCGAGCACCAGCAGCAGGGTGTCGGCCCCCTGCGGGATGTTGCCGTACGCCAGGACGCACAGGGCCGACAGGAGCGCGAAGAGCCAGATGTTGCGGCGGCGGCCGAGCCGGTCGGTGAGGTAGCCGCCGGTCAGGTAACCGAGGAAGGCGCCGGAGATCAGGAAGGTCAGATAGCCGCCGGTGCCGACGACGGAGAGGCCGCGATCGCTCTTGAGGTACGTGGGGACCCAGGTGGCGAGCGTGTAGTAGCCCCCCTGGACGCCTGTGGAGAGCAGGCCCGCGAAGATCGTCGTACGCAGCAGGCCGGGTTTGAAGATCGCCGTGAAGGGGGTCCGCCCGGTGCTCCGCTCCCGCGCGGCGACGGCCTGCGGCGCGTCCTGGACCCGGCGGCGCATCCAGACCACGAGCAGGGCGGGGAGCGCGCCGGTCCAGAAGATCACGCGCCAGGCCGTGCCATCGTCGAAGAGCGAGAAGACCAGCGTGTACGCGACGACGGCCAGGCCCCAGCCCACCGCCCAGGCGCTCTGGATCGCGCCCAGCGTGCGGCCCCGGTGCTCGCTGCTCGCGTACTCGGCGACCAGGATCGCGCCGACCGCCCACTCACCGCCGAAGCCGAGTCCCTGAAGGGCGCGGAAGACCAGCAGCGACTCGAAGTCGGGTGCGAAACCGCAGGCCACGGTGAAGACCGCGTACGTGACCACCGTGATCATCAGGGCCCGGACCCGGCCGACCCGGTCGGCCAGCACGCCCGCGAGGGCGCCGCCGATGCCGGAGGCCAGCAGCGTGACGGTGGTGAACAGGCCGGTCTGGCCGCTGTCCAGACCGAAGTACGCGGCCAGCGCGACCATGCTCAGCGGCAGCGTGAAGTAGTCGTACGAGTCGAGGGCATAGCCGCCGAACGCGCCGGCGAAGGCGCGCCGACCGCGCGGACCGAGCGCGCGGAACCAGCCCAACGCCCCGTCTTCGGCGGCGTGTTCGGTCCTCGTGGGGTCGGCGGTCATGGCCTGGGATGGGGGAGTCGTGCTCATGTGCACCTCGCTAGGGGAGGACGAAGGGTGCGGAACTGAGCTGTGCGGTGAGCAAGAAGGTAGAGGATCGTTGAACGATCCTTCAATACCCCTGTTGTTTCGTTCTCGTGTCTGCGGTTGAATTCCGGGCATGGCAGAGCAGCTGACCGGCCTGGCCGGCGACCGCGCCCTCCTCGGCCGCACCAGTACCGCGGAGCGGGTCTCGGACATCCTGAGAAGCCGTATCGCCGAGGGCTACTTCCCGCCGGGGACCCGCCTGTCGGAGGACAGCATCGGGGGCGCGCTCGGGGTGTCCCGCAACACCCTGCGGGAGGCCTTCCGCCTGCTCACCCACGAACGTCTGCTCGTCCACGAGCTGAACCGGGGCGTGTTCGTCCGGGTCCTGAGGGTGGAGGACGTCGAGGACATCTACCGCACCCGCCGCCTTGTGGAATGCGCCGTCGTACGCGGGCTGGGCGAGCCGCCGTACGACGGGGAGGGACTCGCCGAGGCCGTCGCCGCCGGGCAGCGGGCGGTGCGCGAAGGTGACTGGAAAGCGCTGGGCACCGCCAACATCCACTTCCACCGGGAACTGGTCGCACTCGCGGGCAGCGAGCGCACCGACGAGCTGATGCGCAGCGTCTTCGCCGAACTCCGCCTCGCCTTCCACGTGGTGGACGACCCCCGCCGGCTCCACGAGCCTTACCTCGCGCGCAACCAGCAGATCCTCCAGGCGCTCCAGGCGGGCGACAAGGCCGAGGCGGAGAAACTGCTCGCGACGTACCTCGACGACTCGCTGAGGCGCGTGGTCGAGGTGTACATGCGCAGGGTCGGCGAGGACGGCTAGCCGCTGTACGCGGGGCGGCTGGCTGCTTTGCGCGGAGGCGTGGTCGGCTGGCTGCTGTGCGTGCGGGCTAGGTCGGCTGGCTGCTGTGCGGGGGCGAGGTCGGCTGCGGCCGGTCCGGCGGGCGCGGGGGCGGTCGGGGGCGGTCCGGTGGCGGTCCGGTGGCGGTCAGGTGGAGGTCAGGACGGCGGGGGCCGGTCCGGCGGGTCGGGCGGATGCGGGTTCCGCCGAGGCGGGCGTGAGTGGGTGCCGGCGGGGCGGGGGGATGCGGGTTCCGGCGGGGCAGACGGATGCCGGTCCCTGCGGGTCGGCCGTGCCGCGGTGTGAAATCCGGGAGGCGGGGTCGCTTCTGCGGCGTTTCGGCCGTTGTCAGACCGAGGGCCTAGTCTGTGCACCGTGACTTCGCCTGCGACGACGGACAGTGTTCCGCCCCAGCTCAGCGCGGGGCCGCGCCCCGCACCGGGCCCGGCCGCCGACGAGGGGCTGGCGCGTCGGCTGCGCGCGCTCGCGTGCACCGCGCCGCTGCATGACCTCGACGTGCGCAAGGCCAACCTGGCGGGCGAGTACTCGGTCTACGGCATGGCGGAGGTGGCCCTGGCCGCCATCGACCTGGTCACTCTGAACATGGACTTCGACACCGGCGCCGACCATGACCAGGTCGTCGCCCGCCTCATCCCGCGCATCGCCGCACAGGCCCCCCAGCGGCCCGTCGCCGAGCACGAGCGGGTGGCCCGCTGGGTCCTGGAGAACCTGATCAACGTCGGCAGCGTGGACCGGGGGTTCCGCGCGGTGTACGGCACGTTCGCGACCGACGGCACATACGTCCGGCGCGACTACGACTTCAAGCTGATCGAGGAGGTACCCGGCCCCGGCGGCTCGGTCTACCTCCGGACGACCGACGAGGCGGTCAACGTCCTCGTCGGCGCCCTCGACACCGACGTCACCAGCGCCCAGATCGCCGCCGAGGTCAAGCTGGAGGTGCTGATCAGCCGCGGCCGCCTCGCCGATGCCCAACTCGCCGCCGAACAGGCCCGGTACCGGACCGTGCAGTACTCCGAGACCCTGCGCCGGGCCCTGGACGCGACCCGGCGCAACGTCCGGGCGGTCGACTGGCTCAACGCCGTCCCCGACATGATCACCGAGGCGCTCGACCACGTGGCCGACCGCTACCGCCACGAGAACGCGATCCTCACCAACATCCGCAAGGCGCGGGACGAGTCCGAGGACCCCGAGCAGAAACGCCGGGCCGCCGAACTGGTCGACATCGTCAAGGACTGCATCCGCCGGCACACCCAGCTCCAGTCCCGACTGCTGGAGGCGGGGCCGCTCTTCCGGGCCGAACAGGACCGGCAGGCCTTCGCCACGCCCATGACGACCTCGGGCATAGACCTCTACGGGCAGCTGGTCTCGCCCGTTCTGCCGCTGCCCCTGGAGCAGGCGGTCCGGGTCACCGACGCGTTCTTCGCGCGCGGCACCGGTTTGCGCACCCCGGTGTCGGTGCGGGTCGGGGACCTCGTCGACATACTGCTGACCCCGCCGGTGGAGCGGGAGCACCTGGGTGCGGAGATGCCCGAGCCGGACCTCATCGCCACCCCGGACGACAGCCGGTTCAGCGAGGAGCAGCTCGCCTCCGCCATGGAGCTGCTCGACCTGCCCGCGGACGCGCCACGCCGACTGTCGGGGCTGCTCGCGGACGCCCGTCGGCGGGACCCCGATCTGCCGTACCTGGTGGCCCTGTTGGCGGTCCACGCGGCCAGCCCGCCGGTCGGCACCGCCTACCGGCAGGGCGAGGAGAAGCTGTTGTTCGCCGTGGACGACGGGACCGAGCTGGACGACCCCGAGTTCGGCGGGGCCGACCTGATCGTCGGCACGGCCCTGCTGGACGCGGCGGGCATGGCGGCGGACAGGACGGAAGCGGCATGAGCCGAGTGGCAGGGCAGCCGGGAGTGGCCGTGACGGGGCGACACCCCAGCGGGGGTCTGGCCGTGGTGGTCGGTCGGCGGCGCGGTGAGAGGGCTCTCCGCGGTCCGCACGGAAGCGGCATGAGCCGAGTGGCAGGGCAGTCGGGAGTGGCCGTGACGGGGCGACACCACAGCGGGGGACTGGCCGTGGTGGCCGGTTGGCGGCGCGGTGAGAGGGCTCTCCGCGGTCCGCACGGAAGCGGCATGAGGCGAGTGGCAGGGCAGCAGGGAGTGGCCGTGTCCGGGCGACACTGCAGCGGGAGACTGGCCCTGGCCGGTTGGCGGCGCGGTGAGGGGGTCGTTCGTGACCGGGACGGAGGCGGCTTGAGCGGGGCCGCACCACAGTCGGGTGTGGCCGTGACCGGGCGACAGCCCAGAGAAGGCCTGGTCGTGACCGGGCGACAGCGCGGCGACGGGCCCGGTCGTGGCCCGGACGGAGGCGTCGTGAGCCGGGCGACAGCACAGCAGGGAGCGGCCGTGACCGGGACGGTGGCGGCATGAGGCAAGTGACAGGGCAGCAGGGAGACCGACCGTGACCGAGCACGTCGAGTGGAGCGAGCCGGAAGCCGGACCCGCGCCGGTGCCCGCCGCCGTCACGCCCGCCGACGCCGCAGACGCGGCGCGGCTCGTCGCCTTCGGGCTGCAACCCAAGCTCCAGCCCGCGCGGGACCAGGAGTACACCGAGCTGCTGCGCCGCTATCGCGAGGACCCGGCGTTCGCGCGGCTCGCCGACGCGGTCGCCGCCGGGCTCGGACTGGTCGTGCTGGAGGTCTCCCCGCGCGCGGGGATGGCCGTGACCGCCGCCGAGGACTCCGTGTTCGCCGTGCGGATGGGCGACTACGCGCGCCGCACCTCCGCCGACGGCGGTGACCGGTTCCTGCACGGACTGGCCCACCTCGCCGTCGCCGCCATGGCGTTCCCGCGTCCGGAGGACCTCGCGGACGACGCCTACATCGGCCGGGTCAGCGTCAACGGCGTCGACGCCTTCGTACGGCAGGCCTGCCGACGGCTGGGGGAGCGGGCCGAGGAGACGGGCGAGAACACCGACCCGGCCACCGACGCGCCCGGGCTGGAGGCCGCCTGGCGGATCTGGGTCAGACGCAGTGCGACGGGCGCCACGAAGGACGCGCGCAGACTCGCCGGCTCCACGACCGGCATCGTCGGCAAGGCCGTGGCCTTCCTCACCGACTCCGGCTTCCTCCAGCGCACCGGCGACGAGAACGGCGGCACCTACCGGACGACGGCCCGCTACCAGCTCCAGGTCCGCGACATGGCCGGCAGTGCCGCCATGGCCGAACTGCTGGAACTGGGCGTGGTCCCCGTCACCGACGGCACCCCGACGCTGCTGCCCGCCGAGGAAACCGAGGAGCTGGTGGCCGACGCCGGGCTGCCGTTCCACTCCTGAACTCCCTCTGAACTCCCCCCACCTGCCGAAGACTTACGAGAGTCCGCCATGTACGAGCTGTCCCGGGTCCGCCTCTACTCCATCGGTCCCGCCGGTGCGCGCTACGCCGACACCGTGCTTGACCTGCGCGGCGTCGGCGCGGAAGTGCCCGACCCCGCACCCACCCAGGCGGAGTTCTTCGAGGACGAGCCGGTCGGCCCGCCGCGCCGGCCCGCGCCCGCGGGCGTGCTCTTCCTGGAGAACGGCGGCGGCAAGTCCGTACTGCTGAAGCTGATCTTCTCCGTGATGCTGCCCGGCCACCGCAACACCCTCGGCGGCGCCAGCTCCGGCGTGCTGCGCAAGTTCCTGCTCGCCGACGACTGCGGCCATGTCGCGCTGGAGTGGCAGCACACCCTGACCGGCGAGTGCGTGGTCGTCGGCAAGGTGAGCGAGTGGCGGGGGCGGCAGGTCTCCAACGACCCGCGGAAGTTCGCCGAGGCCTGGTACTCCTTCCGGCCCGGCCCCGGGCTGTCCCTGGACAACCTGCCCGTCGCCGAGTCCACCTCCGTGCGGTCGACCGTCGAGGGGGTCTCCGGGGCGCAGGGTCGCCGGCGCACCATGAAGGGCTTCCGGGACGCCATCACCGAGGCGGGCAAGGCGTATCCGCACCTGGAGGTGCACTGGGAGGAGATCCACGACCGTTGGATCGAGCACCTCGGGGACCTCGGTCTCGACCCCGAACTCTTCCGCTACCAGCGGGAGATGAACGCGGACGAGGGAGAGGCCGCCGGTCTCTTCGCGGTCAAGAAGGACTCCGACTTCACCGACCTGCTGCTGCGGGCCGTGACCGACACCCGGGACACCGACGGACTCGCCGACCTGGTCAGCGGCTTCGGCAACAAGCTGGGCCGCCGCGCCGAGCTGATCGCGGAACGGGACTTCACGGCAGGCTCCGTCGATCTGCTCGGACGGATCGTCGAGGCCGCCGAGGCACGCTCCCGCGCGCGGGACATCCACACCGGCGCCGAACGCCGTACGAGGACCCTGGCCCGCAGGCTCTCCGCGCGCGGCTCCCGGGAACGGGTGCGGGCCGCCGACCTCGCCCAGCGGGTCACCGCCGCCGCGTACGCGGTCACGCATGCCGAGGGCGCACGGGAGCGCAGCGCGCTGGTAGCCGCCGAACTCGCCTTCCGACACGCCTCGTTGGCGCTCGCCGCGGCCGAGAAGTCCGCCGCCGCACAGAAACGCGAACTCGCCGAGGCCCGTACGTTGCACTCGGCCTGGCAGGCCGCGGAAGCCGTGCTGCGGCACCGCGCGGCCGCCGACCGCGTCGCGCGCGTGTCGGTGGCGATCCAGGAGGCCGAGCGGGACGCGGCACCCGCGCTGGCCGCCCGCGCCAAGGCCGCCGTCGACCTCGTCCGAGCCCTGCACGCGGCCGCGGAGAGTGCCGAGACCCTCGCCAACAAGGAGGAGGAGCGGTCCGCCGCGCTGCAGGAGACCGGTGAGACCGCGCACCGGGACTCCACCGCCGCCGCCACCGAGGCGCAGCGCGCCCGCAGCGAGGTCGGGCATCTGCGGCAGCGGCTCACCGAGGTGGAGCAGGAGACCGCCGAGGCGGTGCGGGCCGGCTGGCTCGACGACAGCGCGCCCGACGCCGACCCGGCACGGGCCGCCCTGGCCGCCAGCGACGCCGAGAAGACGACCGTGGCCGCCTGGGACACTGCGCGGGAGGCCGCGCGCCGGGCCTCCGAGCACGCGCGCGAGGCGGGCTCCGCCGAGTCCCGTGCCGAACTCACGGCGGCACGCGCGGCGGACGCGGCCGCGGCCGCGGCACGGTCCTACGAGGCGGAGAAGCGGCTCGCCGAGGCGCTGGCGGCCGAGCCGCGCCTTGCGGAGCTGCTCAGCCTGACCGGCGCGTCCGGCACCAGGCGCGCGGGAGTGCCCGAGCCCCGGGCGGGGGCCGACGGTCCCGGCGGACGCGACGATGCCCCGGGCGGGCAGAAGGGCACCTCCGTCGGGGGCGCCCCGGTCGGGGACGACGGCGTGGGAGCCGTGGACGGCGCCCTCACCCCCGAGGAACTCGACCGGTTCGCCGACGAGTTGCGCGAGCTGCTCGAGGACGCCGTCTCCTCCGCCGAACGCCACCTCTTCGAGCTGCGCACCGCCGCCGCCGACGACTCCCGCATCCTCGGCGCCCTCGGTGACGGCGGACTGCTGCCGCCCGGCCCGGACGTGCTGGCCACCGTGGAGTACCTCGGCGAGCACGGCATCCCGGCACTGCCCGGCTGGCGCTACCTCGCCCAGGCCGTCGACCCCGCCGACCACGCGCGCGTGCTGGCCGCCCGGCCCGAGCTCGTGGACGGCGTGATCATCACCGACCCCGAGACGCACGCGCGTGCCCGCGAGGCGCTCAACGAAGCCGCCCTGCTGCCGCGGTCCGCCGTCGCCGTCGGTACGGCCGCCGCCCTGCTCGCCCCGACCCCGGCCGCCGACTCCGCGAGCGAGGCCGTCTTCCTCGTACCGCCGAACCCGGCCATGCACGACGAGCACGCCGCCGACGAGGAACGCCAGGCGCTGCGCGCGCGGGCCACCGAGCGGGACGAGGAGATCCGTTCGCTCGCGGCCCGGCTCGGCAAGGACCGGGAGCTGGCCGCGCGGCTCGCCTCCTGGCGCACCGGCTGCCCGGCCGGGCGGCTGGTCGAGCTGGCGCAGAGCGCGCACGACACGCGCGTGTTCGCCGAGGAGGCCGAGGCGGAGCTCGCCGAGGCGCGGACCGTGCGGGCCGAGGCGGACGAGGCCGCCGCGGAGGCCGCCCAGGTGCGCGACGAGCGTCAGGAGGCCGCGCAGAAGGCCCGGCGTGCCGCCGACGCCCTCGCGGGCCTCGCCTTCCGGCTGCGCGAACGGGCCGGCTGGCAGGTCAAGCTGCGTGAACTCGCCGACGAGGCCGCCGAGTCGGAGGCCCGCGCCCAGACCTGCCTGGAGCGCGCCCGCGCCGCCGACGAGGACCGGCGCGCCGCCCAGCGCGCCGCCGACGACGCCCGCCGCACCGCGCGTGCGCTGCGTGCCGAGCGCGCCGAGATCGCGGGCGCCCCCGACGACGTACCGGAGAGCGATGCCGCAGACCCCAAGGCGTCGCTGCCCGCCCTGCGGGAGGCCTACCGGGCCGCCTCACAGCTCTACGAGAAGGTCGGTGTCGGTGCTGACCTGCGCGCCGAGCAGGCCCGTGCCGAGAGCGACGAGAGCGCGTCGCTGGCCGAGCTGGACCGACTGAGCAACAAGGTCCGCACGCGCGCGGCACAGCTGCTCCAGTCGCCCGACGGTTCCGACGGACCGTCCCGGCAGGCCGCCGCCGCCCGCGCCGAGGAGCTGGTGCAGCTCCTGGAGACCCGGATGTCCACCGCGAGCGAACACCTCGGCCGACTGCGCGGCGAGGCCGAGCGGCACGCGCCCGAGGACGGCGCGGCGCACACCGAGCTGTCCGAGGAGCTGGAGCCCCGTGACGCCGAGCACGCACAGGCGCTGCTGCGCACGGCGACCGCCGAACTCGCCGCCCGCACCGAGGCGTTGACCCAGGCCAGGGAGGCGCACGCCGAGCTGCTGGAGGCCCACCGCGCCGCCGAGGACGCGGCCGGCGGCTTCGACGAGATCGCCGCGATGCTCCGGGACCTGCTGCGCGAGCACGCCCTGGAGGACGACCAGGAGGAGCCGGAGCCCTACCCGGGCAACCTGGAGGAGGCCCGGCAGTCCGCCGCCGAGGCCCGCCGCTCGCTGCGAGGCTGCGCCGCCGACCTGTCCGCCGCCGAGGGTGCCGTGCGCGAGGCGAGTGACATCCTCGTACGCCATGCCAACTCCACGCGCTACGAGCAGGTTCGCACCCCCGCGCGCCAGCAGATCCGTGAACTGCCCGCGTCCGCGCTGCCGGAGCACGCCCAGAAGTGGGCGGACGCCTTCGCGCCCCGACTGCGGGTCCTCACCGACGAGTTGGCGCAGCTGGAGCGGAACCGGGACTCGATTGTGGACCGGCTGCGCGGGCTCGTGGAGTCGGCGCTCGCGACCCTGCGGTCCGCTCAGCGGCTGTCCCGGCTGCCCGAGGGACTCGGCGAGTGGTCCGGGCAGGAGTTCCTGCGGATCCGTTTCGAGGAGCCCGACCAGGCCATCCTGACCGAGCGGCTCGGCGTGGTCATCGACGAGGCGACCCGGGCGGCGGTGAAGAAGAACTCCGACCTGCGAAGGGATGGCATGTCCTTGCTGCTGCGCGGGGTCGGGGCGGCGCTCGAGCCCAAGGGCGTCGCGGTCGAGATCCTCAAGCCGGACGCCGTGCTGCGGGCCGAGCGGGTGCCGGTCGGGCAGATGGGCGACGTCTTCTCCGGCGGCCAGTTGCTCACGGCCGCCATCGCGCTGTACTGCACCATGGCCGCGCTGCGGTCGAACGACCGGGGCCGGGACAAGCACCGGCACGCGGGCACGCTGTTCCTGGACAACCCCATCGGACGCGCCAACGCGACCTATCTGCTGGAGCTCCAGCGGGCGGTGTCGGACGCTCTGGGCGTCCAGCTCCTCTACACCACGGGGTTGTTCGACACGACCGCGCTCGCGGAGTTCCCGCTGGTCATCCGGTTGCGCAACGACGCCGACCTCAGGGCGGGCCTGAAGTACATCAGCGTGGAGGAGCACCTGCGTCCGGGACTGCCCCAGCAGGCGCAGTCGGAGGAGGCGGGGCACAGCGAGATCACGGCGACCCGGATGTTCAAGCGCCCGGCGCCGACTTCCTGAGGGAGCCCGTGCGTTGACCCGGTGGTTTCCCGAGGGAGGCTGCCGGGCCGACGAGAAGGGGTGCCGGCGCTTCCAGGACCCCTGCCTGGACCGCGTCTGCGCCCCTCAAGAGCGCGTCGGTCCCGGCAGGAGCACGGCCGCCGCCCTCAGGAGTGCGACAGCCGCCCCGCACCGCTCCGGTGCTGCCGTATCCGCCCCTGGGGCCGCGCGACGATCCGCGCGTGACGGCGGGCCTTGCGCCGCTCGCGCCGCAGCGCCCGGGCGGTGCTGCTCGGGGCCGACACCACGCCGTTGCGCTGGTTCCACACCTGGCGGGTCACCCAGACGTCCAGCGCGCCCCAGGTCGCCACCACGGTGCTCGCCACGCTGCTGAGGACCATCGGGAACGCCAGCCAGGATCCGGCCATGGTGCACAGGAACGCCACCATCGCCTGTATCAGCGTCACCGCGATGATCAGGACCGCACGCACCGCCGACCGGCGCACCGGATCGGGCATCCGGCGCCGCGGCGCCACCTCCTCGACCCACAACGGCCGGTAGTCGAACCGCTCTTCCGCTGTGGCCTGCTCCGCGGTCCCGGACCCGGGCCCGCCTGCGCGCTCTGGAATGTCGCGATCCAGTGCCTCCGGACCCCGCCGCACCCTCAGGTGCGCCGCGGCGCCGCCCACGGGCGCCTCGCGCCGCTCCGCCGTGCCCATCAACGTGTCACTCCCCACCGCCAGCAGACCACTGCCCGTGTCGAACGCACGGCTCCCCTGTGGGTGCCCGGCTTGCGCTGTTTTACGCTGCCCGGATGTGGGATGCGGCTCGTGTGGCCGATTCCGCCCCCATTTCCCGAAGAGAAGGACGAACGACACGCTTCGAAGATTCCCGAGAACGAAAAATTCTGGCCAACTGACCAGCAGAACCGACCGAATCCATAGGAGTCGTCGAGGTGGGTTCAGGGCGGCATCTCCCGCAATGCCCGGACAACTCCCCATCTCGTGCCGCCGGTGCGGAAGTTCGGCCTCCGGACGGGTCTTCGAGTTAACTGTGCGACGGTAGTAGGCTCGCGCCGTTTGTTGACGCACATGTGTACCCCCTGCCGACGGGGGTCGAGCTGGGGGAGGCCATGCGCTTTCGCGGGAAGTCGATCCGCCGGAAGATCGTGGCGCTGCTTCTCGTGCCGCTGGTGTCCCTCGCCGCGATCTGGGGCTTCGCCACGGTACTCACGGGACGGGCGGTCGCCCAGCTGTTCCACGTGTCGACGGTCGTCGAGGACCTCGGCTACCCGACCGAGGACGTCGTCCGCGTCCTTCAGCAGGAACGCCGTCAGACCCTCGTCTACCTCGCCGACCCACGGGCCTCGGACGCGCTCGCCGCGCTCCGGGAGACCCGCACCGGCACCGACGACGCCATCGCCAAGGTCCGCGAGAACGCCAAGGACCCCGATATCCGCGACGGGATGGACCAGGACGACGAGCTACGCCTGACCGCCGTCCTGGACGCCTTCGGCGGCGTCAAGTCCCTGCGCCGCAGCGTCGAGGAGGGCGCGGTGAACCGCGCCCAGGCCATCGAGCGCTACAACCGCCTGGTGGACCCCTGCTACGCCCTGCTGGCCTCCCTGGACGGGGTGGACAGCGTGGAGATGGACAAGCAGTCCCGCGCCCTCGTCAACATCAACCGCGCCCGCGAACTCCTCTCCCGCGAGGACGCCCTGCTGGGCTCCGCCCTCGTGGTCGGCAAGCTCACCCATGACGAGATCCGTGAGGTCTCCGACCTGATCGCACAGCGCACCGTGCTGTACGACGTCAGCCTGCCGGTGCTGCCCGCGGCGGAGCGCGAGCGCTACGACCTGTTCTGGAAGAACGCCTCCACCGCGTCCCTGCGCTCCGCCGAGAAGATCGTCGTCGACTCCGACCCCGGCGCGCCCCGGTTCATCAGCGCCAAGAGCTGGGACGCCACCGCGGCCAGCGTGCTGGACGAGCTCGCCACCCTCGACGACCAGGCGGCCGACCGCTATCAGGACCGGGTGCAGCCGGTGGCGATGGACGTCATCGTCAAGGCGGCCGTCGCCGGCGTCCTCGGTCTGCTCGCCCTGCTCTTCTCGATCTTCCTCTCCGTGCGTGTCGGCCGCGGTCTCATCCGCGACCTGCGGCAGCTGCGCCTGGACGCCCACGAGGCGTCCGGCGTCCGGCTCCCCAGCGTCATGCGCCGGCTCTCCGCGGGCGAACAGGTCGACGTGGAGACCGAGGTCCCGCGCCTGGAGTACGACAAGAACGAGATGGGTGAGGTCGGCCAGGCGCTCAACACCCTCCAGCGCGCCGCCGTCGAGGCCGCCGTCAAGCAGGCCGAACTGCGCGCCGGCGTCTCCGAGGTCTTCGTGAACCTCGCCCGCCGCAGCCAGGTGCTCCTGCACAAGCAGCTCACCCTGCTCGACACCATGGAGCGCCGGACCGAGGACACCGACGAACTCGCCGACCTCTTCCGCCTCGACCACCTGACCACCCGAATGCGCCGGCACGCCGAGGGCCTGGTGATCCTCTCCGGCGCCGCCCCCTCCCGGCAGTGGCGCAAGCCCGTCCAGCTCATGGACGTCGTACGCGCGGCCGTCGCCGAGGTCGAGGACTACGAGCGCATCGAGGTCCGCCGCCTGCCGCGGGTCGCCGTCACCGGCCCCGCCGTCGCGGACCTCACCCATCTCGTCGCCGAACTCCTGGAGAACGCCACGGTGTTCTCCCCGCCGCACACCGCCGTGCAGGTACTCGGCGAGCGTGTCGCCAACGGCTTCACGCTGGAGATCCACGACCGCGGCCTCGGGATGGCGGCCGACGCCCTCCTGGACGCCAACCTCCGGCTCGCCGAGACACCGGAGTTCGAGCTGTCCGACACCGACCGGCTGGGCCTGTTCGTGGTCAGCCGGCTCGCCCAGCGGCAGAACGTCCGCGTCTCGCTCCAGCCGTCGCCGTACGGCGGCACGACAGCCGTGGTGTTCATCCCGAACACCCTCCTGACCGACGACGTCCCGGACACCAACGGCATCGGCTTCCGCCTGGACCGTCCCCAGCCCTCCAAGGAGGCCGAGCTGGAGGAGGCCCGCCGCGCCCAGTCGGCCCACGTGCCGGTGCAGCTGCCCGGTCTGACGGGTGGGCTCCTGGACGGTCCCGTGGAGCTGGAGGCCCCCGTCGACCTGGACGCCATCGACGACTTCCCCGGCGTACTCGACGACGAGGACAGCGAACGCGGCGGGCTGTTCCGCCCCCGCCGCTCCCTGGTCCGCGCCGACGACCCCCAGGGCGGGGAATCCCGCCAGCACCCCGACAGCGACCTGAACGCCCCGGTGCCGCTGCCCCGCCGCCACACCCCGAAGCTGGTCAGCTCGCACGGCCGCCCGGTGACCGGGCAGCGCGACGAGGCCGACGAGGAGGCCCCGACGGGCCCCGGCCGCTCGCTCCAGCAGGGGCCGCCGCTGCCCGCCCGCCGTCGCGCGACGGGGCCGCAGCGCCGCGCCACCGGCGTCGCCGACCGGCTGGACGAGCAGCGCACCGACACCCCGGCGGGCCGCGAACCCGGTGGGGCGCCCGGTGCTCCGTTGCTCCCCAGGCGCACCCGGCGGGCCGAGATCGCGTCGAGCGGCGCGGGAGAGCCCTCGCGGACGGCTCCAGGTGACCTCGCGGCGCCGTCGAACGGTGCCGGCGCCGCAGACCGGCGCGGCGGCTCGCACCACGGGGCGCCGGAGCCCGGGGCCACCGCCACGCCCCAGCGGGCCGGACGCGGCTCCGCGGCGCGGGACACCGCGCCACTGCCCCGCCGCGTTCGCCAGGCGAACCTGGCCCCGCAGTTGAAACAAGGCCCGGCCGCACGCCGTACCGACGACGACACGGAGGTCGAGGAGCGGGACGCCGACCAGGTACGCAGCCGTATGGCATCGCTCCAGCGCGGCTGGCAGCGTGGTCGTGCGGAGAACGACGCCGCGGGCGAAGACACCCAGAGCGGCACAGCACCACGAGGAACTAAGGGGGACGGTCGATGACCGCACCGAAGGCGACCGGCCACACCACGAACAACTCCGGCGAGCTGAACTGGCTCCTGGACGACCTGGTCGACCGCGTCGCAAGCATCCGCAAGGCCGTCGTGCTCTCCGGCGACGGACTGGCGACGGGGGTTTCCAAGGACCTGACCAGGGAGGACGGCGAGCACCTCGCCGCCGTCGCGTCCGGCTTCCACAGCCTCGCCAAGGGGGTGGGCCGCCACTTCGAGGCGGGCAACGTCCGGCAGACGGTCGTCGAACTCGACGACGCCTTCCTGTTCGTGACAGCCGCCGGCGACGGCAGCTGCCTCGCGGTCCTCTCGGACGCCGACTCCGACGTCGGCCTGGTCGCGTACGAGATGACGCTCCTCGTCAAGCGGGTCGGCGTACATCTGGCCTCCGCTCCGCGCACCGATCTGCCTCAAGGCGGGTAGTGGGATGACATGAGCACAGACGGTCAGGGAAGAAGCCACTGGTTCGACGACGAGGCCGGACCGGTCGTCCGTCCGTACGCCATGACGCGCGGCCGCACCACCAGTGCGGCCCAGCACCGCCTCGACCTCATCGCGGTGGTCGTCGCGGAGGCCCAGGCGGACGACCCGGAAGGCGACCACACGCTCTCCCCGGAGCACGTGGACATCGTCGACCTGTGCCGTGAGGCCCCGCAGTCGGTCGCAGAGCTGTCCTCCGAACTCGACCTGCCCATCGGCGTGGTACGGGTTCTCGTGGGCGACCTCGTGGACGCGGAGTTCGTCCACGTGAACCGACCGGTGCCGCCCGCCGAGCTGCCGGACGAGAGCATCCTGCGCGACGTGATCAACGGCCTCCGGGCGCTCTGACCCAGTACCCCGCCCACCGAGGCGGCCGTTCCCCGGCGCCGCGAGCCGCTCAGCGGCGGCCTCGGGGGACGTGGTCCCACACCCGCCCCTCCACCCGAGCGGATCGCGTGTCACCACCGCACTCCCGATATGATCTGACTGATCGTCGACGACCATCCGCAGACGGTCGGCCGCCACTCTGGGGATACGGTGCCGAACAGCGCGATCGGGGAGACGGACGTGACGACAGGCCGACAGTCCCGGGGCGACCGGGGCGGCACCCTCATCGACGTCATCGCGCGCCGCGCGCACGGCCGGCTCCGCACGCACCAACCGCTCCGCGACCGTCCCGCGCGCCGCGCCGACGCCCCGCGCGTCCCCCACCGGAACCGCCCCGGCGTCTTCGCCCGCCCCACCGGCGCCACCGTCACCGGACTCGGCGGCACCCTCGCGGTCGCGGCCCCGGCGACGTACCCGACGTCGAGACCCCCGGCGGCGCAGGCCACGGCCTGTCGCCGCCCCACCCCCACCCACTCAGCAGGAGAAGAGACCGATGATCTTCGGGCGTTCTGAGCGCGGCAAGCCCCCGGTCGAGCCCGTCACGTTCAAGATCCTGGTGGCCGGCGGCTTCGGCGTGGGCAAGACCACGCTCGTGGGCGCGGTCAGCGAGATCAGGCCGCTGCGCACCGAGGAGCTGCTCACCGAGGCGGGGCGCCCGGTCGACGACCTACGGGGCGTGGAGAGCAAGAGCACCACCACCGTGGCCATGGACTTCGGCCGTATCACGCTCCGCGAGGACCTGGTGCTCTACCTGTTCGGCACGCCCGGCCAGGAACGGTTCTGGTTCATGTGGGACGAGCTGTCCGAGGGCGCCCTCGGTGCCGTCGTGCTCGCCGACACCCGCCGTCTGGAGGACTGCTTCGCCGCCGTGGACTACTTCGAGCGACGTTCCATCCCGTTCGTCGTGGGCGTCAACTGCTTCGAGGGATCGGCGCGTTACCCCGTCGAGGACGTCCGCCAGGCGCTCGACCTGGACGAGGGCGTGCCCCTGCTGCTGTGTGACGCCCGCGAGCGCCGGTCGGCCAAGGACGTCCTCGTCGCAGTGGTCCGGCACGCGATGGACTACGCGTCGGAGCGCCGCCGGACCGTCGTCACGACCTGACCCACGGGGACGGCCCGTACCCCCGCCGACCGGGGTACGGGCCGCGTTCTCGAACGCCACGCGCGCGTACGGCTGTTCAGCGCCCACGCGCGCGTGCCGCCAGTGCCGCCCCGCCCGCCGCGCGGATACGAGGGCCCAACGCCGCGCCGACGCGTCCGTCCTCCCCGCCCACCGCGCGGATACGAGCGGCCAGCGCACACGCGTACGTGCCGCCCCCCGCCCGCCGCGCCGGACACGAGCGGTCAGCGCCCACGCGTGCGTGCCGTCAGTTCTCCTCGTCCTCCTGCCAGCCGAAGCTCTTCTCCACGGCCTTGCGCCAGTTGTGGTACTCGCGGTCGCGGACCGAGGCCTCCATTCCGGGCGTCCACTCGACGTCCTTCCGCCAGTGCGACTTCAGCTCGTCGAGGTCGTTCCACACGCCCGTGGCGAGCCCCGCGGCGTAGGCGGCGCCGAGGCAGGTCGTCTCGGAGACCATGGGACGGACCACCGGCACGTCGAGCACGTCCGCCTGGTGCTGCATCAGCAGGTTGTTCTTGGTCATGCCGCCGTCGACCTTCAAGGTGGTGATCCGGACCCCGGAGTCCTGGAACATGGCGTCCACGACCTCCCGCGTCTGCCAGCTCGTCGCCTCCAGCACCGCGCGCGCGAGATGTGCCTTCGTGACGTACCGCGTGAGCCCGGTGACGACCCCACGCGCGTCGGAGCGCCAGTAGGGCGCGAACAGGCCGGAGAACGCGGGCACGATGTAGGCGCCGCCGTTGTCCTCGACGCTCGCCGCCAGCGGTTCGATCTCGTCGGCGGTGCGGATGATGCCGAGTTGGTCGCGGAACCACTGGACGAGCGCGCCCGTGATGGCGATGGAGCCCTCCAGGCAGTAGACCGGCGCCTCACTACCGATCTTGTAGCCCATCGTCGTCAACAGCCCGCTCTTCGAGGACACCGGCCGGTTGCCCGTGTTGAGCAGCAGGAAGCTGCCCGTGCCGTACGTGTTCTTCGCCGTGCCCACGTCGTAGCAGGCCTGCCCGAACACCGCCGCCTGCTGGTCGCCCAGCGCCGACGCGACCGGCACACCGGCGAGTTGGCCAACAGCGGTGCCGTACACCTCGGCGGAGGACCTGATCTCGGGCAGGACGGCCTCGGGGATGTTCATGGCGGCGAGGATGGACTGGTCCCACTGGAGGGTCTCGAGGTTCATCAGCATGGTGCGTCCGGCGTTGGTCACGTCGGTGACGTGCCGGCCGCCGTCCGTGCCGCCGGTGAGGTTCCAGATCAGCCAGGAGTCGATGGTCCCGAACGCGATCTCGCCGTTCTCGGCCCGCGCGCGCAGCCCCGGCACGTTGTCGAGCAGCCAGGCCGCCTTCGGACCGGAGAAGTAGGTGGCCAGCGGCAGTCCGGTCTGCTCGCGGAAGCGGTCCTGGCCGTCGGAGCCGCCGAGCTGGTGGGTCAGCGCCGCGGTACGGGTGTCCTGCCACACGATCGCGTTGTGCACGGGTTTGCCGGTGGCGCGGTCCCACAGGACCGCCGTCTCCCGCTGGTTGGTGATGCCGAGCGCGCTCAACTGGTCGGCGCGCAGCCCGGCCTTGGCGATCGCCCCGGCCACCACCGCCTGCACCTTGGACCAGATCTCGGTGGCGTCGTGCTCCACCCAGCCCGGCTTGGGGAAGATCTGCCGGTGTTCGCGCTGGTCCACGGCGACGATGCCGCCGTCCTGGTTGAAGACGATGCATCGGCTGGAGGTGGTGCCCTGGTCGATCGCGGCGACGAACTTGTCCGTCATGACGTCCCCTTCGTCGGATGCTTCAGAACGCTGCGTTGAAGATGACCCCGGACAGAGCCCCGCCGATCAGCGGTCCCACCACCGGGATCCACGCGTAACCCGAGTGCGGGGTGCCCTTGTTAGGGATCGGGAGCACGGCGTGGGTGATGCGCGGGCCCAGGTCGCGGGCCGGGTTGACGGCGTATCCTGTGGGCTGAGGTGGCCACCGGACAGCGGCGCGGCCGTGTAGGCCCCGGCGAGCACGGCCGAAGCCCCACCCGAACGCGATCACCACCCAGCCCGCGTCCTTCGCCTTGGAGTAGTTCAGGACGACGGCGCCGACCAGTCCCGCGCCGAAGGGGATCAGGATGGCGGTGCCGATGATCTCCCCGAGGAATACGTCTCCGTTGCTCATGGCGGCTCCTAGGCCCTGGCCCGGGGCGATCGACTCCGGTCCTCCGTGCAGGGTGCGTTTCCCATGGCGACGTCAGCCGAGGGCAGGGAGACCCGCGCCCCGCCCGGCATCCGTGACGAGCGTGCCGTCGCAGCCGAATCGTCCATGGCGGAACAGGCCTTGGGCATGGGGGAGCCCACGCGGCGCAGTGCGTGGATACGCCGAGAATGTACGACGATGTCGACTGACACCGGAAGTGTTCACCGGTGTCCAGGGGGCGTCAAGGACGCGGACGGCAACGGTTGGACACGCGGAACCCACCGCGGCACACGGCTCAGCCCCGGCCCGGCCCCGCCGCCCCGAACCCCGCCGCCGCGGCGACGACCTCCGTACCGCGCCGGACCTCGTACCCGGGCAACCCCGCTCGTCCCAGCACCCAACTCGCCCCCCGGATCGCCTTCGCGGCCTTCTTCAGAGGCGCCAGACAGGCCGCCGCCTGCCGGTGATCCGTGACGCTGCCCGGCGCGCACACCACCGTGGCCAGGGACAACGACACCGGCTGTCCCCCGGCCCACCAGCGCGTGTCCAGCACCGAGGCGGCCGGCGCCCCGAGTCCGTCCGGATCGGCCAGCACCAGGAAGTCGTCACCGCCGATGTGCCCCACGCGCGCGCCGCCCGACGCGGCCCGCTGCAACACGCGCCCCACGGAGCGGATCAACTCGTCGCCCGCCGCGAAACCGGCACTGTCGTTGACCTGCTTGAAGTGGTCCACGTCCAGCCAACTGAGCGCGAACGTCCGCCCGTCCGCGATCCACCGGTCCGCCTCACCCGTGATCGCGTCCGAACCCGGCAGCCGCGTCAGCGGATTGAGCCCGGCCGCCTCCTCGACCCGGCTCTCTGCCAGCGCCCGTACGAGATCGGCGAGGCGTACGATCCCCACGCACCGCCCGTGCCGGTCCACGACGGCCACGTCGTCCGTGGTGCGGTCGCGGACGCCGGTCGCCACCACGTCCAGCACCTCCCACGCGGTGGCGTCGACACCCACCGTGCGCGGTGGATCGCCCAGCTTGGCGGCGGGCCGGTCGGCGTACAGGGCGTGGCCGTAGCGTCCCGACATCGACAGCAGGAAACGGGCGCGGTGCACCGCCCGCACCGGGACCCCGTGCCCGTCCACGAGCAGCACTCCGGAGACCTCCGGCGCCCCGGTCAGCAGCGCCCGGACCCGGCCGGCGGACGCGGTGGCGGGCAACAGGGCGGCGGGCCGTACGAACTCCCGTACCGACGGGCCCGACCGCGGCGGCGCCACGACGGTGGGGGAGCGGGGCGGCACGTACACGTCTGCGGCCGGAAGCCTCGCCGGGGGCGCGAACAGGTTGCCCTGGGCCAGCTCCTGCAACGGCGTGAGCCCGCCCAGGTCGGCGAGGGTGTCGGCGACGTGAGCTCGCCCTGCAAAAGGGCTGGTCCCGCCGCCTCTCACCTCACCACGACCACCGCCGACCCATGCCCGAACAGCCCCTGGTTCGCCGACACCCCCACCCGTGCCCCGGTCACCTGCCGGGCACCCGCCGTGCCCCTCAACTGCCATGTCAGCTCGCACACTTGGGCAATGGCCTGCGCGGGCACGGCCTCCCCGAAGGACGCCAGCCCGCCGCTCACGTTCACCGGTGTGCGCCCGCCGAGAGCCGTCGCGCCCTCCCGCAGCAGCTTCGCCCCCTCACCCGCGCCGCACAGCCCGAGGTCCTCGTACCACTGCAACTCCAGGGCGGTGGACAGGTCGTAGACCTCGGCGAGGGAGAGGTCCTCGGGTCCGACTCCCGCCTCCTCGTAGGCGGCGCGGCCGATGGACTCCCGGAACGTCACCTCGCTTGGATCCACCGCCGCGGCGGAGTCCGTGGCGATGTCCGGCAGATCCAGCACGGTGTTGGGATAGCGCGGTGTCACCGTCGACACCGCGCGGATCCGCACCGGCTCGGCCGCCCCCTGTCGTCGCGCGAACTCCATGCTGGACAGCACCAGGGCGGCCCCGCCGTCCGAGGTCGCGCAGATGTCGAGCAACCGCAGGGGATCGGCGACCACCGTCGACGCGGCGACCTCCTCGGCGGTGACCCGCTTGCGGTAGCGCGCGTACGGATTCAGCGCCCCCATGGCCGCGTTCTTCACCTTGACCTGTGCGAAATCCTCGGCCGTGTCGCCGTGCACGGCCATCCGCCTGCGCGCGTACAGCCCGAAGTACGTGGGATTGGTGGCTCCGAGGACACGGAACCGGAGCCAGTCCGGGTCGTCGGGACGATCACCGCCCGCCGGCCGGAAGAACCCCTTGGGCGCGGCATCGGCGCCCACCACGAGCACGACGTCCGCCAGGCCCGAAAGGATCTGTGCCCGCGCGGTGTTGACGGCCTGCGCCCCGGACGCGCACGCCGCGTACACGCTCGTGACGCGGGCCCCCTGCCACCCCAGCGCCTTCGCGAAGGTCGCCCCGGCCACGAACCCCGGATACCCGCCACGCACCGTGCCCGCCCCGACGATCGAGCCGACGTCCCGCCAGTCCACCCCGGCATCGGCGAGCGCCGCGCGCGCCGCCGCCACCCCGTACTCGGTGAAGCCGCGCCCCCACTTGCCCCACCTGTGCATGCCCGCGCCGAGCACCGCCACCTCACCCGTCATGCCGTCACCCCCCTCATCGGCCGCCACTGCCAGGTCGTCCACACCGTCTCCGCGTCCTCGTGGAGCACACCGGGAACGACCTCCACCTCCATGCCCACCGCCAGATCGGCGACGGTGAGCCCCACGACCCCCTGTCCCAGCACCACGATCCGCTCGGCTTCGAGCTCCACAGCGATCAACGTGCACGGCTCCCACGGAAGTTCCGGATCGGTCACATAGGGTGACGGAGGTCGGTACCGGCTGTCCGTGTAGGACCACACCCGACCGCGCCGCGACAGGGGGACCTCCTCCAGCGTGCCCCCGGGACATCCGGGATTGCGGCAGTGGACGTCCTCGCGGGGGAAGAAGGTCGAGGCGCAGACCGAACAGCGGGTGCCGAGGAGCCGGAAGTCGTCCCCCTCACCGGCGAACCAACCCGCCACCACGGGCGTACGTGCACGTGACACCGTTCCTCCCAGGCACAGAATCTGACGGAACGTCAGAAGTGTGTCACGGTGAACCGGAGATGGGCAGAGGCAGAGGCATGACACGACTCCCCGGCGCCGTACGCGCCCTGGCGACCACCCTCGCCGCCCTGCTGGCCCTGACAGCCGCCGCGACCACCGCCCGCGCGACGCCCGAACCCAAGGCGCCCGCCGACTTCGTGGCGCTGAGAAGCGTGGATCCCGTGATCATCCAGGAGATCCGCTACTTCACCCCGCACAACTTCGTGGGCGAACGCATCGACGGCTACCGCCAGCCCCTGTGCATCCTCACCAGGCCCGCCGCCGAAGCCCTCCACCGGGCCCAGCGCAAGCTGCTCCCGCAGGGCTACAGCCTCAAGGTCTACGACTGCTACCGCCCGCAGCGCGCCGTCGACCACTTCGTCCGCTGGGCCAAGGACCTCGACGACCAGGCCATGAAGGGTGAGTTCTACCCGAACGTCGACAAGACCCGGCTCTTCGCGGACGGTTACATCGCCGAGAAGTCCGGCCACAGCCGCGGCTCGACGATGGACCTCACCCTCGTGAAGCTCCCCGCGAAGCCGACCCGGCCGTACCACCCCGGCGAGACCCTCGTCCCCTGCTACGCACCCCAGGACGAGCGATTCCCCGACAACTCCGTCGACATGGGCACCGGCTACGACTGCTTCGACACCCTCTCCCACACCCTCGACCCGCGCGTCCAGGGCGCACAGCGTGCCAACCGGCTGCTGCTCAAGAGCACGCTGGAGGGCCTCGGGTTCGTGAACCTGGCCGAGGAGTGGTGGCACTTCACGTACAAGCCGGAGCCCTACCCGGACACCTTCTTCGACTTCCCGGTGTCCTGGAAGTCCCTCACCGGCACACACTGAGCGGCCCCCGGAAGACGCCCTTCCTATGATCGGATACAGTCCGCCGCGTGTCCGAAACTCAATCCTCCGCCCCCAACTCCGCGCCCGACTCCCACTGTTCGAGCTGCGGAGCGCCCTACGGAGAGGGCGTCTCCGGCTGGCCCCGCACCTGCTCCGCCTGCACCACCGTGGCCTACCGCAACCCGCTGCCCGTCGCGGTGGCACTCCAGCCGGTGTACGACACCAAAGGCGCCGCCCTTGTCGTCATCACCCGAACCATCGCTCCCGCACGCGGGGGCATCGCCCTGCCCGGCGGGTACATCGACGACCGGGAGGACTGGCGCCAGGCCGTCGTCCGTGAACTCAAGGAGGAGACGGGCATCGACGCGGCGAGCCGCGACGTGCGCCTCGTCGACGCCATGAGCTCGCCCGACGGCCACCTCCTGCTCTTCGGATCGCTTCCCGAGCGCCCGGCCGACAGCCTGCCCGTCCCGGCCGCGACGGACGAGACCGAGGGCTGGCACCTGCTGCGCAGGCCCGAGGAGCTCGCCTTCCCGCTGCACACACATGCCGTACGGGCCTGGTTCGAGGGCCGGTACGTCTGACCTAAAGCTCCCCGGCCCCCCGCACACGCACCCGGTGAGGCGGCGCGCTCACGCCGTCCTCACCCTCCCGCTGCACGACCACGTGCCGGCCCCGCCAACGCGCCACGTAGCGCTCTATCTCCTGCTCGTCCCAGCCGTCCCCCTCGTCGGGCACGACCAGCCCGCCGCCGGTCCGCCCCCGGGCCGGCGCCCACACCTCCAGCTCCAGCCCGCCGTCCTCCCCACGCACCGGGAGGACGGCACCCGCGCGCGCCAGCACCGGAATCCGGGACAAGGGCGCCTCCACGAGAATCTGCCCCGGCCCCTGGTACGCGCGTTCCGTGACCGTGTCGTACCAGCGCCCCCTCGGCAGCTGCACCGCACGCCGGTCCGCCCCCGGATCGAGCACCGGTGCCACCAGCAGGGAGTCGCCCAGCAGGAAGGCATCCTCACAGTCCCGCAGGGCCCGATCCTCGGGCGCCCCCCACCACAGCGGCCGCACGTACGGGGCGCCCGTCCGCCTCGACAGGTGCGCCAGCGTCATGAAGTACGGCAGCAGCCTTTGGCGGTCCACGAGCGCCACGCGCGCGTGCTCCAGCACATCGGGACCGAACTCCCAGGGCTCCCGGCGCCCGGCCCGCTGCCCCGAGTGCGTACGGAACAGCGGTAGATACGAGCCCAGTTGGAACCAGCGCAGATACAGCTCCGGTGACGGAGACCCGTCGTAGCCGCCGATGTCCGGGCCCGAGTAGGGCACCCCGCACAGCCCGAGCCCCAGCACCAGAGAGAGCGACGCCCGCAGCCCCGGCCAGCCCGTGGCGACGTCACCGGACCACGTGCCGCCGTAGCGCTGCATACCGGCCCACCCGGAGCGCGAGAACACGAACGGCCGTTCCTTGGGCTCCAGTTCCCGCAGCCCTTCGTATCCCGCGCGGGCCATGCACAGCGCGTACACGTTGTGCGCCTCGCGATGGTCACCGCCCTGCCCGTCCAGCTCGTGCCGGGCCGAACGCGGCAGGGTCGACTCCCCGAAGGCGGCGAACGAGGTGGGCTCGTTCATGTCGTGCCAGAACCCCGAGAAGCCCTGCGCGAGCCGTTCCTCGTAGAGGCTGCCCCACCACTCACGCGCACGCGCGTGCGTGAAGTCCGGGAAGACCGCCTCCCCGGGCCAGACCACCCCGCGCACCAGCCGTCCGGAACTGTCCTTCACGAACGCGTCCGCGGCGGCACCGCTGTCGAACACGGCGTTGCCCGGCTCGGCCTTGACCGCCGGGTCGACGATGGACACCAGACGGACCCCGTCCCGCCGCAGTTCCTCGGCGAGCTGCGGCAGCTTGGGGAAACGCTCCTGGTCGACCGTGAACACCTGGTGCTCGTCGTAGTGGTCGATGTCCAGATGGACGGCGTCCAGCGGCAGTCCGCGCTCCTGATAGCCCGCGACGATCCGCCGCACCTCCTGTTCGCTCCCGAACCCCCACCGCGCGTGGTGATGCCCCAGTGCCCACGCCGGCGGCAGCGCCGGGGCACCGGTGAGCGAGGCCCAGGCGAGCAGCACGCGCGCGGGGGTCCCCACCATCACCCAGCAGCGCAACGGGCCGCCGGTCATCCGCAGTTCGCACGTCCCGGGCCGGTCGTGCCCGGACCCGGCACCCTCCTCGCCCTCCCGCAAGGTCACCGCGCCGTCCCAGGAGGTGTCGTGGAACGCCAGATGCGTGGCCGCGTCGGACACCACGAGCAGCACCGGCATGGTGAGGTACAGCGGATCGTCCGAGCGGCCGAAGGGCCTGCCGGGATCGGCGTTCCACAGCCGGTACGCACCGTCCCGCAGCCGGGGCCCGGAAGCCCGCCCGCCGAGCCCGAAGAACCGCGCGTCCGCGGGTACTTCGGACCGTTGCATCCAGCGCGCGCCTTCACCGTCGACCGGCTCCCACCAGCGCGGCGGCATGTCCCGCCGCACGGTCACCCCACCGGGCGTCCGCACCTCGATCCCGCCGTGCCGCGAGACCACGACCGTGGCCCGCTCGGCCACCACCCGCCAGCCGCCGTCCTTGTCCGGCTCCAGCACCGCCCGCGGATCGGCCTCCGGGCAGCGTCCCGCCAAGGCGTACGACGGCTCGGGACCGGCCCCGTCCCAGCCCCAGAAGACAGCCCCGTTCACCGCGACGATGATCCGCAGCTCGGAACGGCTGAACCGGATCACCCCGCCTCCGGGCCCCGGCTCCACCTCCCGCACCGGTCCGGGCACCCGGGCCCGCTCGGCCCCCCGCGGCGGCAACCCGGCGGCGTCGGCACGCCGCGCACGCCATGCGGCCCGTACGGAACGCAACCCCTGAGCCGCCCCCACCGAACCGACCGCCTTTATCGAACGCACCAGGTCACGACCGTTCATGCTGCTCACCCTGCCACTGACCGCCGCACGCGCGCGTGTCGTTCAACTGCCGTTCACCCATGCCGGGCCCACATCTTCACGACACGGTCCACGGTGTCGAGAGCGCCTTGTACGGTGCAGGTGATCCAAGCCAGGCAGCTTAGCCGCCGATCAGGTGAGCGGACGCGAGGACCATCGGCCCCCTGGCGTCTACGGCAGGGGAGCGCGCAGGCCCACTCGCACAGCCGCTGACGTGCCGAGATGGTGGATCTGGTCCACATCTTCACGACACGGACTATGTGGGGCGCACCCTGGTGTGGATGTCGATCACATGGCATCGTCCGTGTCATCCGCGTCGCGCGCACACCCCAGCCCGTGCGCGGAAGACGCACACGACGCGCACAGTCCGGGAGCCGCCCCATGTCGACCGAGAACCCCCAGCCGCTCTGGCAGCCAGATCCCGAGCGCATCGCACAGGCGCAGGTCACCAGGTTCCAGGCCTGGGCAGCCGAGCACCACGGCGCCCCCGCCGACGGCGGCTACCCGGCCCTGCACCGCTGGTCCGTCGACGAGCTGGACACCTTCTGGCAAGCCGTCACGCAATGGTTCGACGTACGGTTCTCGACCCCCTACGCGCGCGTGCTGGGCGACCGCTCGATGCCCGGGGCCCAGTGGTTCCCCGGGGCGACCCTCAACTACGCCGAACACGCCCTGCGCGCGGCCACGACCCGCGCGGACCAACCGGCCCTCCTGCACGTCGACGAGACCCACGAACCACGCCCCGTCACCTGGTCCGAACTGAACCGCCAGGTCGGCTCCCTCGCCGCCGAACTGCGCGCCCTGGGCGTACGCCCCGGAGACCGCGTCAGCGGCTACCTGCCCAACATCCCGCAGGCCGTCGTCGCCCTCCTGGCCACCGCGGCCGTCGGCGGAGTGTGGACCTCGTGCGCCCCCGACTTCGGCGCCCGCAGCGTCCTCGACCGCTTCCAGCAGGTCGAACCCGTAGTCCTGTTCACCGTCGACGGATACCGCTACGGCGGCAAGGAGCACGACCGGCGGGACATCGTGACCGAACTCCGCCGCGAACTGCCCACCCTGCGCGCCGTCGTCCACATCCCCGTCCTCGGCACCGACGCCCCGGAAGGCGCCCTGGAATGGTCGGCCCTGACCAGCGGCGACGTGGCACCCGTCTTCGAACAGGTGCCCTTCGACCACCCCCTGTGGGTGCTCTACTCCTCCGGCACGACCGGCCTGCCCAAGGCCATCGTCCAGTCCCAGGGCGGCATCCTCGTCGAGCACCTCAAGCAACTCGGCCTGCACTGTGACCTCGGCCCCGAGGACCGCTTCTTCTGGTACACCTCGACCGGCTGGATGATGTGGAACTTCCTCGTCTCCGGCCTCCTCACCGGCACGACGATCGTCCTCTACGACGGCAGCCCCGGCTACCCGGACACCGGCGCCCAATGGCGGATCGCCGAACGCACCGGGGCCACCCTCTACGGCACCTCGGCCGCGTACGTCATGGCCTGCCGAAAGGCGGACGTGCACCCCGGACGCGACTTCGACCTCTCCGCGGTGCGGTGCGTGGCCACCACCGGCTCCCCGCTGCCGCCCGACGGCTTCCGCTGGCTCCACGACGAGGTCCGCGACGACCTCTGGATCGCCTCGGTCAGCGGCGGCACCGACGTCTGCTCCTGCTTCGCCGGAGCCGTGCCCACCCTCCCCGTGCACATCGGCGAACTCCAGGCCCCCGGCCTCGGCACCGACCTCCAGTCCTGGGACCCCAGCGGCGACCCCCTCGTCGACGAGGTCGGCGAGCTCGTGGTCACCAACCCCATGCCGTCGATGCCGATCCACTTCTGGAACGACCCCGACGGCAGCCGCTACCACGACAGCTACTTCGACACCTACCCCGGCGTGTGGCGCCACGGCGACTGGATCACCGTCACCTCCCGAGGCTCCGTCGTCATCCACGGCCGCTCCGACTCGACGCTCAACCGACAGGGCGTACGCATGGGTTCGGCCGACATCTACGAAGCCGTGGAGCGACTCCCCGAGATCAAGGAATCCCTCGTCATCGGCATCGAACAGCCCGACGGCGGCTACTGGATGCCCCTCTTCGTCCACCTCGCGCCCGGGGCCACCCTCGACACACCCCTCCTCGACCGCATCAAGCGGACCATCCGCGAGCAACTCTCCCCGCGCCACATCCCCGACGAGATCATCGAGGTCCCCGGCATCCCCCACACCCTCACCGGCAAGCGCATCGAGGTCCCCGTCAAACGCATCCTCCAGGGCACCCCCCTCGACAAGGCCGTCAACCCGGGGTCCATCGACAACCTCGACCTCCTCCACTTCTACGAGGACCTCGCCCGCAAGCGCGCCTGACCGACACCGCCGCCGACCCCTTGGCCGGCGGCGGCAGTCACCCCGCCAGACCCCCGTTGTCAGTGCCGCCGGTTACTGTGAGTGAGCATTGATCGACAGCGCTCAGGGGGAAACATGGCGCACACCGACCACCAGACCATGCGACGCGTCCTGCGCCGCGAAATCGCCGGCACCATCGGCCTGCTCACCGACGAGCACGACTTCCGAGCCATGCGGCGCTACCGCAGCTTCACCTTCGACGACCACACGCTCTATCTCCAACAGGTGGAGGCCCTCCTCAAGACCCGCGCATCCCAAGGCACGCACACCACAGTCGCCCTCTTCGACCCACAGGAGTACGCCGACTACTGCGCCGACACCGGCCTCGAACCCGACATCCCGTCCAGCCGCACCCGCTTCACCGCCGAACTCGCCGCCACGGGCCCGACCATCCCGTACGACGGACGCCCCCTGGCGGAACTCGTCCCCGCCCTCATCGACGAAGCGGTGCGCCAGGCCACCTGGGAGTACGCCTCCACACTCCTGGCCCGCCTCGGCGCCTGCGCCTCCTGCGGTGAGGACATCGGCCGAGCCGCCTTCGTGCGCGCCTCGGCCCTCCTCGTCCGCATCCTCGACACGGCGCACCCAGGCAACCGACACCTCGTCTGCAGCGTCACGGCCAACCCGGAGACGCTCACCTCGGTCCTCCACGCCGACATCGCCGCTGACGGCACCACAGAACTCGACGAAGCCGAAGCGCTCGAGTTCACCACGGTCCTGGCCCTCGGCCTCGCGACCCAGACCCCCGGCGGCCTCGTCATGCGCACCAGCGCCCCCGGAACCACGGACCGCGTCTACGGCTGGCGACTGCGCGGAGACGGCCTCGAACCCCTGACCGCCGGTGAGGTCTTCGACGCGTACTGCACCGACGTCGAGTCCGGAGACCTCGTCTCACCGGAATCCGGCGTCGACTACTGCGTGCCGCCCGACCTCGGACCGGCCGGCCCGACACCCGGACACCACCACTGAACACCAGAGGGGCGCCCCACCCACAGGTGGAGCGCCCCTCAGGAAACACCGGCGACCGCGACAGCCGGACTACTCGCCGGACAGCACCGCCTGGGCAGCGGCGCGCGCGTCATCGGCACTGTCCGCCGCACGAGCGGCCGCCGCGGCGCGCTCGCACTGAGCCAGCGTGTACTTCGCCAGCGTCGACCGCACATAAGGAATCGACGCGGCCCCCATGGAGAGCGAGGTGATCCCCAGACCCGTCAGCACACAGGCCAGCAGCGGGTCCGACGCGGCCTCGCCGCAGACACCGCAGCTCTTGCCCTCGGCCTTCGCCGCCTCGGCGGACAGCGCGACGAGGTCGAGCAGCGCGGGCTGCCAAGGATCCTGAAGACGGGACACCGCACCCACCTGACGGTCCGCGGCGAAGGTGTACTGGGCCAGGTCATTCGTCCCCAGCGACAGGAACTCGACCTCCTGGAGAATCGAGCGCGCCCGCAGCGCGGCCGACGGAATCTCCACCATCGCGCCGAACTTCGCCCGGAGTCCCGCTTCACGACAGGCGTCAGCGAACGCCTTGGCGTCAGTGCGGTCGGCGACCATCGGAGCCATGACCTCGAGGTAGACCGGCAGCCCCTCCGCCGCCTTCGCCAGCGCCGTCAGCTGTGTACGCATAACCTCGGGATGGTCGAGCAGCGTCCGCAGACCACGGACACCCAGGGCCGGGTTCGGCTCGTCGGACGGCGTGAGGAAGTCGAGCGGTTTGTCCGCACCCGCGTCCAGTACACGAACGACGACACGACCTTCGGGGAAGGCCTCGAGAACCTGACGGTAGGCCTCGACCTGCTTCTCCTCCGACGGAGCGTTCTTGCTGTCGTCGAGGAAGAGGAACTCGGTGCGGAAGAGACCGACACCCTCCGCGCCCGCCTCGACGGCGGCCGGAACGTCCGCCGGACCACCGACGTTCGCGAGCAGCGGCACCTTGTGGCCGTCGGCCGTGGCGCCCGGCCCGGTCGACGCGGAGAGCGCGGCCTTGCGCTCGGCGGCCGCGGCCTCCAGCTGCGCCTTCTTCTCCTCGCTCGGGTTCACGAAGATGTCACCGGTGCTGCCGTCCACCGCGATCACGGTGCCTTCGGCGAGTTCACCGGCACCCGGGAGCGCCACCACGGCCGGCACGCCGAGGGCCCGGGCCAGGATCGCGCTGTGGCTGGTCGGCCCGCCCTCCTCGGTCACGAAACCGAGCACCAGAGTGGGGTCCAGCAGAGCCGTGTCAGCGGGCGCGAGGTCACGCGCCACCAAGACGTACGGCTCGTCACTGTCCGGAATGCCCGGCATGGGCACCCCGAGCAGACGAGCGACGATGCGATTCCGCACGTCGTCGAGGTCCGCGACGCGTCCGGCGAGGTACTCACCGGCACCCGCCAGCAGCTCGCGGTACGCGGCGAACGCGTCGTACACAGCCCGCTCGGCCGTGCTGCCGACGGCGATGCGCCGATCCACATCGGCCATCAACTCGGGGTCCTGGGCCATCAAGGCCTGCGCCTCGAGCACCGCCTGCGCCTCACCACCGGCCAGATTGCCGCGCGCCATCAGGTCGGCCGCCACAGCTTCCACTGCCTTACGAGCGTTCTCCTGTTCACGCTCCGCGTCCTCGGCCGGAATCTGCTTGGCAGGCGGCTCGAGCACCGCCGTTCCCATGTGCCGAACCTCGCCGATCGCCACACCATGGCTCACGCCGACGCCTCGCAGCGTTGTCTCCATCTCACCCGTCTCCGATAGTGCGGCGGCTCCCGCCGCCGCGGTGGTTGCCACTACTTGCCGTCCTATGACGGAGTCGATGTCACTTCCAGGCGAAGAGACTGTCGCCGGCCTTCACATCGCCGTCGACGCGCAGATCGGAGAGAGCCTCCGCCGTGGCTTCGAGCGCCACGACCGGGCAGACCGGGGACTTGCCGGCCGCTTCGACGGCGGCGGGGTTCCAGCGGACGACGGCCTGGCCGCGCGTCACGGTGTCGCCCTTGTTCACCAGCAGCTCGAAACCCTCACCATTGAGCTGGACGGTGTCGATACCGAGGTGAGTGAGCACGCCATGACCCTCATCGTCGACCACGACGAAGGCGTGCGGGTGGAGCGAGACGATGACTCCGTCCACGGGCGCGACGGCCTCGGAGGCCTCACGCACGGGGTCGATCGCCGTACCCGGGCCGACCATGGCCCCGGAGAAGACCGGATCCGGCACGGATGCCAGTCCGATGGCGCGTCCTGCAAGCGGGGACGACACGGTGGTCATGGGAAGCCTCCCAGGGGTGGAGATCGATAAGTGCGCCGTCACTACCTGTCCTGGACAGCGCACTGTGAGCAGCGTATGTCATATGAACTGACGGTTCCGCATGGAAGATACCGCGTAGTGGTCTAGACCACCAGTCCCGTCGATTTGCACGTGCTCCGAGGCCGCGTGTACAGTCGTAACCCTGCTTGAGGACGAGCGGCGCTCACGAGCGTCCTTGCTCAGCAGCAACCAAACTTGTCAGATCCTATCTCGGGGTCACCTTCTGCATGCTCGCGGAAGAGTGGTCAGGGGGCCGGAAAAACACTGATAGAGTTTGGAACAACGAAGGGAAGCGCCCGGAGGAAAGCCCGAGAGGGTGAGTACAAAGGAAGCGTCCGTTCCTTGAGAACTCAACAGCGTGCCAAAAATCAACGCCAGATTTAGTTGAT
>NZ_JBVISS010000012.1:0-367682 GCF_055575395.1 Streptomyces sp. NPDC034103 | reverse complement strand
CTGCATCGCCCTCATCAACCTCTACAACCGCATCAACGTCATGATCCAGCAGCCCGCCGGCGACTACCAGCCCGGCATGTTCGGCTGACCGAACGGTCGGGGGCCGCGGCACACCAGTGCCGCGGCCCCCGACCGCGCGGGGTCACTTCTGGACGGGCTTGCCCCGTCCCCACGCCCAGGCGAGCCGGTCCGCGCCGGACTGGTTGGTCGTGGCGAGCCACGGCCGCGCCGGGTCGCCGACCAGGGTCTGCAGGGAGTACGTGTCGTCGGTCCGCAGCCCCGGCCAGTACACCGAGCCCATCTTCAGCTCACGGAAGGTGTCGGTGACGGCCTGGACGTAGTTGACGAAGTTGTCGTCCGGGGTCGGCACGTTGTAGTTCAGGCCGGTCGTCATCGGCGCGCCGAACTCGTCGGCGACGGTCCGGTTCGCGCAGTCCCCGATGCGCACCTTCAGGTCGGCGACCCACTCGTCGTAGGTGGCGTACGACTTCCAGAAGCCGTAGTGGTGCAGCGACAGGTAGGTGCCCTTCAGGCGCGGGTCGGCGCAGACCGAGGTGACGTGGTCGTTGTAACCGGCGCCGCTGACGAAGACACGCTTGCGCGGCACCTTCGCGTAGGTGTCGAGCCACTTCGCCGCTATGTCGGCCCACTCGGTGTCGGTGTAGCCGTGCGGCTCGTTCATCGGCTCGAAGTAGACCTTCGAGTTGTTCTTGTACGCCTTCACCACGGTGTTCCACATCGGCCAGTACGTGGCGGGGTCGTCGATGAAGCCGTCCTTGCGCTCCCCCGTCCCCTCCCAGTAGGAGACGATGACCTTGAACCCCTGCGCCGTCGCCGCGTCGATAACACCTCGGTACGACTTCCAGTAGGACCCGTTGACGGTGTACGGGTTGATCGGCAGCCGCACGGTGTTGGCGCCGAGGTTCGCGCGGAACGCGGCGATGATCCGGCTGGCCTTGGTGTACGTCTGGCGGTAGGTGTCCGAGGTGGACAGACCGGAGAGCCGGAGTTCGTCGTCGGCGAAGTTGTCGCGCGGGTCGGCCCAGTTGACGCCCTTGAACTGGGTGGTGTCGAGGCTCGTCGCGGCGGAGGCCGGGCTGCCCGCGAGGGTGGAGCCGGTCACGGCGGCCAGGGCGACCGCGACGAGGGCGGCCCGCGCCCGGGACCTGCGGCGAGAACTGACAGGGGTCTTGCGCATCGACCAACCTCCGGAGCGACAGCGTGTTTACGTGAACATCAGCGATGTTTACGTAAACATCGCAGCGCCGGAATCGTGGCATCCGCCTCCGGAGCCGTCAAGGTTTCCCACACGTAACATCCGTTGCGACACACACGACCAGGACCAGGACCGGCAGAAGGAGACACCGTGGTGGAGCGGGGCGGTTCCGATGTCCCCGGCGGGCGCCGCAGACAGCGGGTGTCGATGGCCGACGTCGCCCGGCTCGCCGGGGTGTCGTCCCAGACCGTCTCCCGGGTCTCCAACGGCCATCCCGGGGTGATCAGTTCGACTCGGGAGCAGGTCCTCGCGGCGATGCGGGAACTCGGCTACCGCCCCAACAGCGCGGCCCGCGCCCTGCGGTACGGGCAGTTCAACACCATCGGCGTGATCCTCTTCAGCCTCTCCTCCACCGGCAGCAGCCGCACCCTGGAGGCGATCGCGACCCATGCCTCGGCGGAGGGCTACGCGATCACCCTGATCCCCATCGACGTGCCCACCCAGGACAACGTACTGGGGGCCTTCACGCGCATGGGCGAGCTGGCCGTGGACGCGGTCATCGTCATCATGGAGGTCCACCTCCTGGACACCGGGACGGTCCAACTGCCGCCCGGTGTCCACGTCGTGGTGGTGGACTCCGACGCCGGCGACCGCTACAGCGTGGTCGACACCGACCAGGCCGACGGCACCCGCAAGGCCGTACGCCACCTGCTCGACCTGGGGCACCACACCGTGTGGCACGTCACGGGCCCGCGCACGTCCTTCTCGGCGCAGCGCCGGACCGAGGCCTGGCGCGCGGTGCTGACGGAGGCCGGACGGCCGGTGCCGCCGCCGCTGCACGGGGACTGGTCCGCCGAGTCGGGCCACGCGGCCGGCCTCTCGCTCGTCGAGGAGCCCGACTGCACGGCCGTGTTCGCCGCCAACGACCAGATGGCGCTGGGCCTCCTGCGCGCCTTCAACGAACGCGGCCGGGCCGTCCCCGACGACATCAGCGTGGTCGGGTTCGACGACATCCCGGAAGCGGCGTTCTTCGTGCCGCCCCTGACCACCGTCCACCAGGACTTCGCCGAGGTGGGCCGCCGGTGTGTCCGCACGGTGCTCCGGCAGATCCGCACGCCGGGCGGAGCCCGCCCCGGCACGGATCTCGTCCCGACGACCCTGGCGGTCCGCGGAAGCACGGCGCCACCCCGCGGGTGACGCCCACGCGTTGACCTCGCCCCAACGGGATCCCCCGGTATCGGTGCGGGGACCGGGTGGGCGGGGCGGCACGGGCACTGATGGACGTACGGCCGTTGCGGGTGGGCGCGTTCCGGAGGCTGTGGGTGGCCGGCGGGGTGACCGGACTCGGGGCTCAACTCATCGCGCTCGTGGTGCCGTTGCAGCTCTACGAGGTCACCGGGTCGTCCGCCTACGTCGGGCTGGCGGGGCTGGTGGGCTTCGTGCCGATGGCCGCGGCGGCGCTGTGGGGCGGCGCGCTCGCGGACGTGCGGGACCGGCGGCGGGTGCTGCTGGTGACGACGGCCGGCATCGGTGTGACGTCGTCGCTGCTGTGGGCACAGGACCGCGCGGACCTGGGGTCGGTCGGGGTGCTTCTGGTGCTGGTGGGCGCGCAGCAGGCCCTGTTCGGGGCGAACGCCGCGGTCGGCAGGGCCGTTGTGCCTCGTCTGGTCGCGCCCGGGGCACTGCCCGCCGTCAACGCGTTGCAGTCGACGGTCGCGCCGGCCACCGGTGTCGCGGGACCGCTGCCGGCCGGTGCGCTGCTGCCGGTGGCGGGCGCACGGACGCTGTATCCGGCGGACGCCGTCGCCGTCTCGGCTACGGCGTGGGCGGTGTGGCGCCTGCCGCCGCTTCCCCCGCTCGACGGCGTGCCGCGCCGGCGCGTCGGGCCCCCGGGAGATCGCCGACGGCTTCCGGTGCGTGGCGCGGCACCGGGTGCTGCCGCTGGTGTACGTCGCCGACTTCGCCGCGCTCTTCCTGGCGCTGCCCACCGCGCTCTTCCCGCAACTGGCGCACGAGACGTTCCGTGCCTCGGATCGGCGTGACCCAGGGGGTGGCGGTCTCGATGAAGACGGTGACGGCGAGGGTCAGGGCCCGTCTCCCGGACATTGCGATGCGCTGATCCGGCTTGACGCTCGACCCCAGCCGTTCGTGGAACCGGCCCACGCGGGTCGGCGTCCCTCCATGAGTCCGCAAGATCGACTTCACCGAAGGACGCACCCATGACCGGTACGGCCGCCCGCTACCTCTACCTCACCCGCCACGGCGAGGCATCGCCGGACGAAAGTGAACTGACGGATGCCGGCCGCCACCAAGCCGCCTTGCTCGGGGAGCGGCTCTGCGGGGTTCCGCTGACGGCGATCCACCACGGGCCGCTCGCCCGTGCCGAACAGACCGCGCAACTGGTCGGTGAGCGGCTCGACGGCGTCCCCCGGAGTCGCTCCGAAGCGGCCGGCGACTACATTCCCTACCTGCCGACACGCGAGGAGCTACCGTCGGAGGCAGCCGACGCATGGCTCAAGTTCCTGGACCAGTTCACGGCCGAGGAACGCGAGCAGGGCCCCAGGCTCGCGGCAGCGGCGCTTGCGGACTTCACCGGACCTGTCGTCGGCGACGAGCCGCTCCACGAGCTTGTCATCACCCACAACTTCCTGGTCGGCTGGCTCGTCCGAGCCGCCCTCGACGCGCCGAAGTGGCGGTGGCTGGGCATCAACCACGCCAACGCGGCCCTGACTGTCATCCGCTACACACCCGACCGCCCCCCGGCAATCCTCCTCTTCAACGACACCGGCCATCTCCCCGCCGAGCTCCGTTGGACCGGCTTCCCGCAAGAGCTTCACGTTTGAGGTCCGGAGGTGAGATCGATGTTGACCCAAAAGCGGGTCTCGACCGACCAGCGGTCCACCGCCCGACAGAAGCCCGTCCTGGACGAGGCCGGGCTCGAGGACCCGGTCGTCTTCGAGGAGGACCCGGGGACCTCCACCCACTCCAGCGGCCGAAGTTCCGCGAGCTGCTGAGTTACGCGCGGCCGGGCGACACCGTCCACATCTCCGAGATGCTGCGCCTCGTACGCGGCACCGGACACATCCTCGACGTTCTCGACGTTCTCCACCGCGACCAGGTCGCCCTGCGCATCCACGACGGCGCGTTCTCCGCGATGGACCTCACCGCCCGCCACCCCGCACCGGCGAGCTGCTGTCCACCGTGAAGTTCATGGTGCAGACCCTCGCGGCCGCCGGCGAACTCCTGCGCGACCGCCAACGGGAGCTGACGTACGACGGGCCGCGGGCTGCCGAGGCCAAGGGCGGGCGCCGCCCCGCCGTAGCGGCCGCGAAGGCCGCCGACGTGCGCACCGCGTATCTGGAAGGCTGCTCGATCGCCGCCCTCGCCCGCGACTACGGCGTCAGCCGCGGCGCCATCCGCACCGCCGTCGCCGACCTCCTGCCCGACCATGCCGCCATCGAGGAGGACTCCCCAGCGCCGGGGCTGCCGGTCACCCTCGACATGCCAGGCAAGGTCGCCGACCTCCTCCGCGCCACCGACCTGCAACCCGCCGAACGAGCCGCGCTCGACCAAGGCGTCACCGTACGGCGCGGCCAGGGCTACACCCTGCGCGTCAGCACCACCCCGGCCGTCCACCGCCAGCTCCTCGCCCGCTGCCAGCCCCTCGACGGCGGCCAGGGCGCCCCGGCGGTCCCGGCGCAGGCAAGGCCCGCCGCGAGTACGGGAACCGCGTCAATGCCCTTCAGGCTGCTACAGCCGGACCATGATCAATCTGAGCGCCGACCACGGTTCGATTGATCCCCAGGGCCGGAGGACAGGTGACGCGTAAATGGCACCTCGTGGCGCTACGCGTGGCCCCACACGGCGCCAACACGCTTGACCGGCGGCGATTACGCCATCCCGAACAGACCCCCATCACCGCATTTCCGCAGGTCAGTGACGTGAACCGGGGACCCCTGCACCCGGACGCCACCCCATTGCTTGCCTGTGGCGCCATAGTGGTGCCATGATGGCGTCATGGACCTCACCCCGTATGTCGACACCCTCCGCCGCGAACTCGCGGTGGCCGCCGAAGCCGGTGGCGACGAAGCCCGCGAGCTGGCGGAGCGGCTCACCGCTCCCCTTGAGTCGGCGACTCGACTGACCCTGCTCAACGTGCTTTCCGCCGCGATGGACGAGATCACCCGTGAACTCGCCCCCGGCTCGGTCGACGTGCGACTGCGCGGGCTCGACCCCGACTTCGTGGTGACCCCGCCACCCACCTACGCGAGCGGCACCGAGGAGTCGACCCCGCCCGCCGAACCCCTCAGGACCCCGGCGCTGGCCGACGGCGACGAGGGCGGCACCGCCCGTGTCAACCTGCGCCTGCCGGCCCATCTCAAGGCGCGCGCCGAGGAGGCCGCGAACCGCGAGGGGTTGTCGGTCAACGCGTGGTTGGTGCGCGCGGTGTCGGCCGCGGTCGACGACGGTGCCCGCGCACGCACACCGCAGGGGCCCCGGACCGTCGGACAGAGTTTCACCGGCTGGGTGCGCTGACCGCACGCCGCGCAACTCCCCCACCACGTCCCACCAGCGGGGACACCTCATGGACTCAACAGGACGGGACAGCCATGCCTTCTTTCGACACCCCCGAACCGATCCAGGCCACCGCCCGCGTGGACGCCGGTTCCCTCCAGCTGACCGCGAGCGACGGTGCGGAAACGGTCGTCGAGGTACGCCCCCGCGACCCGAAGCGGGACAAGGACGTACGGGCCGCCGAGCAGACCGAGGTCTCGTTCGCCGGCGGCGTCCTGACCGTCCGGACGAAGCAGCGCCGCCTCGTCGGGACCTCCGGCGTCGTGGATGTCACGGTCGAACTGCCCACGGGCTCGCACCTCGACCTGACCGGTGAGTGGACCCAGGTGCTCGGCGTGGGCCGGCTCGGCGAGGTCCGCGTAAAGGCCTCCACCGGTGAAGTCCGCCTCGACACCACCGGCCCGGCACATCTGACCGTGTCGCACGGCTCGATCACGGTGGACCGCGTCGAGGGGGCCGCCGAGATCACCACCAGCTCCGGCAACCTGCGCGTCGGTGTCGTCGACGGCCCCGCCGTCCTGAAGAACTCACACGGCACCACGACCGTCGGCGCCGTGACCGGAGAGCTGCGGGTGAGCGGCGCCAACGGCGGCATCGACATCGCGCGCGCCGAGTCCTCGGTCACCGGCACCAGCACGAACGGCGCCCTGCGTGTCGCCGAAGTCACGCGCGGCACCGTGCAGTTGGAGACCTCCAACGGTTCCATCGAGATCGGGATCCGCGAGGGCACCGCCGCCTGGCTCGACGTCAGCTCCAACCGCGGACAGGTCCGCAACACGCTCGGCGCGTCCGAGGCGCCGGAGCACATCGACGACACCGTCAAGGTTCATGCGCGGACCAACTGGGGCAACATCGACATCCTCCGCGCCAAGGCCTGAGCGCCACCGGCTAGGGCGCCAAGACCTGAGCACCACCGAGCCAGGGCGCCAGCAGACCAGGGCGCTACCAGCCCCGGGCGCCACCTGGCCAGGGCGCCAGCGGGCCACGTCGCCAGCAGGCCAGGGCGCGAGCAGGCCAGGGCGGCGGCGCTGTGGGGAAGCCGGACGCACACTCCCCCGCCCGCACTCCTCTTCACCCCTCACGCTTCACGCTTCACGCTTCATCCGTCACTCCGCATCCTTCACCCCTCAACGGAGGGCCCCATGCCTTCATCTGTCATGCCCACGTCTAGAAAGGGCGACAGTGACTCGTCGCCCGCCGCCATCTCCGCCGTCGGGCTGCGCAAGTCCTACGGTGACAAGACCGTCCTGGACGGTTTCGATCTGCGTATCCCGGTGGGTTCGGTGTTCGCGTTGCTCGGTGCGAACGGGGCGGGCAAGACCACCACCGTGCAGATCCTGTCCACGCTGATCTCCGCCGACGGCGGCCGGGTGGAGGTCGCCGGGCACGACCTGGCCGCCGCCCCGCAGCGGGTGCGGGCCGCGATCGGGGTCACCGGACAGTTCTCCGCCGTCGACGGCCTGATCACCGGCGAGGAGAACATGCTCCTGATGGCCGACCTGCACCACCTGCCCAAGCCCGAGGGGCGGCGCGTCGCGGCCGAACTGATGGAGCGCTTCGACCTCACCGCGGCCGCGAAGAAGCCCGCCTCCACGTACTCCGGCGGCATGAAACGCCGCCTCGACATCGCCATGACCCTGGTGGGCAGCCCGCGCATCATCTTCCTCGACGAACCGACCACCGGACTGGACCCCCGCAGCCGCCACACCATGTGGCAGATCATCCGCGCCCTGGTCGCCGACGGCGTCACCGTCTTCCTCACCACCCAGTACCTGGAGGAGGCCGACCAACTCGCCGACCGCATCGCGGTCCTGCACCACGGCCGGATCGCCGCCGAGGGCAGCGCGGAAGAACTCAAACGGCTCGTCCCCGGCGGCCACGTCCGCCTGCGCTTCACCGACCCCCACGCCTACCAGAACGCGGCCACCGCACTGCGCGAGACCACCCGCGACGACAAAGCACTCACGCTCCGCATCCCCAGCGACGGCAGCCAGCGCGAACTCCGCGCCCTCCTCGACTGGTTGGAGGCCGCCGGCGTGGAGGCGGACGAACTGACCGTGCACACCCCCGACCTCGACGACGTCTTCTTCGCCCTCACCGGCGAAACCAACGAAACCAACGAAGCCAGCGACACCAACGAGACCCAGGAGTCCGTCCGATGAGCACCCTCGCCCTCGCCGTGCGCGACTCCTCCACCATGCTGCGCCGCAACCTCCTGCACGCCCGCCGCTACCCCTCCCTCACCCTGAACCTGCTGCTCACCCCGGTCATGCTGCTGTTGCTGTTCGTCTACCTCTTCGGCGACGCGATGAGCGCCGGCATCGCAGGCGCCGACGCCGGCCGCGACGCCTACATCGCCTACCTCGTCCCCGGCATCCTGCTGATGACCATCGGCTCCACCACCATCGGCACCGCCGTCTCCGTCTCCACCGACATGAGCGAAGGCATCATCGCCCGCTTCCGCACCATGGCCATCCACCGCGGCTCGGTCCTCATCGGACACGTCATCGGCAGCGTCCTGCAATGCGTGGCCAGCGTCCTCCTCGTCGCCGTCGTCGCCGTCGCCATCGGCTTCCGCTCCACCCACGCCACCCCCCTGGAATGGCTCGCCGCCTTCGGACTTCTCGTCCTGTTCGCCCTGGCCCTCACCTGGATCGCCGTCGGTCTGGGCCTGGTCAGCCCCAACGCCGAAGCCGCCAGCAACAACGCCATGCCCCTGATCTTCCTGCCCCTGATCTCCAGCGCCTTCGTCCCCGTCGACACCATGCCCGGCTGGTTCCGGCCCATCGCCGAGTACCAGCCCTTCACCCCCGCCATCGAAACCCTGCGCGGCCTCCTGCTCGGCACCGAGATCGGCCACAACGGCTGGCTCACCCTCGCCTGGTCCCTCGCCCTGGCCACCCTCGGCTACCTCTGGGCAGCCGCCAAGTTCGACAACGAACCCAAGTAGTCGGCGCACGCGCCAGAGGGCACCGGCCGCGCGATCGGCCGGTGCCCTCAGTGCGTCACCAAACAGGGCGCCTTGCCCGAAGAAGACGGCTGCCGTGGTCAGTCGGTGGTGATGCCCGAGAGCGACAGCAGGAGCTTCTTGACGTCGGTCGCGTCGATCTCGTCGCGTGCCGGCCCGGGGCGCGAGCACAGCAGTACGGGACTGTCCTGCGGGTCCTGCGGCAGGCGGCCGTGGCTGCCGCGGACGCCGGAGGGGTCCAGGGGGACCGTCTGGATGCGGTAGCGCAGGCCGGCCTTCTTGCGGGCGACCTGGCCGATGGCGCGGGCCTTCACCGCGGGAACGGTGGGGTCGTAGAGGAGCTCGGCGGGGTCGTAGCCGGGCTTGCGGTGGATCTCGACCTGGCGGGCGAAGTCGGGGGCGAGGTCGTCGTCCAGCCAGTAGTAGTACGTGAACCAGGCGTCGGAGTCGGCCACCGCGACCAGCTCGCCCGAGCGTTCGTGGTCCAGCCCGTGGGCCGCCTTGCCCTCCTCGTCCAACACCTGCTCGACGCCGGGGAGTTCACCGACGATCTTCGCCACGGCGTCGACGTCGGCGGGGTCACGGACGTAGACGTGGGCGATCTGGTGGTCCGCGACGGCGAAGGCGCGGGAGGCCCAGGGGTCGAGGTACTCCATGCCGTCCTGCGTGTGCACCTCGAGCAGCCCGGCCCGGCGCAGGGCGCGGTTGATGTCGACGGGACGAGAGGCGGGGGCGATGCCGTACTCGCTGAGGATCACCACCGTCGCGTTCTCGCGGCGGAAGTGCTCCAGCAGCGGCCGCAGGGCGTCGTCGAGGCGGCGGGCCTCGCGGGCGGACTGCGGGGAGTCCGGGCCGGAGCGCTGGGGCTCGTAGTCGAGATGCGGTACGTACACCAGGGTGAGGTCGGGGCGGTGCTCGTCGAAGATCTGCCGGGCGGCCGCGAGGATCCACTGGCTGGAGGGCATGCCCGCGTTGGGGCCCCAGTAGGTGAACAGGGGGAACGGGCCGAGCCGGTCGGTGAGTTCGTCGTGCAGGGCGGGCGGCCGGGTGTAGCAGTCGGGTTCCTTGCGGCCGTCGGAGTAGTAGACCGGGCGCGGGGTGACGGTGAGGTCGACGTCGGCGCCCATGGCGTACCACCAGCAGACGTTGGCGACCTTGTAGTCGGGGCGGGTCCGCCGGGCGGTGTGCCAGATCTTCTCGCCGCCGACGAGGGCGTTGTGCTGGCGCCACAGCATGACCTCGCCGAGGTCGCGGAAGTACCAGCCGTTGCCGACGATGCCGTGCTCGGCGGGCGGGGCGCCGGTGAGGAGGGTGGACTGCACGGAGCAGGTGACGGCGGGCAGCACGGTGTTGAGGCGGGCCTGGAAGCCCTGTTCGGCGACGGCCGAGACGGCGGGCATGTGACGGAGCATGCGAGGGGTGAGACCGACGATGTCGAGGACGACCAGTCGGGTCATGAGACGGGCTCCTTGCGTGAGTGGGAGGTCAGGCCCAGTTCCTCGAACCGGCCGCGCATCCAGGCCAGTTCGCCGGCCAGGCCCGTGACGAGGCCCTCGCGGTCCCGGGGGCGGAGGTGGGCGGGGAGGACCGACCAGGTGTAGGTCTCGACCTCGATGTGGTCGCAGAGGGCCTGCGGACCGCCGAGCAACGCGTCGAGCGCCCAGGTCAGTTCGGTGGTCGTGGTGGTCAGCGGCGGCTCGGGCCGAGCGTGCAGGGGCGCGTGGAAGTGCACCCGCCAGGACGAGTCGGGGTCCAGGCCGCCCGCCAGCGCCTCCGGCAGGTCGTCCACCCCGGTGACGGTGCCGTTCGGGGCGGTGCGCGTCTGGTGCAGGAAGCGGGGTTCGGCGAACCGGGCGAGGGCGCGCCGCGCCTGCGGATCCGTGGGGTCGTCGGCCTGGAGGGCGCTGGAGGCCTGGACCTTGACGACCGGGAGCCCGGCGGCGGCGAGGCGGCCCAGTGCCGCGAGGGGTTCCTCGAACTGCACGGCGAGGTGGCAGGTGTCCAGGCAGATCCCGAGCCGCTCGGGGTCCACTCCACCGAGTTCCCGGGCCGCCTGGACGGTGTTCTCCACCACGCATCCCGGTTCGGGCTCGAATCCCACCCTGACGGTACGGCCGGTCTCCCGCTCCACCCGGGCCAGTTCCCCGGCGAGCTGGTCCAGGGCGCGCCGGGCCGTGTCCCGTGCCTCGGCCGGCCAGGGGGTGCGCCAGGCGAGCGGCAGGGTGGAGACGCTGCCGCGCCGGGCGTCGTCCGGCAGCAGTCCCGCGAGCACCTGGGCGCAGTCGACGGTGTAGCGCAGGCGGGCGGGATCGGTCCAGTCGGGCAGGTAGACGTCCTTCTTCACCACCTCGCGGTGGAATCCGCCGTAGGGAAAGGCGTTGAGGGTGACCGTCTCCAGTCCGCGCGCGGCCAGTTCGGTGCGCAGGCGGCGCACGGCCGCCGGGTCGGTGGTCAGCTCGGTGACGACGTCGCGGGCCAGCCACAGCCCGATGCCGAGCAGGTCCGCGTCGAGGGCCCGGCGTACGGGCTCGGCGTAGGCGGCGAGCTGGTCCACGACCCCGTCGAGGTCCTCGGCCTGGTGGACGTTGGAGCAGTAGGCGAGGTGGACCGTGGTGCCGTCGGGGTGTCGGAAGCGCACGGCGGGCTCACTCTCCGCCGCGTTTGACGGAGTTGCCCTCGAAGAGCGCCGAGGCGTCGGGCTTGACGTCCTCCAGGTCGAGACGGCCACTCTGCCCGTAGAAGGCTACGGGGTTGCGCCACATGACCTGGTCGACGGTGTCCGCGTCGAAGCCGGCGGCGAGCATCGCGTCGGCGGTCTTGCGGGTCTTGAGGGGGTCGCTGCGGCCCCAGTCGGCGGCCGAGTTGACGAGCATCCGCTCGGTGCCGTGCTCCTGGAGGATGCGCACCATGCGGTCCTCGGTGAGCTTGGTGTCCGGGTAGATGGAGAAGCCCATCCAGCAGCCGCTGTCCGCGACCATGCCCACGGTGAGTTCGTTGAGGTGGTCGACGAGGACGTGCTCGGGCGGGATGCCGGACTCTCGGACGACGTCGAGCGTGCGCCGGGTGCCGACGGCCTTGTCGCGGTGCGGGGTGTGGACCAGCGCGGGCAGCCCGTACTCGACGGCGAGTTGGAGCTGGCGGGCGAGGGCCTCGTCCTCCTCGGGGGTCATGGAGTCGTAGCCGATCTCGCCGACGGCCACCACGCCGTCCTTGGCGAGGTAGCGCGGCAGGACGTCCAACACGCCCTTGCAGCGGGGGTCGTTGGCCTCCTTCGGGTTGAGGGCGACGGTGCAGCGGTGCTGGATGCCGAACTGGGCGGCGCGGTACGGCTCCCAGCCGAGGAGCGCGTCGAAGTAGTCGGTGAAGCTGTCCACGGAGGTGCGCGGCTGGCCGAGCCAGAAGGAGGGTTCCACCACCGCGCGGACGCCGGCGGCGTACATGGCCTCGTAGTCGTCGGTGGTGCGGGAGGTCATGTGGATATGGGGGTCGAAGATGCGCATCATGCGGCTCCGTTGAAAGCGGCGAGGGCCTCGGCGGCGGCGGCTCGGCGGTCGGGTGAGAGGGAGTCGGCCTCGGCGGGCAGTCCGGAGGCCTCCAGGGTGCCGGGATGGTCCCGCAGGATGGGCCAGACGTCGGCGGGAACGGCCCGGCCCGCGGCGACCCGCTCGTGGGCGAAGTCGGCCAGCATGCGGGCGAGTTCGCGGTCCGCGCGCTCGGCCAGCCCGGCCACCCGGTCGAGCGGGATCCCGCAGAAGACACACTTCAGTACGGCGTGCCGGTACCCGTCGTGGTCCAGGTGGCGTGCGGCGTACGGGCCGAGGGCGGCCTCGATCAGCCCGGTGTCGTTGCCGCGCAGCGCGATGTGCACCAGGGGCAGGCCGAGGTCGGCGAAGGTGGGGTCGGCGTCCTCCAGCAGGGCCAACGAGCGCAGTACCGCCCGCTGTTCGGCGGCGTCCCCGTACCGGTGGAGGTCCGCGATCTCCGCGGCGAGGTCCGCCCCGCGCAGCGGCAGGGCTTGGAGCAGTCGGGCGCGGGCGGCGTCGGCGACGGTCCAGCCGGCGACGAGCGGTCCGCGTCCGCACCGCCGGGCGACGGCCGGGAAGGCGCCCCGTACGGCGGTGGGGTCCTGTCCGACGCGGGCGACGGCCTCGGTCAGCCATCGCCGTGCGTCGGGGGTCAGTTGTCGGTCGAGCGCGGTGGCCAGGTCGAAGTCCACGGCACAGGTCTCCTGTTCGGATGTGCTGCCTGCTGAGGGAGGGAGGGCGCGGCCTCAGAAGGGCTCGGCGGCCTTCAGGAACTCCAGGGAGCGACGGGCGACGTCGGGTGCGTCGAGGGACGCGCCCTGGATCTCCACCGAGACCGGCCCCGCGTAGCCGGAGGCTTTGAGCGCGGCCAGGACGGGCGGGAAGTCGATCTCGCCGGCGCCGAACTCGAGGTGCTGGTGGACGCCTCGCCGCATGTCCTCGATCTGCACGTTCACCAGGTGGGGCGCCGCCAGCGCGACGCAGTCGAGCAGGGTGATCTCCTCGACGCAGTGGGCGTGTCCGATGTCGAGGGTGATGCCGAACAGGTCGGGATCACCGACTCGGCGCCGCAGTTCCAGGACCCGTTCCACGGTGTCGATGAACATGTACGGTTCCGGCTCGAAGCCCAGGGCGACGCCGTGCTCCTGGGCGATCTCCAGGACTTCCTCGCAGCCCACGGCCAGCCGCTTCCAGGCCTCGTCCTCGGGGACGCCCTCGGGCGCGGGGCCGCTGCACAGATGGACGGCCGGGGCGCCCAGGTCGGCCGCGACGCGGATGGCCCGTGCCAGCAGGTCCACGCGCCGCTCGACGCCGTGGACGGACATCAGGGTGGGGTGGTGCTTGTGCCACGGGTCGAGCAGGTACGGCGACCCGGTCTCCACCATGACGGCCATCCCCAGGCGGTCCAACCGCCGCGCGAGGCGGTCGACCTGGCGGGGGAGGTCGGGGGCGTACGGGTCGAGGTGGGTGTGGTCGAGGGTCAGGCCGACCGAGTCGTAGCCGAGGTCCGCGAGGACGGTCAGGACGTCGTCCAGACGGTGGTGGGCGAATCCGTTGGTGCCGAATCCGAACCGGAGCCGCTCGATGGGCGCGGGGGTCCTGACGGGCACGCTGTCGGGTATGAGGGTCATGTCGGGGACACCTTCCGGGCGAGTCTGCGGGCCAGGGGGTGGGCGGCGGCCAGGATCCCGGCGAGGCCCGCTCCCCCGCCGCCCGCGGTGAGGGCCGCCTGGAGGGGCATCAGCGACATGATCCCGGTGCCGACGGCGTCACGGACGTTCGTCGCGGACGGCTCCCGTGCCGCGCGAGCCTGGGCGCCGCCGTACGAGACGAGGTAGCCCAGCGCTCCGGCGGCCGCGCCGATCCGGGCCGCCCGGTCGCGCTTGCGTACGCCGGGAAGTGCCGCCGCGGCCAGGGCTGTTGCGGTGCTGCCGGCGAGCGTGGCGGCGGGTACCTGGCGCGGGGCGCCGGAGACCTCGTGGCGGCTGAGGGTGGTGACGGTGTAGATGTGCGCGCCGGTCAGCAGGGCGGCGGGCAGGGCGGCGGCCCTGCGTCCGGGCTCGGCTCCGGCCAGGACGTTCAGCGCCCGGGCGCCCGCCATGGCGGCGGGTCCGGCGGGCGTGGACTTCAGGCCGAGGTCGTAGGCCCAGACCAGCCCGGTCAGGGGCAGCGTGACGCCGAGCGCCCGCCGTCCGCCGGTCAGGGCGGCGAGGCCGAGTCCGGCGGCGGTGAGCCCGCAGGCGGTGGCGAGCGCGGTGCGGCGGGCCACCCGCCCGGAGGGTACGGGGCGTTGGGGTCGCTCGACCGCGTCGACGGTCGCGTCCGCGTAGTCGTTGAGCGCCATTCCGGCCCAGTAGAGGGCGACGGAGGACGCCATCGTGCCGAGGACACGGGGCCGGGGCGTCCCGGCGCTCGCGACGGCACCGGCGAGGACGTCGCCGGGGACGCTCAACGCGGCGGGCAGACGCACGAGTTGCGCCATGTCGGTCAGGCGCGGGGAGGAATTGTGATCATTTCGACCGTCCATGATCGGACCATACGCCCAAAGTTCCGTTCCCCATATGCCTTCGAACTCCTGACTCCGCGAAGAACCTGTGCACGGAGCGTGCGGTGTCCGACTCCGCTGAGTGAACTGCTCAGGTGGCGTGGGTGCGTCGGGTATCCGGCCCGGGTCCTGAACGTCCGGCTCCGGTTGTACGGTCGGGCCGGTCCCGGCGATACCTCGAGCCGCCGTCGAGCGCCGGTCGAGCGTGCGGGGATGTCCTACGACGACCGCGGCTCAGGTCGGCCGTCGTAGGACTGGGCCCGGTCTACGGGTAGTTCACCAGGTTGGCCACGTTCGTCGAGGAGTTGGACGGGCCGCCCCGGTCGTTGATGACGTGCCGGATGGTTCCGGTGCCCCCCAGGGACACGGTCACCATGTTCTGGAAGCGCACGTTCGGGGTGTTGGGCACCTCGAAGGCGTGCTCGGCGGTGACGCTCGGGTTGACGTTGAAGTAGCAGTAGCTGCCGAGCCCGTAGGCCTGGTGGCTGGTGACGGAGTTCGCGACCTTGTAGGCGGCGTAGCCCTGGATGGAGCCGTTCATCCAGGCGGCCTGGTTGGGCGGGTCGTAGGGCATCTCGTTCTGGTAGAAGTACGTCCGGCCGCCGTTGCCGTTCCAGATGGTCTGGTGCTTCTGGTAGTGCTCGACGAACAGGCCGTACATGGTGACGTCGTCGCCGTTGACGACGAGCCCGGTGTCGGCGGTGTTGGTGTTCCAGCCGATGCCGCTGCCGTGGTCGCCGCGCCAGATCCACATGTGGTCGCCGATGACGTCGTCGCTGTTCACGACGAGGCTGGTGGTCGCCTTGCCCACGGTGGCGCCGCCGACGCGGAAGTACACGTCGTGCAGTGAGGTGGGGTTGGCCGCGTGGTCGGCGGCGGCGCCGGACGGGCCGAGTTCCACGAGGGTCTGCGAGTTGGTGGTGCCGGCGTCGAAGAGGACGCCCGCGAGCTTCACCCCGTCGACGTCGGCGACGGTCATGGCCGTGATGCCGTTGTCGGGGATGAAGGTGGCGAGGCCGAGGCCCAGGACGACCGTGTCGGGGCGGGTCACGCGCAGGGTCTGGTCGAGGTGGTAGACGCCCGGGGTGACCAGCAGGTTCTTGCCCTCGGCCAGGGCCGCGTTGAGCTGTGCGGCCGTCGCCCCCGGCTTGACGACGTAGAACTGCTCCATGCCGAGCGAGGTGCCCGCCGCGTTGCCGTTCGCCCAGCTGACACCGGAGGAGTTGGTCCGGGTCGACGGCACGAACACCTTGTAGGCGCCTGTCGGGTCGACGTAGAGGAAGGGCTTCTCGCGGACCGTCGGGGTCTGGTTCACCGTGGTGTAGGGCGGGTTGGGGAAGCTGTTGCCGGGGACGCCCTGGCTGCCGACGAAGACCATGTTCCAGTTGGAGCCGGTCCAGCTGCCCAGCTGGGAGTTGCGGGTCAGCCACTGCTGCTGGGTGCCGGAGCGGACCTGGCCGTCGATCTTGCTGTCGGCCATGAAGCCGCCGCTGGACCAACCGCCGTCGCTGAGTTCGAGGTTGCCGCGGACGTGCATGCGCCGGTAGCCGGAGGCCTGCGAGACCGCCCAGCGGTCGGTACCGCCGGTGGGGTTGACGGAGAGGTTCTCGGCACCGCGCCAGAAGTTCTGGGTGGCGTTCTGCGGCGGGAACCAGTCCGCTTCCACATGGACGGCACCGTTGATGGTGACCGAGTCGGGCGACTGGCCGAGGCCCAGCACCTGGGTGTAGAAGCCGACGTTGACGTCGTTGCTGTAGGTGCCGGGCTTGAACATGACGGCGTAGCGCTGGGAGCCGAACTGGTTCGTCTCCTGCTGCTGGAAGATCTGGTTCAGCCTGCTCTGGATGGTCGCCGACGGCATCGAGGGGTCGAAGACGACGACGTTGGGGCCGAGGTCGACGTCCCCGGGCGCGGTGCTCACGGGTGCCACCTGGAAGCGCTGGGCCGCCGTGCCGTTGCAGGTGTACTGCACCAGTTGGACGCTGTCGGCCGTCGAGGCGGCGGGCACGTCGAGACACTTGCCGCTGTTGCGGTTGACGAAGTGGTAGGCGCCGCCGCCCTCGTCGACGGCCCGCCACTGCTGGTTGTTCCCGCCGCCGTACGTCCACAGGTGCACGGCCGCGTTGTCGGCCGTGGACACGTCGCTGACGTCCACGACTTGCGCGGCGTCGTTGCGGTTGTTGATCCGGACGTAACCGTCGCTGGTCGGTGTGAAGCTCCACTGCTGGGCGGTGGTGTTGTTGCAGGTGTACTGCTGCACGGCGGTGCCGTTCACGGTCGCGGCGGCGCGGGCGTCGAGGCACTTGCCGCTGCCGGCGTTCACGACGGTGGCCCAGCTCGCGGGCAGGGCGGCGGCGGCCTGGGTGGGTTGGAGGACGGTGAGCGCCGCGGCGATCCCGGCCGTGGCCAGGAGAGCCGCGGACCGGGTGGGGAGTCGGAGCATTTCTTCTCCGCTTCTGCGGGGGGTGGGAGGAGACTTAGTTCACTCCGTGATTTAAGGAATGAGATATGAACATGTCAAGAGTTTGGTGCAGACCAATCGACCGGGAAGAAGCGAAAATTTCGCGGATCGCGGCAGCCCTTTCCCGGGCGTCGGCCGCTGCCGCATAGTGAAGTCGTTGATCAACGGCTCGGCCGGAGGAACGACATGACACCCTCAGACAAGAAGGCCCTGGTGGTCCGAGGCGGATGGGAGGGACACCGGCCGGTCGAGGCAACGGAGTTGTTCGTGCCCTTCCTGCGGAGCAACGGATACGCCGTCCGCATCGAGGAGTCGACCGAGGTCTACGCCGACGCCGACGCGATGGCCGCCACCGATCTCGTCGTGCAGTGCGTGACGATGTCCCAGATCAGCCCCGAACAGCTCGCGGGGCTGAGCACCGCGGTCGTGGCCGGCACCGGCCTGACCGGCTGGCACGGCGGCATCGCCGACTCCTTCCGCGCCTCCTCCGACTATCTCCACCTGGTCGGCGGCCAGTTCGCGACCCATCCGGGCAAGGAACCCTGTGAACGCCGGGGTGACGAGACCGACAACTTCCTGCCGCACACGGTCGAGTTCACCGAACGGGGGCGTGAACACCCCGTCACCGCGGGCATCGAGGACTTCGCACTCACCACCGAGCAGTACTGGGTGCTCCACGACGACCTCATCGACGTCCTCGCCACCACCACCCATCCGGCCCAGCCGTGGCAGCCCTGGCACCGCCCGGTCACCTCCCCGGCGATCTGGACCCGGCAGTGGGGCGCCGGACGTGTCGTGGTGACCACCCCCGGGCACAGCCTCGACGTCCTGGAGCACCCGGCCGTCCGAACCGTCATCGAGAGGGGCATGCTGTGGGCGACGCGCACCGCATCGGCGTCATAGGTCTCGGCGTCATCTCCCGCGCCTACCTGGACACACTGGCAGGCCATCCCGCGCTCCGCGTCACCGCGGTCGCCGACCTGGACGCCTCCCGGTCGGCCGCGGCCGCCGCCGAGTTCCCCGGCGTCCGGGCCCTGACCGTCGAGGAGTTGCTGAGCAGCCCGGACGTGGACACGGTCCTCAACCTCACCGTCCCCGCCGCGCACGCCGAGATCGCCCTCGGCGCGATCCGGCACGGCAAGCACGTGTACGGCGAGAAGCCACTGACCGTGGAACTCGCCGACGCGCAGGCCGTGTTGGAGGCCGCTCAGAAGGCGGGTGTCGGTGTCGGCTGCGCACCGGACACCGTCCTCGGCACCGGGATCCAGACGGCCCGGGCGGCCGTGGAGTCGGGAAGCATCGGACGGCCCCTGTTCGCCTCGGCCGTGATGGTCACCCCGGGACACGAACGCTGGCACCCCCACCCCGACTTCTACTACACCCCGGGAGGCGGCCCGCTGCTGGACATGGGGCCGTACTACCTCGCGTCCCTGGTCCATCTCCTGGGCCCCGTACGGGCGGTGACCGGTGCCTCCAGCCGACTGCGCACCGAGCGCGTCATCACCTCCGGCCCCCGCGCGGGCGAGCGGATCCCCGTCGAGGTCGACACCCATGTCTCCGGAGTCCTGGAGCACGCGAACGGCGCCCTGACCACCATCACGACCAGCTTCGACGGCGTCACCACCACCGCCGCCCCCATCGAGGTCCACGGCGAGACGGGCACCCTCAGCGTGCCGGACCCCAACCACTTCGAGGGCGAGGTACGCCTCTTCCCCCTCGGCGACACCCGGTGGCGCACCCTCCCGCCGTCCGCGGGCTACGTCGACGGCGCGCGGGGCGTCGGCCTGCTGGACTTCGTCACCGCCGACGCCGACCGGAAGCCGCGCGCCAACGGTGAACTCGCCCTGCACATCCTGGAGACGATGAACGCGCTGCTGCGCTCCTCGGCCGAGGGCCGGCGCATCGAGCTGACGACCTCGGCCGAACCGCCCGCTCCCGTTCCTCTGACGCCCGCGCGGGACTGGCGGAGCTGACCGGGCTCGGTCCACCGGCCAGGTGTGCGCGAGAGTACGCGGCGAGCGGCTACGAGGGGCTCGCTCGCGGTGGCGTGGGATGCCTCGGCCACCTCGCCCGGAATGCCGTTGTCAGTGCCTCGCGCTAGCCTCCGGACATCTGGCTCTTTGCCCCGTTCCGGGAGGTTTTCATGGGCTCACGACTCAATCCGTACCTCAGCTTCGGCGGCGACGCCCGACAGGCGATGGAGTTCTACGAGGAGGTCTTCGGCGGCACGCTCACCCTCCACACGTTCGGATCCCTCGGGCAACCGGACACCCCCGAGGCCGACAAGATCATGCACGGCATGCTGGAGACGACGAGCGGCTTCACCCTGATGGGCGCGGACACCCCGCCCGGGATGGAGCACACCCCCGGCACCAACTTCTCCGTGAGCGTCAGCGGTGACGACGACGCCGAACTGCGCGGCTACTGGGAGAGGCTCTCGGCCGACGGAACCGTGTCCGTGCCGCTGGAGAAGCAGATGTGGGGCGATGTGTTCGGCATGTGCACGGACCGCTTCGGCATCCCGTGGATGGTCAACATCACCCAGCCGCAGGGCTGAACCGGGACGACCGGCGGCCCTACGCCCGTGGCGCGGGCCCGCCGGAGCCCCTGACCATCAGCGCCAGGGCCCCGTCGCCCGCCCCCGGGACAAACACCCTTGCCCCGACACCGCACACCCACCTAGCCTGCTTTTGTGCCGCAAATAAACAAAACCCGATCGCACAACGTCGTGCCGGGCCACCCCCTCACCCGCCTCCGCATCGTCCTGACCGTGTTCTTCGCCCTCGACGGCTTCATCTTCGCCGGCTGGGTCGTCCGCATCCCCGACATCAAGGACCGCACCGGCGCCACCGCCGGCGCCCTCGGCCTCGCCCTCCTCGGCGTCTCCGCGGGCGCGGTGATCACGATGATGCTCACCGGCCGCCTCTGCCGCCGTTACGGAAACCACCAGGTCACCGTCTTCTGCGCGGTACTCCTCTCCCTCAGCGTGGCCCTGCCCCCGCTCACCCGCTCCCCGCTGGCCCTCGGCATCGTGCTGCTGGTCTTCGGAGCCGCGTACGGCGGGATCAACGTGGCCTTCAACAGCGCCGCCGTGGACCTGGTGACCACACTGCGGCGTCCGATCATGCCGAGCTTCCACGCCGCCTTCAGCCTGGGCGGGATGGTCGGGGCGGGACTCGGCGGCCTGGTCGCCGCGCAGGTGTCACCGACCCGGCACCTGCTCGGCCTCACCGTCGTCGGACTGGCCGTGACGGCTGTCGCCGGCCGGCAGCTCCTGCGTATCGACCCGCCCACGCCCCCCGGGCGGACCGAGCCGCGGACAGGATCGGCACCACACCGGCTGGACCGCCGGACCCGTGGGCTGGTGATCGTCTTCGGCCTGATCGCCCTGTGCACGGCGTACGGCGAGGGCGCCATGGCCGACTGGGGCGCGCTGCACCTGAAAGAGGACCTGGGCGCCTCCGCCGGGGTCGCCGCCATCGGTTACTCCTGCTTCGCGCTGACGATGACCGTCGGCCGGCTGACCGGGACGACACTGCTGGAGCGGCTCGGCCGCACCCGCACCGTGGTCGTGGGCGGTGCCACCGCGGCGGCCGGGATGCTGCTCGGCTCCCTCGCCCCCGCACTGTGGGCGGCGCTGCTCGGTTTCGGGATCGCGGGGCTAGGTCTCGCCAACCTCTTCCCCGTGGCCGTCGAACGCGCGGGCACGCTCGCCGGACCCACCGGCGTCGCCATCGCCTCGACCCTCGGTTACGGCGGCATGCTCCTCGGCCCGCCCGCCATCGGCTTCATGGCCGACTGGTTCTCCCTGTCCGCCGCGCTCACCAGCGTGGCGGCGCTCGCGGCGGTCGCCGCGGCGATCGGCCTCACCACCCACCAGGCCACCACAGAGACCACCGCCCAGCACGGCGGCGCCTGAGGCAGGGCGGGGCTTGAAGCAGGGCAGCGCCTGAAGCAGGGCGGGGCTTGAAGCAGGGCGGGGCTTGAAGCACGACGGCGCCTGCATCACGACGGCGCAGGAAGCGCGGTCCCCCAACGCACCGCCCCGCAGCCACCGCCCTGCCCTCGACCGCACTCCATGCGGCAGACTCACCCGCATGGAGACTGCCGAGTTCGTTCATATCCTCGATCAGGAGGGCCGGTTGCTGGCCGCGGCGGCCGAAGCGGCCGGGACCGACGCGAAGGTGCCGACCTGTCCGCAGTGGCAGGTGCGGGACCTGCTCCGGCACACCGGAGGGGTGCACCGCTGGGCGGCGGGATTCGTCGCCGAGAGGCTCACCACACCCCGCCCCATGGGCGAGGCGCCCGACCTCCACGGCCCCGAACTCCTGGCGTGGTACCGGCAGTCGCATCAGCGTCTGGTCGAGATCCTCACCTCCGCCGCACCCGACGTGGAGTGCTTCCAGTTCCTGCCGGCACCGTCGCCACTGGCCTTCTGGGCGCGCAGGCAGGCACACGAGACCGCGGTGCACCGCTTCGACTCGGAGGCCGCGCGCGGGGGTGTGCCGAGCGACATCGCCCCGGGGTTCGCCGCCGACGGCGTCGACGAGTTGCTGACCGGCTTCCACGCGCGCGAACGCAGCCGGGTGCGCAGCGTGACACCCCGGGTGCTGCGGGTGCGGGCCACGGACGTGGAGGGCGCGGTGTGGACCGTACGGCTGTCCCCTGAGCCGCCCGCGGCCGAGCGGGGCGAGTCGGGGGACGCGGAGTGTGAAATCGCCGGGCCCGCGGGGCAGTTGTACCTCTCCCTGTGGAACCGCGTGCCGTTCCCGGCCGTGACCGGCGACGGCGCCCTCGCCGAGCTGTGGCGCGAGAAGTCCGGTATCTGAAGGCGCCGCCGGGTCAGTCCGGGGCGAGCATCGTCGTCAGCACCGCGCGCTGCACCGGCAGTACCTCGCCGTGCAGCGTGCGCCCCTTCTGTGTGAGCGCCACCCGGACGCCCCGCCGGTCCTCGGGGCACAGGCCGCGCTCGACGAGCCCGTCCTTCTCCAGCCGGGCGATCAGCCGCGACAGCGCGCTCTGGCTGAGATGGACCCGCTCGGAGATCTCCTGGACGCGGTAGGAGCAGTCGCCGGTCGCGCGCCGTCCGTCGGCGAGGACGTCGAGCACTTCGAAGTCGCTGGCGCACAGGCCGTGTTGGTGGAGTGCGCGGTCGAGTTCGCACTGCGTGCGGGCATGCAGGGCCAGCATGTCCCGCCAGCGTTCCACGAGTGCCTGCTCCGCGTTCGTCGCCGCCATGCGCGGCACCGTAGCAGAGAACAGGAATTATTGCATCGTAATTAAATGCGCTTGCATTCGATGCATGCGCATGTAGTGTCTTGGGGCATGACCTCTCCGCTCACCGCTTCGGTACCCGACGGGCGTTGGACCCCCCGACTGTGGGGCACGCTGCTGGTGCTGTGTGCCGCGATGTTCCTGGACGCGCTCGACGTGTCGATGGTCGGCGTCGCGCTGCCGTCCATCGGCGCCGACCTCGGCCTGTCGACCTCGACCCTGCAATGGATCGTCAGCGGCTACATCCTCGGCTACGGCGGCCTGTTGCTGCTCGGCGGCCGCGCCGCCGACCTGCTGGGCCGGCGCGAGGTGTTCCTCGTCGCCCTCGGTGTGTTCGCCGTCGCCTCCCTGCTCGGCGGGCTCGTCGACTCCGGGCCGCTGCTGATCGCCAGCCGTTTCGTCAAGGGCCTGAGCGCCGCGTTCACCGCGCCCGCCGGCCTGTCCATCATCACCACGACCTTCGCCGAAGGCCCGCTCCGCAACCGGGCGTTGTCGATCTACACGACCTGCGGCGCCACCGGCTACTCGATGGGCCTGGTCTTCTCCGGCTTCCTCACCGAGGCCAGTTGGCGCTACACCATGCTGCTGCCCGCCCCCGTGGCGCTGATCGCCCTGGTCGTGGGCCTGAAGCTGCTGCCGCGCAGCGCCCGCGAGAAGAGCACCGGCGGCTACGACATCCCGGGCGCCGTCCTCGGCACCGCCTCCATGCTGCTGCTCGTGTTCACCGTCGTCGAGGCGGCCGAGGCCGGTTGGGGTTCCGCGCGTACCGTCCTGTCCTCCCTCGCCGTCGTCGTCCTGCTCACCGCCTTCGTCGCCGTCGAGCGGCGCAGCCCCAGCCCGCTGATCCGGCTCGGCGTCCTGCGCTCGGGCACGCAGGTCCGGGCACAGCTGGGCGCGTTGACTTTCCTCGGCAGCTACATCGGCTTCCAGTTCCTGGCCACCCTCTACATGCAGCAGCTGCTCGGCTGGTCGGCGCTGCACACCGCGCTGGCGTTCCTGCCGGCGGGCGCGCTGGTGGCGCTGTCCGCGACGAAGGTGGGCGCGGTCATCGACCGGTTCGGCACGCCGCGGCTCATCGTGGCGGGCTTCGCGCTGATGGTCGTCGGCTACCTGCTGTTCCTGCGCATCGACCTCGACCCGGACTACGCGGCGGTGATCCTGCCCACCATGCTCCTGGTCGGCGCCGCCTTCGCGCTGACCTTCCCCTCGCTCAACGTCCAGGCCACCAACGGCGTCGACGAGCACGAGCAGGGCATGGTCTCCGGTCTGCTCAACACCTCGGTGCAGGTGGGCGGCGCACTCTTCCTCGCCGTGGTCGCAGCGGTGCTGACGGCGAACGCGCCCGAGGAGGGGGCCTCCCGGCAGGCCGTGCTCGACAGCTACCTGCCCGGTCTGACGGTGGTCACCGGCATCGCGGTCGCGGGCCTGCTGATCTCGCTGACCGGACTGCGGGTCCGACCCCGCCGGAAGGCGCTGGTGGTCGCCAGGTCCACATCCCAGGAGGAGGAGGCGGAACGCGTACCCGTACGCGGCTGACAGGGGGCGTCTCCTCCCCCACCGTGCGCCCGGCGGAGCCCGCTTGCTCCGCCGGGCGCACATTTGTGAGACTCCTCGTATGACCGAGTACGGGGGACGACGGGATCAGGCCGAGCGGGACGCCATCACCGTCGAGATCGGATACGCGCTGTTCAGCGCCGCCTTCGCGGCAGCGGTCGTCTTCGGGGCGCTCGCCGGACCGGCGCTGCTCTTCGAGCTGCCGGGCGCCCTGGACAGGGTCCTGATCCGGGTGGGCCTCGCGGTCGCACCGGTGCTCTTCCTGGCCCGGGTCATCAGCGTGCTGCTGCGCTTCCGGCGTGCGGAAACCGCGGCTCAGCCCAGCCAGCCGGGCCGGACCAGCCCGGACTCGTAGGCCAGCACGACGAGTTGGGCCCGGTCCCGGGCTCCCAGCTTCACCATCGTGCGGCTGACGTGGGTCTTCGCGGTGAGCGGGCTGACCACCAGGCGCCGCGCGATCTCCTCGTTGGACAGGCCCATGCCGACCAGCGCCATCACCTCCCGTTCCCGCTCGGTGAGGTGAGCGAGCGCGTCGGCCGCGGCGGGCTCCTTGGAACGGGCCGCGAACTCGGCGATCAGCCGCCGGGTCACCCCGGGCGAGAGCAGCGCGTCGCCGTCCACCACCGCCCGCACGGCCCGCAGCAGTTCCTCCGGCTCGGTGTCCTTGACCAGGAAGCCGGAGGCACCCGAGCGGATCGCCTCGAAGACGTACTCGTCGAGCTCGAAGGTGGTGAGCATGACGACCTTGACGTCCGTCAGATGCGCGTCCTCGGTGATGCGGCGGGTGGCGGCGAGCCCGTCGAGTTCGGGCATGCGGATGTCCATCAGGACCACGTCCGGGCGCAGTTCACGCACCAGGCGCACCGCCTGCGCACCATCGGGGGCCTCACCGGCCACCTCGATGTCGGGCTGCGCGTCGAGCAGCGCCCGGAACCCGGCCCGTACGAGCGACTGGTCGTCGGCGAGCAGTACGCGGATCACCGGTTCACCTTCGCCTTCAGAGGCAGGACGGCGAGCACCCGGAACCCGCCGTCGGGACGCGGCCCGGCCTCGATCGTGCCACCCAGCGCCCCGGCCCGCTCCCGCATGCCGGCCAGGCCGTTGCCGCTGCCGCCCGCGTCGGCGCCGGTCGCGGGTCCGTCGTCGTCGACCCGGATCCGTAGCGTCGCCCCCTCCCCGTCCCCGTGATCGACGCGCACGCGCGCGTGCCGCGATCCCGAATGCCGTACGACATTGGTCAGCGCCTCCTGGACGATGCGGAACGCGGCGAGATCGGTACCGGGGGCGAGTTCCGGGATGTCCCCCTCGACCCGCACCGCCAGGCCGGCGCTCGCGGCCTGGCGCACCAGTTCCGGCAGCCGGTCGAGGCCGGGGGCCGGAGCGCGGGGCGCGTCTCCGGGGAGGCGCAGGGTGTCGAGCACCTGGCGGACCTCGCCGAGCGCCTCCTTGCTGGCGGCCTTGATGGTGGTGAGCGCCGTGCGCGCCTGTTCGGGGTCGCTGTCGAGGAGGGCGAGGCCGACGCCGGCCTGGACGTTGATCACGGAGATGCTGTGCGCGAGGACGTCGTGCAGCTCGCGGGCGATCCGCAGCCGCTCCTCGTCGGCGCGCCGCCGAGCCGCCTGCGCCCGCTCGGCCCGCTCCCGCGCCCACTGCTCCCGGCGGGTGCGGGCCAGCTCCGCCAACGCCACGATCGCGATCCCCCAGGCGGCGACCACTCCCTCCGAGCCCCAGGAGGCGGCGGCGTCACCGGGCGGGGGCAGCCACCGGAAGAGCCAGTGCGCCACGAGTACGTGTCCGGCCCAGAGCAGCCCGAGCGCGGTCCAGGCGGCCCGGCGGTGTCCCGCGACGATGGCGCCGAAGCAGCCGAGGGCGAAGGTCACGAAGACCGGGCCGTACGGGTATCCGGCGCCCAGGTAGAGCATGGTGGCGGCCGCGGTGCCGAACACGACGACCACCGGGTGCCGGCGGCGCCACAGCAGCAGCCCGGCCGCCACCAGCAGCAGCACGCGCGCGAAGAGGTCGAGGTCGGCACGCTCGTCGACCTGCTCCCGCGCCGCGAAGTTCGATCCGGCCAGCACGAAGACGGCGACCAGCACGGTGGAGCGCCAGGGCAGGCGCGCCGCCCGCTCCGCCTCGCCCCAGCGGTTCCACCACGGCGGTCCGTGCCGCCACCACAGGGGCGGTCCGCCCCCGGACCCGCGCTGCTCGTCCATGACCGCCACGCTAGACGCCACCCGCCGCCCGGGGCGTCCGCCGGGCGTGGTGATCAGGCGTACTCCCGGCGAAGTACGTGGCGCCGGCCGTCACGCATGCCGCGGGTACCCCGTCAGGTCCAGGAGGCGGCGCCGGTCTACTGGGGCGCCAGCCCCACACCATGGCCGAGCCGGGTCGCGGCGTGTCGGAAGAACGTGGCGCGGTCCTCGACCACCCGGTGGAACTGCCCGAACAGCTCGAAGCCCACGAGCCCGAACAGCTGGGCCCAGGCCGCGACGAGCGCCGCCACGGACTCGGGCGGAAGGTCGGGCGCCAGGTCGGCGGCCATCCGCTCGGCCTCGGGGCGCAGCTGCGCCGGCAGCTCGGGCTCTGTCAGGCGGCCCCTCCGGTGGGCGTCGCGCACGATGCCGATGAGGACGAGGCCCACCCGGGCGGCGGCCGGGACGGTGGTCTGGGGCGCGGTGTAGCCGGGCACCGGGGAGCCGTAGATGAGCGCGTACTCGTGCGGATGCCCGAGCCCCCAGTCGCGTACCGCCTCGCACACCGCGGTCCATCGTTCGGCCGGTCCGGCGTCGGCGGCCCGGTCGCGGGCCGCCTCGACGCTCTCCCCCAGGGAGTTGTAGGAGTCGATGATGAGCGCGGTGAGCAGGTCGTCACGGCTGGGGAAGTACCGGTACAGCGCCGAGGAGACCATTCCCAGCTCACGTGCCACGGCTCGCAGCGAGAGTTTCGACGCGCCCTCGGCGGCGAGCTGCCGGCGCGCCTCGTCCTTGATGGCGGCGGTGACCTCGATCCGGGCACGCGCGCGGGCTCCTTGTGCGGTACTCATGCCGACCAGTCTCCCACAGGGCAGAGCAGTGCACACAAAAAAGAGCACTGCTCTTGATCTGGATCGCCGCTCCATGCAGACTGGACCCATCGAAAGCGAGAGCACCGCTCTCGCACCATCCGTGGGAGTCACCATGTCGTCGTCGCCGTACTACCTCAAGGGCAGCCCGCTCAACGTCCGCCTCAACAGCCTCATGGGCTGGCTGGCCCGGCACGGCCTCAGCCTCGCGGGCATGGCGGAGATGTCGGTGCGGGGCCGCAAGAGCGGCAAGATGCAGCGGATCCCGGTCAACCCGCACACCTACGAGGGCGCGCAGTACCTCGTCTCGGCCCGTGGCCATTCCCAGTGGGTGCGCAACATGCGGGTGGCCGGCGGCGGGGAACTTCGGGTCGGCCGCAAGGTCCGTCAGTTCACCGCGGTGGAGCTCGCGGACGACGAGAAGCCCGCGATCCTGCGGACCTATTTGGAGAAGTGGGGCTGGGAGGTCAACCAGTACTTCCAGGGGGTCACCGCGAAGTCCTCCGACGAGGAGATCGTCGCGGCGGCCCCGGACCACCCCGTCTTCCGGATCACGGTCAGGTAGCGGCGTCGTCGCCGCTCTGGTCCAACCGGCGGTCCAGCGTGGCCAGCAGGCGCTGGGCCATGGGGCGGCCTCGGACTATCTCGCCGAGCGAGGTGGACCCGCGGGTGATGTCCATGAACGCCCGCCAGGTCGGCCGGAACCCGGTCAGCGCCGCGTGGAAGACACCCGGCCTGCGCTCGAACGCCATCAGCAAGCGCCTGCCGACGCTCATCTCCACGCCGAGCCCCGCCTTGATGGCGAACGCGTAGTTCAGGGCCTGACGCCGCGCGTCCACCGCGTCGTGCGCCTCGGCGATCCGCACCGCCCACTCCCCCGCGAGCCGGCCCGAGCGCAGCGCGAACGAGATGCCCTCGCGGGTCCAGGGCTCCAGCAGCCCGGCCGCGTCCCCGCACACCAGCACCCGACCGCGGGACAGCGGCGAGTCGTCGGCCCGGCAGCGGGTCAAGTGGCCCGAGGACACGCTCGGTTCGAAACCGGCGAGGCCGAGCCGGGCGATGAAGTCCTCCAAGTACCGCTTGGTGGCGGCACCTTCGCCGCGGGCCGAGATCACCCCGACGGTGAGCGTGTCCCCCTTGGGGAAGACCCAGCCGTAACTGCCGGGCATCGGGCCCCAGTCGATGAGCACCCGCCCCCGCCAGTCCTCGGCGACGGTCTCGGGCACCGGGATCTCCGCCTCCAGACCGAGGTCGACCTGGTCGAGCTTCACCCCGACATGCGCCCCTATGCGGCTGGCGCTGCCGTCCGCGCCGACGACCGCCCGCGCGAGCACCGTCTCGCCGCCCTGGAGAACCACGGCGACGGTACGCCGATCCGGCACCGCCGAGCCGTGCTGCTCCACCCGCTGCACGGTGACGCCCGTGCGCAGGTCGGCGCCCGCCTTCTGGGCGTGCTCGACGAGCAGCTGGTCGAACTCGGACCGGTTGATCAGCCCGAACAGCATCTGCTTGGAGCGGCGGGTGCGCGTGAACCGGCCGTTGTGCGAGAACGTCACCGCGTGCACGCGGTCCCGCAGCGGCAGCTCGTAGCCCGGGGGCAGGCTGTCCCGGGAAGGGCCGATGATGCCGCCGCCGCACGTCTTGTAGCGGGGCAGCTCCGCCTTCTCCAGCAACAGCACACGCCGACCGGCGACCGCCGCCGCGTACGCGGCCGAGGCACCCGCGGGCCCCGCACCCACCACGACGACGTCCCACACCTGCCGCGCGTCGTCCGCCGAAGAGTTCTCGCTGGTCACGATGGTCTACTGCTCCGATCAAGCCGCTTGCCGCTGCTGACTCCCGCATCCTACGACCGCCATCGCCGCAGGCCACCCGGCCCCGGGCCGCTGTGGGAGGATCTCCCTACCCACATGTACAACGTCGCACCTACGAGGAGCGTGCCCATGTCGTCGAATCCGGTCGCCGAGACCGTCGCCTCGCTCATGCCCAGGGCACGGGCGGAGCTCGCCGAACTGGTGGCGTTCAAGTCGGTGGCGGACTTCGACCAGTTCCCCCGGAGCGAGAGCGAGGGCGCCGCCCGCTGGGTCGCCGACGCGCTCACCGCCGAGGGCTTCCAGGACGTCGCCCTGCTCGACACCCCGGACGGCACCCAGTCGGTGTACGGCTACCTGCCCGGCCCGGCGGGCGCGAAGACGGTCCTGCTCTACGCGCACTACGACGTGCAGCCCCCGCTGGACGAGGCCGCCTGGACCACTCCGCCGTTCGAGCTGACCGAGCGCGACGGCCGCTGGTACGGGCGCGGCGCCGCCGACTGCAAGGGCGGCGTCATCATGCACCTGCTCGCCCTGCGTGCCCTGCAGGCGAACGGCGGCGTACCGGTGAACGTCAAGGTGATCGCCGAGGGCTCCGAGGAGATGGGCACCGGCGGTCTGGAGCGGTACGCCGAGGAGCACCCGGACCTGCTGGAGGCCGACACCATCGTCATCGGCGACGCGGGCAACTTCCGGGTCGGACTGCCGACGGTGACCACCACCCTGCGCGGCATGACCCTGCTCCGCGTGCAGATCGACACGCTCCAGGGCAACCTGCACTCCGGCCAGTTCGGCGGCGCGGCGCCCGACGCGCTGGCCGCGCTGATCCGGGTCCTGGACTCGCTGCGCGCCGAGGACGGCTCGACCACGGTCGACGGCCTGACGCCGAAGACCGGTTGGGACGGCCTGAGGTACGACGAGGAGCAGTTCCGCAAGGACGCCAAGGTCCTGGACGGCGTCGAGCTGATCGGCTCCGGCACGGTCGCCGACCGCATCTGGGCGCAGCCGGCCGTCACGGTCCTCGGCATCGACTGCCCGCCGGTCGTCGGCGCCACCCCGTCCGTGCAGGCGAGCGCCCGCGCCCTGGTCAGCCTGCGGGTGCCGCCGGGCGTCGACGCCGCCGAGGCGACCAAGCTGCTCCAGGCCCACCTGGAGGCCCACACACCGTGGGGCGCCCGGGTGCGCATCGAACAGAGCGGTCAGGGCCAGCCGTTCAGCGCCGACACCACCAGCCCGGCGTACGCGGCGATGGCCGACGCCATGGCGATCGCCTACCCGGGCCAGGAGATGAGTTACGCCGGCCAGGGCGGCTCCATCCCGCTGTGCAACACGCTCGCCGCGCTCTACCCGCGAGCGGAGATCCTCCTCATCGGCCTGAGCGAGCCGGAGGCCCAGATCCACGCGGTCGACGAGAGCGTGTCACCCGAGGAGTTGGAGCGGCTGTCGGTCGCGGAGGCACTGTTCCTGCGCAACTACGCGGCGGGCTGACCGACCGGGCACTCCGGCGGACATGGCCTCGCGAGAGGGGCCCGCCCCGGTCACGGGGCCCGACCCGATCACGGGGCCCGACCCGATCACGGGGCCATGTCCACCGCCACGCGCGCCAGTTCCCACGCCCAGCGCACGACGTCGTTCCCGCTGCCGAGCGACCAGGAACGGCCGAGGCGCCGCGGCCCGGCGTTCAGGGCGTCGGGATGCCCGCCTCCAGATAGAGCGCCGCCCCGCGCTCCCGGGCGCGCAGTGCCCAGCGCAGCCGCTCGTAGCGGACGGGGGGCAGCAGGTCCGCGGCCTCCTGCTCGGTGACGAAGCGCCAGGCGCGCAGCTCGGGCCCGGGCAGCAGCACCCGGCCCGCCTCGGCGGAGTCCAGACGGCCGCCGTCGAAGAGGAGCCGCAGTCCGCCGTAGCCGGGCGGCCGGGGCTGCTCCCAGTCGACGACGAGGAGCCGCGGTACGTCCGCCAGCCGAATCCCGGTCTCCTCGGCGACCTCGCGCATACCGGCCCGCGCGGGCGCCTCGCCGGGTTCGACGACACCACCGGGGAACTCCCAGCCGGGCTTGTAGGTGGGGTCGACGAGCAGCACCCGGTCCTCCTCGTCGAAGAGGAGGACGCCGGCGGCGACGGTCTCGGCGGTCGGTTCGGGGGTCTGCACGATGTCGCAGACGGGCACGGCACCGGAACCGATCGCCTCGGCGATACGGACGGCCGTCTCGTACGGGGTGAGGCCGCCGGTGTCGACGGAGTGGGCGTCGGCGCTCAGCCAGGTGGCGAGGGCGGTCCGGTACGGCTCGATGTGGTCGTAGGACCACTGCCGCGTCCGTATCTCACCGTCGGGCAGGTCGGGCGGGATCTCCCGCCTCGCGATCCGCTCCCGCAGGATCGTTTCGGCCGGGGCGAGCAGGATGTGCCGGACCGTGATCCGGCGGGCGGCGAGACCGCCGAAGATCTCGTCGCGGTACTCCTGGCGCAGCAGGGTCATGGGGACCACGAGGGTCCCGCCCAGCTCGGCCAGCATGGCGGCCGCCGTGTCGATCACCAGACGCCGCCAGATCGGCAGGTCCTGGAAGTCGCCGACCTCGGCGAGGCGCTTGGGCGGGAGCAGGTGCGTCAAGCCTCCGCCGATGACCTCGGGGTCGAAGAGCGTGCTGTTCGGGATCAGTTCGATCAGTTCTCGTGCGGTGGTGGTCTTCCCCGCACCGAACGCACCGTTGATCCAGACGATCACGGTTCCCCCTCTTCTGTTGGCCCCCTGAGGCTTGCCCGCTTCACCCTGCCACGGAAACCAGGTCCAGTTGAGGGCGTGCACACGACGGCGCCGGTGCCCCTCGTGTCAGGGGGCACCGGCGCCGTGGGTCGGGGCTCGTCAGCCGTTCTGCCCGAGGGCGGTGTCGTCGACGGCCAGGCTGTCGCGGGCGATCGTGTCGCCGAGGGTGCTGACGGTCTTGTCCACCTCGAGGTCGGGCAGGCCCTCCCCGACGGCGTGCGAGGGGGAGACCGCGGCGACGACGAAACCGGTGGCCATGGTGGCGATGGCGAGCATGGTGCGCTTCTTCATGCCCTGATCAACGGCACGGACCGCCGGGAGTCACGGGAACACCGACGAAAGCGGCCGGCGGACGTACGCGAGTGCCCGGGCCCGGCGCGCGGTGACGTCCGGGCCCGGGCACCCGTGCTCTGCCGGATCTCACTCCTCGCCGGGCATCTTTCCAAGGGGGCAATCCATGACGCGGCTGGGCTGGGCTGGGCTGGGAGCATCTCGGGGGCACACTGACGAGCGGCAGCCGCGGGCACGCAACGGCCCCGGTGGAACTGGATGTCGGCCAAAACCGGGCAGGCGGCGGCCCGTTGACCGCACTCGGCGGCGGGCCCCGACGGCCGTCCGTCGGGGCCCGCCGCTGAGTGAACGTTCCTGCCGAGGACCGGTCAGACCGGGGCCTCGTCCGTCCGCTTCGCGAGGGCGGCGGCCGCCGCGCCCACGAGGCCCGCGTCGGTGCCCATCTGCGCCGGAGTGACGACCAGGCGCTGCACGAAGGACAGGGTCGCGTAGTCGGTCAGGGCCTTGCGCAGCGGCGTGAAGAGGACGTCGCCCGCCTTGCCCACCCCGCCCCCGATCACCGCGATGTCGATCTCGACGAGTGTCGCGGTGGCGGCGATGCCGGCGGCGAGGGCCTGCGCGGCCCGGGCGAAGGAGGCCACCGCGACCGGGTCGCCGGCCCGGGCGGCGGAGGCCACCGCCGCCGCGGAGGAGTCGCCGTCGGGGCCGGGGCGCCAGCCGTTCTCGACGGCCCGGCGGGCGATGTTCGGACCGCTCGCGATGCGCTCCACACAGCCGCGCGAACCGCACGCGCACGGGTCGCCGTCGACGTCCACGCTGATGTGGCCGATGTGGCCGGCGTTGCCCGTCGGACCGGGGTGCAGCCGGCCGCCCAGGACCAGGCCGCCGCCGACGCCCGTCGAGACGACCATGCACAGCGCGTTGTCGTGGCCGCGGGCCGCGCCCTGCCAGTGCTCGGCCGCGGTGATCGCCACACCGTCGCCGATCAGCTCGACGGGCAGTCCGCCGGTCGCCTCCCGAACCCGCCGGACCAGCGGATAGTCGCGCCAGCCAGGCACGTTCACCGGGCTCACCGTGCCCGCGGAGGCGTCCACCGGGCCCGCGCTGCCGATACCGAGGGCCAAGGCGCGTCCCCACAACGGCGAGGCGGCGAGCTCGCCGAGCACCTCCTCGACGGCACCCATCACCGTCTCGCCGTCCTCCTTGGCGGGCGTGGCGCGCTGGGCTCGCACCAGGATCCGGCCCTGGTCGTCGACCAGCGCTCCGGCGATCTTGGTGCCGCCGATGTCGAGCGCGGCCACTAGGTCGGTGTGCATCAGTGTCAGATCTCCCCGTCAACCATGAGAAAGGGCGGGCCGGTCCCGGGGTGGGGGCACGGAGCCGGTGATTGCGGTGGACAGTGTCCCCTGCATCTGACAACGTTGTCCAGGCTCTATGCTCGACGCCACATCCTCATACAAAATCATGGCCGCCGCACCTCCCTCGGACGACAGGAACAGGACGCCGCATCGTGCCCGACACCACCCGCCGCGCAGACCGCCTCACCGCCACGCGTTACGGCAACCGTCCGACGATGAAGGACGTGGCCGCGCGCGCCGGGGTCGGCCTGAAGACGGTCTCCCGCGTGGTCAACGGCGAACCGGGCGTCACACCGGAGACCGAGCGGCGGGTCCAGGAGGCCATCGACGCGCTCGGCTTCCGCCGCAACGACAGCGCACGGGTGCTGCGCAAGGGCAGCACGGCCAGCATCGGGCTGGTTCTGGAGGACCTCGCCGACCCGTTCTACGGCCCGCTGAGCCGCGCGGTCGAGGAGGTCGCCCGCACCCACGGAACGCTGCTCATCAACGGCTCCAGCGCGGAGGACCCGGAACGTGAGCAGGAGTTGGTGCTGGCGCTGTGCGCGCGGCGGGTGGACGGGCTCGTGATCATCCCGGCCGGTGACGACCACCGGTATCTGGAGCCCGAGCTCAAGGCGGGCGTCGCGACGGTGTTCGTGGACCGGCCGGCCGGGCAGATCGACGCCGACGTGGTCCTCTCGGACAACTACGGCGGCGCCCGCGACGGGGTCGCCCACCTCATCGCCCACGGGCACCGCCGGATCGGTTTCATCGGCGACATGCCCCGCATCCACACCGCCGCCGAGCGCCTGCGCGGCTATCGGGCCGCCATGGAGGACGCCGGGATACCGGTCGAGGACTCCTGGATGTCGCTCGGCGTCACCGACCCCGGGCGGGTGCGCCGGGCGGCCGAGGAGATGCTCTCCGGCCCCGCTCCGGTCACCGCGGTCTTCACGGGCAACAACCGGGTGACGGTCACCGTGGTCCGTGTCCTCGCCGAACAGGCCCGCCGGGTCGCCCTGGTGGGCTTCGACGACATCGAACTCGCCGACCTGCTCCAGCCGGGGGTCACCGTCGTCGCCCAGGACGCCGCGGCCCTCGGCCGCACCGCCGCCGAACGGCTCTTCCGGCAACTCGACGGCACCCTCGTCACCCCGGAACGCATCGAACTGCCGACCCGCCTGATCACCCGCGGCTCGGGCGAACTGCCGCCGTCGGACTGAGCGGCCGGTGACGCGGGGCGCGCGCGAGGAGGGGCGGGGGCGTGAGCCGGGGCGGCCTGACGGAGAGGCGGGCGGACGGGGCCCTGGAGCGCGGGGGGCGTTGGCGTTGGCGGATGTGGGGCGGGGGCTGGGGCCGATGACAGCGGATGTGGAGCGGGAGTCGGTTGCCGCGGACGTGGAGCGGGAGGCCGTAGCCGCCGACGCGGTGTCCCACGCGGTGGTTTCGGCGGAGGATCCACCCCGGCCTGGTCCGGCACCGACGCCCCCGATGGCCCCGGCACCCACGACGCCCCCGACTGGCGGTCCGGCAGAGTCCGTTCCGGATCCGCGCACCTTGGAGGCCCTGGGGCTGGCGCAGGCTCCACGCGATCATCCGCTGCTGTATCCGGGGGTGTGGCCGTCCGACTCCGGGCTGTTGGACGGTGACCGTCTGCTGCCCCTCGACCGGCTGCGGTACGAGGACCGGGTCCCCGTCCTCGCGGTCGGCTCCAACGCCAGCCCGGCCCAACTGCGCCACAAGATGGTCGAGTTCGGGATCACCTCCCCCATCCCGATGGTGCGGACCCGCGTCACCGGCATCGACGTCGGCGTCTCGGCGCATGTGAGCCTGATGGGATACGTCTCCGCCTCCCCCGTCGAAGCCCCCGCGGCCGTACGGGAGTTGTTCGTCACCTGGCTGGACGCCCGGCAGCTGGCGGTGATCGACGCGAGCGAGGGGGTGCCGCTGCCCGACGGCAACTACCGGCGGGTCTGGCTGCCCTCGCCCGAGGTGCGGATCGAACTCGCGGACGGCACCCGGCTCCCCGGCGCCCACGTCTACGTCAACCGCCACGGCGTCCTGCACGACGGCACCGGCGCCCCGCGCACCCACCCCGGACAGCGAGCCCTGCTCACCGAACTCCTCGTGGGATCAGCCCGGTTGAGGGAACTGTTCGGCGTCACGCCGGAGGAGTTCAGCGCGCGGGCGCGGGCCGACCGGGACCTGTGCCGACAGGGCACGCGGCTCCTCAAAGAGGAGAAGCTGGTGACCGACTCCGGCCTGGAGCGCCTGGTACGGGCTCAGCAGACCGGGAGCCCTGGCACCGGTTCGTCGTTGTCGCCGCCCTTGATGTAGACGTCGCTGACGAAGACGTTCGTGTTGCCGCTGTCGTCGTCGGTCTTGGCCCACCAGACGTTGGTCCACTCGCCGTCCGTCTCGCGGCGCCCCAAATTCTGCTGGCAGTAGAAGTAGTTGGTGCCCGCCTTCAGCACGCCGACCTCGGTGCCGGAGGCGGTGTAGGAGGCGGCGGTCGTCCAGACCACGCAGTGGTACTTGCCGCCGCCGATGGAGGTGCAGGACGGCGCCGGGGGCGTCTCGTCGCCGCCCGTGGAGCCGCCGTCGCCCGAACCGCCGCTCGCTGTGCCCTCCTTGTCGCCGCCCGTGGACTTGGTCGGGGAGGACGTGGCGGCGCGGTCGGAGGGGGTGGCGCCGGCCGTGCGGTCCGGCGACGCGGTCGCGGTCCCGGTCGGGTCCTTCTCGTCGCCCCGCTCGGTCGGCTTGGGATCGTCGGTGCGGACGGCGCCTGCGCGACCGCTCGCGGAGGAGGTGGCCTCGACACCGGTGGCGACCGCCCCTGATCCCGCGTTCGCCCTGCTCGCGCCGGTGTTGTTCAGCATGGCCACCGTGGCGCCGGCCGACGCGAGGACGACGGTGACGGCCGCGGCGACGAGGAGGACACGCTTCCTGCCACGGGAGGGGCGAGTGGTGGACATGGGGCCGGTGACGGCCGGGGCCTGCGAGGCGGGAGCCCCGTGACCCGGCCCCCCGAAGACCGGCGCCCCCTGCACCACCGGCCCGAACCCCGGCGGCTCCACCGGCCCGAACCCCGCCGGCACCGCCGGCACACCGAGCTCCGTCTCCACCGGAGCCGGGCCCGTCGCTCCCGTCGCTCCCGTCGCTCCCCGCAGCGTGGCCGTCGGCTCGTCCCCGCCGTCCGCGTCCGCGACGCTCCGGAGCAGCTCCCCGGCCTCCTCCGCCTCCGGTCGGGCCCCGGGCCGCTTGTCCAGCAGCATCTGGAGCACGGGCCCGAGCACCCCGGCCCGAACGGGGTCCGGGAGCGGCTCGGAGACGATCGCGGTGAGGGTGGAGAACGTCGACGTACGGCGGAACGGCGAGGAGCCCTCCACGGCGGCGTACAGCGTGGCGCCCAGGGCCCAGACGTCGGAGGCCGGGCCGGGGTCGGCGCCCTGGGCGCGCTCGGGGGCCAGGTAGTCGAGGGAGCCGACCAGTTCGCCGCTGCGGGTCAGATGGGTGGCGGAGCCGTCGCCGGGGTCCTCCATGGTCGCGATGCCGAAGTCGGTGAGGACGACCCGTCCCGAGCGGTCGAGCAGGATGTTGCCGGGCTTGACGTCCCGGTGCAGGACGCCGACGCGGTGGGCGGCGGCGAGCGCCTCCATGACCTTGGCGCCGATCCCGGCCGCCTCACGCGGGTCCAGGGTGCCGCGCTCGCGCAGGACGTCGTCGAGCGAGGGCCCGTCCACCAGCTCCATGACGATCAGCGGGCGCCCGTCGACCTCGGTCACGTCGTGGACGGCCACGACGCCGGGGTGGCGGACCCGGGCCGCCGCGCGGGCCTCGCGCTGCATCCGCAGCCGCAGGCCGGCGAGTTCGGGGCCGTCGGCGTCGTTGTAGGTGCGCAGTTCCTTGACCGCGACCTCACGGCCGAGGACCTCGTCCACGGCCCGCCAGACCACGCCCATGCCGCCGCGACCGAGCTGCGCCACCACGCGGTAGCGCCCGGCCAGCAGCCTGCCGACCTCTTCCGTCCGTCCGTTGTCCCCCGATGACACCGTTGCCCCGTTCCTGTGAACTGTCCGTGCGTGCCGTACAGATTACGGGGCCGGAATGACGGCTTCGGTCGGCGGCGGTGCCCGTGACAGATCCGCTACCTGCCGGAGACCGGCGGGACACCGGACGGGACCCGGCGCCCCCTCGCGAGCCTCGTCCTACTTGCCGGAGATCGTCAGGTCACCGCGGCGCGGCGCCGCGAAGCCCTCCAGGTCGGCGCGGGTCAGACCGCTGAGGCGGGCGACCTCGGCGATGTCGAGGGCGCCGCAGTCCAGACCGCGCAGCAGGTAGCCGCTGAGGGCCTTGGCGGTGGCGGGCTCGTCCATGACGTCGCCGCCGGCGTGGTTGGCGTAACGGGCGAGGCGGCCGGCGGCCTGCTCGAAGCCTTCGCGGTAGAAGGCGAAGACAGCGGCGTACCGGGTCGGGAGGTGGCCGGGGTGCATGTCCCAGCCCTGGTAGTAGGCGCGGGCCAGGGCGCGGCGGGTGAGTCCGTAGTGCAGGCGCCAGGCGTCGTGGACCTTGGCCGTCGGGCCGACCGGCAGGACGTTGGTGGAGCCGTCGCAGACGCGTACCCCGGTACCGGCGGCGGCGACCTGCATGATCGCCTTGGCGTGGTCGGCGGCCGGGTGGTCGCTGGCCTGGTAGGCGGCGGAGACGCCGAGGCAGGCGCTGTAGTCGAAGGTGCCGTAGTGCAGGCCGGTGGCGCGTCCCTCGGCGGCCTGGATCATCCGGGCGACGGTGGCGGTGCCGTCGGTGGCGAGGATGGCCTGGCTGGTCTCGATCTGGATCTCGAAGCCGATCCGGCCGGGCTCCAGACCCCGCGCCTTCTCGAACTCCTCCAGCAGCCGCACCATGCCGGTGACCTGTTCGGGGTAGGTCACCTTCGGCAGTGTCAGGACGAGCCCTTCGGGCAGACCGCCGGCCTCCATCAAGCCGGTGAGGAAGATGTCGAGGGTGCGGATGCCCCGGTCGCGTACCGCCGCCTCCATGCACTTCATGCGGATGCCCATGTACGGGGCGGCCGTGCCGTTCTCGTGGGCCTCGGCGACCAGGCGGGCCGCGCGGGCGGCGTCCTGGTCCTCGTCCGCGCCCTGGTAGCCGTCCTCGAAGTCGACCCGGAGGTCTTCGACGGGTTCGCGCTCCAGCTTGGCGCGGACACGGGAGTACACCGGCTCGGCGAGTTCGTCGGACAGGCCGAGGACGGCGGCGAAGGACGCGGCGTCGGGGGCGTGTGCGTCGAGGGCGGTGAGCGCCTGGTCGCCCCAGGAGCGCAGGGTGTCGGCGGCGAAGGCGTCGCCGGGGACGTAGACGGTGTGGACGGGCTGGCGGGTGCCGGGGTCACCGGGGTAGCGGCGCTCCAACTCGGCGTCGACCGGGGCGAGGGAGGCGCTGATCTCCTCGCTGACGGCTCCCGCGAGGCTCGTCGCCACCTGCTCCTGCTGGCCCTGACCCATGCCACACCCTCCTGTTTTCCGCAGTACGGAATCAACAATCCGTAGAACGAAGTTATCCGTGGACTTCCGGCCGGTCAACACCCGTCCGCCGCATGAGCCACCCCTGTCAGCCCGGACGCCCTCTTTCGCACCCGGGTCCGGACGTTCATCCTGACCCGCGGGAGGGGATGACATGTCGCACACCAACAGAATGACGCGCCGCATGGGTCTGAGAACCGCGGCGGCCGCCGCACTCGCCGTGCCGCTGATGGCCACGCTGCCGGCCTCCGCCGCCAGGTCGGGCAAACGCCGGCTCGACGTCATGACGTTCAACCTGCGCTTCGCGAGTACCTCCGACCCCAACAGCTGGGCCGCCCGCCGCCCGGTGATGCGCGAGCTCCTGCGCCGCGAGGCCCCCACGCTCATCGGCACCCAGGAGGGCCTCTACCGGCAACTGCGCGACATCCACGCCGACCTCGGCCCGCACTACGACTGGATCGGCACCGGCCGCGAGGGCGGCAGCCACGACGAGTCCACGGCGATCTTCTACGACGTCCGCCGGCTGTCCCCCCTCGAACACGACACGTACTGGCTGTCCGACACCCCCAGGGTCATCGGCTCCAACACCTGGGGAGCGGCGCTGCCGCGCATCGTCACCTGGGTCCGGTTTCGCGAACGGGTCCGGGGCGGGCGTGAGTTCCACGTCCTCAACACCCACTTCGACCATGTGAGCCAGTACGCGCGCGAGCGCTCCGCGTCCTTCGTCGCCGAGCGGGTCGCCGAACTCGCCCGCTTTTCACCGGTCGTCGTGACGGGTGACTTCAACGCGGCGGCCGGGGACAACCGGGCCTACGACACCCTGCTCGGCGCCGGGCTCGTCGACACCTGGGACGCGGCGGCCGAGCGCGGTGAGCTCTACGCGACCTTCCACGGCTACAAGCCGCTGACGCCCGGCGGCGAGCGCATCGACTGGATCCTCGCCACGCCCGGCGCCACCGTCCATCGCGCGTCGATCAACACCTTCGCGCGGGCCGGGCAGTTCCCGAGCGACCATCTGCCGGTGCAGGCGTCCTTGACCCTGACATGAGGGAAGGCCCCCGCGAACCGCCAGGAGAGCGGTCGCGGGGGCCTTCGTCACGCCTGGGTGCGATCAGCCCTTGCGGGTGTTGATCTCCTCGGTGAGCTGGGGGACGACGTCGAAGAGGTCGCCGACGACGCCGTAGTCGACGAGGTCGAAGATCGGGGCCTCGGCGTCCTTGTTGATCGCCACGATCGTCTTCGAGGTCTGCATGCCCGCGCGGTGCTGGATCGCGCCGGAGATGCCGGAGGCGATGTACAGCTGCGGCGAGACGGACTTGCCGGTCTGGCCGACCTGGTTGGTGTGCGGGTACCAGCCGGCGTCCACCGCGGCACGCGAGGCACCCACGGCCGCACCGAGGGAGTCGGCGAGGGACTCGATGAGCGCGAAGTTGTCCGCGCCGTTCACCCCGCGCCCGCCGGAGACCACGATCGCGGCCTCGGTGAGCTCCGGGCGGCCGGTCGACTCACGCGGGGTGCGTCCGGTGACCTTGGTACCGGTGGCCAGGGCGCCGAAGGACACCGACAGGGCCTCCACGGTGCCGGCGGCCGGCGCCGGCTCCACGGCGGCGGAGTTGGGCTTGACGGTGATGACCGGGGTGCCCTTGACGACACGGGTCTTGGTGGAGAAGGACGCGGCGAACACCGACTGGGTGGCCACCGGGCCCTCGGCGCCGGCCTCCAGGTCGACGGCGTCGGTGATGACGCCGGAGCCGATGCGCAGCGCGAGGCGGGCGGCGATCTCCTTGCCCTCCGCGGAGGAGGGGACCAGTACGGCGGCCGGCGAGACGGCCTCGTACGCGGCCTGGAGAGCGTCCACCTTCGGGACGACCAGGTAGTCGGCGTACTCGGACGCCTCGTGGGTGAGGACCTTGACGGCGCCGTGCTCGGCGAGCGCGGCGGCGGTGTCGGCGGCACCCGCGCCCAGCGCGACGGCGACCGGCTCACCGATACGGCGGGCCAGCGTCAGCAGCTCCAGCGTGGGCTTGCGGACGGCACCGTCCACGTGGTCGACATAGACGAGAACTTCAGCCATGGGAATGCTCTCCTGCGAATTGCGAGGGCTTAAGGGGCGTTGAGGGGGGTGAGCCTCAGATGAACTTCTGGCTCGCGAGGTACTCGGCGAGCTGCTTGCCGCCCTCGCCCTCGTCCTTGACGATCGTGCCCGCGGTACGCGCCGGACGCTCCGACGCGGAGTCGACCTTGGTGAAGGCGCCCTCCAGACCGACCTCCTCGGCCTCGATGTCGAGGTCGGACAGGTCCCAGGACTCCACCGGCTTCTTCTTCGCGGCCATGATGCCCTTGAAGGACGGGTAACGCGCCTCGCCCGACTGGTCGGTGACCGACACGACCGCCGGCAAGGACGCCTCCAGCTGCTCCGAGGCGGCGTCGCCGTCACGACGGCCCTTGACGGTGCCGTCCTCCACGGAGACCTCGGACAGCAGCGTCACCTGCGGCACGCCCAGCCGCTCGGCGACCAGCGCGGGCAGCACGCCCATGGTGCCGTCGGTGGAGGCCATACCGGAGATCACCAGGTCGTAGCCGGCCTTCTCGATCGCCTTGGCCAGCACCAGCGAGGTACCGATGGCGTCGGTGCCGTGCAGGTCGTCGTCCTCGACATGGATCGCCTTGTCGGCGCCCATCGACAGCGCCTTGCGCAGCGCGTCCTTGGCGTCCTCGGGGCCCACGGTCAGGACCGTGACCTCGACGTCGTCGTCGGAGTTCTCCGAGATCTGCAGCGCCTGCTCGACCGCGTACTCGTCCAGCTCGGAGAGCAGACCGTCCACGTCGTCCCGGTCGACGGTCAGGTCATCGGCGAAGTGCCGGTCGCCGGTGGCGTCGGGCACGTACTTCACGGTGACAACGATCCTCAAGCTCACGCCGGCTCTCCTACTGCTGCGTCGACATTTCCATGCTGCCTGCTTGCAGGCAGCATAGGCGCCCCAAGCGGCCGATCCCGATCGGGGCGACCCGCGCTCCGACCGAAATATTACTCGTCAGTACACCTAGTTCGTTCCCGCTAAGCAAGCGCTTTGAACTGTGACCTTCGCAACGCAGCGTAATCGGAACTCGACGGCTTCGCAGAAGGTACTCAGTCCCGCAGGCCGCCGAACCGGCCCTGGTGGTACAGCAGCGGACGGCCGGGGCCGGCGGGGTCGCCGAGAACCACCTCGGCCAGGACGATGCGGTGGTCACCGGCGGGCACGCGCGCGACGACCCGGCACACCAGCCAGGCCAGGACGTCGTCGAGGACCGGAACGCCCTCGGGGCCCTCGCGCCAGGCGGTGGGCGGGCCGAAGCGGTCGGCGCCGCTGCGGGCGAAGGTGGCGGCCAGCTCCCGCTGGTGCTCGCCGAGTATGTGCACGCCGACATGGTCGGCCTCGGAGATCACCGGCCAGCTGGAGGCGCCGGTTCCGATCCCGAAGGAGAGCATCGGGGGCTCCACCGAGACCGAGGTGAGGGAGGTGGCGGTGAAGCCGACCGGGCCCTGCTCACCACCGGCGGTGATCACGGCGACCCCCGCCGCGTGCCGCCTGAAGACGGAGCGCAGGAGGTCGGCGGAGCCGAGCTGGGGAGTACGGAGGTCCGGGGAGGTCGTCATGGCGGGGTCCTTCGGCAAGGAGGGGCGAGGGTGGCCGTGGCTGCTCAACAACCCGGACAGCGCGCGCTCGCCGTGCGGGCGAGGTCGACATGGACCCGCCCGAAGAGAAGAAGTTCCGAAGGCATACGGTCAGGCTGACGATAGGTGGTGCGCACAGTCAAGTGGGTGCCCGCATATGGGAGATGCCTCACCGTCCGCGCGAGCGGCGTCAAACCGCCTCTCCCAGTGCCGCGATGACGTCCGCCTTGCGCGGCTGTCCGGCGGCGCGGCGCACGACCCGGCCCTCGGCGTCCAGCACGAGCACGGTGGGCGTCTTGAGGATGTCGAGTTCACGGACGAGGTCGAGACGGGCCTCGGCGTCGATCTCGATGTGCGCGACGCCGGGGACGATCCCGACCACCTCACCGAGGACCCGTCGGGTGGCCCGGCAGGGGGCGCAGAAGGCGCTGGAGAACTGGACCAGGGTGGCGCGCTCGCCCAACTCCCCGCCCAACTCGGCCGCGCCCAGCCGCTTGCCGTCGTCCCGTCCGCGCACCCGTACTCTCCCGCTCCGCCGCTTGTGCAGCACTCCATAGGCGCTCGCGACCACGAGCACCACCACGCACACCACGATTCCGGTCATCACCCGGCTCCAGCGTTCACAGGACTGCAAAGATTCCCGGCGCCACGCCGAGACCTGCTTGCGGAATGCTTGCTTCATGGACATCGACGTGCGGGGGCCGCGCTTCGGCGCGGCTGTGACGACCCTGGTACTGGCGGCCGTACTGATCACCGGCAGCGTGTGGCTGCTGGCCTGGCAGACGCTGGCGTTCGCGCTGGGCGCGGCCGGCGGGGTGGGGCGTTCGCCGTACGGCGTGCTGTTCCGCGGGGTCATACGACCTCGGATCGGTCCGCCCACCGCGTTCGAGGCGCCGGAGCCGCCGCGGTTCGCGCAGTCCGTGGGGCTCGCCTTCGCGGTCGTGGGACTTCTCGGTTACGCGCTCGGGCCGCAGTGGCTGGGTCTCGCCGCGACCGGGGCGGCGCTCGCGGCCGCGTTTCTCAACTCCGCCTTCGGGTACTGCCTGGGGTGCGAGATGTACCTCGTCGTACGGCGGGTGGCGGTGCGCGCACGGTAAAGGCGTCGTAAAAGCACGAGGTGGATCAAGCAGCCGACGTGACAAGGATCTCGCCGTTCCCGGGCGCCAGGACTGGCCACCGGTCCGTTCTTGGGGCACGATCTGCGACGTGCCGTAAACCTACGGCGCCGTAACTTTCCCGCCCGGGAACCTTTTTTTCCCAGGGCAGAGAAGGAAGGGTCCACTCCGTCCATGGCAGAGCTTGTCTACCGCCCCGTCGTCGGTCTCGCCCTCACGTTGTTCAAGGCGTGGGACCTCAAGATCGACTGCCAGGGGTCGGAGAACATCCCGCGCTCGGGCGGCGCCGTGCTGGTGAGCAACCACATCAGCTACCTGGACTTCATCTTCGACGGCATGGCGGCGCTCCCGCAGAAGCGTCTTGTTCGCTTCATGGCGAAGGAGTCGGTCTTCCGGCACAAGGTCTCCGGTCCGCTGATGCGCGGGATGAAGCACATCCCCGTGGACCGCAAGCAGGGTGAGACGGCCTACCAGCACGCGCTGGAGTCCCTGCGTTCCGGTGAGATCGTCGGGGTCTTCCCGGAGGCCACCATCTCGCAGTCCTTCACGCTGAAGAGCTTCAAGTCGGGCGCGGCGCGCATGGCGCAGGAGGCGGGCGTCCCGCTGATCCCGATGGCGCTGTGGGGCACCCAGCGGCTGTGGACCAAGGGCCGGCCGCGCAACTTCAAGCGCAGCCACATCCCGGTCACGATCCGGGTCGGCGAGGCGATCGAGGCGCCCAAGGACAAGTACGCGGGCGCCATCACCCGCCAGCTGCGCGACAGTGTCCAGCAGTTGCTGGAGGCCGCCCAGCGCGCCTACCCCGTCCGGCCGAAGGACGCCGACGACACATGGTGGATGCCGGCGCATCTGGGCGGTACGGCGCCGACGCCGGAGGAAGTCCGCGCGTCCGAGGCCCGCTGACCCCGCACCCCCTCCCCCGAGGCACAGCCGGTAGGGTCCCCGCGACAACCGGACGCCGGGTGTACGAGGCCCTGAACACGGGTGTCGGCCGCCCGGCCTTCCGTCGGACGCGCTACGGGGGCTGGGCATGCGGCGTGGGATCAAGGTGGCGGTGACGGCTGCGGTCGTGCTGGGGCTGGGCGGCTGGATCGCCTCGCCGTACATCAACGACTGGTGGCTGCTGCGCACCGCCTGCGACGGCGCGCTGCCGGTCGACGCGGTGCGCGAACTGGGGCGCGACGGCTCGCACTTCAAGGACGCCACGTCCGCCTCCCACGAGGCGCTGGGCGACTACGGCTGCTCCCTCGGCTTCGAGGGCGAGGACCTGCACAGCGACCGGCTCCTGTCGATGGAGGCGTACACCCGGCGGGACGACGTGGACCGGGAGTTGATGACCAACTTCCCCGAGACGGGCTTCGACGACATGGCGCCGATGCCCGACGGACTGCCGGGCTTCATCGACAAGTTCGGCGGTCTCCAGCTGTTGGTGCCCTGCCCGGCCCTGACCGAGGACGACGAAGGCCGACAGCGCAAGCTCCTGGTGCGCACCCGGTTGGGCCGGGACACCCTGTGGGGTACGCCCGCCGCCTACGAGACGGCCGTGGCACTCGCCAACTCCGCGTCCGAGCGCCTGGGGTGCGGCGCGGAGCCACTCGAGGTGCCCGGTGGTGACGCCGCTCCGGTGAATCCGGAGAGGGATCCCAGGACGGTCTCCCTCGACGCCTCCGGTGCCACCGCCTGCGGTTGGGCGGCCGAGACCGGCGTGCTCGAAGCGGGCGAGTGGCGTGTGGCGACACTGATGAACGACGTCGGCCCGGTGGGGCGTTGCGACTTCTCCGCACCCGACGCCGACTCCGGGGAGCTGGAGACCCAGCTGTCGTTCGCCGCCTGGTACGGCGACTGGAGCAGCCGTCTGATCGCCGAGGAGGGGCGCTGGCCCGCCGCCCGTACGGCGACGGCGCGTTGCGACGGCGAAGCGGCCACCTTCGCCCTCAGCGCCGCCAAGGACGCTCCCGGGGTCAGCGAGACCGAGAAGCGGAAGCTGCTCGCGGCGTTCGCCCGGGAACAGGTCCACCGGCGGGGCTGCACGGACCTGAGCATCGGCGGCTGAACCCGCTCAGCTCGCGGGGACCCTGCAGCTCGGCATCCTGGGCGGGCGGGCTCCGCTCAGTCCGACAGCCACAGCGCCCGGACGTACTGCTCGTCGATCAACTGCCGTAGCTCCGCCGCGCGTTCGTCCGGGACGTGCCGTGCCTCGGCCCAGGTGTCCAGCACCGTGATCAACTGGTGCCGCCCGTCCGTCAGGTCCCCGCGCACGGGTCCGGACGCGTCCCGGTCGGCGATGTCCCCGACCGGCGGCCGGCTGCCCAACTGTTCCGTGGCCGCCTGGTAGGCGCCGCGGGTGTGCCGTCGTACGGCTTGGTCGAAGGCCGCGAGGTCGGGGATCTCGCCCTCTCTGGCGTAGCGCGCCCGGTGGGTCATCAGCGCGCCGACCCGGTCGGCGAGGTGGGACAGGTCGATGTCGACCCAGGCGTCGGCCCGCTCGGAGGCGCCGTCCTTCTCCGGCTCGGGGTGGTAGTCGGGGTCGGTACCGGTCCGGGTGAGGCGTTCGAGGTAGTGGGCGAGGTAGGTGCGCTGGGCGTCGTAGAGGATCGCGAACGCCTCGGGGTCCTTGGCCAGTTCGGCTGTCAGGGCTTCCGGGTTCGCGCGCACGGACGAGTAGGGCTGGACGTGCTCGAAGTCGGTGTGCGCCTCGCCGGGGGCGAGGAAGCGTCCGTAAGCGGTCCAGCCGGTGCCGTCCGGTGCGGCGCCCGCCGCGTCGACGGCCGGGGCGTAGGCCCGTGTGTCGGCGCTGAGATGGCGGTTGGCGTCCACGACGTACTCGGCGAGCACCCGCGCCAGGCCGGGCGCCATGCCCGCGGGCACCTCCTTGTCCTCGAAGGCGGCGACGACCGCGTAGGCGGCGCGGGCCTGGGCGAGGGTGTGGGGCTGCCCGGCGCGGGTGGCCCGGGTGCCCGCGTAGGCGATCTGCCCGAGGACCCTGCCGCCGTCGCCGCACGGGTTCTCGTAGGCGAGGAGGTCGCGCACGGCGTCGAACCGGGTGAGTTCGTCGCCGGGGTCGAGGGCGCGGGTGGCGGCCGCCGGGTTCTTGGCGAGGGCCCGGGTCGACGCCGGGACCTGCCGGCACGGCGCGTCGTCCGCGGAGTCCGCGAGGACGACCGGCACCGCCGTGGCCGTCGCGAGCACGGCCAGCGCCACGACCGAGGTGAGCAGCCAGTGCTTCCGCAGCCGGGCGAGCGGCCGTACGGGCCGCTCCTCGTCCACACCGGCGCCCTCGTTCCCGGCGTCCACGCCGGCGCCCTCGTTCCCGCTCGAACTGTCGTCCACTGCTCCCCCGTCACGCATACCGGGAGATTAGCGATCGCGACCGATCAGCCGCGCACCGGGTTCGCCGCGTGCACCTCGACACACGCGCCGGGGCTGAACTTCTCCAGCAGCTCGGCGAGTTCGGCGGCCGCCGACTCGACGTCGGGGACCGGCATCGGGGCGAGGCTCTCCAGCAGGAAGATCCCGGAGACGGTCTCCTCGGTGAGACGGGTGCGCGGGCCCTGGCGCCAGTTCCAGCGGCGGCAGGTCACGCCCCGCTCGTCGCACCACACCACCTCGCCGGCGTCGGGGTGTTCGACGACCTCCTCGCCGCCGGCGACGGTGACGAACTCCTCGTTCCCGGCCGCCCGCACGAGCCGCATCCCGCCCTCGACGCGGTCGATGTCCTCGCCGCCCACCGGGATCAGATGGGCGACACTGATGGCGTTGTAGAGGTCGACGAGCAGGTTGATCCGGGGCAGCCCGCCGTCCGCCAGCGCCCTCTTGGCCAGCGCCTCCGCCGAGTTGCGGGTGCGCGACGGCTTCGACCCGAACGCCGTGTAGACCTCGCGCCACGCGGCCATGTGCGGGTCCTCGTGCGGCGCGCGCCCATCCAGGCGTGCGGCCAGGCGCCGGGACGCGTCGTCGAGGACAGCCGAACTCGCCGCTGTGCTGGGCCCGTTGACAAGGCCGTATGCCTCGATCGCGACGTGCGTGAAACCGGGCGCGAGGGCGCGGACGTCGTCGGAGACGGACAGGGAGAGGGTCATCGGCTGCCTCAGAGAGCGGTGGGGAGCGTCTTCCAGAGGTGCGGCCGGTCGGGGGCCGCCTTGAGGGCGCTCAGCACGGTCGGGTGAGGTTCAGCATACAGGACCGGATAGTCCACCTCATTGGACTGTGGGTCCGGAATCCACGCCAGCCGCTCGCCTTCGAGGGAGAACCGGGCGTCCACCCCCGGTTTGTTGCCGCGGGGGTCCTGCCGGTGCCAGGCACCGTTGAACCGCAGCGCGATCAGGCCGTGCACGACATGCCCGCCCCCGTCATCGGCTGCCAGCCGCTGATAGCAGAGCGCGGTCGGGATGTCCTCGGCCCGCAGCAGCGCGGCCAGCGCATGGGCCTTGGCGTAGCAGATGCCGGTGCCCTGCCCGAGCACGTCGGAGGCCCGCCAGGTGACCCGCAGGTCGCCGGAGTCCTGCGAGTGAGGAATCGTGTCGCGCACGAACTCGAAGGCGGCTCGCGCATAGTCATACGAATCCGCCGCACCCTCGGCGAGCCTGGCAGCGGTTTCGCGCACCACCGGACGGTGATGGTCGATCACCTCATCAGCGGCCAAGTAGGCGGAGAGGTCGGCGGTTTCCTGGATCATCTGCATGACAGGAGAGCGTAGGTGGCACCGCGACCACGAGTCAATCAACTTTCCGAGCAACGTATATCTATGCATCCTCGCCGACGAGATGCTCTGTCGTTCTGAGAACGGCCGAACATCACCGCAACCCGGCGACCGTCTACAACCCCTCCCCCGCCCCACGGGTCTCGACCGCCGACCGAACACCAACAAGGGGGAACTCATGAAGCATCGTCTGCTCGGAGCCGCGGTCGCCGCCGGCTGTGCGCTGGCCGCGGTCGGGGCCGGTCCCGTGCACGCCGCATCCGACGAACTGTGGATCCAAGCGCCGTACGGGACCGTGCTGCCGGCGCCGGACGCGAACGGGAGCGCGCGCGAACGCACACTCGATGTCCAGATCAGTCACGACGACCTCGACAACGCCGTTCCCGCGGGCCGGCTGACCGTGGACGTGAGCGAGATCGCCTCCTTCGCGCAGGTGTCGTGGCCCGCCAACTGCGCACCGGAGTCGGCGACGAGGGCGGTGTGTGACGTCCCGGCGATGCCCGCGGGCACGCAGGACGTCTCGGCCGCCCTGATCGGCCTGCGCGCCCTGCCGGACGCGAGCCTCGACGCCTCCGGGAACGTGCGGTACTCGGCCACCGCCGGGGAACTGTCCGCGTCCGACGCCGAGACCCGGATCACCGTGGGCAACGGGCCGGACCTCGGCCTGAGCCAGGCCCCGTGGCAGCGGGGGCTCACGCCCGGCACGGACCACACGGTCCGGTCGACCGTCACCAACAACGGCAACCGGGCCGTGGAGCGGACGCTGCTGTGGGTCCACGCGTCCTACGGACTGCATTTCAAGGAGCGGCACGCCAACTGCGAGTACCGCGACAACGCCATCGGTACGGGCGCGCTGTGCGTGCTCGACGAGAAGGTGTCTCCCGGGCAGCGCTACGACCTCGTGACCAGGCTCCGTATCGGCCGCCAGGCGCTGTACGACCGGCTCGACCACTCGGTGGTGCCGTACTCGGACGCGGCGCTGGAGGAGGCCCGCGGCGGCCTCGAGTGGACCCGTGGTGAGGGCCCGGAGCTGAACCTGCGGCCGGTGGCCGGGCAGCGGGCGGCGGCCGGGGAGGACGACGTCGATCTGTCCGACAACTACCGGGTCGTCGCCCTCGACGCCAAGAACACCGCCGACTTCAAGGTCACCGGCAGCAGGGTGCGCGGGGCGGCAGGGGACACGGTCACCGCCCGGATGACCGTGTTCAACCGGGGCCCGGCCTGGGTGGCGTCGCTGGGTGCGGGCTCACCGGTCGCCACACTGCGGTTCCAGGCGCCCGCGGGCACCTCGGTCGTCGGACTTCCGGAGAACTGCTGGACCCAGCCGCCGTCCGAGGAGGGCCCGTCGGCGGCGACCTACTACTGCGCGTCGCCGATCCACCTGCACGACAGGGCGTCGTTCACCGTCGACGTCCAGCTGCGGATCGACAAGGTCGTGCGCGGGGCGCGCGCGGTCGTGGAGACGGCCGAGGACACCGAACTTCCCGTGGGGAGGTTCGACCCGAACCTGCGGAACAACGTCTCGTCGATCGTCGTGAACGGCTGACCGGCGCGGAGAACGCCGGGACGGCGACCGGAAGGGCCCGCAGTGCCCGCGGGCCCTTCCGGTCGTCGTACTAGCCGGCCATCTCCTCCTTGAGCGCCGCGACGAACGCGTCCACGTCGTCCTCGGTGGTGTCGAAGGCGCACATCCAGCGCACCACCCCGGCGGCCTCGTCCCAGAAGTAGAACCGGAACCGCTTCTGAAGGCGCACGCTCACGTCGTGCGGCAGCTTGGCGAAGACGCCGTTGGCCTGCACCGGGTAGAGGACCTCCACGCCGTGCACGGCCCGGACGCCCTCGGCGAGCCGCTGGGCCATCTCGTTGGCGTGGCGGGCGTTGCGCAGCCACAGGTCCTTGGCGAGGAGCGCCTCCAACTGCACCGACACGAAGCGCATCTTCGAGGCGAGCTGCATGGACAGCTTGCGCAGGTGCTTCATGTGGCTGACGGCGTCCTGGTTGATGACGACGACGGCCTCACCGAACAGCGCGCCGTTCTTCGTCCCGCCGAGCGAGAGGATGTCGACGCCCACCGTGTTGGTGAACGTCCGCATCGGGACGTCCAGGGATGCGGCCGCGTTGGCTATCCGGGAACCGTCCAGGTGCACCTTCATGCCGTGCGCGTGGGCGTGGTCGCAGATCGCACGGATCTCGTCCGGCGTGTAGAGGGTGCCCAGCTCGGTGCTCTGGGTGATCGAGACGACCTGCGGCATCGCTCGGTGCTCGTCGTCCCAGCCGTACGCCTGCCGGTCGATCAGCTCGGGTGTGAGCTTGCCGTCCGGTGTGGGCACCGTGAGCAGCTTGAGGCCGCCCATGCGCTCGGGGGCGCCGCCCTCGTCGACGTTGATGTGCGCGCTCTCGGCGCAGATCACCGCCCCCCAGCGGTCGGTGACCGCCTGGAGCGCGACGACGTTGGCCCCGGTGCCGTTGAAGACCGGGAAGGCCTCCGCGGTGGCACCGAAGTGGCTGCGGATGATCGCCTGGAGGTTCTCGGTGTAGTCGTCCTCGCCGTAGGCGACCTGGTGCCCGCCGTTGGCCAGGGCCAGGGCTGCGAGCACCTCCGGGTGGGCACCGGCGTAGTTGTCGCTGGCGAAGCCCCGGGTGTCCGGGTCGTGGTGCCGGCGGGCGTCGGTCCTCGGAGGGTTCACGGCTTCTCGGTGAGCCACAGACGGTTTCCGTTCACTTCTGCGGCGGACTTGTCCCAGACGTCGACGATGGCCCCGGCGAGGTCCTTGACGTCCGTGAAGCCCGCGAACTTCGCGTTGGGGCGCTCGGCGCGCATCGCGTCGTGCACCAACGCCTTCACCACCAGGATCGTGGCCGCCGAGGTGAGTTCCTCACCGGCCCCCGCCTTGCGGAAGAAGTCGGCCATCGCGAGCGTCCAGGCCTCGGAGGCCGCCTTGGCGGCGGCGTACGCGGCGTTGCCCGCGGTGGGCTTGGTCGCGCCGGCGGCGCTGATCAGCACGTAGCGGCCGCGGTCGCTGCGCTGGAGGGCCTCGGAGAAGGCGAGCGAGGTGTGCTGCACGGTGCGGATGAGCAGCAGCTCCAGGAAGTCCCAGTCGTCCAGGCTCGTCTTGATGAAGGTCTCGCTGCCGCGCCAGCCGCCGACGAGGTGGACCAGGCCGTCGACCCGGCCGAACTCCTTCTCGATGCCCGCGGCCCAGTCCCGGGTGGACTCCAGGTCGAGCAGGTCCACGGGCTCACCGGTGACGGTGGCGCCACCGCCCGCGTCCCGCGCCGCGGCCACCGCCTCCGCGAGGCGCTCGGGGTCGTTGTCGGCACCGACGACGGTCGCGCCGGCCTCGGCGAGCCGCAGCAGTGTCGCGCGGCCCGCGGGTCCGCCCGCGCCGGCCACCGCGATCACCGCACCGCTGAGAGCTCCGTTCCCCGCCATGTTCTTCGCCTCCTGAGGTTGCCGTGCAGTGTTCTCGGTACCGCGCTCGTTCACGCGGCGACCTGCTCGGCGCTCTCCGCACGGATGCCCTTGGTGCTGGCGATCACGTTCTTGAGCTTCTTGGAGAGGGCCTCATAGAACATGCTCAGCGGAAACTCGTCCGGAAGCACGTCATCGACGAGCTTGCGCGGCGGCTGCGTCAGGTCCAGGGCGTCCGGACCCTTGGCCCACTTGGAGCCGGGGTGCGGGGCGAGGTAGGTGGAGACCAGCTCGTACCCGGCGAACCAGTGGACGAGCTTGGGGCGGTCGATGCCGTCCCGGTAGAGCCGCTCGATGTCGGCGCAGAGCTGGTTGGTGACCTGCGGGGCGCGCTGCCAGTCGATGTGCAGCTTGTTGTCGGTCCAGCGGACGACGTCGTGCTTGTGCAGGTAGGCGAAGAGCAGCTGGCCGCCGAGGCCGTCGTAGTTGCGCACCCGCTCACCGGTGACCGGGAAGCGGAACATGCGGTCGAAGAGGACCGCGAACTGCACGTCACGGGCCTGCGAGACGCCCTCCGCCTCCAGCTTCACGGCCTCCTTGAAGGCGGTGAGGTCGCAGCGCAGCTCCTCCAGGCCGTACATCCAGAACGGCTGGCGCTGCTTGATCATGAAGGGGTCGAACGGCAGGTCGCCGTGGCTGTGGGTGCGGTCGTGGACCATGTCCCACAGCACGAAGGCCTCCTCGCAGCGCTTCTGGTCGTGGACCATGGCGGCGATGTCCTCGGGCAGTTCCAGGCCCAGGATGCCGACCGCGGCGTCGGTGACCCGGCGGAAGCGGGCGGCCTCGCGGTCGCAGAAGATGCCACCCCAGGAGAATCGTTCCGGCGCCTCGCGCACGGCGATGGTCTCGGGAAAGAGGACGGCGGAGTTGGTGTCGTAACCGGCCGTGAAGTCCTCGAACTTGATGCCGCAGAACAGCGGGTTGTCGTAGCGCGTGCGCTCCAGCTCGGCCAGCCAGTCGGGCCAGACCATGCGCAGCACGACCGCCTCGAGGTTGCGGTCGGGGTTGCCGTTCTGGGTGTACATGGGGAAGACGACCAGGTGCTGAAGGCCGTCCGCGCGGCTCGCTGCGGGCTGGAAGGCCAGCAGCGAGTCGAGGAAGTCGGGCACCTCGAAGCCGCCCTCGGCCCAGCGGCGGAGGTCCTTCGCCAGGGCCTCGTGGTAGGCCGCGTCGTGCGGGAGGAGCGGGGACAGCTCCTCCACGGCACCGACGACCTGCCGTACGACGGCCTCGGCCTCGGCGCGCCCGGGGGCACCCTCGGCGGTGAAGTCGATCGACCCGTCCTTGGACTGCCAGGGGCGGATCCGCTCCACGGCATCCTTGAGCACGGGCCATGCCGGGTGCTCCACCACCCTGGTCACGGGAGGAATCTGGCCCTCCGTCGCCGCCTGCACAAGAATTTCCGTCATGTCCCATCCTCCGCTGGAGAACCTCGCGTCAGGACACCGTATGCATAGAGGCTTCCTTCCAGCAAGGGGAGCCTCGGGAAATTATCCTGCCCACCCCCATGGTCACGGAACTTTTTCCTGTCAGATGCCTTGAGGGCCACGCGGATGGGTATACGTGATCCTCTTGGGGCGGCGGAATGGTCAATGCGCGCGCAACTCGCCCACCCCAGGGTGACCGCCCGGAGCCGTGCCGGGCAGGTCCGCCCCCGGCGCCACCCCGATCCCCCGTGTATGCGCGGGTACATCACCGGCCGGGCGCACTAGGCTGCGGATCTGTCCGTGCGAGCCGTCCCCTCCGGTCCGCGCGGAGGCCGAGCCGCCGTCGACGGAAGCGAGTTGAACCTTGAACTTCCTTACCATCGGTCATCGCGGGGTCATGGGTCTCGAACCCGAGAACACTCTCCGCTCCTTCGTCGCCGCCGAGCAGGCCGGCCTAGACGTCATCGAACTCGACCTGCACCTCAGCAAGGACGGCGCCCTCGTCGTCATGCACGACACCGACGTGGACCGCACGACCGACGGGTCCGGACCGATCGCCGAGCAGACCCTGGAGGAGCTGCGCGCGCTGGACGCGGGCCACGGGGAACGCGTCCCCGTCTTCGAGGAGGTCCTGGACGCGGTTCGCACCCCGCTCCAGGCCGAGATCAAGGACCTCCAGGCCGCGCGGGCACTCGCCGAGGTCATGCACCGGCGGGACCTGGTGGGCCGCGTCGAGGTGTCCTCGTTCCACGACGAGGCCATCGCCGAGATCTCCCGCCTGGTGCCGGGCGTACGGACCGCCCTGATCGGCAGCCGCTACGGCACCGACATCGTGGACCGCGCGGTCGAGGCCGGCGCCGCGACGGTGTGCCTGAACATCCGCCGGATCACGCTGGAGGTCGTCGAGCACGCCCGCAAGGCGGACCTGCGGATCATCGGCTGGGTCGTGAACACCCAGGACCACCTGCGGATCGTACGGGCCCTCCAGCTGGACGGCGCGACCACGGACTACCCGGAGATCAAGCGCACCGCCCGCTTCACCGCCTGACGCTCCGCATGAACGTCACACCAGCGGCTTGACCAGCAGCTCGAACCGCAGGTCGTCCCGCTGCGGGATGCCGAAACGCTCGTCGCCGTACGGGAACGGGGTCATCCGGCCCGTACGGCGGTAGCCGCGCCGCTCGTACCAGGCGATGAGGTCCTCGCGCACGGATATCACCGTCATGTGCATCTCCGTGGCGCCCCACTCCTCGCGCACCACGCGCTCGGCCTCGGCGATGATCACCTTGCCGAGGCCGCCGCCCTGGAGCTTCGGGCTGACCGCGAACATCCCGAAGTAGGCGTGGGAACCCCGGTGTTCGAGCTGGCAGCAGGCGACGACCTCGCCGTCGCGCTCGACGGTGAGCAGCCGGCTGTCGGGCGACTTGATCACCTCCAGGACACCGTCGGGGTCGGTCCGCCGCCCCTGGAGGATGTCCGCCTCGGTGGTCCACCCCGCCCGGCTGGAGTCCCCGCGGTACGCCGACTCGATCAGGGCGACCAGGGTGTCCACGTCGGCGTCGGTCGCGTCACGGAAGGTGAGGCCAGCGGTCATGGGGCGTTCTCTCCGCTCTCGGGCACGGCACGGGCACGGGCACGGACGAGCGTAACGCTCCCACTAGGCTCCGCCGCATGGTGCATGTACTGAGCGGCCGGACCCTCCTCCACCCCACCGACCCCGAGCGTTCCCGGACCTTCTACGGCGAGCAGCTGGGCCTCGCCGTCTACCGCGAGTTCGGCACGGGACCCGAGCGCGGCACCGTCTACTTCCTCGGCGGCGGCTTCCTGGAGCTCTCGGGGCGCTCCGAGACACCCGCCTCCCCGGCCGTACGGCTGTGGATGCAGGTCGAGGACGTGGCCGCCGCGCACGAGGAGCTGGTGGCCAAGGGGGTCGCGATCGTGCGGCCGCCGGTGAAGGAGCCGTGGGGCCTGATCGAGATGTGGCTCGCCGATCCGGACGGCACGCCGATCATGCTGGTGGAGGTGCCGGCCGACCACCCGATCCGCTACCGGCCCGGGATCTGAGCGTCCCCGGCGCCGGCCGGTGCGGGTCGGTTCGCGGCCGAGGTGATCCGGTCGATCGCGGTCCGGCCCATGGCCTCCCTCGGCGAGCTGCTCCACGAACCCGGGACCGCTGCTGTTCAGGTGCGGAGCGCGCCGAGCCGTCCCTCCAGCCGGGTCAGCAACTCACCGAGCAGCGAGGCGAGTTCGCCTTGCCGTCCCTCGTCCATGACGGACAGTACGGCGGTCTCGTACTCCAGTTGCTCGGGCAGGATGCCGTCGACGAGGTCGCGCCCGGCGTCCGTGAGGCGGAGGTGGGCCACCCGGCGGTCGCGGCTGTCGGCGCGGCGCTCGACCAGGCCACGCTCGGTGAGCTGTTTGACGCGCTTGGTCACGGCGGCACCCGAGGAGAAGGTCTCGCGGGCCAGCTCGCCGGGGGTGAGTTCATGGCCGGTGCGGCGCAGCGCGCCCAGCAGGTCGAACTCGGGGCGGCTCAGGCCCGCCCGGCGCAGCGGGGCGTCCTCGGCCTGCTGGAGGAGGGCCGCGCAGCGGTTGACACGGCCGATGATCTCCATGGGTGCGGTGTCCAGGCCGGGATGCACGGCCCGCCACTGCCGGACGACCGCCGCGACGGTGTCCGCCCCCGGGCCGCTTCCCCCGCTGCTCTGCGCCGTCATGGCCGTACGTCCTCCGTCGTCGCGCTGGTCCGGTGTCGGGTCGTCGCGGCGAGCGTACGGTGTCCCGCCTGCTCGGCGAGTACGACCCGCTCCTGAGGCAGGGCCCGCTGCCACCACTCGCCGGACGCGGCGTCCACGGCGCTGCGCAGCTCGACGAGCGCGGCGGCCAGGGTGCGGCGCGCCGACTCCAGGGCCGCCGGGGCGGGGCACGGCTCCGCGAGGAGGCGGGCGACGCCTTCGCGGGCGCGGTCGACGACGGACAGGGCGTGTTCGACCCGGTCGACCGCGCGCCGATCGGTGACGACGAGCGCGGCGACGAAGCCGACCAGGGCGCCTACGAGGGTGTCCGCGACCCGCTCGGCCATCAGCCTGCCGGGTTCCTGGAAGCCGGCGAACTCGGTGATGAGCAGCGCCATCGGGGTCACGCAGACGCTGCCGAGCCAGTAGTTGCGGCTGATCAGCGCCTCGGCACCGAAGTTGAAGGCGAGGCAGGTGAGGACGAGGGCGGCGGGACCGAGATGCGCGAGCGGGACGACGGCGGCGAAGAGCAGGACCCCGGCGAGATTGCCGATCACGCGCTGGACGCCGCGGCTCCAGGTGAGGGTGAGGTTGGCCTGGTAGAGGGAGGCGGCGGTGACCAGGGCCCAGTAGGGGCGGCCCACGCCGAGGGCGAGGGAGGCGTACCCGGCGAGGCCGCAGCCGAGCGCGGTGCGCAGCGCGAGCGGGGCGAGGGCGCCGAGCCTGCGCCGGGCGGACGTGCTGCCGAGGTCGAGTTCGGCGTCGAGGCCCAGCAGCTCGCCGCGGTCCTCGGTGCGCGGGACCGGCCCGTTGCCGCGTAGGTCGCGCGCCCAGGTCCGCAGGCGCTGCGGGTCCGTGTCGGCGGGGGCGGCCAGGGCGACCTCGGCGCGTACGAGAAGGCGGTCGAGGGCACGGCGGGGTGCGGTGCGGGCGCCGGCGGAGAGCAGCGCCTGCCAGGCGGCCTGGACGGCGGCGGCCGCGGCGGCCCTGGTGTGGGGGTCTTCGGGGTGCTCGGCGTGGGCGGCGGCGGTGCGCAGGGCGTGGGCCGTCGCCCGGCGTTCCGGGCCGTGCGGGCGGATCAGGCCGGGCGCCATGCCGACCAGCCAGGCCCAGACGCCCGCCGCGACGGCGAGGGCGAGGTGACCGGGGACCTGGGTGAGGGCCTGCGGGGCGAAGAGGGCGGCGGAGCTGATGAAGGTGAAGATCACGTTGCCGGGCGGGCCGATGCGGGTCGCGTCGCACAGCGCCTTCTGCGCCGCGGCCAGGAGGGCGCCGACGGTGACAAGGGCGACGGCACTGGTGGTGAGCGAGGCGGCGACGAGAGCGACGCCGAGTCCGGTGACCATGCCGAGCACCACCCAGGCCAGGGCGCGGGCCCTGGCGGCGTACGGGCGGCTGTGGGCGTACAGCGCGCACAGGGACCCCGCCATCGTGTACATCGCCAGGTCGAGGCGGCCCAGGGCCAGCAGGGTCAGGTTGGGTGGGGCGACCGCGACGACCACGCTCAGGGCGGGCTTGAACCAGATGTCCGAGGGCCGGCCGACGCGCAGGACGCCGGCGAGGGGAAGGCGTGGGGTGGCGGTGCTCATATGAAAGACCTTAACAGGTGTTTTACTCGTAAACGACTTTGGAAGCGGCGAGGGGCCGTCCCCGCTGACCTGCCGTGCTCCGTCGAATGCTCCCCGTGTACACCCTTGCGCCCGTATGCGCGCCACGGGGGTTGGGCATCGCATCCCTGACCGACCGTCGAGCGGGGGAGGCGCGTGTGCACGGACCGGCTTCGCCCGGCTGGCTGCTGGTGGCGCTGTGCGCGGCGACCGGGGCGTACTGCCTGCTGCGGATGCGCAGCGAGGTCGAGGAGCAGCGCCGCGCGGCGGGCGGCGAGGCACTCATGGGTTTCGGCATGGCCGCGATGGCCGTACCCGCGGCCGTCTTCACTCCCCCGTCGTGGGCCTGGTCGGCCTACGTCGTCGTGTTCGGCGCGGCCGCCATGCGGGCCCTGTGGGCGGCGCGGACCGGCCCCCACCATCTGCATCACCTGGTGGGGGCCTCGGCGATGGTCTACATGGCGGTCGTGATGGCCGCCTCGCCGGGGCATCACGCGGGTTCCGGGATCCCCCTCCTGACCGGGGTGCTGCTGCTCTACTTCGTGGGCTACGTCCTGCTGTCCGGCGTCCGCCTGGTGCCCGCGACCGCCGGGGGCGCCGCGCTCGGCTGGGGTGACCGGCCGGAGCTGGCCCGGGCCTGCCGGCTGTCGATGGGAATCGCGATGGTGGCGATGCTGGCGACGCTGTGAACTCCCGCGTGTCCTGCGTCACTTTGCCGTGACCGGCCGTACCCTCGCGCGGTACGCCCCTCATAGGCTGCCCCCATGATGGTCCCCGCGGCACTGCTGCTGCTCGGCGCGCTGACCGCCGTCGTCGCCCCACGGCTGCTCGCCCGGGTCGACTGGGCGGACCGGGAACCGGTGGTCGCGCTGTGGGTCTGGCAGTGCGCGGTGGCCGCCGTACTCCTGTGCTGCGCGCTGTCGATGACGCTCAGCGCCGCGGCGGCCTGGCAGGCGGTGCGCGGCCATGTCTTCGCGCCCGCCCCGTCCGCGGTCGTGGAGGCGTACGCGCTCGGCGCGGGCGGCACCTGGGCGGCGACGACCGCGGTGACACTGGCGCTCGGCGGGGCGTGGACCGCGGCGATGCTGGTCCGTGAGGTCGTACGCGCGCAGGCGCGGCGCCGGCTGCGCCGGGCCGAACTCCTGGTGCGGGCCCCGCTGTTGCCCGGCGAGGAGAAGGGTGCCGGTCCTCTGGTGGTCCTGGAGGGCGGACGCCCCGACGCCTGGTGGCTGCCCGGGTCGGCGCCCCGACTTGTCATCACCACGGCCGCGTTGCGCCGCCTGGAGGGGCGGCAACTGGACGCCCTGCTGGCCCATGAGGAAGGGCACGCGCAGGCCCGGCACGACTGGCTGCTGCACTGCTCCGGCGCGCTGGCGGGCGGCTTCCCGCAGGTCCCGGTGTTCGCCGCGTTCCGTGCCGAGATGCACCGGCTCGTCGAGCTGGCCGCGGACGACATGGCCTCCCGGCGCTTCGGGCGGCTGACGACCGCGCTGGCGCTCGTGGAACTGAACGAGGACCGGGGCGTGTTCGGTCCCTGCCCGACCCCTCAGGCCCAGGTGCCGCAGCGGGTGAGCCGGCTGCTCACTCCCCCGGACCGGCTCACGGCCGCGCGGCGGCTCGGTCTGACGGCGACGGCGGCGCTGGTGCCGGTGGTCCCGGTGCTGGTGACGTTCGTCCCCGCGCTGCGGGCACTCGGCTGACGATCCGCGGCGGGATTGGCCTCCGGCCCCGTCGGTCGGCGAGGATCGCAGTATGCACTCGCCGCCCGTCGACGCCCCGTCCCGCCCGAAGGACCAGCGCACCGCCCTGCGCTCGGCCGGTGTCCTGACCGCGTGCTCCGCGGTGCTGCTCACCCTGGTCGCGATCCGGTGGCGGCCCCTGTTGAGCTTCGACGACGACATCGCGTCCACCACGCACCGCTGGGCGGTGGACGAGTCCGGTGTCACCCACGCCTTCCGGATCCTCACGGACTGGGTGTGGGACCCGTGGACCATGCGGCTGCTGTGCGCGGCGGTCGCGGTGTGGCTGATCTGGCGGCGAGCGGCCCGGTGGACGGCCCTGTGGCTGGGGATGACGTGTCTGCTGAGCGCCCTGGTCCAGCAGGGCCTCAAGGCCGCCGTCGACCGCCCCCGCCCGGTCTGGCCGGACCCCGTCGACTCGGCGCACTACGCGGCCTACCCCTCCGGACACGCCATGACGGCCATGGTCGTCTGCGGCCTGCTGCTGTGGCTCCTGCACCACCACGGCGCCGGCCGCCCCCTCTTCCGTACGGCCCTGGCCGTGTCGGTGCTCTCCGTCGTGGGCGTCGGCCTGACCCGCGTCTGGCTGGGCGTCCACTGGGCCTCGGACGTGGTCGGCGGGTGGCTGCTGGGGGCCTTGGTGGTGGCCGTGGCGGTACTCGTACACGCGCGACGGCCCACGCCCCCCGACGACGAGTGAGGCTCATGCCCGCCGGACACGGGTGAGACGGTTCCGGCACCGTCGCGGCGGCTGGAGGCGATCGATGTCGGCCATCCGGGCGGCGATCTGCCACGGAAGGGGAACGCCGACTCGTAGGATCTCCCCATGATCGCCGTGCTGTTCGACTTCTCCGGGACCCTGTTCCGCATCGAGTCCACCGAGTCCTGGCTGCGCGGAGCCCTCGCCGCCGACGGGATCGCGCTCCCCGAGGCCGAGATCGTGCGGACGGCGGAGGCGCTGGAGGCGGCGGGGGCGCTGCCGGGCGGCACCCACCCGGTGCGGGTGCCGCAGGAGTTGATCGGGCTGTGGGCGCGGCGGGACGAGAGTGCCGAGCTGCACCGGGCCACCTACACCGGGCTCTCCCGGCAGGTGCCGCTGCCCGACCCCCTGCTGCACGACCGGCTCTACGACCGCCACCGCTCCCCCGCCGCCTGGCGGCCCTATCCCGACGCCGCCGAGGTGTTGCGCGGGCTGCGCGAGCGCGGGATCGGTGTGGGCGTGGTGAGCAACATCGGCTGGGACCTGCGCCCGGTGTTCCGGGAGCACGGCCTCGACGCGTACGTGGACACGTACGTGCTGTCGTACGAGCACGGTGTGCAGAAGCCGGACCCGAAGCTGTTCGCCACGGCCTGCGAGGCGCTCGGGGCAGGCCCGCACGAGACGCTGATGGTCGGCGACGACCGCCGGGCGGACGGTGGCGCGGCCGTGGTGGGCTGCGGGGTGCACTTCGTGGACCATCTGCCGGTGACCGAGCGGCCCAAGGGGCTGCTGCCGGTGCTGGATCTGGTCGACGGGGCCCGGGAGGAGACCTCGGATCAGTAGCCTCAGGCCACCAGTAGGGCGGAAGAACCGCCCGCCTCGGGCGATCCCCCGCGTCGCCCGAGGCAGACGGCAGCCCTGACCGGCCGTTTCAGCGGCCGGACCGGACGTCCTGAGTATAGTTGGTTGGCAACCAGTCAACGCAGGAGTACAGCATGTCCCCGCGCAGCGCCTCGGTCAATGAAGAGTTGCGCCGCCGTTCCCGGGAACGGCTGCTGCAGGCGGCGGTCGAGCTGGTCTCCGAGCACGGCTACGAGGCGACGACGCTCGGCGCCATAGCGGACCGGGCGGGCTCGGCGCGCGGGCTGACGTCGTACTACTTCCCCGGGAAGCGCCAGCTGGTGCAGTCCGCCGTGCACCGGCTGATGCACCGCACGCTGGAGGAGGCGCTGGAGCGCGAGCCGCGCACCGAGGACGGCAGGGAGCGGATGGCGCGGGCCATCGACGCGATCCTGGGCCTGGCCCGCGACCGGCCCGTGCTGATGCGCCAGCACATGGCCGGACTGCTTCAGGCCGAGGGCTTCCTGCCCTGCCCGGAACAGCGCCGCCTGGCCGAACTGCTGCGGGACACCGTCGCCCGCCACGGCTCGCGGGACGCCGACGCCGACTACCCGATGCTGCGCGCCCTGCTCATGGGCTCGGTCTACGCGGCCCTCGTACCCGGCGTCCCGATGCCGATCCCGGTGCTGCGCGCCGAGCTGTTCGCCCGGTACCGGCTGGACTGGGAGCTGGGCGTCCCGCCGGACACCGACGAGGGGTCCGGCGGGACGCCCGAGACCGATCTGTCACGCTTCTTCGCGACCGGCGACTGAGCGACCGGCTGCGAAGCGATCGGCGGCGGATCGACCAGTGGCTGAGCGATCCGCGGTGATGCGACCTGCGGTTGAGCGAGCGGTCAGCCGAAGTACTCCGGCTGCGTCTGGACGTTGAGCTCGCCCAGCCGCACCCGCTTGGCCGGATCGGTGCGCCGATCCGAGATCTTCAGGACGTCGAAGCCCTTGGCGATGTCGTTGGCGTAGATGTAGCCGTTGTAGTAGTACGCCGACCAGGGACCGGCCGTGGTGAGCTCCTCGGTGTCGACCGGGCCGCGCTCGAAGTAGCCGATCTCCTTCGGACGCGAGGAGTTGGTGAAGTCCCAGACGGAGACGCCGCCTTGGTACCAGGCCTGGACCATGATGTCGCGGCCCTTGACCGGGATCAGCGAGCCGTTGTGGGCCACGCAGACCTCGACGTCCGCCTGGTGGCGGGGGATCTTGAAGTAGCTGCGGAACACCAGCTTGCGCTTGTCGCCCTTGCCGGCGATGTCGTAGATGCCGTCGGCGCCGCGGTTCGGGCCGACCTCCGCATTGCAGGTGGCCGCGCCGCCGCCGCCCAACTCGTCGGTGAAGACGACCTTGTTCGCACGCTGGTTGAACGTCGCCGAGTGCCAGAAGGCGAAGTTGACGTTGTCCTGCACCCGGTCGATGACCTTGGGGTTCGCGGGGTCCTTGATGGAGAACAGGATGCCGTCACCCATGCAGGCGCCCGCCGCGAGGTCCTTGGAGGGCAGCACCGTGATGTCGTGGCAGCCGGTGGTCTTCGACACGCCGGGGTTGGTGGGGCCGCCGGGGTTGCCCCCACCGTCCGGGCCCTCGCCCGGGAACAGCACCGGGAAGCTCACGACCGCCGCGTTCTGCGGGGCGCCGCGCGGTACCTTGATGACGGAGATACCGTCGTGCGGCGGCTGGCAGTCGGGGTAGGCGGCGTTCGGCGAGTACGAGGAGACGTAGACGTAGACGTCCTTGCGCTCGGGCACCAGCGTGTGGGTGTGCGAGCCGCACGCGGTCTCGACGGCGGCGACGTACTTCGGGTTGGTCTTGTCGCTGATGTCGAAGACCTTGATGCCCTCCCAGGAGGACTTCTCCGTCGCGGGCTGGGTGGTGCTGTTGCAACTGTTGTCGCTGCGCGAGGAGTCGGTGGACAGGAACAGCAGGTTGCCGGAGACCGAGATGTCGTTCTGGGAGCCGGGGCACAGGACCTGCGAGACGGTCCGGGGCGCCTTCGGGTTGCTGATGTCGTAGACGACGAAGCCGTCGAAGTTGCCGGAGAAGGCGTAGCGGCCCTGGAAGGCCAGGTCGGAGTTGAGACTGGCAAGCGCCTTGGGCGAGTTGGCGACGTGCTCGACGTTGGCGGAGTGGACGATCTCGTCCTGGCCCGGTATCTCACCGTCGGCTATCGCGGCCCGCACCTGGGCCTCGGTGCTCTTGGACACCTCCTGGCCCGTGACCGGGGCATCCCCGGGGTCGGGGGTCGCCGCCGCCGGTGCCGCCGTCAGCAGCGCCGCGACCAGTCCGGTGGTGGCCGCGGCAACTCCGAGACGTCGGTGGCGTCTTCGGGGAATGTTCAACAGGATCACTGCTTCCTCCCTAGTTCCGTTCCTGTCGGAACGGTTCACGCACCACCGAAGTATCGTCTTCGCCATGCACATACCAACAGGGGGCAACAAACCGGCACCGAAGTTTTTCGTCCCGGTGACCTTCGCCGCCGTCGCGGTGCTCGGACTCGGGGCCTGCGACTCCGGCTCGGACGCCCGACCCGCCCCGAGCGGACCGTCGGTGATCGTGCCCGGCAAGCCCGGCGAGCAGAACCGCACGCTCTCCGCCGACGAGGCCGCGGACCAGCGCGCGGAGGACGACTCCCCCAACTCCGCGGACGTCTCCTACGCCCGGATGATGATCGAACACCACGCACAGGCACTGGAGATGACCGAACTCGTCCCGAAACGCGCCGAGTCCACGAAGGTCAGGAAACTGGCCGAGCGGATCGCGGCGGCCCAGGGTCCGGAGATCGCGTCCATGGAGAGCTGGCTGAAGACCCATCACAAGGACACCGGAAGCGGGGTGCACGACCACGCCTCGATGCCCGGCATGGCCACCGAGGTACAGCTCAAGGACCTACGGGCGGCCCGGGGCAAGGACTTCGACCGGCTCTTCCTCACGTTGATGATCACGCATCACGAAGGGGCGATCACCATGGCCACCGAGGTGAAGGGGCAGGGCAACAACATCCGGATCGAGGAGATGGCCGACGACGTGGTCGCCCAGCAGACGGCCGAGATCTCCCGGATGCGGGACATGCTGTAGCGGTCGGCACCACCAACTCCCCGGGTCAGCGGCGGGCGTGACGTGGTGTCAGGTAGCCCGCGTCACGGGCCTGCGCGATCATCCTGAGGGACTTGCGGCGACTGTGTCCGGTCGCGCACATCACCGCGAGCACCGGGTCGGCGCCCTCCTCCTGGGCGGCGCGGTATTCCTGGGCGATGAGCCACCGGCCCTCGGCACCGCGGGGCCAGGGCGGCCGGGCACGCCGCGAGCCGGCCGGTTCGTCCTCCTCCGCCGGTCCGAGACCGCACGCCTCGAAGAGCGGCCCCTCGATCCAGTCCGCGAACAGCGCGAGGTCGTCGAGGGAGAGCGCCGGCTGCGCCCGCACGTCCTCGATGGAGAGCTGCCCGTCGGCCACCACGGCGAGCGCGTCGACCCGGGCACCGTCGGTGAACGCCAGCCGAACGTTGAACCACCGCGTCGACGCGGAGTCCCCGCCTTCCCGCACTTCCCACGCGGGCCACACGGACACGGCACCATCCGTCGGACAACGATCAGAAAGATTAAGAAACGATGCTTCTAGCACACACGCAACGTAACCGCATGATCACTTTCCATACCAATGGACACGCGTCCACGGGAGCGCACAGCACACTGTCAGCCCAAGCGCGGCGGTGCGATGCTGGAGACATCAGCGATCTGCTCTGATCCCCAGGGGTAAGGAGTACCGCCGTGCTTCGTGTCGCCGTCGTCGGCTCCGGGCCGAGCGGGTGCTACACCGCCCAGAGCCTCGTCCAGCTGGATTCCTCGGTCCACGTCGACGTCCTCGACCGGCTGCCGTGCCCGTACGGCCTGGTGCGCTACGGGGTGGCGCCGGACCACGAGAAGATCAAGTCGCTCCAGAGCAACCTGCGCACGGTCCTGGAGCACGAGCGGGTGCGCTTCCTCGGCGGCGTCCGGGTGGGCGAGGGCGGGGTGGCGGCCTCCCGGCTGCGTCAGCTGTACCACGCGGTCGTGTACTGCGTCGGCGCCGCCACCGACCGGCACCTGGGCGTGCCCGGGGAGGAGCTGCCGGGCAGCTGGTCGGCGACGGAATTCGTGTCCTGGTACAGCGCCCATCCGGATGCCGTCGACGACGGGTTCGTCCGCGACGCCCGGTCGGCCGTGGTCATCGGCGTCGGGAACGTCGCCGTCGACGTGGCGCGGATGCTGGCCCGCGGTGCCGCCGAGCTGAGCCCCACCGACATGCCCCAGGCCGCCTTCAGCGCACTGGCCGCGAGCCGGGTGAGCGAGGTCCACATCGTGGGCCGCCGGGGGCCGTCGCAGGCCCGCTTCACCACCAAGGAGCTACGGGAGCTGGGCGGCCTGCCCGACGTCGAAGTGAGCGTGGATCCCGAGGAGTTGGCGCTGGACCCGGCGTACCTCGATCCCTCCGCGCTGCCCGCCGCGCAGCGCCGCAACGTGGAGGTGCTGCGCGGCTGGGCCACGGCTCCCCCACGCGGGACGGCCCGCCGGCTCCGGCTGCGCTTCTTCCTCCGTCCGGTCGAGCTGCTCCCCGAGGCGGGACGGGTGGGCGCGGTGCGTTTCGAGCGGACGGTGCCGGACGGGCGGGGCGGGGTGACGGGCACGGGACAGTACGAGGACATCCCGGCCCAGTTGGTGCTGCGCTCGGTGGGCTATCGCGGGGTGCCGCTGGAGGGCCTGCCGTTCGACCCCGCGACCGGCACGGTGCCGCATCTCGCCGGGCGCGTGCTGCGCGAGGGCGCCGTCGCCCCGGGCGAGTACGTGGCGGGCTGGATCAAGCGGGGCCCGACGGGTGTCATCGGCACGAACCGCCCGTGCGCGAAGGAGACGGTGACGTCACTGCTGGAGGACGCGGCCGATCTCGTACGCGAGGAACGCCCCGCCGATCCACTGGCGGCGCTGCGGGCGCAAGGCGTCGAGCCGGTCGAGTGGGCGGGGTGGTGCGCCATCGAGCGGGCGGAGGCGGACCTGGGCGCGGCGCTGGGCAGGGGGGTCGTGAAACTCCCGGACTGGCGGTCACTTCTCGACGCGGCGCACGGCGACGCCGGCTAGGGAGCCGCGGAAAACCGCGGCCACGGGGGCTCGCACCAGGAAACGAGCCGGCAACTCCCCCGACATCAACAAACTGTGCAAGCAGCCTACGGTCCACGCATGACCACACACCCTGTCGACGACGTCCCACCCGCACGCCAACTCGCCGCCTTCGGTCTCCAGCACGTCCTCGCGATGTACGCCGGTGCCGTGGCCGTTCCCCTCATCGTCGGCAGCGCGATGAGGCTCTCCCCCGCGGACCTCGCGTATCTGATCACCGCGGACCTCCTGATATGCGGTGTCGCGACGCTCATCCAGTGCGTCGGCTTCTGGCGCTTCGCGTCCGCCTGCCGATCATGCAGGGCTGCACCTTCGCCGCCGTCTCCCCCATGGTGCTGATCGGCACGACCGGTGGCGGACTCCCCGCGATCTACGGCTCCGTGATCGTCGCGGGCCTCGCGATCATGCTGCTGGCGCCCGTGTTCGGGAAGCTGCTGCGCTTCTTCCCGCCGCTGGTCACCGGCACCGTGATCCTGATCATCGGTCTGTCACTGCTGCCGGTGGCGGGCAACTGGGCCGCGGGCGGCGCCGGTTCGGCGGAGTTCGGGGCGCCGAAGAACCTCGCGCTCGCCGGGTTCGTCCTGCTGGTCGTGCTGGGGGTGCAGCGCTTCGCGCCGGCCTTCCTGAGCCGTGTCGCGGTGCTGATCGGCATCGTGGTGGGGCTCGCGGTGGCGGTGCCCTTCGGGTTCACGGACTTCGGCGGCGTCGGCGAGGCGGACTGGCTGGGGATCAGCACCCCGTTCCACTTCGGGGCGCCCGTCTTCGAGTTCTCGGCGATCGCGTCGATGCTGGTCGTGGCGCTGGTGACGATGACCGAGACGACCGGTGACCTGATCGCGGTGGGCGAGCTGACCGAGCGCGAGGTCCAGCCGCGCATGCTGGCGGACGGACTGCGCGCCGACGGCCTGTCCACGGTCCTCGGCGGCGTCTTCAACACCTTCCCCTACACGGCGTACGCGCAGAACGTGGGCCTGGTCGGCATGACCCGGGTCCGCAGTCGCTGGGTCGTCGCCGCCGCGGGCGGCATCCTCGTGCTGCTCGGCCTGCTGCCCAAGCTGGGTGCGGTGGTGGCCGCCATCCCGGCCCCGGTGCTGGGCGGCGCGGGTCTGGTGATGTTCGGCACCGTCGCGGCGAGCGGCCTCAAGACCCTCGCACGGGTCGACTTCAAGGACAACGACAACCTGACGGTGGTGGCCGTCTCGGTGGCGGTGGGCATGCTGCCGGTCGGCGTGCCGACGGTCTACGAGAGGTTCCCGGACTGGTTCCAGACGGTGATGAACAGCGGTATCAGCGCGGGCTGCCTGACGGCGATCGTGCTGAACCTGCTGTTCAACCACCTTCCGGGCACAGCCCGTTCAGCCGCCGAGGCGGGCGGCCTGGCGGGCGGCGGCCACGAGGAGGCTGTCCAGGAGACCCGGGAAAAGACCCTCTAGATCCTCCCGGCGCAGACCGTTCATCTTGGCCGTGCCCCGGTAGATCTGCTGGATCACGCCGGCCTCGCGCAGCACCCGGAAGTGGTGGGTGGTGGTGGACTTGGTGACCGGCAGCTCGAACTGCGAACAGGAGAGCTCGTCGCTCGCGGCGGCGAGCTCGCGCACGATCCGCAGCCGCATCGGGTCGGAGAGCGCGTGCAGGATCGACTCCAGCCGGATCTCCTCGCATGCCGGGTGCGGAAGATCTCGGCTGCTCACGGCGGGGGAGGTCACGGCGGCTCCAGACGTCTCGGGAGGGCCCATTGTACGAGACCTCTCGTAGTTTGACACTGTACGTACTACGATGCCTATCGTAGTAGTTGACCGCTCGGTCCCGTGACGAATGGAGCCCGCCGTGAGTGCCCTCTTCGAGCCCTACACCCTGCGCGATGTGACGATCCCCAACCGGGTGTGGATGCCGCCGATGTGCCAGTACTCCGCGGCACCCGAGGGCCCGCAGACCGGCGCCCCGAACGACTGGCACTTCGCGCACTACGCGGCGCGCGCGGCGGGCGGCACCGGCCTGATCATCGTCGAGGCGACGGGCGTGAGCCCCGAGGGCCGGATCTCGCCGTACGACCTCGGCATCTGGAACAGCACCCAGGTCGAGGCGTTCCGCCGGATCACCCGCTTCCTGGTCTCGCAGGGGACGGTGCCGGGCATCCAGCTCGCACACGCCGGCCGCAAGGCCTCCACGGACCGGCCCTGGACGGGCGGCGCGCCGATCGGTACGGACGCCCTCGGCTGGCAGCCGCTCGGGCCGAGCCCGCTCGCCTTCGACGAACGGCACCCGGTGCCGACCGAGTTGACGGTCTCTCAGATCCAGGAGGTCGTCGGGCAGTTCGCGGACGCCGCCCGGCGCGCCCTCGCCGCCGGGTTCGAGGTCGCCGAGATCCACGGCGCCCACGGCTACCTGATCAGCAACTTCCTCTCGCCGCACTCCAACCACCGCACGGACGCCTACGGCGGCTCCTACGAGAACCGCACCCGTTTCGCCCTGGAGGTCGTGGACGCCGTACGGGAGGTGTGGCCGGACGACAAGCCGCTGTTCTTCCGGATCTCGGCCACGGACTGGCTGGAGGAGGGCGGCTGGACGGCGGACGACACGGTGCGGTTCGCCGCCGACCTCCAGGCCCATGGCATCGACCTCCTCGACGTCTCCACCGGCGGCAACGCCTCCGGGGTCCGCATCCCCACCGGCCCCGGCTACCAGGTGCCCTTCGCCGCCCAGGTCAAGGAGGGCAGCACGCTCCCGGTGGCCGCGGTCGGCATGATCACCGAGCCCGAGCAGGCCGAGAAGATCCTGGTCAACGGTGAGGCGGACGCGGTGCTGCTCGGGCGCGAACTGCTCCGCGACCCCTTCTGGGCACGGCACGCGGCGCGGGAGCTGGGCGGGAACGTGCACGTCCCGGACCAGTACCACCGGTCGGTCTGAGCCTCCGGCGTCGATCAACAGGGTGCTGGGCTAACGGCCCAGCGGATCGGTTCACGGCCCCGTCCGGTCCGGGCCCTACGACGCGGTCCCGTGCTCCTCCCTCCGGAGTACGGCACCCCCACCTCGTACTCCGGGAAGGTCGGGGTCGGTGTCTCCGTAAGCACGATGCGCCGGGGGTGCCGGGCGACAAGGCTGGCCGCATCGAACGTGAGGAGGGCGCCATGAACCGCCAGACCCGCATCCGCGTCAACCGTCGCCCCGCCGCGCCCCGCGACGAGAAGATCGACCGCAGGACACCCTCGGGGCGCCTGCTGCCGTACTGAGGCGTCAGGGGCGACCGGCGTCTCGCCACCGGCCGCCCCTGACGTCAACTGGTCGTGCAGACCTTGCCGTTGAGCGTGAAGGCGCCCGGCGCCGCACTGTTGCCGGTGTGGGTCGCCTGGTAGCCGATGCTGACGCTCGCGTTCGGGGCGAGCGTCGCGTTGTACGAGACGTTGGTCGCCTTCACCGCGCCGGAGCTCGACGCGTAGCCGGCGTTCCAGCCGTTGGTGATGGCCTGGCCGGCGGGCAGGGTGAAGCCGAGCTGCCAGCCGTTGATCGTGGTCGTGCCGGTGTTGGTGATCGTGACCGTGGCGGTCAGGCCGGTGTTCCAGGCGTTGGTGGACGCCGTCACCTTGCAGGGGCCCGCCGGGGGCTGGGGCGCGGGGCCGTCGCCGTCGAGGCCGAAGAAGGTCAGGACGCGGGACGCCATGCCCCAGGCGTACAGGTTGTGGCCGACGCCCTGGAGGCTGATGGCCTCCACCGGGGCCCGGTCACCGGTGCCGCCGTAGCGGGTGCGGGTCCAGCCGGACTGCGGTGTGTCGGTCGCCGCGGGGGTCTGGCTGACGCCGTGGACGTTCGTCCACTGCTTGATCTCCTCGCCGAAGTTGGGGTAGCGCAGCACGTCGTCCTCGGTGCCGTGCCACACCTGCATGCGCGGGCGCGGTCCGGTGTAGCCCGGGTAGGCGCCGCGGACGAGGTCGCCCCACTGCTGCGGGGTGCGGATGACGGTGCCCTGGGCGCAGGCGCTGTTCCACTCGGAGCCGTCGGTGGTGGCGAAGCAGCCGAACGGGACTCCCGAGAAGGCGGCGCCCGCGGCGAACACGTCGGGGTAGTCGCCGAGCAGGACGTTGGTCATCATCGCGCCGGAGGAGATGCCGGTGGCGAAGATCCGGCTGGTGTCGGCGTCATAGGCGTCGACCGTCCAGTCGACCATGGACTTGATGCCGACCGGGTCGCTGCCTCCGCCGCGCTTCAGGGCCTGCGGGGAGGCGACGTCGAAGCACTTGCTGGCGCGGGTGACGGACGGGTAGACGACGATGAACCCGTACTGGTCGGCGAGCGAGGCGTATTCGGTGCCCGAGTACATGGCCGGACCGGACCCGGTGCAGTAGTGCACGGCGACGACGATCGCCGGGTTCGGTCGGACGCTGTCGGGGACGTACAGGTACATCTGCAGCTTGCTGGGGTTCGCGCCGAAGTTCGTGATCTCGGTGAGCGTCGCGGTCGGGGCGACCTCCTCGCGGGCGTGCGCCTGCGGGGCGGCGAGGAGGCCGGCGGCGAGCAACGCCACCAGCATTCCGTGGAGCGCGAGCAGGACCGCGCGCAGCGGTCTCCTCGCGGGGGCGTCGGCGGTGGCGGACACGGTGGATCCCTTCGTGATGACGGCTCGTGGGGGCATCGCTGAGGGGAGCAACAGGCATGGTGACATGCGCATGGCCGCCATGGAAGCGCTCCCACAGCCACCTTCCTGTCGATCGGGCCACCACCTGGAGCGCGCCAAGATGTTTTGCGCAAAGCGTTGACTAGAAAGCGCTTGCACTCTACGTTCCGTTCAGCAGTGTGACCGCTCGGCATGATTGTCGAGACAAAAGGTGGCAATGCTAGCGAAAGGCGTTCTGGATAGCGCACAACGTTCAGATACATGATCGAAGAAGTCCGTCCAGAAGGGACGCACCCATGCGCGCTCACCCCCCACGTACACACGCGCAAAGGTCCACGCTGGTGACGGCCTGCGCGGCCGCCCTCGCCACGGTGACCGTGCTCGCCGTACCGCAGTCGGCCGGTGCGGCGGAGTCCTCCCCCGTCGGTTTCGGCGCCGGCGCGACCGGCGGCGGGAGCACCACGGCGGTCACCGTCTCGACCCTGGCGGCCTTCAAGACGGCCGTCACCGGCAGCACGGCCAAGGTGGTCCGGGTCAACGGCCTGATCTCGCTGAGCGGTCAGGTCGACATCGGCTCCAACACCACGGTGCTGGGCGTCGGTTCGTCCTCCGGCTTCACCGGAGGCGGGCTGCGGCTGAAGAAGGTCGGCAACGTCGTCATCCGCAACCTGAACATCAGCAAGCCGCTCGCACCGGCCGACGGTATCGAGGTGCAGGCGTCGACCAAGGTGTGGATCGACCACAACTCCTTCTCGGCGGACCGCAGTCACGACAAGGACTACTACGACGGCCTGCTGGACATCAACCACGGTTCCGACAACGTCACGGTGTCGTGGAACACCTTCAAGGAGCACTTCAAGGGCTCGCTCGTCGGGCACAGCGACAACAACGCGAGCGAGGACACCGGGCACTTGAGGGTGACGTACCACCACAACAGCTTCCGCAACGTCTACTCGCGCATCCCCAGCCTGCGCTTCGGCACCGGGCACTTCTACAACAACTACGTGGACGGCGCGGAGACCGCCTGCCACTCGCGCATGGGCGCCCAGATGCTCGTGGAGAACAACGTCTTCCGCAACACCGGAGTCGCTGTCACCACGAACCGCAGCAGTGACGTGGACGGCTACGCGAATCTGCGCGGCAACGATCTCGGCGGGGCCGCCACCGAGATCTCCCGGACGGGCAGCTTCACCAGCCCTCCGTACGGCTACACCGCGGAGCCCGCCTCGACGGTCGTCGCCTCGGTGACGTCCGGCGCGGGCGCCGGAAAGCTCTGACATCCCCCCTCGACCGCTCGACGAACAGAAGGAATCGGGACATGACTTCTGGAACCCGCCCGCGTGCCTCACGGCGCGCGCTGACCGGCACGCTGGCCGCACTCAGCCTGTCGGTTGGCATGATCATGACTACGGGAGCCTCCCCCGCGAACGCCGCCACCTGGCCCACCGCCAACGGCAGCCAGGCGGTCTCCTCGACCATCTCGCTGTCCGGCACCAAGGACTACGGGATGAAGCGGCTCTACGGCACCGGCGACCTGGGCAGCGGCAGCCAGGACGAGGACCAGGGGCCGATCCTGTCACTGGCCGCCAGCACGGTCCTGAAGAACGTCATCATCGGCGCCCCCGCGGCCGACGGCATCCACTGCGCCGGCAGCTGCACGCTGCAGAACGTCTGGTGGGAGGACGTCGGCGAGGACGCGGCCACCTTCCGCGGCTCCTCGTCGTCGAACGTGTACACCGTCTCCGGCGGCGGCGCGCGCTCCGCGAGCGACAAGGTGTTCCAGTTCAACGGGGCCGGGACGCTGAACATCTCCAACTTCGCGGTGCAGAACTTCGGCACCTTCGTGCGCTCGTGCGGCAACTGCTCGACGCAGTACAAGCGGACGATCAACCTCAACACCGTCGAGGCGACCTACTCGGGCAACAAGCTCGTCGGCATCAACACCAACTACGGCGACAGCGCGACCCTGAGGAACATCACCATCGTCGGCGACAGCAGCAGGAAGATCATTCCCTGCCAGAAGTACATCGGCAACAACAGCGGCAAGGAACCGACCACCAACGGCTCCGGCCCTGACGGCACGTACTGCAAGTACGCGACGTCGGACATCACCTACAGGTAGCCCCCAGCAGTCCCCCCACGGTGAAGGCGGCCGTGCGAAGCGTCCCCGCGCGGCGCTTCGCACGGTCGCCGCGTCATGTACCCAGCGACCGGCGGTAGTCGGCGTACGCGCCGCGCAGGGCCTCGCCCGGCCAGTCGTCCGGCAGGAGCACCTCGGGCAGGACCGGGTCGGCGAGCAGGTGCCGTACGACCGCCGCGAAGGCGGTGAAGAGCTCCGCGGGCCGCTCCGCGCGGGACGCGTGGGCGAGCAGGGCCCGTCCCGTGGCGGCCCAGGTGTCGAGCGACCACAGGGCCGCCGCGAGTTCCCCCGCGGGGCGGTCGGGGCGGGCCGCGCAGCGCTCGGCCACCTGGTCCAGCTCGGCCGGCAGCCGCCGGCTCAGGTTGGCGGGGCGCAGCCAGACGCCCTCGCGGAGCTCCGCGAGCCGCAGCGTGGTCAGCCGGGCGCGCAGATCGGCCCGTTCGGCGGGGCCACGTCCGGTCGCGGTGATCACCAGCATCTCCCAGTCGCCGTCCCACGCGCGCGTGCGGGGCTGTACGGCGTCGTCCTGGCGCCGTTGGCGCTCCAGCAGCCGGTCGCTGAGGCGGTAGACGGCGTCCGTGCGCCTGAGGTCGCCGGCGGCCACCATCCGGCTGAGCGCGGCCCGCGCGGTGGAGCCACCGACCCCGAACGGCTCCACGCGGCGTACCAGCTCCTTCACCGGGAGCTCCGGCGGATGCGCGCCCAGCAGCAGACTCAGGACGACCGAGCGCGCGGACAGCGGGCGCAGTTCCAGCTCGTCGGGGCACGCCGTCGTGTTCGTCCGCATGGTCACGTACTGTAGGCCGTATTGCATCATTGCTGCGACCGCAGTGATAGTGCAACACTCACTCCATGGTCTCCACACCCGCGACGCACGACGTCACCAATCAGCCCCCTCCCCTGGCCCCGTACGACGCGTCCGACGACACGGCCCTGCTGGAGGGGCTGCGCCGGGAGGGCGCCGGCTGGGCCGAGGAGGACCTACGCCGGCTCGGGCGGCTGGCCGGGAGCGCCGAGGCCCAGGAGTGGGCCGACCTCGCCAACCGGCACGCACCCGTACTGCGCACCCACGACCGGTACGGCCACCGCGTCGACGAGGTCGAGTTCCATCCGAGCTGGCACCACCTGATGCGGGTCGCGGTCGCCGAGGGGCAGGCCGGCGCGCCCTGGGCCGACGACCGGCCGGGCGCCCATGTCGCCCGTACCGCGGGCGGCCTGGCCTGGGGCCACACGGACGCCGGGCACGGCTGCCCGGCGTCGATGACGTACGCCGCCGTCCCGGCCCTGCGCCACCAGCCGGAGCTCGCGAAGGCCTACGAACCCCTGCTGACCGGCCGCGAGTACGACCCGGTGCTGCGGGTGCCGACCGAGAAGCGCGGCCTGCTGGCGGGCATGGGGATGACCGAGAAGCAGGGCGGCTCCGACGTCCGGACCAACTCCACGGCGGCCACGCCCACCGCCGAACCGGGCGTGTACACGCTGCGCGGGCACAAGTGGTTCACGTCGGCGCCGATGTGCGACGTCTTCCTGGTCCTCGCGCAGGCTCCCGAGGGACTGTCGTGCTTCCTGGTACCGCGTGTGCTGCCCGACGGCAGCCGCAACACCTTCCGCATCCAGCGCCTGAAGGACAAGCTGGGCAACCGCTCCAACGCCTCCTCCGAGCCCGAGTTCGACGGGACCGTCGCCTGGCTCGTCGGACCCGAGGGACGGGGCGTCAGAACGATCATCGACATGGTGAACTGCACGCGCCTGGACTGCGTGATGATGTCGGCGACGCTCATGCGCAAGACGCTGGTGGAGGCCGGTCACCACGCGCGGCACCGCAGCGCCTTCGGCGCCCGCCTGGCCGACCAGCCACTGATGCGCAACGTGCTCGCCGATCTCGCCCTGGAGTCCGAGGCCGCTACCACCCTCACCCTGCGGCTGGCCGGAGCGGCCGACCGCGCGGTGCGCGGCGACGAGGGCGAGCAGGCCTTCCGGCGCATCGCCACCGCCGTCGGCAAGTACTGGGTCACCAAGCGCGGCCCGGCCTTCACCGCCGAGGCCCTGGAGTGCCTGGGCGGCAACGGCTACGTCGAGGACTCGGGGATGCCCCGCCACTACCGCGAGGCCCCCCTGCTGTCGATCTGGGAGGGCTCGGGGAACGTCAACGCCCTCGACGTCCTGCGGGCGCTGACGAAGGAGCCGCGTACGGTGGACGCCCTGTTCGCCGAACTCGCCCTGGCGCAGGGGGCGGACGCGCGTCTCGATGCGGCCGTGGCCCGGTTGCGGGGCCTGCTGGCCTCGGCCTCCGAGACCGGTGCCCGCCGGCTGGTCGAGCAGATGGCGCTCACCCTCCAGGCCTCCCTGCTGGTCCGGCACGCCCCGGCCCCCGTCGCCGACGCCTTCTGCGCGACCCGCCTCGGCGGCGACTGGGGGCACGCGTTCGGCACCCTTCCCGACTCGGCCGACGTGGGCGCGATCCTCGGGCGGGCGCTGCCCGGCGCGGACTGAGGGAGGCTGACCGGCCAGCGAAGGCCCTGTTAACAGACAGTCACCCCTCGATGTCACATCGTTGTCAGTGCCGTGGTGCAGACTCCGATCAGATGGCACTCGCCTGGGGAGGACTGCGTGTTCACGGGGATCGACGAGGTCGACTGGGCTTCGATGCGTCATGCGTACGGCAGCGCGGAGGATGTGCCCGGCCTGCTGCGGGGCCTGGCCTCCGCGGATGCCGCCGAGCGGGAGATCGCGCTCGACGGGATGTATGGCGCGGTGCACCACCAGGGAGACGTGTACGACTCGACGCTGGCCTGTGTCCCGTTCCTCTTCGCGCTCGCCGCGCAGCGGCAGGTACGGGACCGGGGCGGGATCGTCGAGCTCCTCGTCAGTATCGGCGGGGACGGCGAACCGTCCGAGGGCGCGTACGGGATGGCGCGCGCCGCGGTGCGGTCGGGCGCCGAGGTCTTCGTCCGGCTGACCGGGGACCTGGACGCCGGGGTCCGCGGGGCGGCCGTGGGCGCTGTCGTACGGTTCCTCGACGAACCGGCGCGGGTTCTGGACCTGTTGCGGGAGCGGATCACGGTGGAGCGGGACGACCGGGTCCTGTTCGCGCTGACCGAGGCGCTCGGGCTCTTCGCCCGCCGCCACCCCGGCCACGCGCGGCCGGCCGTCGACCTCCTGGCGGCCCAGAGCGCACAGCCGTACGGCCCCGGGCTGCGGCTCGCCGCGCTCGGCCAGCTGGCGGGATGCGCCCCCGGCCGCCTCCCGGCCGACCTCGTCCCCACAGCCGTCGCCCTGCTGCGCAGCCGCTCCGGACAGCGGTCCGCCACCAGCTGCGCACCCGACCGGCCGGACACGGACACGCTCGTCGGCCGGCTGCGGCGCCTGCGCCCCTCGGACGAGGAGGGCTCCCAGCTCCTGCGGACCCTGCACACCGCGCTCGACGGACGGGTGGCCGACCGGATCGCCCTGCTGAACGGCCAGTTGACCAGCCCCGAACCCACCGACCGGTGCAACGCCGTATGGATGGCGCCGATGCTGTTCCGCGAATGGCGCGCCGACTACGCCACACCCGTCGCGCTGATCGGAGCCCAACTGGACGCCGACGACGACCGGTTACGCGACGCCGCCATCTCCGTCCTGGTCGACCTCTTCGACCTGGCCGCACCAGCCGCCGACGACCTCCACGCCCTGGTGGTCGCGCGCCCCGAGCTGTGGGTGCGGCACTGGGAGCATGGCGCACCGACGCTGGGCGGGCCACTCAAGGCCCTCGCCAGGAGCGGGGACGCGCGGGCGGTGCCGGTCCTGGGCGAGGTGCTCGCGGGGGCGGTCGCCCCGGACGATCTCGGACACGTCATCCCCCATCTCGGCCCGGCCGCCGCTCCGTTGGCACCGGCACTGCGCGCGAGGCTCGCCGCCCTGCCCCTCGACGCCCCCGACCTGTACGAGCGTGCGGTGCCGCTGCTGTCCGCCCTCCGGGTACTGGGTGACGGTGAGTGCGCGCCGCTGGTCGCCCGGCTGCTGCGCGGCATGCCGGAGGGGCTGAGACTGCGGGACTCGGTCGTTTCCGCCGGGGCGCGGACACTCGGCGCGCTCGGGGAGTCGGCGCGGGAGTCGGTACCGGTGCTGCGCGGACTGCTGGAGGGCGCGAGCGCGGTCGCGGCAGCGGAGGCCCTGTGGGCGGTGTCGGGCGATGTGGATGCCGTACTTCAGGTACTCATACGGGAGTTGACCGACGAGTACTCGCGCGAACGCCGGTCCGCCGCCGAGGTGCTGGGGCAGTTGGGACACGCGGCGACGCCCGCGCTGGAGGGGCTGCGGCGGATGACCGAGGCGGAGTGCGTGTGGCAGCGGACGACGGCCGCCTGCGCGGTGTGGCGCATCGCCGGGGAAACCCAGGGGGTGTTCCCAGTGCTACGGCGGGCGTGGACCGAGAACGCCCGGACCCGCCGCACCATCGTGGAGTGCGTCGCGGCGATGGGCCCAGCGGGGGCACCGCTGCACGACCTGGCCCGGGGCGAGCTGACCGCGCCTCGACGGCATGCGGCGGCCGCCGGGCAGTTCGCTGGCTACGGGAGCCATGACGTGCTCGAGGACGAGGAGTTGCTGCGGGCGTGCCGGGGGGTTGTGGCGGGGGACGGGGACGATGGGGGCGGCGGGGACGGGGATGGGGATGGGGATGGGGCGAGCATGCGTGGAGAGGGGGCATCCTCCCCGCGTGCTGCTTCTCGCGGCTGTGGCGGGGCGGCGTCTGCGGTGTGAGGGTGCGGGCGGGTGGGCGCGCTGGCCACCGCGGTCCGTGCCTGTGCCTCGACGGGTCGCGCCCGTGCCCATGCCTTGGCGGTCGGGGCCGTGCCCCGCGCCTTGGCGGGTCGTCGCCTGTGCTGTGACGGTGCGGGCGGGGGCCCCAGCAACCGCAATCCGTCCCCGTCGCGCCCGCGCCCACGCCCTGGCAGTCGGGGCCGTGCCCGGGTCCTGGCAGTCGCGCCCGTGCCCCGCGCCTGGCGGGTCGTCGCCTGCGCTGTGACGGTGCGGGCGGGCGCCCAGCAACCGCAATCCGTCCCCGTCGCGCCCGCGCCCACGCCTTGGCGGTCGGGGCCGTGCCCGGGTCCTGGCAGTCGCGCCCGTGCCCCGCGCCTTGGCGGTCGGGGCCGTGCTCTGCCGGCCGCCACGCGTCCCCGGCGCGTCGGGCTGACGGCGTAGTGGCCGCGCTGTACCGGGCCCCCTACCCGTCCCCACCGCACCCGCGCCCTGGCGGTACGGGCCCGCCACCCCAGCTCTCACCCAAGTCCCCGCCCCGGTCTCACCTCGTCCGCCCCCACAGCGGTCCGAACCGTGCCCACTCCGTGTCCCAGTGGTCGATGCGTTGACGCTCCAGGCGTCCGCACAGCATGCGGCCGGCGACGAAGGGGACGAAGGCGGCGCCGATGCCCACCAGGGCGCCGATCAGGGAGGCCCGGAGGGCTGCCTGGGACTCGGTGGCCGGGCGGGTGACCAGGCGGCCCCGCGGGTCCGTCCAGACGGTGACCGGCGTGCCCGAGGGGCTGCCGGGGCGGACACGGACCTGGCCGGTGCGGGAGGAGCCGTCCGGGGCCGCCCAGCGGACCTTCGCCCACACCCGGTCACTGCTCGCCGTCCCGGACTCCCCGATGAAGGTCCCGGGCGCCTCCTCGACGAGCCGGGCCTCGACCGGCCGCCATTCGACACGTTCCCTGGCCAGGCTCTGCTCCACGGACCGGGTCGCGCCCATCCCGGCGAGCAGCCCCAGGAGGGCGGCGAGCAGCCATGCTCCGAGCACGACCCAGGCCTCCACCTTGTCGGCACGGCGCTTGAGCGGATTGCGCCGCCAGCGCCACAGCCACACCCTCGGACCACGGAACGTCATCGAAGGCTTCCTCCTCATGAGCGCGCGAACATGCCGGACCGCCTTTCCATACGGGGGACGGCTCCGCCCTGCTCAGGACCGGCCCCCAGCCCGACCGTCGCACGGGTCGCACCCCCTCGGGCCGGTCATGCGGAAAGCGCCCCGCAGATTCCGGGAAGCGGTTAACATCCCGCCCTGACCTGCGGTGGAGCCCGTTCCAGGGGTGACTGTCAGTGCCGGGGTGCAGACTGGCCGGTATCTGAGACAACGACGTCACGGAGGTGGTCGGCATGACCGAGGTACTGCTCGCCGTAGGCACCCGCAAGGGCCTGTTCATCGGGCGCAGGCGGGGTGGCACCTGGGAGTTCGACGAAAGTCCCTACTTCAACGCGCAGGCCGTGTACTCGGTCGCGATCGACACCCGCGGTGAGCGACCGCGGCTCCTGGCCGGCGGTGACAGCGCGCACTGGGGCCCGTCCGTCTTCCACTCCGACGACCTGGGCCGCACCTGGACCGAGCCGGCGCAGCCCGCCGTCAAGTTCCCCAAGGACACGGGCGCGTCGCTGGAGCGGGTGTGGCAGCTGCACCCGGCGGCCGCCGAGCCGGACGTGGTGTACGCGGGCACGGAACCGGCCGCGCTGTACCGCTCGGAGGACCGCGGCGAGACCTTCGAGCTGGTCCGCCCGCTGTGGGAGCACCCCACACGCTCCAAGTGGGTGCCGGGCGGCGGCGGTGAGGGTCTGCACACGATCCTGACGGACAAGCGCGACCCCCAGGCCCTGACGGTCGCGGTCTCGACGGCCGGGGTGTTCCGGACCACCGACGGCGGCGCGAGCTGGTTCCCCTCCAACTCCGGTGTCTCCGCGGTGTTCCTGCCGGATCCCGACCCGGAGTTCGGCCAGTGCGTGCACAAGGTCACCCGGGACGCGGCGACCCCGGACCGCCTGTACCTCCAGAACCACTGGGGTGTGTACCGCAGCGATGACGCGGGCGCCCACTGGACGGACATCGGCGAGGGACTTCCGTCCACGTTCGGCTTCGCGGTGGCCGCCCATCCGCGCCGCGGCGACACGGCGTACGTGTTCCCGATCAACGCCGACGCGGACCGGGTCCCGGCCGACCGCCGGTGCCGGGTCTTCCGCACCGCTGACGCGGGCAAGAGCTGGGAGCCGCTGTCGGCGGGACTGCCGCAGGGCGACCACTACGGGACCGTGCTGCGGGACGCGCTGTGCACCGACGACGCGGACCCGGCGGGCGTGTACTTCGGCAATCGCAACGGCGAGGTGTTCGCGTCGGGCGACGACGGCGACAGCTGGCGCCAACTCGCGTCCCATCTGCCGGACGTCCTGTGTGTGCGGGCCGCGGTCGTCGGATGAGCCACCAGGGGGGACCAACGGGCTTTGGCCACCGGTTGATCACCGCTGTCCTTACGGCAGTAGGGTGACGCCGTGGCACCACGACCCTTGCATGAAATCGTCGAACCGGGCTGGGCGAAGGCCCTGGAACCCGTTGCCGGACGGATCGCCGAGATGGGTGACTTCCTGCGGGCGGAGATCGCCGCGGGACGCACCTATCTGCCGGCCGGACCGAATGTCCTGCGCGCCTTCCAACAGCCCTTCGACGACGTCCGCGTCCTGATCGTCGGACAGGATCCCTACCCGACGCCGGGGCATGCGGTGGGGCTGTCGTTCTCGGTCGCGCCCGAGGTGCGGCCGCTGCCCGGCAGCCTGATCAACATCTACCGGGAGCTCACCACGGACCTGGGGCTGCCCCAGCCGTCCAACGGCGACCTCACACCGTGGACCCGGCAGGGCGTGCTGCTGCTCAACAGGGCGCTCACCACGGCCCCGCGCAAGCCTGCCGCGCACCGCGGCAAGGGCTGGGAGGACGTCACCGAACAGGCGATACGGGCGCTCGCCGCGCGCGGCAAGCCGCTGGTGTCCATCCTGTGGGGCCGCGACGCCCGCAACCTCCGCCCGCTGCTCGGGGACCTGCCGTCCGTGGAGTCCGCCCACCCGTCCCCGATGTCGGCCGACCGAGGCTTCTTCGGCTCCCGCCCCTTCAGCCGCGCCAACGACCTGCTGGTCAGGCAGGGGGGACAGCCGGTGGACTGGCGCCTGCCGTGACCGGGGCCGCGTCCGGTCCGGGGACGCGCGGGGCGGCCGGATCGGGGGGGGCCGGATCGGCCGGGTCGGGGACCGGAGCCGCGGGCCGGACCGCTGCTGCGGCCAGTCCCGCGGCGCCTTCCGTCTCCGCGGCGTCTTCCGTGTTCGCGGCGTCTCCCGCGTTCGCGGCGTCTCCCGCGTTCGCGGCGTCTCCCGTCGGCAACTCCGGCGGGACCGTCGATGACTTGGGCTCGGGAGGTGGCTTCGAATTGGGCTCAGGAGGTGGCTTCGGCAGCCCTGTCGACGCTGCGGATCGCCGTGTCGCCGGCTCTGACGGCCCCGTCGCCTCCAGACTCCCCGGTGCCGAGCACGGGGAAGACGACGGCGAGTCCGGGATCCTCGCTGTCGACTCCGGCGGTTCCGGTCTGCGGGTCGTCGTCGGGACCGTGCGGCGTGGGGCGTTGGCGCAGCGCGAGTCGCGGGAGCCGGTGCGTACCGGGGCCCGGGGGATCGATCCGGAGCACCTGATGCGGCAACTGGTGCCGATGGTGCGGGCGTTGACCGAGGTGACGGGGGTCGATCGGCTCGGTACGGCCGCGGTCGGGGCCGCCGGGCTCACCACCCTGGGCGAGGCGTTGCGCGCCGAGCTTCCGGAAGCTCTGGGGCGGGAGTTCGGGGTCGGGCGGGTCGCTCTCGTCGCCGACGCCGTCACCGCGTACGCGGGCGCCCTCGGCGCGACACCCGGTGCGGTCGTCGCGGCGGGAACCGGTCTGATCGCGGTCGGTACGGACCTGACGCGGTGGTGCCGTGCGGACGGCTGGGGACATCTGCTCGGGGACTGCGGCGGCGGTGCCTGGATCGGGCGGGCGGGCCTGGAGTGCGCCCTGCGCGCCCACGACGGGCGGGCCGGCGGATCGAGGGCACTGCTGGAACGGGCCGAGGAGTTGTTCGGGCCGATGCCCGGACTGCCCGGCCTGCTCTACCCGCGCCCGGACCGCCCCGCCGTCCTCGCCTCATTCGCCCCCCAGGTCGCCGCCTGCGCCCCGGACGACCCCGTCGCCGCGGACATCCTGCGTACCGCCGCCCGTCACATGGCCGAGTCCGCGGCCGCCGTCTGCCCCACCGAGGGGAGTCCCCAAGTCGCTCTCACCGGTGGCCTCTTCAAGATCGGTGAACCTCTCCTCGTACCCCTGGAGGAGGAGTTGGCGAGACGGCTGCCCCATGCGCGCCGGGTGGCGCCGGCCGGAGATCCGTTGCACGGGTCGGTACGGATCGCGACCGACCTCGCGGTGGGAGCGCTCACCCTGCCGAGTGACGGGACGATGCTGTACGTGGTGACCGGAAAGAGCGACTGATCCCGATCCGACCGCCGTATCCGTTCCGTACGTAACTCATCAGACAAAACCGGACGGATACCGCTCACCTGCACCCTCCCCGAACAGGGAAGCCCAGTAAGCCAGTAACATGCGGCGCCATGAGCTCCCCCACTGGGCCCGCCGGCCTGCCAGTACGAATGCCGCGCCCCCGCCAGCCCGGACGGCACCGCCGTCCCGAGCCGCTGGCGGCTCCCGAGGGCGCGCCCGCGCTCGTCCTCGCGGTGCCGGGCACGCCCAGCGCGGCCACGCGCGGCCTTGCCGAAGAGGTCGTGAGCATCGCCCGTTCCGAGCTCCCCGGCCTCGATGCGCGGATCGCGTACATCGACGGGGACGACGCGGAGTTCCCCACGCTCCAGTCGGTGCTCACCTACACCGCGCAGGAGCGCACCGCCCGGTATGAGCAGGCCAAGGCCGCCGGTGTGGAGGTCAGGGAGCCCGAGGGCCCCGTCGCCGTCGTCGTGCCGCTGCTGGCCGGCCCGGACAGCGCGCTGCTGCGGGTCATCCGGCAGGCCGTGATGGACAGCCGGGTCGCGGCCGACCTGACCGATGTGCTCGGCCCGCACCCGCTGCTCGCCGAGGCGCTGCACGTGCGGCTGTCGGAGGCCGGTCTGGCCCGCGCCGACCGGGCGCGACTGTTCACCGTGGCGACCGCCGCGGACGGCATCATCCTGGCCTCCGTCGGTGGTGACGAGGCGGTGCAGGCGGCCGGGATCACCGGCATGCTGCTCGCCGCGCGCCTCGCCGTGCCCGTGATGGCGGCCGCGCTGGACCAGGAGGGCTCGATCGCCTCCGTGGCCGAGCAGCTGCGGTCCTCGGGCTCGCAGCAGCTGGCGCTGGCGCCGTACCTGATAGGGCCGGAGATCGAGGCGGCGCTGATCGAGGAGGCCGCCAAGGAGGCGGGGTGCTCCGCCGCCGAGGCGCTCGGCGCCTACCCGGCCATCGGCAAGCTCGCGCTGGCCAAGTACACGACGGCCCTGGGCATCGCGCCGCAGCAGCCGCAGGGCGCACCGACCCGCTGACGCGTCGCCGCACCACGCCACGCACAGCCGTGAAACCGCCGAAGGGCCCCTTCCACGCCGGAAGCGGGCCCTTCGGCGTGTGTCCGCACGCGGTGCAGCGAGACACCATCGCAGCCGGCGGGCCGGACAGGCCGGTCGAGGCACCCCGAGCCGACCGATCCGGCACCGGGCCGGTCGCGCCCCCGGCGGGCTGGGGGCCCGGCGAACTGGGGGCCCGGCGAACTGGGGTTACGGCGCGCTGGGGCAGGGGGGGCGGCGGACCAGGCCCGGCCACTCGAACCTGCGGCGCCCGGCATCCGGCATCCGCCGCCCGGCATGACATCCGGCCCCCGACCCTCCGGCCCCCGACCCTCCGGCCCCCCGATCCTCCGCCCCCGCCCCTCCGCCCCCGCCCCTCCGGCCCCGGCGTCCAGCCCCCCGCCCCCCGGTCAGTCGAAGATCACGCAGGACGCCGCCGGGAGTTTGAGCGCGCCGGTGCGGGACGGCAGGCCCGTGTGGGGGTCGGTCGAGAACCAGGTCACGTCGCCCGAGCGTTCGTTGGCGGCGTACAGGAAACCGGCCGACTCGGTGAGCGCCCGCGGCCAGTGGCCGCCGCAGGGCACGGTGCCGACGAGTCGCAGCCTGTCGTCCTCGACGGCGAGCGTGGACAGGACGTCCTCGCCTCGGGTGGCGGTCCAGACGAAGCGGCCGTCGGGTGAGACCACCACACCCGAGGGGTAGGCGTCGCCGACCGGGGCGCCCGGCAGCAACTGGGCCTCCGTCAGCGGCTCCAGGAGGCCGTCGTCGGCGTCCCAGCGGCAGACGGTGACCGTCGGGGCGAGTTCGTTGACGACGTAGGCGCGGGTGCCGTCGGGGTGGAAGGTCAGGTGGCGCGGGCCGGAGCCGGGCCGCAGGGCGAACTCTCGGTGGGGTTCGGGGCGGCCGCCGGTCACCGTGCACACGCGCACCGAGTCCGTGCCGAGGTCGACGCTGACCGCCCACCGCCCGCTCGGGTCGGCCTGCACCTGGTGGGCGTGCGGGGCCTGCTGGAACCGCGGGTGCGGTCCGGACCCGGTGTGCCGCAGGCTCCCGGACGGGGCGCCCGCGAGGGTCCCGTCCGGGCGCAGGGGCACGGCGGTGACGCTGCCGGAACCGTAGTCGGCGGTCAGGACGTGACCGTCGTACAGCCCGAGGTGGGTGGGTCCGCCGCCGACCGGCACGGGACGGCCGAGGGGCTCGATCTTGTCGTCGGCGACCCGGTACGCGGCGACCGCGCCCTCGGCGGTCTCGCTCACCGCGTAGAGCGTGCGCCTGTCGGGCGACAGGGCCAGGTAGGAGGGGTCGGGCAGGCCGTTCACACTGCCCAGGGGCGTCAGCGAACCGTCGTCCGGGGCCACGGCCGCCAGCACGATCCCCGGCCCTCCGGCCGCCGTGAAGGACCCGATGAAGGCCCGCCGTCGCTCGCCGCCGTCTGCCACCGGAGTCCCCTCTCGGTCCTGTGCCGTCGTGGGCGACGGCTTCAGCCGATCATCGAAGGTCGAAGGTCTAGACCTTACACCGCGAGCGTCTTCGCCCCGCAAGGGGACGCGGAGCCATTCGACGTTCCACCACTCGACGTTCCGCCCCCCGACGTTCCATCACCCGCCGTTCCGCACGCCACGTTCCGCCGCCCGGCGCTCAGCCGACGCGCTGGCCGACGTCCTCAGCCGCCGCCGGAGTCACGCACCGGCTCCCGCCCACCGGCTTCCCGGCCTCGGCGTGGCGGACATCCACCGAAAGACGGCGTGGCGGACGTCCACCGGGCAGCGCCCCCGACACGGCCCACGCCGGGAGCGGAACGGGGTCTCCCCGATCGCCCCGGCGGGGTCACGCGCCGACGAGCGGCGACCCGGACGGTGACCGCAGCGGTGTCGCCAGCTCGGCGAGGGCCCGTTCCAGGCCGTGCAGATGGGCCAGCGCGGGCTCGGACGCGGGCGGCTGGTCGGTGACGGCCAGCTCGTCGAGGCGTCCGTCGGTGAGTGCCTCCACCGCGGCCTCCACGCGCCAGCAGGCCGCGGCGAGGCGGGCGTCGTGGGAGGCCTCGGGGTCGGCGGCGACGGCGACCAGGCCGCGGATCTCGCGCGCGCAGTCGTCGAGGAGCGCCAGCACGCGGTGGGCGCGCCGCTTGCGGCCGAGCATCGGGTTGAGCGGGTGCACCAGCGGGGCGACCGAGAGCCGTACCCGGGCCAGCAGGTGCTCCAGTTCGGCCACCCGCGGGGCCGGGTCGGCGTCCGCGACCCCGCGCAGCCGGGCGGCGGTCTCGGCGGTGCAGGCGTGGACGCAGCGCAGGGCGCGCTGGATCCAGGCGTCGGTGGTGGTGTGGGTGGTGACGGGCAGCACGAACAGCACGGCGAGGACGGCCCCGAGCGCCCCGACGCCGGTCTCCACCAGGCGCAGGGCGAGCAGGCCGGGGGTGAGCAGGCCCAGCAGGCCGTACAGCAGCTCGGCGAGGACGGTGACGCAGAGCATCATCCAGGTGTACGAGACCGCGGCCGTGTAGAAGATCCCGAAGACGCAGGCGGCGAGGAGCACGGCCGAGGGCACCGGGGCTCCCGCCAGCGGGACGGCGACGAGCAGTCCGAGGCCGATGCCGATGACCGTGCCGAGGACCCGGCGGAAGCCGCGGACGAGGGTCTCGCCGCGCGAGGTGGTGTTGACGAAGACCCACCAGGTGGCGCCGACGGCCCAGTACCAGCGTTCCGGGGAGACCAGTTGACCCACGACCAGCGCGAAGGCCGCGCCGGTGGTCGCCTGGACCGCCTGGCGGGTGGTCACCCGGGCGAGGCCCGTGCCGGCGGGCGGGGCGGGGACCGGGGCCGGGGGCAGCCGACGCTCGTAGCACCACAGGCCGAAGCGGACCACGGCCGCGCTGAGCACGGACAGCAGGACGGCCGCGTACAGCTCGGGCAGCCGTTGCGGGGTGGCCCGCAGGAACTGGGCGACGAAGAAGGTCATGAACGCGAACACCCCGAGGCTGTGTCCGCGCGGTCCCCAGCGGCGCGCGTACACGCCCGCGCCGATCACCGCGAGGAAGGTGAGGTCGCGGGCGACGGGGTGGTCGTGCAGGAGGGTGGCGGCAGCCAGTACGGGGAGGCCGACGACCGGGAGCAGCGCGGTGGTCACGGCCTGGGCGCGGACCGTGGCGTCGGTGACGGTGAAGAGCGCGAGCAGGGCGGCGAGGCCGCCGGTGACGGCGCCGACGAGGGAATGTCCGGCGAGGCCGGAGACGAGGACCGCGAGCCCGATGCCCAGTACGGCCCGGGCGGCGAAGCGCAGCCGTACGCGCCCCGGGTCCGGTGCCGTGAACATCCTCTTCAGCACTGCTGTCCGCCCCCTGCATCCCATCGAGTACCTGCATGAAAAAGGCGCCGCGGGGGTCCGCAGCGCCATCGACCGGCCCATTGCAGCATCACCGCCCCGACTGGCTCAAGCGACACCGACTAGGCTGGACCATTGGCACAGACAAACCGGTCCCGGCTCCTCCAGTGGCGGGCCAACGGACCACGGACGACGAAGGGCCGCGCACCATGGCCGTGGACGAGCTCGACACCCGCATCCTGCGCCTGCTGCTGGAGCGGCCTCGCACCAGCGTGCGCGAGTACGCCCGGATTCTCGGCGTCGCGCGGGGCACGCTTCAGGCCCGCCTGGACCGGCTGGAGCGGGACGGTGTGATCACCGGCACCGGACCGGCCCTCTCCCCCGCGGCCCTCGGCCACCCCGTGCTCGCGTTCGTGCACATCGAGGTCACCCAGGGGCGGCTGGACGACGTGGGCGACGCGCTGGCCTCGGTGCCGGAGATCGTCGAGGCCTTCTCGATCGCGGGCGGCGGAGATCTGCTGACCCGGGTCGTGGCGCGGGACAACGCGCATCTGGAGGACGTGATCCAAAAGGTGATCAGCCTGCCGGGGGTGGTCCGCACCCGCACGGAGGTGGCCCTGCGCGAGCGGGTGCCGCACCGGCTGCTGCCCCTGGTGGAGTCGATCGGCCGCGCCGTCCGTGCCTGACATCCTGGGCGCCATGAGCAATCTCGGCAGCCTCTCGGTCATCTTCGATCTCGATGGAACGCTCGTGGACAGCGAGCCGAACTACTACGAGGCGGGCCGCCAGATCCTCGCCGAGCACGGTGTCCCCGACTTCACCTGGGAAGAGCACGAGCGCTACGTCGGCATCAGCACGCTGGAGACGGTCCAGCTGTGGAAGCGCCGCTACGACCTGGGGCCTTCCGTCGAGGAGTTGTTCGCCGCGACGAACCGCCGCTATCTGGAGCTGGCCCGCGCGAACACGCCCGCCTACCCCGAGATGCGCGCGTTCGTGGCACTGCTGGCCTCCGAGGGCGTGCCGTTGGCCGTGGCCTCGGGTTCCTCGCCCGAGGCCATCGACGCGATCCTGGCCGGTACCGGCCTGGACGCGTATCTGCGCACCGTCGTCTCCGCCGACGAGGTCGAGCGCGGCAAGCCGGCGCCGGACGTCTTCCTGGAGGCGGCCCGCCGGCTCGGCGCCGACCCGGCCGACTGTGTGGTCCTGGAGGACGCGGCCCCGGGCGCCGCCGCCGCGCACGCGGCCGGGATGCGCTGCATCGCGATCCCCTACGTCGCCGCCCAGGCGGACGCCCCGGAGTTCGCCACCGCGGACCTGCTGGTGCGCGGCGGCCAGCGGGAGTTCACGGCCCGAGCCGCGTACGACTGGCTCGCGCGCTCGGCGACGGCATCCTGACCGCACGCGAGGTACCCCGTCCCGCCCCGCCCCGCCCCACGGCGGAGGCGTTTCCCCGTCTGCCGGACGGTTTCCCGCGCCCCGTGAAGGCGCTTCGCGCCAGAACGCCTGGGTAGCCGCCCGCCTGCTGAGCCGGACCGACGGCCAGGCCTTGATCAGTACGGCGGACAGGGCGACGTACGCCCTGGTTCTGTCGCCCTACGACCGGCGCTTGGGCTTGCCGCGCTTGGCACCCTGGGGCTTCTTGCCGGCGGGCGGCTTGCGTCGGCCGGCGGTGCCGTCGGTGCCGGCGGACCGCCTGGTCTGCTGCTTCGGCTGTTTCTTCGGCTGGGCCTGCGTCCCGGCGGTCCGGTCCGTGGAGCGGCCCCGGGTGCTGTTGACCGTGCGGCCTCGGACGATGCCGATGAAGTCCTCGACCATGTCCGTGGTCGCGTCCTCCCGCCACGACAGGGCGACCGCGGACACGGGGGCGTCCGTGACCGGCCGGTAGGTGAGGTCCTTGCGGTGGTGCAGCCGGGCCAGGGACTGCGGGACGACCAGTACGCCGATCCCGGCCGCGACCAGCTCGACGGCGTCCTCCGTGGTCGCCGGGCGCTCGAGGGCGGGGCGGCCCGGCGGCCGGTCCCAGTCCAGGACGTCGTCGAGGGGGTGCAGCACGATCTCCTCGGCCAGGTCCTCCCCGGTCACCTCGTCGACCGCAGCGACGACGTGGTCCTTGGGAACGACGACGACCGTGGTCTCCTCGTACAGCGGGATGGCGCTGAACACCGTACGGTCGACCGGCAGCCGGACCAGACCGGCGTCCGCGGCGCCGTCCCGGAGCGCGTCGCGTGCCTCGGGGGCGGGGAGCTGGAGGAGGGTGAGCGGGATGTCGGGCAGCCGCTCGTTCCAGATCCGCACCCACTTCGAGGGCGTCACGCCCGGAACGTAGGCGAGCCGGAACTGCGGGGGTTCTTCCGAGCCTGTCACCTGGCCAGGTTACCGGCCGTGGTCGGCGGCGGTTCACCCAGTGGATACCCTGGACACCATGACGCAGCACCAGAACACCCAGACGATGAAGCCCGCGACAGCGGCGAAGAAGCTGGGTGTGTACCTCGAGGCCACCCCCGCCGAGTTCCGTGAGGGTGTCGTCTCGCGGGCCGAGCTCAACCAGCTCCAGACCGAGCCGCCCCAGTGGCTCCAGGACCTCCGGGCCCACGGCCCGCACCCCCGGCCGGTGGTCGCGGCCAAGCTCGGCGTGTCCATCGCGGGCCTGGCGCGTGGCGGTGTCACCGAGGCGCTGACCACCGAGCAGATCGAGGCGCTGAAGCAGGAGCAGCCCGAGTGGCTGGTGAAGGAGCGCGCCACGCAGGCCGAGGTCCGCAAGGAGACGGCCCGGCTGAAGAAGAAGAACGCCGAGAAGGCCGACCTCGCCGACAGCGACTGACATACGACTGACGACGTGCGTCCGCGGTTCCCGACCGCGCTACCGACGTACGTCCGCGACGCCCGCGCGCGGTGCGGCGGCGTCGAGGGTTTCCCCCGCGCCGGCGGGCCCCGCGTCGGCGGGCCGGCCGAGACCCTCGACGCGCGGTCGACCCCGGTGGCGGAATCGCCGGCTCCCCACGCGCCCCCTTGATCACAGGATCTTCACCCCTGTTACATGAGGGGCACATGGGTCTCTCCGCTCCGGGTGAGGCCCAACCACGCCTGTGGGGGGCACAATTGAACACCGCACACCGTCCCAGACGTCTCGCCGCCGCCGTCGTCACCGCGGCGCTCGCCGCCACCGGACTGACCGTCGCGGCCGCGCCCGCGGCCCACGCGGCGGCCTCCGACGCGGTGGCCAAGCTGCCGATCACGTCGTACTCGGCCCTGGCCGTGGACTCCGCGCACGAACGCGTCTACGTCGCCGACGGCAACCTGGGCACCTACGCCACCGGCCTGATCGCCGTCTACAACTTCCAGGGCGAACGGGTCACCACGATCAGCACCCAGCAGCACATCTCCGGGCTGGCGCTGAACGCGGACGGCTCCACCCTCTACGTCGGCGGACGCGAGGTGCTCTGGCGCTACGACACCAGCACCTACCAGGCGAACGGCCTGTACGTCTCCACCGACACCTGCGGCCGCAGCCTCGCCTTCTCCGGCGGTACGGCGTACTTCACCACGCCGTACGCGCCCTCCGCGTCGGGCTGCGACGCCACGCTCACCTACCTCGACTCCTACGCCCCCGCGGACAACACCGCGCCGCGCACCAACTGGCAGGACCACGGCAAGCTCCAGCTGGAGGCCGGGCCCGGTGACCGGATGCTGCTGGGGCAGCCGCTGAACGCGCAGGCGGCCGACCCGTTCCTGACCGTGTACGACACCAGCGGTGGCACCCTGGTCCGGAAGGCGGCCCGGCGCTTCGCCGACGCCGACGGCCAGGGCGCCCTGAACCTGAAGGACATGGCGTTCTCCGCCGACGGCAGCAAGGTCGCGGTCGCCGACTCGGACCAGGGCACCCGGCTGCTGAACACCACCGACCTGTCCGACGCGGACACCGGCTACCCGGCCCTACCCGCCGGGGCCGGCGCCAGCGCGGTCGCCTTCAGCGGGGACGGCAAGTACCTCGCCCGCGGCGCCTCCGCCTCCGGCGCGACCCCGGACCTGCTGGTGCAGCCCGCGGACCCGACCGACTCCACCGCACCGCTGGAGTTCGCCTTCGAGGGCAGCCTCGACGGCGACCGGGTCGCACCGCGCGGCATGGAGTGGTCCGCCGACGGCGCCCGGCTGTTCACGGTCACGACCAACGCGGCCGGCAACCAGTACTGGCTGCACGTCATCCAGCCCCCGGCCGTGCAGTACGACGTACGCCTCGGCAGCGCGCTCACCCACAGCCCCGCCCAGGCCGTCGTGGGCGAGCCGCTGTCGGTGCGGGGCCGGCTGGAGCACGACGGACCGGCGCCCGCCGAGCCGCTGCGGGTCAGGGCGACCCGTACGGACGCCCGGGGCAGCCATGACCTGGGCACCTTCACGGTCAAGGCGGACGGCTCCTACACCGTCCTGGACGAGCCCGAGGTGCTCGGGAACGCCACCTACACCGTCTCCTACCTCGGTGACCTCACCCACCGCCCGGCGACCGACGTCACCCACACGGTGTCCGTCGGCAAGGCACCCACCTCGATCGCCCTGACCGCCCCGGCCGAGGCCTCGCTGACCACAGGCGTCGAGATCACCGGCACCTTCACCGCCCGGGGCAGGGCGCTCCCGGAGCGGGCGGTGCTGAAGGTGGAGCGCACCGACCGGCTCGGCACCGGCACGCTGTCGTCGGTGACGGTCGCCGCGGACGGCACCTTCAGGATCAACGACATCCCGCGCACCCGGCGGGAGACCACCTACAAGGTGAGCTGGCCGGGCGACGACCTGCACACGGGCTCGACGGCGTCCGCGACGGTGTACGTCACCCGCTGACCCCTCGCGCCCGCCCCCCTCCGGCGGCGGCCCCGGACCCTCTGACGGCCGCCGCCGGGTTCCCACCTCGCACCGCGGGCCATCCCCATGGCCAACTCCCCCACGCATCACTCTGGACGCTCTGGCGGGACCTGCCCTAGGCTGCGCAGCAAGCGCTTTCTAAGCCAGTCCCGTCATGCGCCGAGCTCCGCCCACCGTCCGTGCGCGAGCCGACGCGGGCCGGCGCGGAAAGGTAGCGTCCCGTGCCGCACCGCGAACCGAACGGCCCGTCGCCCTCCTGGAGCCGCAAGTCCTTCCTGCGGGGCATGGCCGCGGCAGGGGTCGCTCCCTTGCTCCCCGGGCTGCTGCCCGCCGGCACCGCCCGGGCCGCGGAGTCCGGCCGGCCCCACTTCCCCCTGGTGGCCGACGGCACCGGCGTCGATGTCTTCGTGGACGCCGGTGACGACCCCGCCGTGATCCGCGCGGCCGGTGATCTCCAGGCCGACATCGAACGGGTCAGCGGAGTGCGTCCCGCCCTCGTCCACGCACCGCCCCGGAAGGCGGCCGGAGCGATCCTGGTCGGCACGCTCGGTGCGAGCCCGGTCATCGACCGCCTCGTCGAGGACGGCCGCCTGGACGTCTCCGGCGTGCGCGGACGCTGGGAGGCCTCCGTGACCCAGGTCGTGGAGCGTCCGGTGCCCGGTGTCGAGCGCGCGCTGGTGATCGCGGGCAGCGACCGGCGGGGCACGGTCTACGGGATCTACGACACCTCCGAGCGCATCGGCGTCTCGCCCTGGTACTGGTGGGCCGACGTACCGGTCGAGCACCGGGACACGGTGACGGTCCCCGCGGCCACCTTCAAGCGCCGGGAACCGTCCGTCCGTTACCGCGGGATCTTCATCAACGACGAGCAGAACCTGACCACGTGGTCGCACCGCACCCAGGAGCCCGACAAGAACATCGGCCCCAGGACCTACCAGCGTGTCTTCGAGCTGCTGCTCCGCCTCAAGGCCAACTACCTGTGGCCGGCCATGCACCCGTACTCCGACTTCTTCAACAAGCACCGCGAGAACCCCGAACTGGCCGAGCGCTACGGCATCGTCGTCGGTTCCAGCCATCCCGAGGCGCTGCTGCGCAACGGCGTCCACGAGTGGGAGCCGTGGGCCGCGGAACACCCGAACGCGGACGGCACCCTGCCCGTGTACGACTACACGGTCAACCCCACCGTGATCTCCGACTACTGGAGAGCCCGGGCCAGACAGAACGCGTCCTACGAGAGCAGCTGGACCCTCGGGATGCGCGGACTGCACGACAGCGCGCTGGAGACGAAGTACGCCACGACGATCCCCGAGAAGGTCGTCGTGATGAACGACATCATCGCCGACCAGCGCCGGATCCTGGCCGAGGAGGTCGGCGCCGCGGCCGAGCCGCAGATCTTCATCCCGTACAAGGAGGTCCTGGAGCTGTACAACGCGGGCGTCCAGGTCTCCGAGGACGTGACACTGATCTGGCCGGACGACAACCACGGCAACATGCGCCAGCTGCCGACCGCCGCGGAGCGCGCCCGCCCGGGCGGCAACGGGATCTACTACCACCTGTCCTACTGGGGCCGCCCGAAGAGCTACCTGTGGCTGGACACCACGCAACTGGCCAAGGTGTGGCAGGAGTTGCGCCGGGTGTACGAGCACGGCGTGGACCGCATGTGGATCTTCAACGTGGGGGACGTCAAGTCCATCGAGACCGGGCTGTCCTTCTCCATGGACATGGCCTGGGACGTGGACCGGTGGGACGCCGACGAGGTGGAGGACTTCCTCGCCGAGTGGGCCGGGCGGCAGTTCGGGCGCCTGCACCGGCGGGAGATCGCGGCGATCCGCACCGAGTACTACCGTCTCACGGCGGAGCTGCGGCCCGAGTTCATCGCGCGCGGCATCCTGTCGGTGATCCACCACGGGGACGAGGCGGGCCGTCGCCTGGGCGCGTACGAGCGGCTGTTGGAGCGGGTGCGGGCCGTGGGCGCCGAGTTGCCGGAGGCGTACCGGGACGCCTTCTTCGAACTGGTCGAATACCCCGTGCACGGGGCGTACTTGATGAACCTCAAGTACTACTGGGCCGATCGCAACGGGCTGGCCGTGACGCAGGGACGCGGGGCCGGGGCCAACCGGTTCGCGGATCTGGCGGAGGCGGCGCACACCCAGGAGGCGGCACTCACCAAGCGCTACAACACGGAGGTGGCGGGCGGGAAGTGGGACGGGATCGTCAATCCGTACCCTTCGCAGATTCCCAAGGCGCCGGGGCGGCCGGGCGTCACGCGGGTCGCCCGTCGGGAGACCTCGGGGCTGGGGGTGGCGGCGGAGGGGAACGAGACCGGGGCGGCACGTGCGCTGTCGTTCTCCTCCTACACCCGTGACCGGCGCTTCGTGGACGTCTTCAACACCGGTTTCCTGTCGCTGGACTGGACCGCCGAGGCCGCCACCCCCTGGCTCCGGCTCAGTTCGGCCGGCGGCTCACTGACCGAGCAGATCCGGGTGTGGGTCGAGGTCGACTGGGCGCGGGCACCGCAGGGCACGCTCGACACGACGGTCACCTTCACCGGCGCGGGACACAGCGTCGACGTGCCGGTGCGGGTGGTCAACGACGGCCTGCGCGCCCTGCGGCGGTCCCGGGGGTTCGTCGAGGCCAACGGTTTCGTGTCGATCGACGCCGCGCACTTCGAGCGGCGGGTGGCGCGGGGCGGAATGAACTGGCGGTTCGTCCGCGGCCTCGGACGCCGGAGCGGCGCGATGGAGGCGGGTCCGTCGACGGCCGCCCCGGTCGCCGGTGACTTCGCCCGGCGGGCACCGGAGTTGCGGTACCGGGTGCGGTTCGGCAGCACCGGCACCTTCCCGGTCACCGTCTTCCGGCTGCCCTCACTCGACGAGCGCGGGTACCGCCGGGTGGCCGTCGCCCTCGACGACCAACCGCCCGCCGTACTGACCGGGCAGGCCGTCGCCACCGGCAACCGCGGGGACGCCTGGGCCCGGAACGTGGAGGACGGCATCGAGAAGCTCACCACCACCGTGAGTGTCGCCCGGACAGGCGAGCATGTGCTGCGCCTGTTCATGGTGGACGCGGGCATCGCCGTGGACCAGATCGTCATCGACACCGGCGGGCTGCCGGTCAGTTACCTGGCGGCGCCCGAGAGCTACCACCCGGAGTTCAATCCGGAGCCGGGGTACGCGCCGGGTCTGGACGTACCGGAGCGCTAGACGGAAAGGGACTCCGTGCGGACCGCCGGTCCCCCGTGCCGGCGGTCCGCACGGAGAGAAGGGGAGAACCAGGCATCCCCTCCGGGCCTGCTCCCCCTGCCTGCGGCCGCCGAGGCGCCGATGTGCTGGAGTACACGAGAACGTCACTGTTGCTCTGTTGCATTCTGGAGTGGCAGGAGGTGACGCAGGTATGGGTACAACTGCGTACGCGGACGAGCGGAGCACGAACGTGGCACAGGGGCTGGGCGGAGCCTACGAACGCATGCTGGCGGTGGCCGTCGCCGCACTCCACGAGCGTGATCCCGGGCGGTTGTGGCCGTCGGTGGCGGGCGCGCTGCCCGACCTCATCGGCGGCGAGGTGCTGATCTACAAGCTGGACGACTGGACCGAGAGCGGGGGCACACTGGGTCTGTCGCCCGACGCGGCCCCGGACTTCGCGGCTCTCGGGGACGAGGACATGGGGCTGCTGCGAGCCGGGTACCCCTTCGCCCAGCACTACGAGGCACGTCGGGACCGGGCGCCGGTGACCGCGGGCCGGGCGGCCGGCCGGGCGTGGTCCGCGAGCCGGACCGCCCGGCTGATCGACGACGTCATGGACATGGACCACGCGCTCGGGATACCGCTGCCGGAGTCGGGAACGCCGATCACGGGCTGTCTCGTCTACCGCTCCGGCCGTGACTTCTCCGACGAGGAGGTCGTGGTCGCCGGGCGGCTTCAGCCACTGCTGGCCGGGATAGAGCAGCAACGGCAGCTCCTGGAGCGGGTGGTGGTGCCGGCCGGCGACGACGTGGGCCTGACACCGCGGGAGTCGACGGTGCTGCTCCTGCTGGGCGACGCCCTGACCGCCGCCGCGATGGGCAGGCGGCTCGGTATCTCCGAACGCACGGTCCACAAGCACGTCGCGAACATCTACCGCAAGCTCGGCACCCACGACCGGCTCGGGACGGTGCTGCGCGCCCAGCAGTTGGGCCTGGTTCCGGCGCCGGCCTCACTGGGGTGAGGGCATCCCGTCGCCCTTGAGGCGTTCCAGGTCGGACGGGCGGACCTGGATGGCGATCACGGCGATCAGCGCGGCGACCGCGGCGAAGACGGCCGCGACGATGAAGGCGGCCGAGACTCCGGCGGTGAGGACCTCGTCGCCCCAGTGCCCGGGGAGTTGCCCGGTGCGCTTGTACTGGAGGAGCTCGGCCGGGGTGGCCTGCTCCAGGAAGCGCGGGACCTGCTTCTCCGCCTCGTTGGTGCTGGCCGTGCCGAACATCGTGACCAGGATGGACAGTCCGAGCGAACCGCCGACCTGCTGGGTGGCGTTGAGGAGTCCGGAGGCCGCGCCGGTCTCCCGCACGGACACGTTGGAGAGCGCCATCAGGGTCAGCGAGACGAACTCCATGCCCATGCCCAGGCTGAAGACCAGGATCGGGCCGAGGACACTGCCCGCGTAGGTGGAGTTGACGTCGGTCAGGGTCAGCCAGGCCAGTCCGACCGCCGCGAGGATCGCGCCCACCACCATGAACGGCTTCGGACCGTACGTCGGCAGGAACTTCGAGGCCAGCCCGGCGCCGACCGCGATGACCACGCTCACCGGCAGGAAGGCGAAGCCGGTGGCCAACGGGCTGAAGTTCAGGACGTTCTGCACGAAGAGCGTGAGGAAGAAGAACATGCCGAAGATCGCGGCGGCCAGGCAGAGCATGATGCCGTAGGTGCCCGCGCGGTTGCGGTCGGCGAACATGTGCAACGGCGTGATGGGTTGCCGGGAACGCCGCTCGACCAGGACGAACGCCACGAGGAAGACGACGGCCGCGCCGAACGAGGCCAGCGTGAGCGCGTCCCGCCAGCCCTCCTGGGCGGCTCTGATGAACCCGTAGACGAGCAGGACCATGCCGACGGTCGAGGTCAGGGCGCCGGTGATGTCGAAGTGACCGGGATGGCGCTCGGACTCCCTGATCCAGCGGGGCGTGGCGAGGGCGATGAGCAGCCCGATGGGGACGTTGACGAAGAGCACCCACCGCCAGTTCAGGTACTCGACGAGAATGCCGCCGGCGAGCAGTCCGATCGCTCCGCCGCCCGCCGAGACCGCGGCGAACACCCCGAACGCCCGGTTGCGTTCCGGGCCTTCGCGGAAGGTCGTGCTGATCAGGGCCAGCGAGGTCGGGGAGGCGATGGCGCCGCCGACTCCCTGGAGGGCGCGGGCGGCGAGGAGTTGGGCCTCGTTCTGGGCGAGGCCGCCCAGCAGGGAGGCGAGCACGAAGAGCAGGACGCCACAGATGAACACCCGCCGTCTGCCGAGGATGTCACCGGCGCGGCCGCCGAGGAGCAGCAGGCCGCCGAAGGTGAGGGTGTAGGCGTTGACCACCCAGGCCAGGCTGGTGGTGGAGAAGTCCAGGGAGCGCTGGATGTCCGGCAGCGCGATGTTCACGATGGTGATGTCGAGGACCACCATCAACTGGCAGGAGGCGATGACCAGCAGGGCCATGCCGTTCCCGCCACCGCCGGTCTTCCCGGTGGTGGCCTGAGCTGCGGAGGTCGGTTGCGGGCTGCTGCTCATGGCGTACCGCACTTTCGGTGAACGGTGGCGTCCACTGTCCGACCGTACGCCTGGGTCGGGACCCTCACCACTCGATCATCGGGGACGGGGGTGGGTGTCGGTGCCGCCGTCTAGGGTTCCCCCCATGGACGAGACGATGACCGCCGAACTCGCCTCGGCGCTGGACCTGTTGTGCGACGAGGGCTCGCCCGTCGAGTGGAGTGTGCCGGCGGACGTGCTCGTGAGGATCGGCGAACCGGCGCTGTTCCCGCTGGCCGACGCGCTCGCGTCGGCGCGCTCGCCCGAGGTGGAGCGGCGGGCCGTCTGGACGCTGGCCCGCCTCGATGTGGCGGATCCGGGGAGCTACCTGCCGCTGTTGCGGCACTCGCACGCGGCGGTCCGCAACACCGCACTGGCGACCTTCAAGTTCCTGGGCGAGGCCGCGTTCGGGTACGCCGACCAGCTGATCCCCTTGCTGGGGGACCCGGAGGCCGACATCCGGCGGCAGGCGGTCTTGGCGTTCCAGGCGATGGGCGGCTCGGCGGTTCCCTTGCTGGAGCGTCTGCGCCGGCAGCCCGCGACCGGACCCAGGATCCGGGCCACCGCGTTGGAGGCGCTGGCGGGGATCGGCGGGCCGAACGCGCTCAGCGACCGGGACCTGGCCGCATGGCGTCGGCTGACGAGGATCAAGCAGCTGGTGGAGGTGCCCGAGAACCTGCATCTGTGCGGCTCCTGGTTCGCGGTGCCGAGCGTCGACCAGGCGGCGGTGCTGGCGGCGTTCGACCTGGGCGAGCCGGAGCGGGTCACCTTGCGCACCGGTGCGTCGGCCTGGAACCACGACAGTCACCACTGGCACCGCAAGCGCCCCCATGAGCGCTGTGCCCGGGTCTTCGTCAGCCCGGCGCTGGACGGCTGGACGCTGGTCTTCGGCGACTCCTCGCAGGACACGCACCGCGTCGAGGACGCGGACGACCCGCAGGCGGTCCGCGGCGAGGTGGTACGTGAGCGGTGCGCCGACCTGAGCCGCCGGTTCGGGGCCGCGCACTGGTACGGCATGAGCTGCGGGGACGGCTGGACCGCGTGGTGCATCGCCGAGGGCGGCGAAGTGGTGCGCTTCTACGACGTCTTCGAGGCCGAGGAGAAGGGGGCCGTGGGCGCCCGGCACCCCGCCGAGTCGGGTTGTCTCCTGCCGCACGAGACGGTCGACAGCGATGCCCTCGACTCGTTCCTCGACGAACTGTCGAACGCGGGCGACCAGTTGGACGTCGAGGACTTCTACAGCCGCTACGCACAGGCGAGAAGGGACCTCGGGATACCCGACACCTGCTACGCCACGGACATCGCGGCCCGTCTCTCGGTCAATCCCGGAGCGCTCGGGACGCTCGGGGCGAGAACCCGGATCTCGGGTTCCGGGGTCCTCGCCCTCACCGCGTGCGGCCGTCGGTACGGCCACCCCGCCGGAGCGCTCAAGGCCTGACCGGGCCCTGGTGCCGCGGCAGGCGACGTTCGCCCCGGCGCGACGCCCGGCACGCACTCTCGCCGCACCGGCCGCCGCTCCTTGACGGGCAGACGTCGCCTGCCCCGGCCCTAGCCGATCTCGAAGAGCAGATCGCCGCCCTCCACCTGCTGGATGCGGTTGATGGCCAGGCGGGTCACCCGTCCGCCCTTCGGCGCGGTGATGGCGGCCTCCATCTTCATCGCCTCGATGGTGGCGACCGTGCCGCCGGCCTCGACCTCGTCGCCCTCGGTGACCGCGAGGGTGACCACCCCGGCGAACGGCGCGGCGACATGGCCGGGGTTGGCGCGGTCGGCCTTCTCGGTGACCGGGACGTCGGAGGCGGCCGCGGTGTCCCGCACCGGGATGGGCCGGAGCTGGCCGTTCAGGGTGGACATCACGGTGCGCATCCCGCGTTCGTCGGCTTCGCCGACGGCCTCCAGGCCCAGCAGCAGCCGGACGCCGGGTTCGAGGTCGACGGCGTACTCCTGGCCCGGGCGCAGCCCGTAGAAGAAGTCCTTGCTGTCCAGGACGCTGGTGTCACCGAAGGTCTGGCGGTGCGTCTCGAAGTCGCGGGTCGGGCCGGGGAAGAGGAGCCGGTTGAGGGTGGCGCGGCGGTCCTTGTCCAGGCCGGCGCGGTCCTCCGGCGTGAGCTGCGGTGCCGGCTTCGGGTCGGCGCGGCCTTCGAGGGCCTTGCTGCGGAAGGGCTCCGGCCAGCCGCCGGGTGGGGTGCCCAGCTCGCCGCGGAGGAAGCCGATCACGGAGTCGGGGATGTCGAAGCGGTCCGGCGTCGCCTCGAAGTCCTCCGGGGAGACCCCGGCGCCGACGAGGTGCAGGGCGAGATCGCCGACGACCTTGGAGGACGGGGTGACCTTGACGAGGTGGCCGAGGATGCGGTCGGCGGCGGCGTACATCTCCTCGATGTCCTCGAACCGGTCGCCAAGGCCGAGGGCGACGGCCTGGGTGCGCAGGTTGGAGAGCTGGCCGCCGGGGATCTCGTGGTCGTAGACCCGTCCGGTCGGGGAGGCCAGGCCCGCCTCGAAGGGGGCGTAGATCCGGCGGACGCTCTCCCAGTACGGCTCCAGGTCGCCGACGGCCCGCAGGTCGAGGCCGGTGGGGCGGGCCGAGTGGTCGGTCGCGGCGACGATCGCCGACAGGGAGGGCTGCGAGGTGGTGCCCGCCATGGAGGCCACGGCCCCGTCGACGGCGTCGGCGCCGGCCTGGATCGCGGCCAGGTAGGTGGCGAGCTGGCCGCCCGCGGTGTCGTGGGTGTGGATGTGGACCGGCAGGTCGAACTCGCGGCGCAGCGCGGAGACCAGGGTGGCGGCGGCCGGGGCCCGCAGCAGGCCGGCCATGTCCTTCACGGCCAGGACGTGGGCGCCGGCCTCGACGATCTGCTCGGCCAGGCGCAGGTAGTAGTCGAGGGTGTAGAGGCGCTCGTTCGGGTCGGACAGGTCGGAGGTGTAGCAGAGGGCGACCTCGGCGATCGCGGTCCCCGTCTCGCGTACGGCCTCGATCGCCGGGCGCATCTGGCCGACGTCGTTGAGGGCGTCGAAGATGCGGAAGATGTCGATGCCGGTGGCGGCGGCCTCCTGGACGAAGGCGTCGGTCACCTCGGTCGGGTACGGGGTGTAGCCGACGGTGTTGCGGCCGCGCAGCAGCATCTGGAGGCAGATGTTGGGGACGGCCTCGCGCAGGGCGGCGAGCCGTTCCCAGGGGTCCTCGGCGAGGAAGCGCAGGGCGACGTCGTAGGTGGCGCCGCCCCAGCACTCCAGGGAGAGCAGCTCGGGCAGGGTGCGCGCGACGACGGGGGCGACGGCGAGGAGGTCCTTGGTGCGGACCCGGGTGGCGAGCAGGGACTGGTGGGCGTCGCGGAAGGTGGTGTCGGTGACGCCGATGGTCGGGGACTCGCGCAGCCAGCGGGCGAAGCCCTCGGGGCCGAGCTCGGTGAGCTTCTGCTTGGAGCCGGCCGGTGGCACCTCGGAGGTCGTTCGCGGCAGCTTGCTGGTGGGGTCGATCAGCTCGGGGCGCTCGCCGTGCGGCTTGTTCACCGTGACGTCGGCGAGGTAGGTGAGCAGCTTGGTGCCGCGGTCGGCGGAGTGCCGGGAGGTCAGCAGGTGCGGGCGCTGTTCGATGAACGCGGTGGTGACCCGGCCCGCCTGGAAGTCCGGGTCGTCGAGGACGGCCTGGAGGAAGGGGATGTTGGTGGCCACGCCGCGGATGCGGAACTCGGCCACGGCACGCCGGGCCCGCTTGACGGCGGTGTCGAAGTCCCGGCCGCGGCAGGTGAGTTTGACCAGCATGGAGTCGAAGTGGGCGCTGATCTCCGTACCGGCGTGGGTGGTGCCGCCGTCCAGGCGGATGCCGGAGCCGCCGGGCGAGCGGTAGGCGCTGATGCGGCCGGTGTCGGGGCGGAAGCCGTTGGCGGGGTCCTCGGTGGTGATACGGCACTGGAGGGCGGCGCCGTGCAGGGTGACCGCCTCCTGGGAGAGGCCGAGGTCGGCGAGGGTCTCACCGGCGGCGATGCGCAGCTGGGACTGGACGAGGTCGACGTCGGTGACCTCCTCGGTGACCGTGTGCTCGACCTGGATGCGCGGGTTCATCTCGATGAAGACGTGGTTGCCGTGCGGGTCGAGCAGGAACTCCACGGTGCCGGCGTTACGGTAGCCGATCTCGCGGGCGAAGCGTACGGCGTCGGCGCAGATCCGGTCCCGCAGCCCGGGGTCGAGGTTCGGCGCCGGGGCGAGCTCGATGACCTTCTGGTGGCGGCGCTGCACCGAGCAGTCCCGTTCGAAGAGGTGGATGACGTTGCCCTCGCCGTCGGCGAGGATCTGCACCTCGATGTGGCGGGGGTCGACGACGGCCTTCTCCAGGAACACGGTGGGGTCGCCGAACGCGGAGGCCGCCTCGCGGGCCGCCGCCTCGATGGACTCGCGCAGCTGGGCGGGGTCCTCGACGCGGCGCATACCGCGCCCGCCGCCGCCTGCGACGGCCTTCACGAAGACCGGGAACCCGACGTCCTCGGCGGCCCGTACCAGCTCGTCCACGTCGCTGGAGGGCGCCGAGGAGCCCAGGACCGGTACGCCGGCCGCGCGGGCGGCGGCCACGGCACGGGCCTTGTTGCCCGTCAGCTCCAGGATGTCCGCGCTGGGCCCGACGAAGGTGATGCCCGCCTCCTCGCAGGCCCGGGCCAGCTCGGGATTCTCGGACAGGAACCCGTAGCCCGGGTAGACGGCGTCGGCGCCGGCCTGCCGGGCGGCGCGGATGATCTCCTCGACGGAGAGATAGGCCCGCACGGGATGCCCGGGTTCGCCGATCTCGTACGCCTCGTCGGCCTTGAGCCGGTGCAGTGAGTTGCGGTCCTCATGGGGGAAGACGGCGACCGTCCTCGCGCCCAGCTCGTAGCTGGCTCGGAACGCGCGAATCGCGATCTCACCGCGGTTGGCGACCAGTACCTTGCGAAGCATTCGGATCCCTTCGGCCTGCTGGTGACGGACACCATGGTCGCGGCTGCGGCGGCGAGGTGCCATGAGACCCGGGTCACGCCGGGACGGAGTTTTGTCTCGTTGGTCCGATCGGCCTCACAGGAACTCGGCCAGCCCCGTGAGGAGCCTGTCGACGTCGTCCGCGTCGTTGTAGGGCGCGAGGCCGACGCGCAGTCCTCCGGTGTCGCCGAGGCCGAGGTGCCGGGAGGCCTCGATGGCGTAGAAGGCGCCGGAGGGGGCGTGCACCCCGCGTTCGGCCAGGAAGCGGTACGCCGCCACGGTGTCGTGGTCCTCGAAGGTGAGCAGCAGGGTGGGGGTGCGGTCGGCCGCCCGGGAGTGGACGGTGACGCCGTCGAGCGCGGCCAGCCCCTTGTCCAGCTGGGTGCGCAAAGTCTGCTCGTGGGCCTCGAGCGCTGTGTAGGCGGCGGCCAGCCGCTCGCGCCGGGTGCCGGTGGCGCTCGGGTCGAGGCCCGCGAGGAAGTCCACCGCCGCCCGGGTGCCGGCGAGGAACTCATAGGGCAGGGTGCCGAGTTCGAAGCGCTCGGGGACCGCGTCGGTGGAGGGCAGCAGCTTGTCCGGGCGCAGGGTCTGCAGCAGCTGCGGGTCGGCGGCGAGGACTCCGTGGTGCGGGCCGAGGAACTTGTACGGGGAGCAGACGTAGAAGTCGGCCCCGAGCCGTGCCAGGTCGACCAGGGCGTGGGCGGCGTGGTGGACGCCGTCGACGTACACGAGCGCCCCCACCTCATGGGCCAGCCGGGAGATCTCCGGGATCGCGGGGCGGGTGCCGATGAGGTTGGAGGCGGCGGTGACGGCGACCAGCCGGGTGCGGTCGGTCAGCACGGCGCGGAGGTGGTCGGGGGTCAGCTCGCCGGTGGCGGGGTCGAAGTCGGCCCAGCGCACGGTGGCTCCGGCGCGTTCGGCGGCCTGGACCCAGGGGCGGATGTTGGCGTCGTGGTCGAGGCGGGTGACGACGATCTCGTCGCCGGGCGACCAGGTTCTGGCGAGGGTGCGGGAGAAGTCGTAGCCGAGCTGGGTGGCGCTGCGGCCGAAAACGATGCCCCTGGGGTCCGCCGCGAGCAGGTCGGCCATGGCCCGGCGGGTCTCGGTGACGATGGCCTCGGCGTTGCGCTCCCCCGGCAGGCCGTGCCCCCGGTTCGACAGCGGGTGGGCCATGGCGTCGGCGACGGCGTCGATGACGGGCCGGGGTGTCTGGGTGCCGCCGGGTCCGTCGAAGTGGGCCGTTCCGGCGGCCAGGGCGGGGAACTGGGAGCGGAGGGCGGCGATGTCGTACGTCACGAGGGGCTCCAATGCGGGTGCCGTTCCGGGCCGGGGCCCGGGGACAACCTCGTCCTGCGGGCCCGGGGCCCGAGTCAACCTCATCCTTCCGTCCCGGTCGAGATCACCTCCCTGTGCCGTCGTCGGGGCGGGGCTGTGCCTTTTCGGCCATCATCCTGACGTGCACCTGCCCAAATGGGGCTGTCGGTGGCACTCTGCGCGCAGAACGGTCGCCCCCTCCGACCCCCACCGCAGAAGGAGACCGCGTGATAGGCAGACTGCGTTCGGCCCTGATCGGCGTCGCCGCGCTCCTGGCCGGCGGCGCGCTCGTCACCCCGGCCGGCGCCGCCCCCGGTCCGGGAGCCGTGCCGTCCACCGCGCAGGAACACGTGTCGCTCGCCGCGCAGGAACGCGCCCAGGGGTTCTGGACCCCGGAGCGGATGCGGGCGGCGACCCCGCTCGACGTCCTGTCCGTCGACCGCTCGGACGTGAGGACGGCCGAGCCGCGCAAGGGCAGCAGGACGATCGTGGCGCCGAGCGCGCCCGGCTCGTCCGTCGGGCCGCTGGCGTTTCCCGAGAACGGTGGTGAGTGGACCGGCGGCGGGGCCGTCGTCCGGACCGCGGGCCGGGTGTTCTTCACCTACCAGGGCCGCACCGCCTCCTGCTCCGGCAACGCCGTCACCAGCGCCAACAAGTCCACCGTCCTGACCGCCGGGCACTGTGTGAAGCTGGAGGGCGCCTGGCACACCAACTGGGTGTTCGCGCCCGGCTATCACGACGGCCAGACCCCGTACGGCACCTGGACGGCGTCCAGAACACTGTCCACCCCGCAGTGGACGGCGAGCGAGGACATCAACTACGACGTCGGCGCGGCCGTGGTGGCCCCGCTGGACGGCAAGCGGCTCACCGATGTCGTCGGCGGGCAGGGCGTGGCCTTCAACACCGGCTACAACAAGGCGATGTACGCCTTCGGCTTCCCCGCCGCCGCCCCCTACGACGGCCAGAAGTTCATCTACTGCTCCGGCACCACCTACCGGGACTTCCTGCTCTCCGGTGACCACGGGCTGACCTGCGACATGACCGGCGGCTCCAGCGGCGGCCCCTGGTTCACGCAGTTCAACGAGTCCACGGGGACCGGGCTCCAGTCCTCGGTGAACAGCTTCAAGTACAACTTCCTGCCGAACGCCATGTACGGGCCGTACTTCGGCGCGGACGCGCAGAACCTGTACCAGACGGCCCAGTCCTCCTGAGCCCTCACCGACGGCACGGACACCGGCCGGTCCCGAACGTTCCGGGGCCGGCCGGCGTCGTAGCGGTAACCGTCTTCGAAGGGGGCCGCCATGACCGTCGTACGCCCGCTCCTCTGCCTGGCCGTGCTGGTGGGCTCCCTGACCGCCTGCGGTGACGGGACGGGGTCGGGCGCACCCGCCTGGGAGGAGCCCGCCTCGTACGCCTACACGCTGACGTCCAGCGAGGGCGAGCGGGCCCTCATCGGCACCTTCCGGATCACGGTCCGGGACGGCGAGGTCACCGAGGCGGTCGGCCTCGACGCCGGCGCGCGCCGGGTGGTACGGCAGCTGCCCGATCAAGTACCGACGCTGGGCGTCCTGTTGGCCGAGCTGGAGCAGGCGCGGGACGACGACGCGGACATCGCCGAGGCGCGGTACGCGGCGGACGGCCATCCGACCCTCATCGAGCTGGACGGGGACGCGGACGCCATGGACGACGAGGCGCGTTACGAGATCACGGACTACGCGCCGGGCGAGGGAGCGGCCGGGAGTTGACGGCCGCGGTCTACAACTGCCGTATGCTGCCGCCGAGTTCCGGGCGGACCTTCTTCAGCAGCGCCTTTGGGGCACTGACCACCCAGCGGGTGCCGACCAGGTAGGTGCCGCCGTAGACGGAGGCGGCGTCCAGCCAGGTCCGGTGGCTGTTCACCCTGGTGAGGCCAGACGATGTGGTCATGACCCACGTCGACGTGCACCAGCATCTGTGGACCCCGTCGCTGCTGGCGGCCCTCCGGGCGCGCCGCGAGCCGCCGTTCCTGGACGGCTGGACCCTGCACCTGGCCGGTGAGCCGCCCTACGACGTCCCGCCGGCCGCCCATGACGTGGCCCGGCGCGCGGAACTCGCCGTCGCCGACGGTCTGGGGCGGGCGCTCGTGTCGATGTCGGCGCCCATCGGGGTGGAGTGGCTGCCCTCCGCCGAGGCCCGCCCGCTGCTGGACGCCTACCACGAGGACGCGGCCGCGCTTCCCGAGCCGTTCGGGGCCTGGGCCGCCGCGGGTGTCGGGGACGTCGACGCGAAGGCGACGGCACGCGCCCTCGACGCGGGCTTCGCCGGTCTGCAACTGCCCGCCAACGCCCTTGCGGACGCGGCCGGTTACGCGCGCTGCGCCCCACTGCTCGACCTGCTGGCGGAACGCGACCTGCCGCTCTTCGTCCATCCCGGTCCCGCACCCGGCGGCTCCGGGGGCCCCGGCTGGTGGCCCGCGATGGTGCCCTACGTCCAGCAGATGCACGCCGCCTGGTTCGCCTTCCGCGCCTTCGGCCGGCCCCGCCATCCGCGGCTGCGGGTGTGCTTCGCGCTGCTCGCTGGGCTGGCACCGCTACACGGGGAGCGGTTCACGGCCCGCGGCGGCGGTTCGGCGCCGGTGGACCCGGACGTGTTCGTCGAGACCTCCTCCTACGGCCCGCGCTCCGTGGAAGCCGTGGTCGGCGCCCTCGGCGTGGACGCCGTCGTCCAGGGCTCGGACCGGCCGTACGCGGAGCCGCCGCAGCACCCCGGGTTCGGCCTGGGCGGGGCGGCGGCGTACGCCTTCCGGATCGCCAACCCGCGGCGGCTGCTCGGCGGGTAGGCGCGCGCCAAGCTGTCAATGTTGTGCACTTTCTTGACGGCAGTCATCACAGAGCCTAGTTTCGCGGTGTCCTTCCTCCGCTCAAGGGAGACCGCGATGCCCCCGTCCCCCGTCGCAGCACCCTCGGCCACCGAACGAGCCCGGCAGCTGCGTCTGGTCGCCGCCTCCGGACTGCTCGGCACCGCCGTGGAGTTCTACGACTTCCTCGTCTACGGCACCGTCGCCGCGCTGGTCTTCGGCGACCTGTTCTTCCCCGGCGCCGACCCGGTCGTCGGCACGGTCGCCGCGTTCGGCACCTTCGCCGCCGGGTATGTCGCCCGACCGCTCGGCGGCGTCCTCTTCGGCCACTTCGGCGACCGGCTCGGCCGCAAGTCGATGCTGCTGCTCACCATGGGCCTGATGGGCGGCGCGAGCTTCCTCATCGGCCTGCTGCCCACGTACGACACGATCGGGGTGTGGGCGCCGGTCCTGCTGATCGCCCTGCGGGTCGTGCAGGGCCTCGCCATCGGCGGTGAGTGGGGCGGCGCGACCCTGATGGTCGTGGAGCACGCCGGCGAGCGGCGGCGCGGCCTGTGGTCCAGCTTCACGCAGATGGGAGCCCCGCTCGGCTCCCTGCTGTCCACCGCCGTCGTCGCCTACGTCGTCACCCTCCCCAAGGACGACTTCGCGGCCTGGGGCTGGCGCCTGCCGTTCCTGCTGAGCGTCGTCCTGCTCGGCGTCGGTCTCCTCGTCCGGCTGAAGGTCGTCGAGAGCCCGCTGTTCGCCGAGGTGAAGAAGGACCGCGCCGAGTCCCGGCTGCCCGTCCTCGACGTCCTGCGCCATCCGCGCCCGGTCCTGCTGGCCTGCGGTGTCGGCATCGGCGCCTTCACCGCGCAGTCGCTGCTGACCAGCTACATGATCGCGTACGCCACCGGCATCGGGTACGCCCGGCCCCAGGTGCTCGACGCCCTCACGGTCTCCGCGTGCGTCGCGCTCGTCGTGCTGCCCTGCGCCTCCGCGCTGTCGGACCGGGTCGGCCGCCGCCCGGTCGTCCTCACCGGTGCCGTCGCCTCGGCCGCGCTCGCCTTCCCGGTGCTGGCCCTGGTCGACTCCGGGCGCCCCGGGCTGCTGATCCTCGCCGTCGTCCTCGGCCACGGCATCGCCCAGTCCACGATGTACGGCCCGCTGGGCGCGCTGCTCACCGAGATGTTCGGCACCAAGGTCCGCTACACCGGCGCCTCCCTCGGCTACCAGGGGGCCACGCTCATCGGCGCCGGCTTCTCCCCCATGATCGCCACCAGCCTGGTGGCCGGCAGCGGCGACAGCACCCCCGTCGCCCTGCTGCTGTGCGGCGGTGCCGCGATCACGGCCCTGACCGTGTGCTTCGTGCGCGAGACGCACCGCACGGCCCTCGGCGAGCCGGCCGGACGTCCCGCCGTGCCCCGCACGGAGGACGTCACCGCGTGACGGGCGCGCCCGGACGGCCCGGGAACTGTCCGGGCCGTCCGCCGGGCGGTGGGCGTCAGCCCCGCCGGAACAGGTCGTTCAGGCCCGCCTGGGCGAGCTGCCCCTCGGCGTAGGAGAAGGTGCCCTGCTCCGCCAACTCCCTTGCCGCGTCCAGCAGCTGACGGTACATCGCGCGGGCGAGGCTGCCGCCGACGGTGACCCGGCGGACGCCGAGCGCGCGCAGGTCGTCCAGGGCCGGCGCACTGCCGGTCAGGCCCATGACGACGTTCAGCGGGCCGTCGAGTTCCCGCACCAGGGTGCCGATCGTCCCGGCGTCGGCGGCGCCGGGCACGAACGCGCAGTCCGCGCCGGCCGCGAGATAGGCGTTGGCCCGCCGTACGCTCTCCTCGATCGAGCCGCCGACCAGCAGCGCGTCGGTCCGGCCGACCAGGACGAACGGCTCACCGGCGGCGTCCACGGCGGCCCGGGCGGCGCGGATGCGGTCCACCGCGAGCGCCTCGTCGTACAGGGGGCGGGCGCGGTCCCCGGTGAAGTCCTCGATGTTGCCCCCGGCGGCCCCGGCCGCGAGGGTCATCGCGACGGTGTCCGCCACGGTCTGCGGGGCCTGCCCGAACCCGTCCTCCAGGTCCGCGCTGAGCGGCACCCGGAGCTCGCCCGCCATCTCGCCGATCCGGCGGACCATGGTCTCCCGGTCGACGCGTGCGTCGGGGTCCTTCTCGTCGTGGAAGTCGTGGTCCGGGCGCCCCAGCGAGAACGCCACCCCCGCGCTCGTGGTGGCCACCGCGGGGAAGCCCACCGACTCCAGGACCCGGGCACTGCCCACGTCCCAGGCGTTGGGGAGCAGAAAACACCCCTCTCGGTGCAACTCGACGAAACGCTCTGCTCGTTCTCGGCTCTCGATGCTCACGCGAGCAAACGTACGGCGCGGCATCGTTCATGGTCCACCGCACTTCCGTGCGCCGCCCGTGCTTCCTTGGGGGAAGGTCGGGCGTTGCGGAGGATGACCCCATGACGCGTCGAGGCAACACCGAGGTGGACGTACTGATCGTCGGTGGCGGGCCGGTGGGCCTGACCGCGCGGGTGCTGCTGGAACGCTGGGGGGTGCGGACCCTGCTCGTCGACAAACGCCGCGAGCTGTCGCCCTTCCCCCGCTCCCGGCTGGTCAACACCCGCTCGATGGAGATCTTCCGCGGGCTCGGACTGGCGGACCGGATCACGGCCGGGGCGTTCGGGCCGGAGTTCGGTCGCATCCGCTTCCGCGACACCCTGTACGACCGCGACTTCGCCTCCGCGGCGATCGTCGGGGTCAACGCGCCCATCCCCGAGAGCCCGGTGCTCGGCGTGGTCACCTCCCAGGACCGGCTCGAACCCGTCCTGCTCGCCGCGGCCCGCTCCACCGCGCGGTTCGGGAGCGAGCTCGTCGGCCTCGCCGAGGAGCCGGACGCCGTCCTCGCCTCGCTGACCGACCGCGAGCAGGGGACGCGGTCCGAGGTCCGCGCCCGTTACGTCCTGGCCGCCGACGGCGCGAACTCCACGGTGCGACGACTGCTGGGCATCACCACCAGCGGCCCCGGGGCGATCGCGGAGGTCGCGACGGTCGTGTTCGACGCCGCCCTCGGGGACTGGTGCGCCGCACAGCCCGCCGGGTTCTACGTCACCGCGCACGGCGGGTTCCTGCCGCTGTACCCGGAAGGCGGCTGGGCCTGGACCGACCCCGTCGAGGACACCGGGTCCGGCGACTGGGCCGCCCTCGTCTCACGTGCTCTCGGACCCGCCGCCGACGTACGCCCCGAGGTGCTGCGGGCCCAGCGCTGGACGGTGCGGGCCTTCGTCGCCGACCGCTTCCGCCACGGCAGGGTCCTGCTGGCCGGCGACGCCGCGCACACCGTCCCGCCCGCCGGCGGCATGGGCATGAACACCGGGCTCGCCGACGCGCACAACCTGTGCTGGAAGCTGGCGGGCGTCCTGCGGGGCTGGGCGGGACCGGACCTGCTGGACACCTACGAGCCCGAACGGCAGCCCGTCGCCCATCGGACACTCCGTCAGGCGGTGGCCAACACGCAGCTCATGTTCCAGGCGCAGCGACGCCGCCACGAACAGCTGCAAGCGGGCGAGTCGGCCTCCGAGGTCGTCGAACTGCCGTGGTCGGACCGCTACTTCGCACAACTGGGCCTGGTGCTCGGTGTCGCCTACGACTCCGCCGCGGTCCTCACCGACAAGGGCTCCCGCTCCGACGAGTCCGGCCCGGGCACGGACTACACGCCCACCACGGACCCCGGCCACCGCATGCCGCACCTCTGGCTGACCCCCGAGCGCTCCACGCTGGACGCCGCGGGCGAGTGGTTCACGCTCCTCACCGCGGACCCCGCCCGCTGGGAGCCGCACACCGCCGGCCCCTGGCCGCTGCGCGTCGAGCCCTTACCGAAGGAGCACACCGAGGCCTGCGCGCTCGGCCTCCACGGAGCCCTGCTCGTCCGCCCGGACGGCCACATCGCCGCCCGTTGGCCCGGCGGCCCGCCCGGCGCGGCGGCGCTGCGTCAGGCCCTGGAGAGCGTCACGGGCAGGCCGCCGTCCTGAACGCCCCGGCCTCGCGCGCCGGCCCTGTCCGCGTTCGGCGCCGGGCGCGCCGCGGGAGTCGACGAGTGAAGCTCGGTCATGCACACAGGGCTCTGTGATCCACGCTCACCGCGTGGCGGGATCCAGGGTCGGACAGTCCGGCGGCAACGCGAGCGGAGGGCCACGGTCCGCTACCGGCGTGGTCGCGGGGATGGCGTCGGCGGCGGACCTGACGCGAGGATGCTCGCTCGCGCGGCTTCCCTTCGTACGACACCGGAACACCGAGGAGCGGAGGGGCTCCCGATGGGATCACACGCAGCACCGCACCGTCCTGGCCGGCAACGCGCCCTGCTGCTGTCCGTGGGGCTCGTCCTGCTGGCCGCCGTCCTCGGCGTCCCGCATGCCGACGGGGCGCCCGGCGGCGCGGCCGACGCCTGTCGCCACACCGGCACCGAACTGCCGCGGGGCGACTGCGGGCCGTTCTGGCAGGTGCTCGCGGAGGACTTCAACGGCGACCGGGTGCCGGTGGGTTCGTTCAGCGACTGCGACCACCACGCCGACACCTCCGCCGCGTACTGCGCGGGGCTGCGCGGCGCCTACCGCGACAACTGGTGGGCGTACCCGACCGGTTGGCGGGACACGGCCAACGACCGGGGGCGCGAGGTCGTGGGTGTCTACCACCCGGAGGACACCGTGAGCGTCGGGCCCGCCGAGAACGGCGACGGGCGCATGTTCATCCGCATGTGGCGGCCCGCCGACGGAGGTCCCGTGCACGCTGCGGCGGTGGTACCCCGTGCGGTCATGCAGATGAAGTACGGCAAGTACAGCGCCCGTATCAAGGTGACCAGGCTGGCCCCGGGCTACAAGTCGGCCTGGCTGCACTACGGCGGGGGCTGCGAGATGGACCACCCGGAGGGTGAGTGGACCGGCGACCTCACCGCCTTCCACCACCCGTGCGGCGGGGGCGAGCAGGGCTACTTCCCCGGCGGCGACGACTGGACCGAGTGGCACACCGTGTCGACCGAGTGGACGCCCGGGCACGTGCGGTTCTTCGTCGACGGCCGCCAGACCGGGCACGACACCCGAGAGGTCCCGAAGCAGACGCTGTCCTGGGTGCTGCAGAACGAGAGCGCCCTTCAGGGCCCGGGCGCCGCTCCGGGCAGCAGCGCCCAGCTGGACATCACCTGGGTCGCGGCGTACGCGTACGACTGGAAGTGACGCTCGGCGCCCTGCGCCCACGGGCCGGACGAGCACCCCTTCCGCGGGTGCACCCGGTGGGTTCCCCGGCCGGCATCGGGGGCTTGCACCGGCAGGGTCCCCTCAGGCCTTCTCGTCGAAGCTGGCGAAGTACGCGGCGGCCATGTCCTCGTCGCCGTGGCCCTGGGCTGCGGCCCGCTCCAGGCGTTCGGCGCTCGCGGCGGCGACATCGAGACGGACGCCGTTGCGCTCGCCGGCCTCGACGATGAGGCGGGCGTCCTTGGCGGCGGTCGTCACGGCGAACTGGGCGGGAGTGAGCTGGTCGTTCAGGATCAGCCCGGTCTTGGCCCGCAGATAGCCCATGTCCAGCGGTCCGCCAGCGATGGCGTCGAAGAAGTCCTGCGGGTCGACACCGAGCGCCTTCGCCAGGGCCAGGGTCTCGCCGGCGGCGCTGGTGGCCGCGAGGACCCAGCTGTTGGCGACGAGCTTGAGGCGGGTCGCCGAGGCGTCGGCGCCGTTCTCACCGGTCCACACCGTGCGGGCGCCGACCGCGTCGAGCACGGGCGTCACCTTGTGCCGTGCGGCCACCGGTCCGGCGGCGAGGACGAGAAGCTGTCCGGCCTCGGCGGGCTGGCGGGTGCCGAGCACGGGGGCGTCGTAGAAGACCAGTTCCCGCGCCTCGGCGAAGGCGGCCAGGTCGGCGACCGCCTCGATGCCCGCGGTGGTGGACTGCACCCACGCGGTGCCGGGGCGCAGCCCGGGGGCGGCCTGGCGCATGACGTCGAGGGCGGCGGGACCGTCGTACAGCATGGTCAGGACGGTGTCGGCGCCCTCGACGGCCTCGGCGGGGGTGCCGGTGACGGTGACGCCGTCGGCGGCGAGCGGTTCGGCCTTGGCGCGGCTGCGGTTCCAGGCGCGGACGGCGTGCCCGGCGCGGGCGAGGTTGCGGGCCATGGCGGCACCCATGATCCCGGTGCCGAGGACACTGACGGTGAGCTGGTCGGTCATGACGTCAACTTTCCCTACGAGGTGGGTGCTGGGGGGCACCCGGAGTACGGGTCGCTCAGCGTGAGCGTGCCATGCACCGGTTCACGGCCGTCGCTCCGGCCCAATGGGCGGACGCCCGTCGCCCGCCGAGCCGGTGGCCGATGCCGTCCGGAGTCTTGACCGCACTCCGAACAGTGTGGACGTGGCGCGTCTGGCCGGGGTCTCGCAGAAGACGGTCTCCCGGCTCTTCAACGAGGAGCCCCATGTCTCCGCCGAGGCCCGCACACGCGTCCTCGAAGCCGCGGAGCAGCTCGGGTACCGGCGCGACAACGCCGCCCGGGCACTGGCCTCGGGGCGGACCCGCTCGATCGGCGCGATCACCCTGCGGACCGCCCTGTACGGCCCCGCCTTCCTCGCTGAGGTGACGTGACCGGGCGTGGGGTGAGCGCCGGCCGGCTCACCCCACGCTCGCCGCGGGTCAGCGGAGCCGGGCGTCCGCGGGCGCGGTCGCTCCCCGCGCTGCCCTTCGGCCGAAGGCCGTCTACCCCCCGCCGCGCACGGCCGGGCACACTGAGGCGTCCCCACCACGGCACCGCCCGCTCGACACCCGGCACGACCGCGTTCGGCACCACCGCGCTCGACACCCCGGCACCATCGCGCCCGCGCTCGACACCCCCGCACCATCGCACCGAAGCACCGCGCGCCCGATGACGACGTGGGCGCGTCCCGAACCCCGGCCCACGACCTCGGGAGCCTTCCGTGATCAGAGCACGCCGTACCGACATCCGCCGTCCACGGCTGATCGCCGCCCTGCTGAGCCTGCTGACGGCGGCCGCTCTCGCCGCCCCCACGGCCGCGGCCACCCCCGTGACCGCCGCCCCGGTGTCCGAGGCGACCGCGGCCGTGGAGTCCCTGGGTGTCCCCGGGACGAGCTGGGCCGTCGACGAGCGCACCGGACGACTGCGGATCCTCGCCGACTCCACCGTCACGGACGCGAGACTGGCCGACCTCCGGCGAGCCGCCGGAGCCTCCGCGACCGTGCGACGGCTCGACGGCCACCTGCGCACCCTGCTGTCGGGCGGCGACGGCGTCTACACCGGCGGCCGGCGCTGCTCGGCCGGCGTCAACGTACGCAGCGGCTCCGCGTACTACTTCGTCACCGCCGGCCACTGCACCGAGGGCGCCTCCACCTGGTACGCCAACTCCGGTATGACCACGGTGATCGGGCCCACCACGGCCACCAGCTTCCCCTCGAACGACTTCGGCGTCGTCCAGTACGCCAACCCTTCCGTGCCCCGTCCCGGCACCATCGGAACCGTCGATGTCACCGGCACCGCGACCGCGTACGTCGGCCAGAGCGTCTGCCGCCGGGGAGCCACCACCGGCGTCCGCTGCGGCCGCGTCACCGCACTGAACGTCACCGTCAACTACGCGGGCGGCACCATCGTGTACGGGCTGATCCAGACCAACATCTGCGCCGAGCCGGGCGACAGCGGGGGCCCCCTCTACGCGGGCGACAAGGTCCTCGGCATCCTCTCCGGCGGCTCCGGCAACTGCACCTCGGGCGGCACCTCCTTCTACCAGCCGATCCAGGAAGCGCTCAACGCGTACGGCGTGGCGGTCTACTGACGGACCGTCACCGCACGTCTGTCAGCCGAGGAAGGACAGCCGGACCCGCCGGTCCGGGTTGTCGCGGTTGGTGTCCACCAGGCACACCGACTGCCACGTGCCCAGCTCCAGCCGACCCTCCACCACCGGCAGGGTCGCGTGGGGCGGGACGAACGCGGGCAGGACGTGGTCGCGGCCGTGTCCGGGGCTGCCGTGGCGGTGCTGCCAGCGGTCGTCGGCCGGCAGGAGGGTGTGCAGGGCGGCGAGGAGGTCGTTGTCGCTGCCGGCGCCCGTCTCGATGATCGCGATGCCCGCGGTGGCGTGCGGCACGAAGATGTTGAGGAGGCCGTCGCGGCCGGCGGCCGCCTCCCGCAGGAAGGCCTCGCAGTCGGCGGTGAGGTCGACGACCCGCTCCGCCGAGCCGGACGTGACGTTCAGAACCCGGGTGGTGAATGCATCTGACATGCGCCCATCCTCGCCCATACATACGGCGTCACGGAGGACCGGCCGCCCGGCGGGCGAGATGGCCGGTCCACTCCGCGAGACGCCGTTGACCATGGCCACGCCATCTGGCTAGGTTCGGCCGCATGTTGCGTTCAGCCCTGCTCACCACGCGCGGTCACATCGACCTGCTGCGGGTGGCCTCAGCCGCGTGTCGCCGCGGCCGCTGACGCCTCTCCTCTCTCTTCACCGGCACCACTCCGTACCCGTACGTCCCTCATGACGTGACGGTGCCGACGCACACCCTCCCCCAGGCCCGCTCTCCCCCGTGGAGCACTCATGAGCATCAGCCATGCCCCACCCGACTCCCTGGCGCCCGACATTTCGGGTATCTCCAAGTCGTCCGAGACGTCTCTCGCTCTCGAACCGATCCTCCCCGACTCCTCCCGCCGCACCCGCGTCCCCCGCTGGCTGCGCCGCACCACCGGCCCGGTGCTGCTGCTGGCACTGTGGCAACTCCTCAGCGCCACCGGGGTGTTGACCGCCGATGTGCTCGCCTCGCCAGGCCGTATCGCGCAGGTCGGCGGCGATCTGCTCACCGACGGCTCGCTGGGCTCCGCGATGGCCACCTCCCTCCAGCGCGTCGCCGCCGGTCTGCTGCTCGGCACCCTCGTCGGTACCGGACTCGCCCTGGTCTCGGGGCTGTTCAGAATCGGCGAGGATCTCGTCGACGCCCCCGTCCAGATGCTGCGGACCGTTCCGTTCGTCGGTCTCATCCCGCTGTTCATCATCTGGTTCGGCATCGGCGAGGCACCCAAGATCGCCATCATCACGCTCGGTGTGACCTTCCCGCTCTACCTCAACGTCTACGCCGGAATCCGGGGCGTGGACGCCCAGTTGATCGAGGCAGGCGAGTCCCTCGGACTGTCGCGGTGGGGGCTGGGGCGGCACGTCGTCCTGCCGGGGGCGCTGCCCGGCGCCCTGACCGGGCTGCGCTACTCGCTCGGCATCGCCTGGCTGGCGCTGGTCTTCGCCGAGCAGGTCAACGCGGACTCCGGGATCGGGTTCCTCATGGTGCAGGCGCGGGACTTCCTGCGCACCGACGTGATCGTGGTCTGCCTGATCGTCTACGCCTTCCTCGGCCTGCTGGCCGACTTCGTCGTCCGTTCCCTCGAAAGGCTGCTGCTGCAATGGCGACCGACGTTCACCGGCCGGTGACCTCCCGAGCGGCGGCGCCCACGGCGCCCCGCACCGCGCCCGCGGTCCGGGTCGAGGGGCTGACCCGCTCCTTCGACGGCCGCGCCGTCATCGACGACCTCCGACTCGACGTGCGGCAGGGCGAGTTCGTCGCCCTCCTCGGCCGCAGCGGCTGCGGCAAGTCCACCCTGCTGCGCATCCTCGCCGGCCTCGACCGGGACATCGAGGGCACCGTCCTGGTACCGCGCCGCAAGGCCGTCGCCTTCCAGGCACCCCGGCTGATGCCCTGGAAGAAGGTGTGGCGCAACGTCCTGCTCGGCCTGCCCGGCAAGCCCGCGCGCTCCGTCGCCGACCAGGCCCTAGAGGAGGTCGGGCTGAGCCACCGTTCGGACGCCTGGCCCAAGACCCTCTCCGGCGGTGAGGCCCAACGCGCGTCGCTGGCACGGGCGTTGGTACGCGAGCCCGATCTGCTGCTCCTGGACGAACCGTTCGGGGCACTCGACGCGCTCACCCGGATCAAGGCCCAGCGGCTGGTGGGCGAGTTGTGGCAGCGCCGTGGCTGCGCGGTCCTGCTCGTCACGCACGACGTGGAGGAAGCCGTCCTCCTCGCCGACCGGGTCCTCGTGATGGACGACGGGGTCATCGCCCACGAGCAGCGCATCGACCTGGCCCGCCCGCGCGACATCGGCGACCCGCGGTTCGCGGAGCTGCGGGCCGGCCTCCTGGAACGTCTCGGTGTCGACACGGCCGCCGAAGCCGCCTGACCCTCCCCACCCTCAAGCACCAGCACAGAAACGGACCGTCCCATGCGCCGACGCCTCGCCCCCGCCGCCCTGCTCCTCCCCCTCGCCCTCCTGCTCACCGCCTGCGGCGGCAACGCCTCGGCCGGCTCGGGGTCCGACACCGACGGGCAGGGGTCCCTCACGCTCGACGTGGGTGACCAGAAGGGCGGTTCGGAGGCCGTCCTGCGGGCGGCGGGCGAACTGAAGAACCTCGACTACAAGATCAAGTGGTCGACGTTCACCTCGGGTCCGCCTCTCCTGGAGGCCGTCAACGCCAAGGCGGTCGACATCGGCGGCGTCGGCAACACCCCACCGGTGTTCGCGGCCGGCGCCGGCTCGAAGATCAAGGTCGTGGCCGCCTTCCACGGCACGTCCAAGGGCGACGCCGTCCTCGTGCCGACCGACTCGAAGCTGACCGCGCCGGAGCAGCTCAAGGGCAAGTCGGTGGCGGTGGCGCAGGGTTCCTCCGCCAACTACCAGTTGGTCGCCTCCCTGAAGAAGGCGGGGCTCAGCCTGGGCGACGTCAAGGTCAAGTACCTTCAGCCGGCCGACGCGCTGGCCGCGTTCACCTCCGGCAAGGTCGACGCGTGGGCCGTCTGGGACCCGTACACCTCGCAGATCCTCCAGGCGAAGCAGGGCCGTGTGCTGACCACCGGCGAGGGTGTCACCAACGGTCTGACCTTCCAGGTGGCGGCGCCGGGCGCGCTGGCGGACAAGGAGAAGGCTGCCGCGATCAAGGACTATCTGGAGCGGCTGCGGCGCGCCACGGCGTGGGTGTACGACCATCAGAAGGAGTGGGCCGAGGTCTGGGCGAAGGACACGGGGCTGCCGTACGAGGTCGCGCTGGCCTCGGTGCGGCGGACGAACGCCACCCGGATCTCGGTCGCGGTCGACCAGCCGCTCATCGCCTCCGAGCAGGAGATCGCCGACACGTTCACCGCGCTGAAGCTCATCCCGCGCAAGGTCGACTTCGCCGACTTCGTGGACACCCGGTTCAACGGCGGCCTGCCGCCGTCGACGACCCCGGGGCGCGGCGAGGGCTGACGGGAAGATCCGCGACCCCGGCACCGTTGGTAGAAGGGTGAACAACACCGAGGTCGTCGTCATAGGCGCTGGTCAGGCTGGCCTTTCCAGCGCCTTTCACCTGCGCCGGACCGGTTTCGAGCCCGAGCGGGACTTCGTCGTGCTGGACCACTCCCCCGGCGCGGGCGGTGCCTGGCAGTTCCGGTGGCCGTCACTGACGTACGGCAAGGTCCACGGCATGCACGCCCTGCCGGGCATGGAGCTGACCGGCGCCGATCCCGCGCGGCCGTCCTCGGAGGTGATCTCCGAGTACTTCGCGACGTACGAGCGCACCTTCGACCTGCGGGTGCGGCGGCCGGTCGATGTGCGGGCGGTGCGGGAGGGCGCGGACGGGCGGCTGCTCGTCGAGACCTCGGCCGGGACCTGGGCGACCCGGGCGCTGATCAACGCCACCGGGACCTGGGACCGGCCCTTCTGGCCGCGCTATCCGGGCCAGGAGACGTTCCGGGGACGGCAGGTGCACACCGCCCGGTACCCGGGGCCCGAGACGTTCGCCGGGCAGCGCGTGATCGTGGTCGGCGGGGGCGCGTCGGGCACCCAGCATCTGCTGGAGATCGCCCCGTACGCCGCCTCGACGACCTGGGTGACCCGGCGGCCGCCCGTCTTCCGCGAGGGCGAGTTCACCGAGGAGGTGGGCCGGGCCGCGGTCGCGCTCGTCGAGGAGCGGGTACGGCAGGGGCTGCCCCCGAGGAGCGTGGTGTCGGTGACCGGGCTGCCGCTGAACGACGCGATCCGGCAGGGCCTCGCGGACGGGGTCCTCGACCGGCAGCCCATGTTCGACCGGATCACCCCGGACGGGGTGGAGTGGGCCGACGGGCGGCGGGTGGCCGCCGACGTCATCCTGTGGGCGACCGGCTTCCGCCCCTCCATCGACCATCTGGCACCGCTGCGGCTGCGCGAGCCGGGTGGCGGCATCCGGGTCGAGGGGACGCGCGCGGTCGCCGACCCGCGTGTCCATCTCGTCGGCTACGGCCCATCGGCCAGCACCATCGGCGCCAACCGGGCGGGCCGGGCGGCGGTGCGGGACATCAGACGGCTGCTCGCGGGGGCAACGGTCGCCGTCTGACGTCCCGCCGGTCACGGCCTCGGCTGCTGGGCCGACTGCGCGGACCGTGCGGGCCCGGAGGACTGCGGGGCCTGTGAACCGCCGCCCTTGTGCTGGGCATTGAACTCGGCCACGTTGCGCAGGTGCTCCTCGTAGTTCGCCGTGAAGCGGGTGTCGCCCGGCTTGACGGTGACGAAGTACAGCCAGTCACCCGGCGTCGGAGTGATCGCCGCGCGCACGGCGTCCTCGCCCGGGTTGGCGATCGGCGTGGGCGGCAGGCCCATGCGCTGGTACGAGTTGTAGGGGCTGTCGATCCGGGTGTCGGCCTCGGTGGTCTTCAACGTGGACCGGTTCAGCGCGTAGTTGATGGTGGAGTCCATCTGCAACGGCATGCCGCGTTCCAGGCGGTTGAAGATGACCCGGGCCACCTTGCCCATGTCGGCCTTGGTGGCGGCCTCGGACTGGACGATGCTGGCGATGGTGACGGCCTGGTAGACGTTCATCGCGTTGCGCTGGGCACCGGCGGCGATCGGCGCGCCGTTGAACTTCTGGTTCGCCGTGTTGACCATGAACGACAGCAGGGACTCCGGCGTGGACTTCTCGTCCAGCGGATACGTCGCCGGGAAGAGATAGCCCTCCGGGTTGCCCTCGGCGTCGTTCGGCAGTCTCAGGGTCGCCTTGGCGAGGGCCTTCTTCGTGGTGCCGACGGGCCGGGCGAGGGCCTTGTCGACGGCTGCGTAGACCTGGCTCGCGCGCCAGCCCTCGGGGATCACCAGCGAGGTGGGCTTGGCGTCCTCGTCGCTGTCCAGGCTCAGCAGCGGCACCGCCACGGCGGTGCCGGCCACGACGGCCCCGGTCGCGATGAGGACGAGACGGCCCCGGCGGGTCAGTCGAATCGAGCTCCGTGACGGAGTGTTCTGGTGCATGCGGGCACGGTAACCCCCCTATCGTTACAAACCCGGCATATCTTCAGCTTGTCGGTTCCAGTTGAGCATCCCGGCGTACGAGGGCCGCGTACCGTCCGCCCTTCTCCAGCAGTTCCTCGTGCGTGCCGCGCTCGGCCACGGACCCGGAGTCCAGGACCACGATCTGGTCGGCGCCGCGGACGGTGGACAGGCGGTGCGCGATGGTCAGCGTGGTGCGGTTGGCGGACAGGGCGTCGATGGCCCTTTGCACGGCCGCCTCGGTACGGGTGTCCAGGGCGCTGGTCGCCTCGTCGAGGATGAGGACGGGCGGGTCGCGCAGGATCGTACGGGCGATGGCCAGGCGCTGTTTCTCGCCGCCGGAGAAGCGGTGGCCGCGCTCGCCGACGACCGTGTCGTAGCCGTCGGGCAGGCCCGCGATGTGCTCATGGATCTGGGCCGCCCGCGCCGCCGCGTGCAGTTCCTCGTCGGTGGCGTCGGGCTTGGCGAAGCGCAGGTTGTCGGCGACCGAGGCGTGGAAGAGGTACGTCTCCTGGGAGACCACGCCGACCGCGCGGGCGAGCGTGTCGAAGTCGAGGTCACGGACGTCGACGCCGTCGAGGGTGACGCGGCCTGCGGTCACGTCGTACAGGCGCGGGACGAGATGGCCGAGCGTCGACTTTCCGGCGCCGGTCGGGCCGACGACCGCGAGGCTGCCGCCGGCGGGGACGGTGATGTCGATGCCGTCGAGGATCGGGGTGCCCTCGCCGTCGTAGCGGAACTCCACTCCCTCGAAGCGGACCTCGCCCTTGACGGCGTCGAGGTGGACCGGGTTCGCACGCTCGGTGATGTCTATCGGCAGGTCGAGGTACTCGAAGATGCGCTGGAACAGCGCGAGCGAGGCCTGGATCTGGACGCCGGTGCCGAGCAGGCTCACGGCCGGGCGGAACAGGCCCTGCTGGAGCGAGACGAAGGCGACGATCGTGCCGATCGAGACCTCCGGGCCGCCCGTCTGGAGGGCGAGACCCGCGGTCCAGTAGATGACGGCGGGCATGGCGGCCATGACGATCGTGATGACGGCCATCCGCCAGCGGCCGGCCATGTTTGACCGCACCTCGAGGTCGACCAGGCGTTCGGACTCGTCCGAGAAGGACCGGGTGAGCGAGTCGGAGCGGCCCATCGTGCGGCCCAGCAGGATGCCGCTGACCGAGAGCGACTCGGTGACCGTGGCGGCCATCGCGGCCATCTGCTTCTGGCGCTGCGTGGTGATCTTCTTGCGTTCGTTGCCGACACGGCGGCTGATCCACACGAACACCGGCAGCAGCAGGAGCGAGACGACGGTCAGGCGCCAGTCGAGGGCGATCATCGCGACGATGGTGGCGACGACGCTGGTGGCGTTGGAGACCAGCGAGGTGGCGGTGGAGGTGACGGTCGCCTGCATGCCGCCGATGTCGTTGGCGATGCGGGACTGGACCTCACCCGTGCGGGTCCGGGTGAAGAACGCCAGCGACATCCGCTGGAGGCGGTCGTAGACGGCGGTGCGCAGGTCGTGCATGACGCGCTGGCCGACGGTGGTGGAGATCAGGGTCTGCAGGACGCCGAAGACGCTGGTCAGTACGGCGCTGAGGACCATGCCGAGCGCCAGCAGGCTGAGCAGTCCGGTGCGGCCCTCGGGGATCGCGACGTCCAGCGTCTCCTTGAGCAGGAAGGGCGTGGCGACGGAGACGAGGGAGGCGGCGCCGACGAGGAGGCCGACGACGGCGAGGCGGCTGCGGTAGGGGTGGAAGAGTCTCAGGATGCGGCGCACCTGCCGGGGCTGCTCCGCGGAGTCGCCGGCCGGTGTCCAGGTGGGGTCGTTGTCGGGGTGCATGGGCTCCTTCGGAGGCTCATCGGGGCTGCGGGTGCGTGGGCATGGGGTGCGGGGGCGTGGGGTGCGGGGGCGTGGGGTGCCCGAGTCTCGGACCGCGGGTGTCCGGGCTTCGGGGACCCTAGCCCATTGTTACCTATGCTCACAATGCACATCATCCTGATATTGTTCCCGCATGACCACCCCCGATCCCGACGGCCCGCTCGCCGAGCAGCTGCTCCGGTTCACTCGCCGCGTGCACCGCATCCAGAAGCGGCACATCGAGCAGAGCGGACTGGGCGTCACACCCGCACAGTCGCGGCTGCTGCGGACGCTCGCGCACTACGGCTCGCCGCCGCGGATGGCGGACCTCGCCGAGCGGCTGGAAGTGGTGCCGCGCGCGGTGACCTCACTGGTCGACGGGCTCGAGGCGAGCGGCAAGGTGCGGCGGGTGCCGGACCCGACGAACCGCCGGGTGATCCGGATCGAGCTCACGGACGACGGGCACAAGGCACTGGGGGACCTGCGGGGCGCTCGACGCTCGGCCGCGGCGGAGATCCTGGCACCGCTGACGGAGGAACAGCGCGAGGTGCTCGGGGGGTTGCTGGACACCCTGGTGGACGGGGCGCCGGTGGGCGGGGTACCTGCGGACGCCGGGCCGACGGACGGGCGGCTCTGCTGAGCCTGGGGCGGGACGCCTCGCGGATGTCCGCGGCTGAACGGAGGAGGGGGCAGCGGTCACCCCGTGGGTGACCGCTGCCCGTTCCGCCGGGACCGTCAACTGGCCTCGGAGGCCGTCTCCTTGGTCTTCAGCGCGGGTACGGCGTCGACGGGTGCTGCCATCTCTCGGGGCTCGGGCTCGGGCTCCGGCTCGGACTCGGCGGCCTCGGCCTCGGAAGGTCCGCCGTCCAGCACCCTCCTCGCCCGGTCGAGGTCCAGCGCGCCCTCCCAGCGGGACACCGCGAAGACGGCGACGCAGTTGCCGAGCAGGTTGGTCACGACGCGCATCGAGTCCATGATGCGGTCCACCCCGAGCAGCAGGGCGACGGCGCCGGCCGGGATCGCGCCCAGCGAGGAGGCGGTCGCGGAGAGGGCGAGGAAGGCCGAACCGGGGATGCCGGCCATGCCCTTGCTGGTCAGCATCAGCACCAGGACCACGGTGATCTGCTGACCGAGGGTGAGATCGACACCGACGGCTTGGGCGATGAACAGCGTGCCGATGGACAGGTAGAGCGAGGCGCCGTCGAGGTTGAAGGAGTAGCCGGTCGGCAGCACCAGGCCCACGGCGTCGTCCCGGGCGCCCGCCCTGCGCAGCTTCTGCATGACACGCGGCATGACCGACTCGGTGGAGGCGGTGCCGAGGGCGAGCAGCATCTCCTCGCGGATGTAGCGCAGGAACTTCCAGAGACTGAGTCCGGTGACCGCCTTCAGGGCGACGGAGAGCAGGACGATGAACAGCGCCGCCGCCGCGTAGCACAGAACGATCAGCTTGGCGTAGGTCTCGATGACGCCGAGGCCGTACTGGCCGATGAGGACCGCCATCGCCCCGAACACCGCGATGGGGGCGAGGCGCATGATGAAGCCGACGACCGCGAAGATGATCTCCTGGGCCTGCTCGACGGCGGGCAGCACCTTCGGCACCTTGGTGTGGCCGAGGTGGAGCAGCGCGGCACCCACCAGGCAGGCCAGGATGAGGACTTGGAGCAGCTCGTTCTCGGCGAAGGCACCGATGAAACTGGTCGGGATCGCGTTGAGCGCGAACTCGGTCGTCGACGGCAGCGAGCCGCCGCCGGTCTTCGCGTCGACCGCTGACGCGTCCAGTGTCGACGGGTCGACGTGCATGCCTGAGCCGGGCTGGACGACGTTGGCGGCGAGCAGGCCGATGAGCAGGGCGAGGGTGCTGGCGACCTCGAACCAGATCAGCGCCTTGAGACCGATCCGGCCGAAGGCCTTGAGATCACCGGCCTTGGCGATCCCGACGACGACCACGCAGAACACGAGCGGCGAGATGATCGTCTTGATGAGCCGGGTGAAGCCGTCGCCGAGCGGCTGGAGGTCGGAGGCGAAGTCGGGCCACAGCTTTCCGACAACGATGCCGAGGACCAGGGCGACGGCGACCTGGGCGAAGAGTGAGGTACGCAGTATGCGTGCGACGCGTCGCGGCAGGGACAGGACGGACGGCGGCACGGGCACTCCTAGTGGGGGACGTCGGCACAAGAAGTACGGACGGGGGACTTCTGCCATACGGAAGTCGGCTTCCGTGGCGATCACTTTGGACGTGTCGTTGATCGCGCACGAGACCGCTGTGTTTCCCCGGCGTAAATCCGCGCCTGAGTGACGCGTCGCACACACGACTGATCTCAGCAGCCCTCGCGATCCTCCGTGAGCACCCCTTGGACGCTGGTCAGGGACCGGTCGTAGCAGCCGTCCGAGCCGTACAGCCGGTAGCGCTCACGCGTCGTGCCGACCGCGTGCCGCTGATCGCGCGGGACGTTCACGGTCCAGGTGGCGTCGCCGGCGTAGGTGTCGTCGAGCCGTGACCACGCCGTCCGATGACCGGCGCGCGTGGTCACGACGGCGGCTCGGTCACCGAGGGTCAGCGTGGTCCGCAGCCGGTCGTCACCGCCGAGGGTGGTGGTGCCGTCCATGGTGTACGTCCGCTCCGTGCGCGTCGTGCGGGCCGGGCCGCGTCCGTCGACGGTGACCGACTCGTGGTCCGTCCAGGTCGCGGCGAGGGCGTCGACGTTCTCGCCGTCGGTCCAGCGGTGCGCGGAGCTGTTGGTCAGGGACCGGCGAACGGTGGTGGCCACCCGGCCGTGCGAGGTGTCGACGTAACCGGCGACGGTGAGCCGGTGCGCACCCTCCGTGTCCAGGCGGTGCTCCGAACCGGGCGTGTACGTCGAGGAGTTGACGGGTTCGCCGGCCGAGTGGCGGGTCAACTCCCCGGTGACGTGCGCACTCTTGGCGTCCTGCCAGACGAGGACGTTCACAGGGGCGCTCCAGCCCGTCTGCCCCTCGGGGACGCCGACGACATCCACCTCGATCCGGTGCGGGCGGCCGTCGTTGAGGAGTCCGGCGAACGGCGTCAGGTCGTATTCGATCGGCTTGACGTCGAAGGCGCGCGGTCCGGGGATCACGTACCAGAGGAAGGGGTTGGACCAGCCGCCGGTCCACACGTGCGGGAACGGCGCGGCGATTCCGGCGAGTCGGCCGTCGACCTTGATCTGCACCTCGCGGTAGGGACCGCCCGCGGCCTTGCAGGAGTACGGCGCCTCCTCGGGCACCGTGAGGTACCAGTACTCCTCGCAGCCGCCGCCCGAGCCGGTGGCGTAGACCTCGGCGACGACGCGTTCGCTGTTGCGCGGGGTGGTCACGGTGCCGTCGGTGGGGGTGAGGACCCGGTCGGGCGTCGCCTGGGCGGCGGGCCGGCCCGCGTAGAACGTCAGCGTGACCTTGACATCGATGATGCCGGTGTACGTGTCGTCGACGACGTTCCCGATGAGCATCTCGACGTCCTGGCGGTCACGGAAGGTGTCGCTGTAACGCGTGACGTCCTTCTCGACCGACCACCGGATACCGTCGGGCGACGGCTGCGGGGTCGACGTACGGAAGACCTCGACGCCGCCGACGCGCAGATAGCCGAGGCGGTCGTACTGACGGCCCTTCACCTTGCCGTCCATCCGCAGGACCACCTTGCTCCAGCGGTCGCCGCAGCCGTCCGGCGGGGTGTAAGTGCCCCTGTACGGCGTGAAGTCACGGAACTGCGCCTGGGCGAGCGTGACGTGGCAGGACGTGCCGGAGGGTCTGGCCACGCGCGGGGCGGCCGTGAGGGGGTCGTGCCAGTCGGAGCCGAACTCGGCCGGGACGTCGAGGGGTTGGGCGGAGGCCTCGGGCGACCGGGCGGGCGAGTCTGCCGATGAAGCGGAGGCCGTGACCGACCGGGCGGGCAGGTCTGCCGACGAGGCGGGGGCCGCTCCGAGGAGGGTGCTCGTCAGGAGGGTCGCTCCGGCGAGCATGGACATGATGATCCGTCTCTTCATGGCCGGTGTTCTACGGCGAGTTGGGCACCCTCCGCAATGACGCCTCCCCCGCGAGGGCTAGCGTTCCAGGTCGGCCCTGTCCCCCATGACCACCACGGGATGCCGGTCCGGATCGAGCGTGCGGAGCAGGTACTCCATCGCCGTTCTGGACAGGCTGACGCAGGCGGACGTACCGCTGCCGTGGTCCATGTGCAGCCAGATGCTCCCGCCCCTGCCCGCGCCCTCGGGGCGGGTGGGGTCGTTCGGCGGGGTGCCCTTGACGCGGTTGTAGTCGATGGCGATGACGTAGTCGAAGTCGTGCCAGTGGGTCCGGGGCCACCAGCGCGGGGCCGCGAAGGCGGCTGACCGGGTGTAGGGGAGCTTGGCGCCGGGGTCGGCGAGGACGCCGCCCGCGTCGGTGAGGGTGAAGACGCCGACCGGGCTGCGCCTGTCACCCTCGTGATGGTCCGCGGTCCAGCCCCTCTTGCCGTTGTGCGCGGGCCAGCTCCGGACGCGGTCCCAGGTGGAACCCTGCTTCACATACAGGGCGACCGTGGAGTCGGGTGCGTCCTTGGCGTCGCCGTAGACCACGACGACCTGGCCGGAGTCGGCTGGGATGCGGCGTCGCAGGCGATCGCCGACGTCCGGGATACCGCGGGGTGAGGGGTCGTCGGCCTCCGGGGCCGGGTGGTGCGCGCTGTCGCCGGTGGCCGGGGTGGAGCGTCGCGCGGGGCCGTCGGCCTGCGGCCCGGCTCCGGTGGCCTTCGCCGCGGGGGCCGCCGCACGGCTCGGGGAGCCTCCGCAGGCGGACAGGGCCGCCAGGAGGATTCCGCAGATCACCGCATGCCGCACATCTCTCCGCACCCCGCCATGGTCGCATCCCCGGCCAGGAAAACCGGTTGCCTCCGACCACGCGATGAAGCGAACCTTTCACGGTTTGCTACCGCCGTCCGCGGTCCCTCCACCCCCTGACACCAGCCACTGGGACGTCATCCGTCATGCAGATTCAAGACCTTCCCCATCCCGACCCTGGTGTGCCGGACGCGCGCTCGGGTCCCAGATTCCTGTGGTGGCTCTTCCGGAACCAGCTGGGCGGGCAGCTGAAGTCCCTCTCCTGGGGACTGCTGCACTTCGTGTCCATCTCCGCCCTGCCGTTCTGTGTGGGTCTCGCCGTCCAGGCCGTCGTCGACCGCTCCGGAACCCGGCTCGCACAGGCGGGCGGGCTTCTGGCCCTGTGCTGCGCGGGCAGTGCCCTCGGCGACACCTTCCTGCACCGCACGGCCATCACCAACTGGATCACCGCCGCCGCCCGCGTCCAGCAGCTGCTGGCCCGCAAGACGGCGGCGCTGGGCTCGGCGCTGACCCGGCGGGTCTCGGCCGGTGAGGTCGTGGCCGTCTCCACGGGTGACATCGAGAAGATCGGCTGGTTCGTGGAGGCGGTCTCCCGGTTCACCGCCGCCGCGCTCACCATCGTGATCGTCGCCGTGGGCCTGCTGGTCTACCAACCGGCGCTCGGGGTCGTCGTCGCCGTGGGCCTGCCCGTGCTGGCGATCGCCGTACTGCCGTTGCTGCCCCGGGCCACCCGGCGCGCCGACTTCCAGCGCGAGAAGGCGGGCCGTGCCACCGAGCTGGCCTCGGACACCGTCGCCGGGCTGCGGGTGCTGCGCGGCATCGGCGGCGAGGAACTCTTCCTCGACCGCTACCGTCGCGCCTCCCAGGAAGTGCGGCACGCGGCCGTGCGCAGCGCCCGGATGTGGGCGTTGATCTCCGCGATCCAGGTGCTGCTGCCGGGCCTGCTGCTGATCGCGGTGGTGTGGCACGGCGTCAACCTGGCCCGCGAGGGCCGGATCACCGTCGGCCAGCTCGTCGCCACCTACAGCTCGGTCATGATCCTCACCTATCCGCTGCGGCACTTCGAGGAGATCGCCATGGCGTACTCCTTCTCGCGCCCCTCGGCCCGCCGGGCCGCGCGGGTGCTGTCGCTGGAGCGCGCCACCGACACCGAGGGGTCACTCGCCGGCGAGGTGCCGTCCGGCGACCTGTACGACCCCGCGACCGGACTGCTCGCCCCCTCCGGCCGGCTCACCGCCGTGGTGTGCGGCGACCCGGACGCGGCGGGGCGGCTGGCCGAGCGGCTGGGCGGCCACCCCGCCGAGCCGGGACCGTCCGTACTGCTGGGCGGGGTACCGCTGGACGACCTGCCACTCACCACCGCCCGGACCGCTGTCCTCGTCCAGGACAAGGACCCGGTCCTGCTCTCCGGCACGCTGCGCGAACTCCTCGACGTGCCCGCCTCGGGCGAGGTCGCCGCGGCGGACGCCCTGGAGGCCGCCCAGTGCGGGGACGTCCTGGCCGCGCTCGTCCAGGGCTCGCTCGGCGCCGAGGACCCGATGGACGCCCGGATCACCGAGCGCGGACGCTCCCTGTCGGGCGGCCAGCGCCAGCGGCTCGCGCTGGCCCGGTCGCTGAACACGGACCCGGAGGTGCTGGTCCTGGACGAGCCGACCTCAGCCGTCGACTCGCACACCGAGGCCCGCATCGCCGAAGGCCTACGGAACCTGCGCTCCGGCCGCACGACCGTGGTCCTCACCTCCTCGCCGCTGCTCCTGGACCGCGCGGACCGGGTGCTGCTGGTGCACGAGGACGAGGTCGTGGCGGTCGGCGTGCACCGCGAGCTGGTGCACACCGAACCCCGGTACCGCGCGGTCGTGACCCGCGAGACCGAAGAAGAAGCCGAAGAGGCAGCCCGGAAGGGCGTGCTGGAAGAGATAGAGGAGACGGCATGATCGGCGTGGCGCCACCGGCGTACGACCCGGCGGCCCCGACGACGGCGAACACCCTGCCCGTCGGGAGCGCCTCGACCGTACGCGCCTATGTGACGGAGCTGTTCCGACGGCACCGCCGCGCCTTCCTGATCCTCGTCGCCGTCAACACGGTGTCCGTGGTGGCGTCGATGGTGGGTCCGTGGCTGCTCGGCGGGGTCGTGGAACGCGTCTCGGAGCAGGCCCGTGACCTTCATCTGGAGCTGACCGCCGGGCTCTTCGTGCTCGCGCTCGCCGTGCAGGCCGTCTTCGTACGGCAGGTGCGGTTGCGCGGCGCGATGCTCGGCGAGCGGATGCTGGCCGATCTGCGCGAGGACTTCCTCGTGCGGTCGGTCGGCCTGCCGCCGGGCGTCCTGGAGCGCGCCGGCACGGGCGACCTGCTCTCCCGGATCACGACCGACATCGACCGGCTGGCCAACGCGATGCGCGAAGCCGTGCCCCAGCTGTCGATCGGTGTGGTGTGGGTGGTCCTGCTGCTGGGCGGGCTCGTGGTCACCGCTCCCCCGCTGGCCGGTGCCGTGCTGCTCGCGCTGCCCCTGCTGGTGATCGGGTGCCGCTGGTACTTCAAGCGCGCCCCGTCCGCCTACCGCTCGGAGGCCGCCGGCTACGCGGCCGTCGCCGCCGCACTCGCCGAGACCGTGGACGCCGGGCGCACCGTCGAGGCCCAGCGTCTGGGCGAGCGCCGCGTCGCGCTGTCGGAGCGCCGGATCAAGGAGTGGACCGCCTGGGAGAACTACACGCTCTGGCTGCGGTCGGTGCTCTTCCCGTTCATCAACGTCACCCACGTGATGATCCTCTCCTCGGTGCTGATGGTCGGCGGTGTGTTCGTCCTCCAGGGCTGGATCGACGTCGGTCAGCTCACCACCGGCGCGCTGATCGCTCAGATGCTCGTCGACCCGGTCGGACTGATCCTGCGCTGGTACGACGAGTTGCAGGTCGCCCAGGTGTCGCTGGCCCGCCTGGTCGGCGTCCGGGACGTCGAACCGGACACCGGGGACACCTCGGTGGCCCCCGACGGGCGCCAGGTGCACGCGGACCGGGTGCACTTCGGCTACCTGGAGGGCGTGGACGTGCTGCGCAAGGTGTCCCTGGACGTCGCCCCCGGCACCCGTCTCGCGCTGGTCGGCCCGTCCGGGGCGGGCAAGTCCACCCTGGGCCGGCTGCTCGCCGGGATCTACGCACCCCGGGACGGCCGGATCACGCTGGGCGGCGCCGAGCTCTCCCGGATGCCGGCCGAACAGGTCCGCTCCCACGTGGCCCTGGTCAACCAGGAGCACCACGTCTTCGTGGGCTCGCTCCGCGACAACCTGCTCCTCGCCCGGACCGACGCCGGCGACGCCGAGCTGTGGGCGGCGCTGGGCGCGGTCGACGCGGACGGCTGGGCCCGCGCGCTCGACGAGGGCCTGGACACCGAGGTCGGCTCGGGCGGGCTGGGCCTCACCCCGGCGCAGGCCCAGCAGATCGCGCTGGCCCGCCTGGTGCTGGCCGACCCGCACACGCTGGTCCTCGACGAGGCGACGTCCCTGCTCGACCCGCGCGCGGCCCGGCACCTGGAACGGTCCCTCGCCCGCGTCCTCGACGGCCGCACCGTCGTCGCCATCGCCCACCGTCTGCACACCGCCCACGACGCGGACGTCATCGCCGTCGTGGAGGACGGCCGCATCAGCGAGCTGGGCAGCCACGACGAGCTGGTGGCGGCGGACGGAGCGTACGCGGCGCTGTGGAGGTCCTGGCACGGGTGAGGCCACCTGTCGGGTCGGGAGCCGCCGGTACTTCGGTACGGCGGCTTCTGGCTGTTCGGCACGCCGCGGCCAGTGCGCCAGGCCGGTGGGGCGGCCCCCGGCGCCAACGGCCCCGACGGTCCCGGCGCCCCTCCGCCGACCAGGTACATCGCGGCTCCGGCCCGCCTCTCCGGGCCCGTCCGCGTTCCGTGCCGTTGCGCGGTGCCGAAGGGGGGTGGAAGTCTGGAAAGCGGCACCGGTTCGGGGAGCGTCCGGGAACCACGCGTTTCGCGCCGGACGCAGCCTGTGCCCGCACCGCGGCCGACCGCGGTGGAAACGGGCCCGGCCCCACCACCTGGAGGTATCCGTGAACAGCGGCGACGGATGGGGAGACGACGTCTACCAGCCCGACGCGTCGGAGATACAGGACGACGCGGGACTGCTGGACGCGGAGGACACCCTGGACAACGACGGTGTCGGTGATCCCCTGGACCGGGGCTGGTCCCCTCCGGAGCGTCCCTGGGCGGTCGAGCACACCGGTGTGAGGGCTGCCGAACGCGAGACGCTGGACCAGCGCCTCGCCGAGGAGCTGCCGGACGCCCCCGTACCCGACGGTGACGGCCTCGGCGACTGCGACGGCACCGACGGCGAACTCCTGGACAACGAGGTCGGCGCCAGACGGTCCGGCCGGCTCGTCGCTCCCGACGAGGGCGCCCACGAGGACGAGGAGAGCGCGCTGGTCGCCACGGACGTGGGCATCGACGGCGCGGCGGCCTCCGCCGAGGAGGCCGCGATGCACATCGTCGACGAGGACGCCCTGTCCGGCTGACCCGACCGGCCTTGCTGACCCGACGGCCCGCGTCGACCCGACCGCTCGCTCACCACGCACGCCGTAGGAGGAGCACGTATGCAGCAGGAAAAGCACCCCGACTACCACTCGGTCGTCTTCCGCGACCGCGCCGCCGGCTACGCCTTCCTGACCCGGTCCACCGCGACGAGCGAGCAGACGATCGACTGGGACGACGGCGAGACCTACCCCGTGGTGGACGTGGAGATCTCCTCGGAGAGCCACCCCTTCTACACCGGCAAAGCCCGGTCGGTGGACTCGGAGGGCCGGATCGCACAGTTCGAGCGCCGGTACGGGGGCGCCGGGCAGGGCGGGGAGGGCCAAGGCAGGGAAGGGCAGGGCGGCGAGGGGTGAGCGGGGGCTGAGGCGAACCGGTCCGACATCGGATGAGCGCGGGCTGAGGCGGGCGCGGCGGGTGCGTCGGCCGAGACCTCCACGGCCGCCCCCGTCGCCCGGCCCCGGACCTCGTCCCGTCCCCGCCCTCGCCGTCAGATGAAGTTGAGCGCCGCCGCGCCGCCCACCCCGCCCAGCAGCATGAACGCCGGCATCAGCACGTTGAGCTCGACCCAACTGCCCGCCCGGAACCGCATGATCTTGGGCGGCCCGATCGGGTACCAGCGCTTGCGGCCGATCGGGATGGGCCACAGGATCGGGCAGCCCGAGACAGTCAGCGCGTCGCCGATGTCGTGGACCAGAGCGCCGAGCAGGATCGGCAGGCCGAGCCACATGTACTCCTGGCCCGGCGCCGTGAACAGCCAGTTCGAACCGTTGCCCGGCTTGTCCAGAACCCCGGCGATGATCCACGCGCTGGTCGCGGCCAGCAGCCACACCAGGACGTCGGCGCTGGAGCCACGGGTCGCCCGCCACAGCAGCCCCTCGATGGCCAGCACTATGTGCACGAAGAGCAGTGCGAGCACCGCCCACCGGCCACCGTCGACCGCCAGGGCCGAGGCGCCGACGCCGATCAGTACCGCCCACAGCCAGGTGTGGGTGAGGGTGCGGTGACCGCCGGAGCGACGCGGGTCGCCCTGCTTCTTCGTCGCCTTGTAGACCACGTAGGAGAGCTTGTCGACGATCTCGCACAGCCCGCGCGAGATCGGCCCGAAGGCGCGCGAGATCGTGGCCGCCTTGTGGTCGAGGTCGGGGGCGAGGGCCGCGCCGGCGCACATCAGGGCGCCGGCGAGCAGAACCGGCCAGGGCATGGTGTGACCGGTCGCGGTGGCGGCGGCTCCGACACCGAGCCAGGCGGCGGCTCCGGACAGTGAGTGTGCTGGTCCCATCATGGCCGTAGCCCGCCCCATTCCTCGTGTGCCGCTGTCCAGTTGACCGGCCGCGCTGACGTGTCGTCGGCGACACAGCGTACTGGTCATGATCTTCGTAGCCGCAGCCGATTCCCCTGTGCGGCAGAAGGGCAGGCAAGATGGGTGGGTGACCCTCATCGATCAGCTGCCGCCGACCGCAGACCCCGACGCCCTCTACGAAGCCTTCGAGTCCTGGGCCGTGGAGCGCGGGCTCACGCTCTACCCCCATCAGGAGGAGGCGCTGATCGAGGTGGTCTCCGGCGCGAACGTGATCGTGTCGACCCCCACCGGCTCCGGCAAGAGCATGATCGCGGCGGCCGCGCACTTCGCCGCGCTCGCCCGTGACGAGGTCACTTTCTACACGGCCCCCATCAAGGCCCTGGTGTCGGAGAAGTTCTTCGAGCTGTGCAAGATCTTCGGCACGGAGAACGTCGGCATGCTCACCGGCGACGCCTCCGTCAACGCCGACGCGCCCGTGATCTGCTGCACCGCCGAGGTGCTGGCGTCGATCGCGCTGCGCGACGGCAAGCAGGCGGACGTCGGCCAGGTCGTGATGGACGAGTTCCACTTCTACGCCGAGGGCGACCGCGGCTGGGCCTGGCAGATCCCGATCCTGGAGCTGCCGCAGGCGCAGTTCATCCTGATGTCGGCGACGCTCGGCGACGTCTCGATGTTCGAGACGGACCTCACCCGGCGCACCGGCCGCCCGACCGCGGTGGTCCGCTCCGCGACGCGCCCGGTGCCGCTGTCCTACGAGTACAAGTTCACCCCGCTCACCGAGACGCTGACCGAGCTGCTGGACACCCGGCAGGCCCCGGTCTACATCGTGCACTTCACCCAGGCGCAGGCCGTGGAGCGGGCGCAGGCGCTGATGAGCATCAACATGTGCTCGAAGAGGGAGAAGGAGCAGATCGCCGATCTGATCGGCAACTTCCGCTTCACCACCAAGTTCGGCCAGAACCTGTCCCGTTACGTACGGCATGGCATCGGCGTCCACCACGCCGGCATGCTGCCCAAGTACCGCCGCCTGGTGGAGAAGCTCGCGCAGGCCGGCCTGCTGAAGGTCATCTGCGGCACGGACACGCTCGGTGTGGGCGTCAACGTCCCCATCCGCACCGTGCTCTTCACCGCGCTCACCAAGTACGACGGCAACCGGGTGCGCACGCTGCGCAACCGTGAGTTCCACCAGATCGCCGGTCGCGCCGGACGGGCCGGGTTCGACACGGCGGGCTTCGTCGTGGCGCAGGCGCCCGAGCACGTCGTCGAGAACGAGAAGGCGCTCGCCAAGGCCGGCGACGACCCGAAGAAGCGGCGCAAGGTCGTTCGCAAGAAGGCGCCGGAGGGGTTCGTCGCCTGGTCGGAGAGCACCTTCGAGAAGCTCATCTCCTCCGAGCCCGAGCCGTTGACCTCCCGGTTCCGGGTCACGCACACCATGCTGCTGTCGGTGATCGCCCGCCCCGGCAACGCCTTCCAGGCGATGCGCCATCTCCTGGAGGACAACCACGAGCCACGCAAGCAGCAGCTGCGGCACATCCGGCGGGCGATCGCCATCTACCGCTCGCTGCTGGACGGGGGCATCGTCGAGAAGCTCGACGAACCGGACGCCGAGGGCCGGATCGTCCGGCTCACCGTGGACCTCCAGCAGGACTTCGCACTGAACCAGCCGCTGTCCACCTTCGCGCTGGCCGCCTTCGAACTCCTCGACCCCGAATCGCCGTCCTACGCCCTGGACATGGTCTCCGTCGTCGAGTCGACGCTGGACGATCCGCGCCAGATCCTCGTCGCCCAGCTGAACAAGGCGAAGGGCGAGGCCGTGGCCGCGATGAAGGCGGACGGTGTCGAGTACGAGGAGCGGATGGAGCGCCTCCAGGACATCAGCTACCCCAAGCCCCTGGAGGAGCTGCTCTTCCACGCGTACGACACCTACCGCAAGAGCCACCCCTGGGTCGGCGACCATCCGCTCTCCCCGAAGTCCGTGATCCGCGACATGTACGAACGGGCCATGTCCTTCACGGAGTTGGTGTCCCACTACGAGCTCGCCCGCACCGAGGGCATCGTCCTGCGCTACCTCGCCAGTGCCTACAAGACGCTCGACCACAACATCCCGGACGACATCAAGTCCGAGGATCTCCAGGACCTCATCGAGTGGCTCGGGGAGATGGTGCGCCAGGTCGACTCCAGCCTGCTGGACGAGTGGGAGCAGCTCGCCAACCCGGAGGTGATGACCGCGGAGGAGGCCCAGGAGAAGGCCGACGAGGTCAAGCCGGTCACCACCAACGCGCGCGCCTTCCGCGTCCTGGTCCGCAACGCCATGTTCCGCCGGGTCGAGCTCGCCGCCCTGGACCAGGTCGAGGCGCTGGGAGAGCTGGACGGTGAGGCCGGCTGGGACGCCGACGCCTGGGGCGAGGCGATGGACAAGTACTGGGACGAGTACGAGGACCTCGGCACCGGTCCCGACGCCCGCGGCCCGAAGCTGCTCCTGATCGAGGAGGAGCCGGAGAACCGCCTGTGGCGCGTCCGCCAGATCTTCGACGACCCGAACGACGATCACGACTGGGGCATCAGCGCGGAGGTCGATCTGACGGCCTCCGACGCGGAGGGTCGCGCGATCATCCGCGTCACCGATGTCGGCCAGCTGTGAGCACAGGAGAGACCCACCCATGACGAACCCGGCCGAGAGACTGGTCGACCTGCTCGACCTGGAACGGATCGAGCTCAACATCTTCCGCGGCCGCAGCCCGCACGAGTCCCTCCAGCGGGTCTTCGGCGGCCAGGTGGCGGGGCAGGCGCTGGTCGCCGCCAACCGCACCACCGAGGGCGACCGCCCGGTGCACTCGCTGCACGCGTACTTCCTGCGTCCGGGCCGGCCCGGGGTGCCGATCGTGTACCAGGTCGAACGGGTGCGGGACGGCAGGTCGTTCACGACCCGCCGGGTCACCGCGGTGCAGCAGGGCCGCACGATCTTCAATCTCACCGCCTCCTTTCACAAGCCTGAGGAAGGAACCTTCGAGCACCAGCTGCCGCCGGCCCGTGAGGTCCCGGACCCGGAGTCGCTGCCGTCGGTGACGGACGAGATCCGGGAGCACCTGGGCGCGCTGCCCGAGCAGTTGGAGCGGATGGCGCGCCGCCAGCCCTTCGACATCCGCTATGTGGACCGGCTGCGCTGGGCGCCCGAGGAGGTCAAGGGCGCCGAGCCGCGCAGCGCGGTGTGGATGCGCGCGGTCGGACCGCTCGGCGACGACCCGGTCGTGCACACCTGCGCCCTCACCTACGCCAGCGACATGACCCTTCTGGACGCCGTGCGCATCCCGGTCGAACCTCTGTGGGGTCCGCGGAGCTTCGACATCGCGTCGCTGGACCACGCCATGTGGTTCCACCGGCCGTTCCGCGCGGACGAGTGGTTCCTGTACGACCAGGAGTCACCGATCGCGACGGGCGGCCGGGGCCTGGCCCGCGGGCGGATCTACGACCTGGAGGGCCGGCTGCTCGTGTCCGTCGTCCAGGAAGGGCTGTTCCGCCCCCTCTGAGGCACGCACCGCGCACCGCGCATGCCCCTCCCGGGTGCTCCGCGTCGCGCGCCAGGTGGGACCGGGCAGGGCGTTCAGCGGACGTCCGCGGGCGTTCGGAGCACGTACCGTCAAGGACTGCTCCGAACGCTCTGCCGCACGCGTCCGGGACGGCAGGTCAGGCGCTTGGTGCGGCGCAGTCGGCCGAGCAGTCCGCGCGCCGGGCTCTCCGGCTCGGACGGCCGGACCCGCGGTGCCGGTGGCATCCGCTCGGCCGCCGGTCGCGGCGCCTGTCGTGGCGGGCGGGCGTCCGCCAGGGCCCGTGCCAGGTCGGTCCGCAGCCGGTCGATCTCGTCCAGGTCGTCCGCCGTCATGAGCTTCTCGGTGAGGTGGGCGGCGGGTGAGCCCTGCGCGCCCTGGGAGGGCGGTCCGGGCCGGAAGCGCATCACCTGGGAGCGCTCGTAGGGGTCCGGGACGACCTCCGCGATCTGGACGGGGTCCAGGAAGGCAGCCAGGGCTCCGGCGCTCTCCCACGGTCCGTCGGCCGACCGCAGCAGGAACTCCCGGTGCCGGGCACGCCAGTTGCGGGCCCGCAGATCCAGCCCCGCGTCCAGCAGCCCCCGCATCCCCTCGGGCAGGCAACGGGCCTTCAGCAGCTCGGCGTTCGCCTCGTCGGCCGCGAACCGCTCGAGTTCCTCGGCCATATACAGCCACACCACGGCCCGGTACCGGTTCAGATAGAACCGCACCGGCGCCACCACGCCCAGTCGCGCCAGACGTGTGAACCTGCCGACCGGCACCTCCATGACGGCCGCGGCCTCGGTGGTGCCGACGACCCGCACGCGCCGTCGGAGGGAGTCGGGGAAGCCGTCCTGTGCCTGGAGGCGGTCGATCTCGGAGCGGGGGACACGGCGGCCCCCGGCTCCTTCGTCGGGCACCGTCTGGATCAGGCCGAGATGGACGGCCAGGTCGAACTCGCTGCGTTTGAGCCCCAGTTCCCGGATGGCGCGGCCCGGCGCGCAGGTGAGGGGCTGGGGTGGGGTGATGGTCGTGCCTGACATGGGCGTACTCCCCCGTGGAGTCGGTCGCTCACGCTGTGTGCGTTCGCCGTGAAAAAACCGTAACCGCTCGGGCGGATCTCGCGGCGTGCCTGTGGATAACTCCGCGAGGGAGGTGGAACCTGCAGGTCAGGCGGTCAAAGGGCGAGAGGTTGGTGCTGCGGCGCTAGTTTCGCTCGGGGTGACGGGCGTCCACGGTGAGGTGTTCGCCCACTCGATTGACGAGCAGCGTCATCTCGTAGGCGATCTGCCCGATGTCGGCCTCCGCGCCGCTGAGGACGCACAGACACGCGCCGGTGCCGGCCGCGGTGACGAACAGGACCGCGTCGTCGAACTCGATCATCGTCTGACGTACGTGGCCGGCTCCGAAGTGGCGTCCCGACCCCTTGGCCAGGCTGTGCAGTCCGGAGGAGACGGCTGCCAGGTGCTCCGCGTCCTCACGGCGCAGTCCGGTGCTCGCCCCCGCCACCAGGCCGTCGTTGGACAGCACCAGCGCGTGCCGCACATGGTCGACGCGCGTTGTCAGATCGTCCAGCAGCCAGCCCAGTCCCTGGTTCTGCGCCATGTTTCCGTCTCCCCGTGTGACGTCTCCCCCTGGCCGGAGGATCTCCCGGCCACGATTCCCGACGACCGGGGCCCGGGCAAGGAGGACGGGCCAAGGCGCGGAAGATGGCCGAACCTTTGCTCGAAAACCAGGTTCACCCCACCGAGTCCAGCAGCCGGGCGGTGTGCATCCGCCCGGCGTACTCGACGAGCCGGATCAGCACCTCCTTGCCGGAGTCACGGTCGCGGGCGTCGCAGAGCACCACGGGGGTGCCACGGTCGAGGTCGAGCGCGCGGGAGACGTCGGCGGCACCGTACGTACGGGCGCCCGTGAAGCAGTTGACGGCGACGACGAACGGGATGTGGCGATGCTCGAAGTAGTCGACCGCGGGGAAGCAGTCCTCCAGCCGACGGGTGTCGGCGAGCACCACGGCGCCGAGGGCACCCTGGGACAGCTCGTCCCACAGGAACCAGAAGCGGTCCTGCCCGGGGGTGCCGAAGAGGTAGAGGGAGAGCCCGGAGCGGATGGTGATGCGGCCGAAGTCCATGGCGACCGTGGTCGTGACCTTCTGGTCCACGCCGTCGGTGTCGTCGACCAACTGACCGGCCTCGCTGAGGAGTTCCTCGGTGCGCAGCGGCCTGATCTCGCTGACCGCGCCCACCAGGGTCGTCTTGCCCACGCCGAACCCGCCGGCGACCAGTATCTTCAACGCCAGCGCGGTCGGCTCGCCGCCCTGGGCATCGGAGTGCTCGGAGACCATCGATCACTTCTCTCGGGAGTACCGGCCACGGTCGGCGGTGCACAGCTGCGAAGTCAGCATGATGACAACTGCGGCGCCCCTTCGCGGGGTTGGACCGCTATCTGCTGTGTACGACCGGTTCACGTGCGTTCCATTACGAAATTTCATCTACAGCGCCCGTAGTCCTTCGATCACCTCGCGCAGGATCCGTTCGTCCGGAAGCTGCGCGGGCGGTACCGGACGGCTGACGGTGACGCAGCCGAGCTCCAGGAGGTCGCCCAGGAGCACTCTGACGACGCCGACGGGCAGATCGGCCCCGGCGGCGAGTTCGGCGACCGACTGCGTCTCGACGCGGCACAGCTCGATCAGCGCCCGGTGCTCCGGCCCGAGCGCGGTGTCGTCGCCGACGCCGGGCGCCGTCGCGTCCAGCGTGACCAGGGCGATGAGGTCGAAACGCACCCCGGTGGGACCGGGCTGGGTGCGTCCGCCCGTCATGGCGTACGGGCGGACGAGGGGTCCGGCCTCCCCGTCGTACCACTGGCTGCCCTGCTCGCGCGGGGCGCCGGTCATGTCCTCCGTCATGAGCGTGGACCGCCTTCCCGTCTCATCCGGCGGGAGGCCGCGCGGCGACCCTCGGCGCCGTGTACAGGTGCTCGCCGACGCGTTTGACCAGCCGCGCCATCTCGTAGGCCACCAGGCCGATGTCGGCGGTGACGGCGGTGAGAAGGGCGAGGCAGGAGCCGTCGCCCGCGGCGGCCACGAACAGGAAGCCGTCGTCCATCTCGACCATCGTCTGGCGCACGCCGCCCGCCCCGAAGTGCCGGCCGGCGCCCTTGGCCAGGCTGTGGAAGCCGGAGGCCACCGCGGCCAGGTGCTCCGCGTCCTCGCGACGCAGGTCGCTCGACGACCCCACGGCGAGGCCGTCGTTGGACAGCACCACGGCGTGCCGCACCTCGCTGACGCGCAGCACCAGGTCGTCCAGCAGCCAGTCGAGTTCGCCGGACCTCCCCCACTCGTGGCCTCGCTCGCGCGGGGGGACCCCCACGCCGTCCCTCATGCCGGGGTCCTGGATCATGCTGGGTCTCCTTCACTTCTGTCGCTGGCCGCGCGTGAATCCGGGGCGGCGCCGCGTCCGGGCCGACGGCCGCCGCCGCGCGTCCAGCCCTCGCGGTAGGCCGCCATCCGGTCGCGTACGAGCTCGGGGGTGCGCCGGTCGTCGTCCTGCGGGTCGGGCTGCCGTTGGGGCTCCTCGGGGCGGGATTCGCGCAGCTGGGGGGCGAGGTTGGCCTGCCGTACGCGGCGCGGGAGGTCGTCCGATTCCTCGGAGTCGTCCGGGGGACGGTGCAGTCGCAAGGTGGTGACTCCGGGGGGTGAGGTGGCGGGGGCCGCCTCGGCCCTGGACTCCGCCGCCATGACCGGTGCGGCAGGGGCGGGGGCGGGCGCGGGGGCCACCAGCGCGGGCCGGTCGGCCGACGCGTGCACGGACTCCTGCGGCCGGGCGGCACCGGGCACGCGCGCGTACTCGCGTTCGTGGTCCGCCGTCCTACGAGGGGAACGTTCCTCCGACCCGCTCTGCAGCAGGGCGGTGGGCAGCAGGACGACGGCGGTCGTGCCCCCGTAGGGCGAGGTGCGCAGATGGACCTTGATGCCGTGCCGGGCGGCGAGCCTGCTGACCACGAAGAGTCCGAGCCGGTCGCTGTCGAACAGGTCGAGGGCCTCGGACTGTTCGATGCGGCGGTTGGCCTCCGCCAAAGTCTCCTTGCCCATGCCCAGTCCCCGGTCCTCGACCTCGATCGCGTAACCGTTGCCGACGGGTTCGCCGGTGACGCGCACGCGTGTGTGCGGAGGTGAGAACTGCGCGGCGTTCTCGACGACCTCGGCCAGCAGGTGGGTGAGGTCGGCGACGGCCCCGCCGACGACGGACGCCTCGGGAAGCTGGCGTACCTCCACGCGCGCGTAGTCCTCGACCTCGGAGACGGCCGCGCGGACCACGTTGGTCAGGGAGACCGGCATGCGCCAGGCACGCCCGGGTGCGGCTCCGGAGAGGATGATCAGGCTCTCCGCGTGGCGCCGCATGCGGGTGGTGAGGTGGTCGAGGCGGAAGAGGTCGCTCAGCTCGCCCGGGTCATCGGAGCGGCGTTCCATGCTGTCCAGCAGGCTCAGTTGGCGGTGCACGAGGACCTGGCTGCGGCGGGCGAGGTTGACGAACACCCCGGAGATGCCGCTGGCTAGCTCGGCGCGTTCCACGGCGGCCCGCAGCGCGGCGCGGTGCACGGTGGCGAGGGCCTCGGCGACCTGTCCCGTCTCGTCCTCGGCGGGCGGTCCGGGTGGTGCCTCGGCCTGGACGTCGATCTCCTCGCCGGCCCGGAGCTTGCGCATGGCCTCGGGGAGTTTGCGCCGGGCGATCTCCAGGGCGGTGTTGCGCAGGCCCTCCAGTTCGACGACCAGCCCGCGTCCGATGCGTACGGAGATGACGAGCGAGGCGGCGACGGCGGCGAGGCCGAGCAGGACGGCGGCACCGGCCGGGGTGAGCAGCCCGCGGGTGAACGGGTCGGCCTGGTCGGCGACTCCGCGTCCGGCGTCCTCCTCGATGGTCCGCATGCGGTCCTGCACGCGTGCGTGCGCCTTGCTCCAGGTGGCCTCGGGGGCCGCGGCGATCGCCGACGCGACCCCGCGCCTGGTGAGGACCTTGTCCTCGACGTCGCCGACCGCGGCGTAGTCGCCACCGCCGGCGAGGTCCTGCCAGGCGGCGCGTTCGGGGCCGCGCAGGTCGGCGACGGCCGATGCGGTGAGCGTGCGGCGGGTGGCGACGGCGCCGGTGAACAGCCGCAGCCGCTCGCCGTCCAGTCGGCCGGCGAGGCGGGCGCCGGCGAGCAGGACGTCCTCCTGGGCCAGCGCCTCGCCCGCCCGGGAGAACTCGAGCAGCACGCGCGCGTCGGAGCCGAGTTCGGCGTCCTGGATGCCGGTGAGGGCGCCGCCCACGCCGAAGGCTGTCGCGATGGTGCTCGTGTAGCGCCCGTACGTCTCGTTCCAGCCGGCCCGGCGGTCGAGCACGGCGGCCCGCAGGGGGCGCAGTTGTTCGGCACCGGTCACGAAGGTCTCCAGGCGCTGGGCCACTCCCGCGGGCAGTTCCTCGCCGTCGGCGACGGTGTTGTCGTCGCCGAGCCGCAGCTTCGTCAGCGCCGTGTCGGTGCGCTCCGCGAGGGTCCTGAGGTCGCCGCCGCGGCTGCCGGCCGGGTCGGTGGCGTAGCGCACGGCGGCCGCGCGTTCCGCCTGGAGTGCCGCGACCGCGGCCGCGACCGGGGACCGGATCTCGGCGTCCACCCGTTGCAACTGCCGTAGCCGGGAGACGTCCTGGGCGGTGCTGACGGTGGCGTAGGCCCACAGGGCCAGCAGGGAGACGACCGGCACCATCAGCAGGCAGATGATCTTGGCGCGTACGGTGCGCGGGCGTATCAGCCAGCGGCCCGCGCGCGCGGGCGCCTCGTCGGGTACGGCGGCCACCGGGTCGTCGAGGCCTTCGTCGGCCGGCGGTCCGGCGTGCGCGCGGCGGCCGCGGGCGGTGGGCGCAGGGGACGCCTTGGCGTCGTTCGTGGGGGTCCTACGGGATGTACGCATGGCCTCCTGCCTCGGAAGTGGTCGGTGGGCGGGCCCGACGGGCCGTCAGGGGGCGGCGCTGTGGACCGGCCGCTGGGCCGAGGCGGACGCCGCGCGCTCCCCCGTCGACGGCGACAGCGCGACGAAGGCGGAGGTCAGGAACAGATAGGACCCGAGGCCGACGGCGAGGGGGAAGATGAACTGCATCGCCGTGGCGCCGGGCAGGGCCGCGCCGGAGGGGCTCACGCGCACGCTCACCGAGAACATCCCGGTGTAGTGCATGCTGCTGACCGCGGCGCCCATGATGAGCGAGGCGACGGTGACGGCGACGGGCGACTTGATGTTGAGCGCGGCCCACAGCGCGGCCGTCGCCGCGACGACGGCGATCAGGACGGACAGTCCGACGAGGACCGGGTCGTAGGCGACGTCGCCGTGCAGACGCACGGCGGCCATGCCCAGGTAGTGCATGCTCGCCACGCCGAGTCCGGTGGTGAGTCCGCCGAGGAACAGCGCTCGGCCCCGGTCCTTGCTGTAGCCGACGGCGAAGACGCCGGCGCAGACGACGAGCATGGCGACGAGCAGGCTCACGATGGTGAGCGGCACGTCGTAGCGGATGTCGGTGCCGCTGACGCTGAAGCCGAGCATGGCCACGAAGTGCATGGTCCAGATGCCGGTCCCGATCGCGGAGGCGGCGGTGATGAGCCAGTTGCGGCGTGAACGCCCCGTGGCACCGAGCGCGCGGACCGTGCAGCGCAGCCCGAGGGCGGCGCCTATACAGGCCATCACGTACGACAGCGCGGGGGTCAGCCAGCCGAGGGCGGCGTGGTCCAGGTGTCCCATGGCTCCGGGACGCTAGCCGGGGCATGGGCGCACAAAGGGGGCGCATTTCGAAAGGTGTTGGAATATGGCGAAGAGATGCACCTGAACGATCGCGCCGCGCTCGAACGTGTGCACAGCAGCATCATCCTTGTCGGTGAGAGATCATGCGGTACATGAGCGACGACCACACACACGTCCAGGAGTTCTTCGGCGCCCGGGCCGCCGACTGGGACGCCCGCTTCCCCGACGACGGTCCCGCCTACGCCGCCGCGATCGCGGACCTCGGACTGCGCGAGGGCGACCGGGTGCTGGACGCCGGCTGCGGCACCGGGCGGGCGCTGCCGCCCCTGCGTGCCGCCGTGGGGCCCTCGGGAGTGGTCCTGGGTGCCGATCTGACCCCCGCCATGCTCCAGGTCGCCGTACAGGCCGGGCGGGACGGGGAGGGCCTGTTGCTGCTGGCAGACGTGTCGGCGCTGCCGCTGCGCTCGCGGTCGCTGGACGCCGTGTTCGGGGCGGGGCTGATCTCCCACCTGCCCGACCCGGCCGAGAACCTGCGGGAGTTGGCGCGCGTGGTCCGCCCGGGCGGCACGCTGGCGCTGTTCCACCCGATCGGCCGGGCCGCACTCGCGGCCCGGCAGGGCCGCCAGATCACCCCGGACGACCTGCGCGCTGAGCCCCGTCTCCGCCCCCTGCTGGCCGGTTCCGGATGGCGCATGACGTCGTACGTCGACGAGGACACCCGGTTCCTGGCCCTGGCCGTACGGGACGACTGACCCCTCAGAGCCGTCCGGCGACCACCGCCACGAAGGCGTCGGGGTTGTCGAACATGACGTTGTGCCCGGCGCCGGGCACGGTCACCACACGCACCCCCGCGGCCTCGAGCGTGTCCCTGCCCTCGAGTTCACCGCTCGCCTCGCCCTGCAGATAGACGCGCTCCACGGCCAGGCCCTCCAAAATCGTGCGCATGACCGGCTCGGACCCGCGCCGCAGTCCCACGGCCGAGCGGTGCAGGGCGCGCGGGTCGGCCAGTCGCATCGTCGCGGCCCACAGGGGCCCGATCTGTTCCAGCACGCGCGCGTGGCCGCCGTCGACGAAGGCGTCCTCGTCATGGGCGGCGATGCCGCTGCTGCCCGCGGTGGGCGGCGGGAACGCGTCCAGGTTGGCCTCCGTCAGCACAAGACGGGAGACCAGCTCGGGCCGCCGGTGGGCGAGGACCAGCGCCACGGCACCGCCCATGCTGTGCGCGATCAGCTCGGCACCGGTGACCCCGGCCGCGTCCAGGGCCGCCGCCAGGGCCCGCGCGTGGTCTTCAAGCGTGTAGCCGAAGTGCTCGGGCCGGTCGCTGATGCCGTGTCCGGGCAGGTCCACGAACAGACTCCGCCGGCCCGCGAGTTCGGGGCGGGCCGCGATGTGGGCGTGGTACACGGCCGAGGCCGCCCCCAAGCCGTGCACGTACACGCGCGCGGGCTCCTCGCCGGGCACCTCGGTCCAGCGGACGCAGCTTCCCTTGCCGTCGAACTCGGCCTGCCTCATCGCGCACTCCCTCGAACGCCGTCATCTTGTCGTCGCCGGCTTGTCGTCGCCGGCTTGTCGTCGCCGGCTTGTCGTCGCCGGAGAAGATACATCGTTTACGAGGTATCCGGGAAGCGATGTATCTGTTGGGTGATGTATCCATTGGCCGATGTACACCGTACGTACGGCAGAATGCGGGCATGCTGGAGCTCGCCATCCTCGGTTTCCTGTACGACGCCCCCCTGCACGGCTATGAGCTGCGCAAACGCATCACGGCGCTCACCGGGCACGTGAAGCCCGTCGCCGAGAGCACGCTCTATCCGGCGATCAAGCGCCTGGAGAAGGCAGGCCTGCTGGAGCGCGCGACCGAGCCCGGGGCCGTCGCCGCACCGCGACACGTCCTGACGCTGACCGAGGACGGGCGCCGCGAACTGCGCCGACGGCTCGCCGAACCGGTCCAGCGCGACATCACCGACGAGAACCGCTGGTTCACGCTCCTCGCCTTCCTCCGGCACCTGGAGGACGCCACCGCGCAGGCGGCCGTGCTGCGGCGCAGGCTGGCGTTCCTGGAGGAGCCGGCAAGCTTCTTCTACGAGGGCGATCGACCGTTGCGCGCCGAGGAGTTGGACGATCCGTTCCGGCGCGGGATCCTGACGATCGCCCGCGCCACGTCCCGCGCCGAACTCGGCTGGCTGCGGGAGACCCTCACCTCACTCGACGACTGAACCCTGCCGGTGCCGCACCGGGCAGCCGGCGACGCCGGGAACCGGCCGGGTGCCCAGGTCGGCGAACCGGTAGCCGTCCGGGTATCCCTTGATCTCCCAGTTCTGCCGGGCGAAGTGCGGAGCGCGACGCGGCGGCAGCAGGCGTACGGCACGGCCACGCGCGCGTACGGCACGGCGCACCCACGCACGCGTGGCGGGGTGCGGGGACGGGTAGCGGAAGGCACGCAGCAGGGGGTCGTCGAGCAGGGCCAGGGTCGAGGCGCGCAGCAGGGGCGCCAGCGGACGCGGATACCAGGACGCCATCAGGTCGAGCGTGGCGTCCGAGACGCGCCGCGCGCCCTCGTCCCAGGCGAAGTGGGCCTCCTCGTAGGCGTCGAGGCAGTCCTCGAACTCCTCGTAGGTCCCGGGAATGTCCCGGATGCCCATGTGCCGCCCCAGCGTGCGGTAGTGGACGGCGGCGGCCACGATCTCGTGGCGCGACATCCTGCGCCACGCGTAGGCGTCCGTCCACCGCTTCGGCATCACGACGAACGTGCACAGGACGTAGCGCATGTCGTCGTTGCTGATGTCATAGCTGCCGTGCATCTGGTTGATCCGGCGGATCGCCGTGCGCCCCTGCTCGCTGCCGAAACCGTGCTCGACGACGGCGTCGAGGAGCAGCGAGGTGTCGTCGTAGCGTTTCTGCGCGCGGTCCGTGAGCTCGGCGGTCTCGGCCAGCAGACTCCCGATGCTGGGCACGGCGTACGTCCGATAAAGCGCCAATTCGAGGGCTCGGGTGAAGTCCCAGGGGAACTCGTAGGCCGCGGAGAGCCGGTAGATCTCCGAGGCGTTCTCGTACGGGTCCATCCGCCGTATCTGTGCGAGCCGCTCGAAGCGCTTCACCGCACCCTCCCCCTTATGCCGCCGAATTTCCAACTCTACGGTGAACAGGGAGAGATGAACGATCACAGTCAGCCAACCACGCAGGGCTAAGGCGGTCAGCATGTGGGACAGGATCCGTACGTCCGTCGCCAAACTCTTCAGCGCCGCGCACATCGACGAGGCCAATGGCCGGGACACACGCACGCACAATCTGTTCGAGGCCGCCGCGGTCTACGTCTCGGCGTGTGCGGAGGACGACCAGGACCAGATCGACGAGGCGGCGGGCTGGGTGTCGCCGGAGGCCCTGTCGTTCGGGGTGAGCGAGCTGGCGTGCCGGGCGGTCATCGCGCTCGCGCGCGAGCGCGACGAGTCGCCGCAGACGGTGGCCCGTTCCCTGCTGGGGCTCCCGGCCGCCTGACCGAACCCTCATCCGCGGTCGATTCGCCCCGTCCGGACGGAAAACCGCTGCTCCGGGTGTGCTGGGGAGTCGTGACAAGCACCTTCCTCGCACACTAGGGTGCGCGCCGTTGGACATACCGATGGGGAGGCTGGGATGGCCGGGACGGACGAGGACACCGTCGCCGCCGTGGACGACGCGCTCTATGTGCTCACGGCGGTGCTGCTGACGCCGGCGAAGTTCCCGAGCGTGCTGGGCGACGACTATCCGGAGGCCTGTGCTGCGCTCGGTCTCGCGCCGCTCGCCGACGGGTACGGCCTGGTGCTCGGCCAGGACGGTGACGGTTCCCGCTGGACGGTCGTCGTCGACGACGTGTCGCTGGTCGCCGTCGCCATCGCGTCGTGGGACTGCGGCATGGAGTACGACCTCTCGCCCGACGAACGTTCGGTCGTCGCCGCCCTGCCAGGCTGGCCGCTCGCGGTCGCCGTCGCGGCCCCGAACGTGCCCGCGCCGCACGACCCCGACCCTCAGGACGCCGACGGCCCGCCGCTGGCGCCGCCGGACACCAGCGTCTGGGGACCGGCTCAGCGGCGGCTGGGCGCCGACGAGATCGCCCTCCAGTGGGCCGTGTGGCGCGAGCAGATCGACGACGCCGACTTCCCGGCGCCGGACGCGCGAGGGGACGCCGTGGAGGGCTCCGAGGACGCTCCTCGGGGCGACAACGGCATCCGGCGCGTCCTCGCGGAGGCGCGGGGCTACGTGGACACACCCCCGCCCCTGGGCCGGGTCCGCTCGTCCTTCGCCCCGGGTGACGCCCGCACCCTGCGCGCCGACGGGCCCGGCTGGTCCCTGGTGGCCAGGACCGACGACATCGCCTTCGTGCTCCTCGACGACAAGCCCGGTGAGGTGCTGCCGGTCGGGCGGGGCCCGGAGCTGCCCGGGTTGCTGGAGGCGCTGGACAAGATGGCCGTACGCCCCAGCTGAACCGGGGCCTACGGACGGGTGCCCGGACCTGCCGGGCTGAACCGGGGCGCCCGACCGGTGCTCCGACCCCGCCAGGCTGAACCGCGGCGTCCGGAACCGCGCTCCGCCCCCGTTCGTCCGGACAGCTCATCTCCGGTCGTGGGCGTCCGGGTTTACCGTCAGGGCGTCCACGGCCGTGTCCGCGTCCTGGTGGGCCCTGAGCGCGTTCAGTTCGGCCCGCCAGGGGTCCTCCCAGGATGTCGCCCGGCCGCCCGCGCGGACCAGGTCCAGCGCGAGCCGGCCGGTCACCGCGGTGCCTCGGGTGCGGAGCGTCCGCGCGGCGGCGAGCAGCGCGGCGGACACGCCCGGTCGGTGCAGATCGATCGGCACGGTGTGCCTCGTCGGCAGCCTTCCTGCCCCCGCCTCGCACTGCCGGGCGAGCCTCTCCCACCGATGTGCGTCATGCACGCCCTTGCGGACGGCCGCCATGGCCGTGTCCCAGCTCACGCGCGCGGCGTCGGCGCGCAGACCTACCGTCTCCAGCGTGTCGGCCAGGACGTCCAGGACAGCCGACGGCCCTGCGCCGCCTCCCTGGTCCACGTAGTCCGCGTACTCCGCGCACGCGTGCAGCCGACGCAGCGCCTCGGCACGCGTGTGTGGCTCGCGGGTCCGCTCGGCCAGGGCGTCGAAGGCGCCTCGCAGCACCGACTCGGTCACGGGCCTGGGCGGCAGGGACAAGAGCCGGCGCAGCGCGGCGTCCCACACCTTGCACGGGCGTGCCGGCGCGAGGAAGGCGTCCGCCAGCACTTGGGCCCCGTGGGCCTCGCCGGGCGCCAGCCAGGTCGGGAGCGCCTCGCAGGCGGCGACCGCGCTGTCGTCGTCGCCGGTTTCGACCAGTCGTACGAGCAGAGCCGTGTACGGCTCTCTCGGAATCGTGGCCCCGAGGCGCACGCGCGCGTGGATGATCCGATCACGCACGGCGGGCTCCTGGGCCGCCTCTCCCAGCCGGTCGGCCACGCCTGGGCGATCGATCGCGGGCAGCAGGGCCAGGGCGAGGGCGGCGCGCACGTCCCGGTGCTGGCGCGGCTCGTCCCAGGCCGCGAGCAGGGCGTGGAAGGCGTCCGGCCGTTCGAGGTCGGCCAGGGCCCGTACGGCTTCCTTGCGGACGCCCACGGGGCTGTCGACGCCACAGGCCACGGGCGCGAGCAGGGGGACCGCGGCCTCGTCAGGCAGCCGGGCGAGCAGTTGTCGTAGCGCGGCCATCGCGGCGCGGCCCCGCACGCCGCCGGTTCCCGCGTGCCGCAGCAGGAGGGGGACCGCCTGACGGTCCATGGCGTTGCCGAGGGCTGTGAGGGCCGCCGCCGAGACCGGCTGGGGCGCGTTCTGCGCGAGCGCGGTCAGCCGTGCGGGGTCCCGCAGCGCCTCGGCGGCATCGGCCCGTGTGCGCAACGGGGCCGATTCGTCGAGGGCCACGCGCGCGTGGTGCCTCTCCCAGGCGTCGCGCTGGGCGGGGAGCCATCGTCCGGTGACGCCGGGGGCGAGGCGCGGCGCCCACGGGATGCGGCGGCCCCGCAGCCGGCCGGTGAACCCTTCGCGCGCCGCGGCCAGGACGCGGTCGAGCAGATCGGTGCGGCGGGTGGCGACGGTCCGCAGGACGACCGGGACCGTGGCGAAGGTCGGGTCCAGGGTGATCAGTTCGGCGCAGCGCCGCTCCCGCAGGTGCGGTGGCCCGACCCAGACCGCCGCCGCACGTGCCGCGGGGAGCGGGTCGTCGCACTCGACGGCGAGCCGGCGGGTCTCCGCGTCCAGTTCGGGCAGTGCGGTCAGGTGCCTCGCGAGGAGCTCGGCGACGACGACGCCCACGTCGGGTCGGCGCCGGGCCGTCGGTGCGGTCGCCGTCCAGATGGCGCGGGCTGTCGGTTCGTCGACGCGCAGCGGGGGCAGCGCCTCGGTCTGCCCGGTCCCCGCGACCAGGTGGCCGAGGAGTTCGGCGGCCGAGGCCGCGCGGTCCGTCCGACCCGTTGCCGCCGCCCGCTCGACGACCCGCTGAAGCAGCCGCCGCGCGGCCGTGAGGGTGCCGGCCGTCGAGTCACGGGACTGCACGGTGGTCAGGACGGCGTCCCGCAGGACGCGTTCGGGTACGGCGGCCAGCAAGGGGGCCGTGGTGGCCGCGAGTTGCTCCAGTGCGGGTCCGCGCACGGCGTCCTGGTCGTGCCAGGCCCGTTCGCAGTCGGCGGTCACCCGGGCGAACTGTTCCGGATCGCCTTCGAGTTCGGCGCACACCAGCAGGGCGGGCCAGGCGAAGGAGCGGTGCTGGACGCGGTGGTTGTCCGCGAGCGCCTTCAGCAAGGGCTCGCCCTCGGCGAGCGGCAACACCCGGGCCGCTCGGACCAGGCTCCACGGGCGGCGTTCGCTGCCCACCGCCAAGGGGCGGACGAGATCCGCCCGGTCGGCGGGTTCGAGGGCGGCGACCGCGCTCACCGGCACCGGGAGGGGCCGTGGCGGCCCACTGACGCGCTTCTCGACGATGCGGCGCCGTTCGGCGGGCGGCAGGAGCGCGAGCAGGCTGTCCGGGGTGACGTCGATGCGCCCATGGGCCGGTGCGCGGCGTCCGGCGCTCGAACAGTGTTCGGCCAGTTCCACCAGGTCGGCCAGGGGCAGGGTGAGGAGGGTGCGGCGCAACGAGGGCGGCACGGGGCCCGCGGGGACGCGCCGTGGCCCGCCGCGCTCGCCGGGTCCGGGGTGCGGTGTGCGCAGCACGGCCAGCGCTTCCGCCGGGCGTGACAGGGCGGAGAGAACGGCTGTCGGGGTGAGCAGCAGCGGGGTGTGCTCAAGGAGCAGCAGCGCCGCGCGGGGGTCGCGCAGGGCGGCCAGTGAGGCGACGTCGCGGTAGCGGCGGGTGCTGTGCTGCGGCCAGTGGGCGAACTGGGTCGTCAGGTGTGCGGCGACAGCGTAAGGGGCGCTGCGGGCGAGGGAGTTGAGGACTCCGGGCGCCGGGTCGACGCGGGGCAGCCAGTCGGCCACGGTTTCGGGAGGGCAGGCGGTCAGGAGAGCGGCGGCTTCCCGGCCGCCGTGGCGTTCGTGGATGCTCGGCAGCAGCCTGGTCGCCAGTGCCGTACGGCGGCTCAGTCTGAGCAGTCGGTAGGTGTCGTGGCGCACGGCCCTGATGTCGCTCAGCGCCAGACGTTCCAGGGCCTGTTCGGGGAGGGGCAGCCGGATGGCCGCCGCGCCGGCCCGGCGTCCGAGCATCGGGTCCGCGAGGACCGCGGCGACCCGTTCCAGGTCGCGGCGGACGACCGCCAGGAACAACGCGGTGTGCCGGTCGGCGTCGTCGCCGTGGTCGAGGACGTGGTGGAGCGTCTCGTAGGCGCTCGGTGTCAGCGCGCGGCCGTAACGCGCCAGGGCGCTCGCGCGGGCCGGGAAGGGCAGGGTGTCGAAGTGGGCCCTCAACCAGGCGGGCGTCAGGGGCGCCGCCGGATTCTGGGGCTGTCGGGACGGCGTCGGGGACGCCTCGTGTGCGGCCATCAGCGCTCACCGTGGAGTCGCTGGGCCCCCTTTCCATAAGTCATGAGGCTCATGGTGCGGGGGCGCTGATCGTCCGCGCAATCGAATTACTCACGGTCGCGGTCTGCGGTTCCACTCACGGATGTCACCTACGCCGACACATAGGGCGACCTCGTTCCATGTGGCCCCACCCCATGGATGACAGCGCGCGTCCCTCGCACCATGAGGCAGCCCTCGACTACCCCGCCGCCCCCCGGAGGTACCTGTGCATGTGTCCCGCGGTGTCCCGCTTCTCGCCGCCACGTTGATGGCGACGGCCCTGACCTGGCCGACTCCCGCCGCAGGCGCGCCGGATGACCACTGCGCGCGCCAGGGGCGGGTCCAGGTGCCGGGCGCCGCCTTCCAACAAAGCGCCTGCCTCGCGGATCTGACGACGACCGGGCTGGCCGGTACTCCGTACACCGACATGGCCGACCAGGCGGGGCTGACGGCCAGGGCGACCCGCACCCCCTCCGGGGTTCCCGGGGTGCAGATCGACGGCTACTTCCCCGACTCCTCCGGCTTCAACGCCACCCACGGCTGGCGACACGACGCCCAGTTCGTCATCCGGTTGCCCGACGACTGGAACGGCGGACTCGTCGTGACAGGCGCGCCCGGCACGCGACGGCAGTACGCCACGGACACCGCGATCTCCGATCACGTACTCGCGCACGGTTACGCCTACGCCGCTACCGACAAGGGCAACAACGGCGCCGACTTCTACCGCGACGGCACCCGCCCCGGAGACGCGGTGGCCGAGTGGAACGCGCGCACCACCCAGCTGACCCGCGCGGCCCGGCGCGTGGTCGCCCAGCGCTACGGGAAGGCGCCGCGGCGCACGTACATGACGGGCATCTCCAACGGCGGCTATCTGACGCGCTGGCAGCTGGAGAACCATCCCGAGCTGTACGACGGCGGGGTGGACTGGGAAGGCGCGCTGTGGACCGAGGAAGGCCCGAACCTGCTCACCTCCTTGCCCGCGGCCGTGGCCCGTATGACCGGCTCGGCGCGGGACGAGGACCTGTACGCGGTGGGCTTCGCGCGCGGCTCGGAGTTTCTGTGGCCGTACCACGAGAGGGCCTACTGGGGAATCACGCAGAAGATCTACCGTGCCGAGTTCGACCCGTCCTACGACCCCGGCTGCCCCGGCCCGAGCGCCGGTTCCACCCCCGAGCAGATCCTGGCGCCCTGTGCCGACGACGCCGTCTACGACTACGCCTCACGCCCGGAGTCCGTGCATCGTGCCGTCGCCCGGGTGGCGCTGACGGGGCGGATCGGCCGACCGCTGATCACGTTGCACGGCGATCTGGACGCGCTGCTGCCCAAGGCCGCCGACTCGGACGTGTACGCGCGCATGATCGACGCGAGCGGGCGGGGACGGCTGCACCGTTACTACACGGTCGAGGGCGGTACGCACGTCGACGGGCTGTACGACACGTATCCCGACCGGCTGCGTCCGATCCTGCCCTGTTACCGCTCGGCGTTCGACGCGCTGGTGTCCTGGGTGGAGCGGGGCACGTCGCCGCCCGCGGACCATGCCGTGAGCAGGCCCGCGAGCGGCGACGTGGTCGACTCCTGCGCCCTGGCCGACCGGACCGGCGCGGTCCGGTAGCCGGGGTCTCAGCGACCGAGCTCCTTGCGCGAGACGCGGCGCAGTCTGCGCCGCTGCGAGGGGTCCAGCGTGAGGTATGCGGCGGCCGGTACTCCCAGGACGATCAGGAGCGCGGCCCACCACGGCAGCCAGATCAACAGAAGGATGCCGACCGCCACACCTCCCGCGGCGATCTTCGCTGTGTTCGACATCTGTCGCCTCCTTCGCGGCCACTGCCGCTCTCTGTCCTGAAAACGGCCCCGCGCTCCCCGCGGTTCCGACCCGCGACCCTGAGACGTCCCTGAGGCGGACCCCTACGCGCCCCTGAGACGGGCATACCCAGTCTCGCCACGGCGTGACCCGGATCACTGAGCGATGATTCCAGGCAGAGCGCCCGCGTGCTGTACCCTCGGCCACTCCGCCCAGGTAGTCAAATTTGAGGAGCGTTCCATTCCTGCGCTCAGGATTCCCGCGGCAACACCGTCCGAGATCTCGCAACTGGCCCGTTGCTGTGCCGTGTTCGTCCCCGGCGACCCGGCCCGCACCGGCGCCGTCGCCTTCTGGAGCCCCGAGGACGAAGCGCCGCCGACCGTCGCGTCGGGGTCCGTGGAGGATCTGACCGTGGCCGTGCCCGTCGAGGAGGGCGTCGAGGCGGTGACCGTGTCGGCGGTGCTGATGCCGGTGCGCGACGCGCTGCCCGTCCTCACGCGCGCGCGTGCCGTCGCGCACGGACACCGGGCGACCGTGTTCTGGGGTACGGCCGCCGTGCACGCCCTCCAACTCGCCGCCCGCGGGCTGCTGCTGCCCGGCCTGTCCGAGGGCGACCACGACGCCTGGCGCGCCGGTCCGCTGCGCCCCGAGGACGTCGAACGCCTCCGGGCACTCGCCGCGGCGATGCCCCCCGAGGCGCATGCCGTACCGCTGGACGACGCTGAACCGCTGCGGCTGCCCGACCCCGAGCGGCTGGTGCGCGCCTTCCTGGACGCGGTCGCCGACACCCTCCCCCGCTCCCCCGCGGCCTCACTCGTGACCGGGGGCGCCGCCTACGCGGCCCGCGAACCGCAGCACGTGCCCGGTCAACGGGCCTGGGCGGCCGACGTGGCCGCGGGCCACGACGCGGGCGTACGGCTCTCGCTGCGCATCGAACTGCCCGGTCTGACGACCGCGGTTCCGGACGGCACCACCGTGACCAGGGGGCCGAACGACACCACCGTGACGACCGCGGTTCCGGACGACACCACCGTGACGGCTGCGGGGCCGGACGACACCGCCCTGACGACCACGGCACCGGACGACACCGCCCCGGCGACCACGGCACCGGACGACATCGCCCTGGCGTTTCGTGCCGTCCTTCAGGTGCACGGTGTGAACGACCCGGCGTCGGTCGCGGACGCCGCCGAGGTGTGGGCCGGGTCCGACGGGGTCTTCGGCTCGCGCGCGCGGATGGACACCCTGCTGGCGCTGCGCCGCGCGGTCCGCGCCTGGCCGCCGCTCACGCCCCTGCTCTCGGCCGGTGTGCCGGACGCCGTCGAACTCGCCGACGAGGAGGTGACGGATCTCCTCTCGGCCGGCGCCCGGGCCCTCGCCCTCGCCGGTGTCGACGTGCACTGGCCCAAGGAGCTCGCCCGCAAGCTGACGGCCCGCGCGGTGATTGGTCCACCCGACGACGAGGCGAGGCCGGGCAGACTCCCCTCGGACACACCGTCGTTCCTGTCCGCCGAAGCCCTGCTCGCCTTCAACTGGCGGTTCGCACTGGGCGACCGGCAGCTCACCCGCGAGGAGCTCGACCGGCTCGCCGAGTCCAGCCGCCCGGTCGTGCGGCTGCGCGACCAGTGGGTCCTGATCGACCCGCAGGAGGTGCGTCGGGCCCGCGCCCAGCAGGACCGCAAGCTCACCCCCGTCGACGCGCTCGGAGCCGCCCTGACGGGTTCCACGGAGATCGACGGTCACAAGGTCGACGTCCACCCCACAGGATGGCTCGCGGCCCTCAAGGAGCGGCTCGCGAACCCCGAGGCGCAGGAGCCGGTGGAGCAGCCCGCGGCGCTCGCGGCCACGCTGCGGGACTACCAGCGGCGGGGCCTGAACTGGCTGGCGCGGATGACCTCCCTGGGGCTGGGCTGCTGTCTCGCCGACGACATGGGGCTCGGCAAGACGATCACACTCATCGCCCTGCACCTGCACCGGCAGCAGGACCCGGCGACCACCGGACCCACGCTCGTGGTGTGCCCCACCTCCCTCATGGGCAACTGGCAGCGCGAGATCGAGAAGTTCGCCCCCGGCACGCGCGTGCGCCGTTTTCACGGCCCGCGGCGCGACCTGGACGCACTGGTCGACGGGGAGTTCGTGCTCACCACGTACGGCACGATGCGGCTGGACGCCGGACGGCTGGCCGAGGTGTCGTGGGGGATGGTGGTCGCGGACGAGGCACAGCATGTGAAGAACCCGTACTCGGCGACCGCGCGGCAGCTGCGTTCCATCGGCGCACGCGCACGCGTGGCGCTCACCGGCACCCCGGTGGAGAACAACCTCTCGGAGCTGTGGGCGATCCTCGACTGGACGACACCCGGCCTGCTGGGCCGGCTCGGCACGTTCCGTACGCGGTACGCGCAGGCCGTCGAGGGCGGCCGGGACCCACGGGCCGCCGAGCGGCTCTCCCGGTTGGTGGCCCCGTTCCTGCTGCGCCGCCGCAAGTCGGACCCGGGCATCGCCCCGGAGCTGCCGCCGAAGACCGAGACCGACCGCGCGGTGTCGCTCACCACGGAACAGACCGCTCTGTACGAGGCCGTCGTGCGCGAGACGCTCGCGGAGATCTCCGGCGCCGACAGCATGGCGCGGCGCGGGCTGATCGTGAAGCTGCTGACCGGGCTGAAGCAGATCTGCAACCACCCGGCGCAGTACCTGAAGGAGGAACGGCCGAGGATCGTCGGGCGGTCCGGGAAACTGGAGCTGCTGGACGAGTTGCTCGACACCATCCTCGCCGAGGGGGCGAGCGTGCTGGTCTTCACCCAGTACGTGCAGATGGCGCGCCTCATCGAGCGGCACCTGGCCGACCGCGGGGTGGCCTCGCAGTTCCTGCACGGCGGAACACCCGTGGCGCACCGCGAGGACATGGTGCGGCGCTTCCAGGACGGTGAGGTGCCGGTGTTCCTGCTGTCGTTGAAGGCCGCGGGCACCGGGCTGAACCTCACCCGGGCCGAGCACGTCGTGCACTACGACCGCTGGTGGAACCCGGCCGTCGAGGCGCAGGCCACCGACCGCGCGTACCGCATCGGTCAACACCGGCCGGTCCAGGTGCACCGGTTGATCGCCGAGGGCACCATCGAGGACCGCATCGCGGAGATGCTGAGCCGCAAGCGGGAGTTGGCCGACGCGGTGCTCGGCGCCGGGGAGGCGGCGCTCACCGAGCTGACGGACGCGGAGCTGGCGGATCTGGTCGAACTGCGAGGGGGTACACGATGAGTGACGGGACGGAGCGTACGTTCGCCGCGTTCCCGCCGGCGCACGGGCGGGGTTTCGCGCAGACCTGGTGGGGCCAGGCGTGGCTGAAGGCGCTGGAGGACGCCGCACTGGACTCGGGGCAGGTCAAGGTCGGCCGCCGGTTCGCGCGTGCCGGTGCCGTGGGGGCGGTGTCGGTACGACCGGGTCGCATCACGGCCGTCGTCCAGGACCCCGACCGCACCGCGCACCGGGCCGACGTCCTGCTGGCCGAACTCTCCGCCGAGCAGTGGGACCGGTTCCTGGACATGGCCGTCGAGCGCGCCGGTCATGTCGCGGCGCTCCTGGACCGCGACATGCCTCCGCACCTGGTCGAGGATGCCGCCGCCGCGGGCGTCGAACTCCTGCCCGGCATGGGCGAGCTGGAGCCGGAGTGCGACTGCGGCGCCTGGGACCACTGCGCGCACACGGCGGCGCTCTGCTACCAGGTGGCCAGGCTGCTGGACGAGGACCCCTTCGTCCTGCTGCTGATGCGAGGACGCGGCGAACGGGCCCTGCTGGACGACCTCCAGGACCGCACCGCCGTACCCGACAAGACACCCGTCGGCCCGGCCGAAGGCGTGGACGCCGCCGAGGCGTTCGCGGCCGGCGACATCCTGCCGCCGCTGCCGGCGCTCCCGGAGCTGCCCGAGGAGCCCGGCGTCCCTCCGTCCCTGGACACCGAGACACCGCCCCCGCCCGGCGTCGAGCCTGCCGCCCTGGAGTTCCTGGCCGCCCGCACCGCGGCTCAGGCACACCGGCTGCTGTCCGGACAGGGCCCCTGGGAGGACGGGCTGACCGTCGCCCGGGACGCGGTCCGCCTTGCCGCGGGCGACCCTCAGGGGGCCGTACTGGAACGGCTGGCGGAAGGATCCGGGCGCACCGAGGAGGAGCTGGCGCTGGCCGTGCGCGCCTGGCGGGACGGCGGTGTGGCCGCGCTGGACGTGCTGGAGGAGGAGTGGAGCGTGGAGGGTGAAGCGCTCGCACGCGCGCGTGCCGCGCTCGACACGGCGTGGGACGAGGACGAACGGCCGACGTGGCGCACGCGGGGCAACCGCTGGACGGCGGTGGGCTCTTCGAGCCAGCTGCGCCTCGGGCGGGACGGCCGGTGGTGGCCGTACCGGAAGGAGCGGGGCCGCTGGGCGCCCGCCGGTGGCGCCGCTCAGGATCCCGCGACGGCGCTGGCTGCGGCACAGGAGGTCGCGGAGATAGGTTGATGTGCCATGAGGCACTTCGGCCAGGACATCCTCACCTTCGCGGACGAGCTCACCGAGGCGTATGTCGAGGTCTTCACCGCCCCACCCTGGGACGGGCAGAACGCCGAGGAGACCCGCTCGGCGTTCCGGGAGCGGCTGGAGGAGGACGCGCGTCGGCCCGGTTTCCGTGCCGTGCTGGCCCTGTCGGACGGCGGCGCCGTGGACGGTTTCGTCACGGGCTGGACGACGGCGTCCCCCTTCCGCAGCGACCGCGCGTACGGCAAGGTCAGCCGGCGGCTCGGCGCCGAGCGGGTCGACGAGCTGCTGGTCGGCGCCTTCGAGGTGGACGAGTTGGGCGTACGGCCGCACGCTCGCGGTACGGGTCTCGGCCGTCGGCTGCTGACGGCCCTGACCGCCGCCATGCCCGAGGGCCGGGCGTGGCTGCTGACCTGGGACCAGGCGCACGACACGCTCGCGTTCTACCGGCGCACGGGCTGGACCGAGCCCGCACCACTGCCCGGGCAGGAGACGGACGTGGTCGTCTTCCTGTCGCCGGCGCGGACCGCGCGGGTGCCCGCTACGCCGTGAGTCGGCCCTGGGATGACCGACGGCGCGGGCGCGTTCGACGCGCAGGGCCGACTGGTCGACAGCGGGGTGGGGACGACGGTCACGTACGCACGGCTGCCTCGCGGCATCTGACCACGTCGGAGGGGCCGAACCGCGCCGGCGAGGTGGCTCAGCTCAGCGGGGCGGTGAGCTTCCGGGTGCCGTCGGTGTCGGCCGCGAGGCTGCACGCCACGTTGTCGATCCCGAGCCGGTAGCCGGCGGGGTCGGGGTACTGCACCAGGATGCCGCGCACGGTCCCGTCCGGCTGGTCCGCCGCCCTGTTGTCCAGGGTCCGCTCGCAGAGGGCCGACGCCGCCTTCCGCAGGGCGGCCTCGGACGGGTGGTCGCCCTCGAGTTCCGTCACCTTCACGACCTCGGCGTCGTGCGGCTTGTCGCAGGGGCGTCTGGCGGCCTGCCCGGGTCGGCTGTCGTCGGTGTCGAAGCAGTCGCCGGTCCGCAGCATGTAGTACGGCACCTCGTCGGCCGCCAGGGACGGGATCAGGGATTCCAGGCCGCTCGGGAACTCGCTCGGCAGGTCGGTCGGGAACTGCGAGGGCAGTCGGGTCGGCAGCTCGGTCGGGAGCTTGCTGGGCAGTTCGGTCGGCAGGCTCAGCGTGGGGCGGGGCGAGGTGCTCGCGCTGGGCTTGTCGTCCGGCGAGTCGTCTCCCCTGCCCGAGGCCACCAGGACGATCGCGGCGACAGCGGCACCGGCCACGAGCAGGGCGAGCAGGATGAACAGCGGGTTGCGGCCCCTGCCCGGGCCGCGCGGCGGCTCGGGCGGAGGCGGCGGGTCCCATCCCCCGTACGAGGGCGGACCGTTGCCTCCGGGCGGCGGGCCGTACCCACCGCCGTACCCATCGGACCCTCCAGGAGGCGTGCCGTATCCCCGGGACCCTCCAGAGGGCGGGCCGTACCCGCCCGGAGGGCCGGAGCCCCCTCCTTGGCCGAAGCCGTCGGGAGGGGGTCCGAAGCCGCCGCCGTAGGGCGGCGTGTCGTCCGGCGGCCCGGGCGGCTGGGGCGGTACGGGCGGCATGGCCATACCGTCCAGAGTCGCCGGATGCCGGGCAGGACGCGACCCCCGCCGGGAAGTTGATACGGACTCATGCCATGGACGGCATCATTCCGGAGCATCCCGCGCGAGGGTCGGTCGTGCCCTGCACGCGCGCGTGCCTGACAAGACCCACGAGGGGTCCACGCGCGCGTGCGCTCATGGCGCGGCCGGTCAGCCGCGTGCCCCCAGCAGGTGGTCCATCGCCAGCTGGTCGAGCTGCTCGAAGGCCATGCCGCGCGCGGCGGCCGCCTCCACGTCGAACTCCTCGAAGGCCGCACGGTCCGCGAGCAGCGACTTCAGGCCGTCCGCGGCCGTGGGCTGCGCCAGCTCGTCCAGACGCGCGGCGCGCAGCGCCTCCTGGACCTGCGGGTCGGCGCGGAAGGCCGCGGCACGCTCCTTCAGGATGAGGTAGTTGCGCATGCAGCCCGCGGCCGACGCCCAGACACCGTCGAGGTCCTCGGTGCGCGGGGGCTTGAAGTCGAAGTGCTTCGGGCCCGCGTACCCGGCGCTCTCCAGCAGGTCGACCAGCCAGAACGCCGAGCGCAGGTCACCCGCGCCGAAGCGGAGGTCCTGGTCGTACTTGATGCCGGACTGGCCGTTGAGGTCGATGTGGAAGAGCTTGCCCGCCCACAGGGCCTGAGCGATGCCGTGCGGGAAGTTCAGCCCGGCCATCTGCTCGTGGCCGACCTCCGGGTTGACGCCGTAGAGCTCCGGGCGCTCCAGGCGCTCGATGAACGCCAGGGCGTGGCCGACGGTGGGCAGCAGGATGTCGCCGCGCGGCTCGTTCGGCTTGGGCTCGATCGCGAACTTCAGGTCGTAGCCCTGCTCGGTCACGTACTCACCGAGGAGGTCGAAGGCCTCCTTCATGCGGTCCAGGGCGACGCGTACGTCCTTGGCGGCGCCGGACTCGGCACCCTCACGGCCGCCCCAGGCGACGTAGGTCTCGGCGCCGAGCTCGACCGCGAGATCGATGTTGCGGATCGTCTTGCGCAGGGCGTAGCGGCGTACGTCGCGGTCGTTCGCGGTGAACGCGCCGTCCTTGAAGACGGGGTGCGTGAAGAGGTTGGTGGTGGCCATCGGCACCTTCATGCCGGTGGCGTCGAGGGCCTCCCGGAAGCGCTTGATGTGCCCCTCGCGCGCGCCGTCCGAGGCCCCGAAGGGGATCAGGTCGTCGTCGTGGAAGGTCACACCGTGGGCGCCCAGCTCGGCCAGACGCTGCACGGTCTCCACAGGGTCCAGGGCGCCCCGCGTGGCATCGCCGAACGGGTCCCTCCCCTGCCAGCCGACGGTCCACAGGCCGAAGGTGAACCTGTCATCGGGGGTGGGCTGGTAGTTCATGACGGGCTCCTTGCTCGCTGACGACTGCTTCGCACGACTATTTCGTCATGGCGGTTTACAAATTAGTATGCGATCGCATCTCTGGGAAGAGACAAGATGTCTCCGACCGTGTCCCGGACGTCTTCGGATGTCCGCGGACGTCCGCCGAGTCTTCGGGACGTCCGCGGAGTCCTCGGACGTCCGCGGAGGCTTCGGCCTTCGCCGGACGGAGACACGAGCCGCTTGAGCGCGTATGAGGGAGAGTCCGATGTCAGCTGCCGAGGGTCCGCTCGTCGTCGGCGTGGACACGTCCACGCAGTCCACCAAGGCCCTGGTGGTCGACGCGTCCACCGGAAGGGTGGTGGCGAGCGGGCAGGCACCGCACACCGTCTCCTCCGGGGCAGGCCGCGAGAGCGACCCACGTCAGTGGTGGGACGCGCTCTGCGAGGCCCTGCACCAGTGCGGGGACGCGGCCCATGAGGCGGCCGCCGTGTCGATCGGCGGCCAGCAGCACGGGCTCGTCACCCTGGACGCCCAGGGCGAGCCGGTACGTCCCGCCCTGCTGTGGAACGACGTGCGCTCCGCTCCGCAGGCGGCCCGGCTCATCGAGGAACTGGGCGGCCCGAAGGCCTGGGCGGAGCGCACCGGCAGCGTGCCGGGCCCGTCCTTCACGGTCACGAAGTGGGCCTGGCTGGCCGAGAACGAGCCCGAGGCGATCCGCGCGACCAAGGCCGTGCGCCTCCCGCACGACTACCTCACCGAGCGCCTCACCGGCCAGGGCACGACCGACCGCGGCGACGCCTCCGGCACCGGCTGGTGGGCGTCGGCGACCGAGGCGTACGACGAGGAGACCCTCGCGCATGTGGGGCTCGATCCCGCCCTGCTCCCCCGCGTGGTCCGGCCCGGCGAGGTGGCGGGCACCGTGCGCGACGGCCATGACCTGCCGTTCTCCAAGGGCACCCTGGTCGCCCCCGGCACCGGCGACAACGCGGCCGCGGCACTGGGCCTCGGGCTGCGTCCGGGCACGCCCGTGCTGAGCCTGGGCACGTCGGGCACGGTGTACGCGGTCTCGCGACGGCGTCCGGCCGACCCCACCGGCACCGTGGCCGGGTTCGCCGACGCCCACGGCGACTGGCTGCCGCTCGCCTGCACCCTGAACTGCACACTCGCCGTCGACCGCGTCGCCGCCCTGCTGGGCCTGGACCGCGAGGCCGTGGACCCGGTGGATCCCGACTCCGGCGTCACGCTGCTGCCCTACCTCGACGGCGAGCGCACCCCCGCGCTGCCGGGCGCCTCCGGGCTGCTGTACGGCCTGCGGCACGACACCACCGGCGGCCAGCTCCTCCAGGCCGCCTACGACGGTGCCGTCCACGCGCTCCTCGGCGCGCTCGACCTGGTCCTCGACGAGGACGCGGACCGCTCCACACCGCTTCTGCTGATCGGCGGCGGCGCCCGGGGCAGGGCCTGGCAGGAGACCGTACGCCGGCTCTCGGGCCGTCCCGTACAGGTCCCCGAGGCCAGGGAACTGGTCGCGCTCGGCGCGGCGGCACAGGCGGCGGGCCTGCTGACCGGCGAGGACCCGGCCGCGGTCGCCCGCCGCTGGAACACGACCGCCGGGCCGGTCCTGGATGCCGTGCAGCGGGACGAGACCACCATGGCGAGGATCTCCGGGGTACTCTCCGACGCGGCTCCACTGCTCGACAGGACGGCTGGAAAGGGCTGATCAGTCGGCCGCCGCAGAGGTGGGCGGGGTTCGCAGGGGCAGGGACTCGTCGGGCGGGACCCGGTGAACCGAAAAGGGTCGGCGGCGGCCTTTCAGGTGCGCCGCGGAAGGGAGACCGCGCCTCCGAGGGCTCCCCGCCGTCCGCCTCGTCGCGGAGAGACGGATAGCTGGATCGCGGAGAGACAGACGGATCGCGGAGAGACAGATAAATCGATCACCGGAGGACTGACGGAGGCATGACCGCACCGCTGCACGGCGCCCACCCGGCCGGACCCGGACGCGCGCTGCCCGACACCCAGCAGGGCATGCGCCGCCGCAACCTGGCCCGGGTGATGCACACCGTCAGCGCGGGCGGCCCCCTCTCCCGTGCCGCCGTCGCCTCCCGGATCGGGCTCACGCGCGCGGCCGTGTCGACCCTCGTCGACGAGCTCATACGCTCGGGCCTGCTCCAGGAGCTGGGCCCCGAACGGCCGGGGCGCGTGGGACGGCCCGGCTCGGCGCTCGCCGTCAGCGCCCACGGTCCCGCCGGTATCGGCGCCGAGGTCGGCGTCGACCACCTCGCGGTCTGCGCGGTCGACCTGCGCGGCGAGGTGCGCGCCCGGGCCGTACGCCACGGTGTGAACCGCGGCCGCGCCCCCGCGCCGGTCATCGAGGAACTCACCGAACTGATCGACCGTGTCGTCGCCGAGGCGGCGGGCGAGGGCCTGTGGCCGGCCGGACTCGCGGTGGCCGTGCCGGGCCTGGTCGCCCGCGACGGCAGTACGGTCGTCCGCGCCCCGAACCTCGACTGGCACGACACCGACCTCGGCGCCCTGCTGCCCGAGGCGTACCCCTTGACCGTCGACAACGAGGCCAACTTCGGCGCCCTCGCCGAACTCTGGCTCGGCGACGCCACCCCGCCCGACTTCCTGCATGTGTCGGCGGAGATCGGTATCGGCGCGGCGGTCGTCGTGGCCGGCAGGCTGCTGCGCGGGACCCGCGGGTTCGCCGGCGAGCTGGGACATGTGCCGGTGGAGCCGGAGGGGCCGCGCTGTGCGTGTGGCGGGCGCGGCTGCCTGGAGCAGTACGCCGGTGAGGAGGCGGTACTGCGCGCGGCGGGGCTGGAGCCCGGGGACGACCGGGTCGGGCTGCTCGCGACCCGTGCCGCCGAGGGCGACGAGGACGTACGTCGCGCCCTGCGGGACGCGGGGCGGGCGCTCGGTGTCGCGCTGACCGGAGCGGTCAATCTGCTGGACCCCGAGAGCGTGGTGCTGGGCGGTGAGCTGTCCGGCCTCGCACCCTGGCTGCTGCCGTCGCTGGAGGCCGAGCTGGCCGGGCGTACGGCGGGACCGCCGTGTCCGGTGTCGGTGTCGCGTCTGGGTCCCGAGGGACCGTTGCTCGGAGCGGCGCACTCCGTGGTCCGGGCGGTCCTGGACGACCCGGCGGCTGTGGCCGAACGGGCTTGATCCTGGGGCGACTTCGCTCACACGCCCAGGCCTCTTCGCTCACACGCCCAGGCTTCTTCACTCACATGCCCAGGGCCTCTTCACTCCCACGGGTGAGCGACTTGTCCACAGGTCCGAGGCTGTCCACCGAATCACCACGTGCCCTTCTGCGCACCTCACCGGCGCCGTACCGTGATCCACGCGAGGCACGACTGCCGTGAGGACGGCCGACGCGTCGGTACGCCTCGTCGCCCCCAGAACGCCGGGCCACGCTCCCGCGGGCCCACCCCGCCCCCCGGGCCCCCGTTCGTGCGGGTCCCCCGACCCTGCCCCCCGTGCCCACGCCCCCAGATCGGAGCAGTGCCCCATGAGCGACCCCCGCATCCTCACCGTGCGGCCCGAACCGGGCGAGTACGCCTGGACGTTCGGCGGCGCCCCGCCCGTGGCACGCATCGCGCCCGGCACCGTTCTCGACCTGTACACCGAGGACTGTTTCGCCGGCCGGGTCCGGTCCGAGAAGGACCTGGTGTCCGAGGTGTGCGCCTTCCCCTTCCTGAACCCGCAGACCGGCCCCTTCCACATCGAGGGCGCCGAACCGGGCGACACGGTCGCCGTGCACTTCGTCTCGATCGAACCAGCTAGGGACTGGGCCGCGTCGACGACGGTCCCGCTCTTCGGCGCCCTCACCTCGACGCACACCACCGCCACCCTCCAGCCACCGCTGCCGGAGACGGTCTGGATCTGGCAGCTGGACCGGGCCCGCCGCACGGCCCTGTTCCGGGCGCACGACAGCGACATCGAGATCGAGCTGCCGATGGACCCGATGCACGGCACGGTGGGCGTGGCCCCCGCCAACCTGGAGGTCCGCTCCGCCCTGGTACCCGACGCGCACGGCGGGAACATGGACACACCGGAGATGCGAGCCGGTGTCACCTGCTATCTCGGGGTGAACGTCGAAGGCGCGCTGCTGAGTCTCGGCGACGGGCACGCGCGGCAGGGTGAGGGCGAGACGTGCGGGGTGGCCGTCGAGTGCGCGATGAACACGGTGGTGATCGTGGAGCTGTTGAAAGGGCTCGCCACGCCCTGGCCGCGCATCGAGTCGGACACGCACATCATCTCCACAGGGTCCGCGCGCCCGTTGGAGGACGCGTTCCGGATATCCCAACTCGACCTGGTGCGATGGCTGGTGCGCGACTACGGGTTCAGCGAACTCGACGCGTACCAGTTCGCCACCCAGGTCGTCGAGTCGCCCCTGGCCAATGTGTGCGACACCAACTACACGTGCGTGGCGAAGATCCGCAAGGAGTGGCTGCCCGAGCGGGAGACCCACCGTGGCGTGCACGCGCGGTTGAGGGAGGTCGCGGCAACCGTCCGCCTCTGACCCGCGTCCCGATCAACACCGCACCGTCGAAAGGCGATCGTCCATGGAACGGGCAAGACCGCTGCCGAGCAGACGGCGGCTCCTGAAGGGCGCCGCCCTGACCGCCGTCCCGTACGCGCTGCTCCCCGACGCGCGCGCCGGTGCGGACACCCACGCCGTCGACCACCCGCTCGCCGAGTGGCAGCCCGCGACACCCGCCAACCGCACGCCGGCGAACCGCCCGACGAGCCATCCCGTCGACCTCGTGATCATTCATGTGACGCAGACCAGTTACCGCAAGACCCTGGGTGTCTTCCGGAGTTCCGAGAAGAAGGTCTCCGCCCATTACGTGGTCCGGTCCCGGGACGGCAACATCGCCCAGTGCGTCCGTGAGGCCGACATCGCCTGGCACGCGGGGAACTGGGACTGGAACACCCGCAGTATCGGCATCGAGCACGAAGGGCGGGTCGAGCGGCCCGAGTTCTTCACCGACGTCATGTACGAGCAGTCGGCGCGGCTGACGGCCGACATCTGCGCCAGGTACGCGATACCGACGGACCGGGCACACGTCATCGCGCACCACGAGGTGCCGGGCACCGACCACACGGACCCCGGGCCGCACTGGGACTGGGAGCGGTACATGCGGCTGGTCGAGCGCGCCGGGCGGTGACATCGTTCCGATGACGCCGGTCGGAGAGGTTGTCCGCGCGCGTACCGGGAGTGACGATGTCCCCAGTCACATCGCCTTTCGGGGAGGCCGAGTTGACCGATCCGTGGGTGGCCCTGGAGCCGGGGGCCGACCCTGCCGAGCGCGCACGGATGCTGCGGCGCGCGCACGAGACGTTCACCGAGGCCGGTACCGTGCCGCGGCCGGTGCGACCGGTGGTGGCGGACTCGTGGCGGCGTTCCGCGCGGGCCGGGGTCGGACCCGACGGGACGGCGAGCGTCGAGTTGCTGGACGGCGACCTCGGCGCGTATCGGTCCGAGCATCCGCTGGCCCGGGTGATGCCTCTGTTCCGGGAGTTGCTGGGCACGTTCGCGGCCGACGGGGAGCATCTGCTGGCGGTGTGCGACGCGCACGGCAGACTGCTGTGGGTCGAGGGGCACGCGTCGACCCGGCGACAGGCGGGGCTGATGAACTTCGTGCCGGGTGCCCGGTGGGCGGAGACGGCGGTCGGGACGAACGCGCCGGGCACTGCGGTCGCCCTGGACCGGCCGGTGCAGGTGTTCGCCGCGGAGCACTTCATCCGGCGGGTGCAGCCGTGGACCTGCGCGGCGGCCCCGGTGCACGATCCGCGGACCGGGCGGGTGCTGGGCGCCGTGGACATCACCGGTGGGGACGGGCTCGCGCATCCGCACAGCCTGGGGTTCGTGCAGGCGGTCGCGCGGGCCGCGGAGTCCCATCTGGCGCTGCTCGCCCCCGAGCAGCCCGCCGCGGACCTGCCCGAGCTGACCGCGCTGGGCCGTGACGAGGCGCAGCTGCGTGCCGGCGGCCGCGGGATCAGGCTGAGCCGTCGGCACAGCGAGATCGTGGTGCTGCTGTCCCGTCATCCGGAGGGACTGACCGGAGACGAGTTGCTGTGCGCGCTGTACGAGGACGAGTCGGTGACCCCGGTGACCTTGCGGGCGGAACTCGCCCGGCTGCGCAGGGTTCTCGGCCCCGGGCTGCTGGAGTCGCGCCCGTACCGGCTCGCCGTGCCGGTCGCGTCCGATGTCGCCGTCGTGGAGCGGCGCCTGGAGGCCGGTGCGGTCACCGCGGCGGCGGCGCTGTACACCGGTCCGCTGCTGCCCGCCTCCCAGGCGCCGGCGGTCGTACGGCTCAGGAACCGCCTCGCCGACGGTCTGCGGACGGCCCTGATCGCTCGCCGGGACCCGGACCTGCTGGCGGACTGGGCGCACGCGCCCTGGGGCGAGGACGACTTCGACGTCTGGCGGGCCCTGGCCGCGGCCCGTCCGACAGCGGCCGTCCGCTCCCGCCTCGCGGCCCTGGACTCGGAACTGACCGCACCGGAGGGGCACCGCAGAGGACCCGGGTCCCCGTAACCACCCCTGACCGACCAAGGCCCCACCGCGGCGCCCCTGCCCGCCACCCACCCCCACCGCTGACGGCAACGTGGTTGCAACGTCCCCCTCCCTAGCCTCGCGCCGAGAGCTGCCCAACGGCGGGCAGCGCTGCTCCAGGGAGGCAGGCCAGCATGACCCGTTACGCGGCGCCCGGCACCGAGAGCGCGATCGTCTCCTACCAGGCGCGCTACGACCACTTCATCGGCGGCGAGTACGTGCCGCCGGCCCGCGGCCAGTACTTCGAGAACCCGTCGCCGGTGAACGGGCAGCCGTTCACCGAGGTCGCGCGCGGCACGGCGGAGGACGTGGAGCGGGCGCTCGACGCGGCACACGCGGCCGCCCCGGCCTGGGGCCGCACCTCGGTGACCGCGCGGTCCGACATCCTCCTGCGGATCGCTGACCGTATGGAGGCGAACCTCGAGAAGCTGGCGGTCGCCGAGAGCTGGGAGAACGGCAAGCCGGTGCGCGAGACGCTGGCGGCCGACATCCCCCTCGCCATCGACCACTTCCGCTACTTCGCGGGCGCGATCCGCGCACAGGAGGGCTCGCTCGGCGAGATCGACGACGACACGGTGGCGTACCACTTCCACGAGCCGCTGGGCGTCGTCGCCCAGATCATCCCGTGGAACTTCCCCATCCTGATGGCGGTGTGGAAGCTCGCGCCCGCCCTCGCCGCGGGCAACGCGGTCGTCATCAAGCCGGCCGAGCAGACCCCGGCCTCCCTCCACTACTGGATGAGCCTGATCGCCGACCTGCTGCCACCGGGGGTGGTGAACATCGTCAACGGCTTCGGTGTGGAGGCCGGCAAGCCGCTCGCGTCGAGCCCCCGAGTGGCGAAGGTGGCGTTCACCGGCGAGACCACGACGGGGCGGTTGATCATGCAGTACGCCTCGGAGAACATCAAGCCGGTCACGCTGGAGCTCGGTGGCAAGTCGCCCAACATCTTCTTCGACGACGTCTGGGCGCAGGACGACGACTTCCGCGACAAGGCCCTCGAAGGCTTCACCATGTTCGCGCTCAACCAGGGCGAGGTGTGCACCTGCCCGTCCCGGGCGCTGGTCCAGCGCGGCACCTACGCGGAGTTCCTGGAGGCGGCCGTCGCCCGCACCGAACTCATCAAGCCGGGCCACCCCTTGGACACCGACACGATGATCGGCGCCCAGGCCTCCAACGACCAGCTGGAGAAGATCCTCTCCTACCTCGACATCGGGCGGCAGGAGGGCGCGAAGATCCTCACGGGCGGAGAACGCGTCGAGTACGACGGCGAGTTGAAGGGCGGTTACTACGTCCGCCCGACCATCTTCGAGGGCGACAACCGGATGCGGATCTTCCAGGAGGAGATCTTCGGTCCCGTCGTCTCCGTGGCCCCCTTCGGCGACTTCGACGACGCCATCAAGATCGCGAACGACACCCTGTACGGCCTCGGCGCGGGCGTGTGGACACGGGACATCAACACCGCCTACCGCGCGGGCCGCGCGATCCAGGCGGGCCGCGTCTGGACGAACTGCTACCACGCCTACCCGGCACACGCGGCGTTCGGCGGCTACAAGCAGTCCGGCATCGGCCGCGAGACCCACAAGATGATGCTGGAGCACTACCAGCAGACCAAGAACCTGCTGGTCAGCTACTCACCGAAGAAGCTGGGGTTCTTCTAGACGCCCCGCAGGGACCACGACTCGCACCCCGCACAGCACCACGACCGACACCCGCACGCACCACATCCGCGAGCGGCACCGCCACCCACCCCCCAGGGCGCCTGACCACGCCAGTCCTCCGTCAGGCGCCCGGAGGGCCAGGCGGCGAGCGCCGGGTCACGGAGCATCGCGTCATCGACGCCGTGAGCCGACTGGGCGGCCACCCGGGACTGGCTCCGGTTCCCGGAGGCCGCGCAGCTGGCGTACGGCTGAGCGACCTCGCGCGCTCCCCCGCGCTGACGGGGTCCCGTGCGCTACCCCACCACGCCCTACAACGTCCTGGAGAACCTGCTGCACGTCTCGGACCCGGGGCGACGGACTGGGCGTGCTTCGAAGGGACACTGCCACGGCGGACGGATCGGGCGCCCCAATCGGCATAACTGTGAAAAAATTACCCATACACCGCCAAAGGAGGTTCCTCGTGAGCAGCCCCGCCGACGGACTCGACTACGGGGGCATGCGGCTGGACCGCACCGGCCAGGCCGAGGCCTTCGACGCCATCGGCGACCGTTACGACGAGGCCTTCCCGCACAAGGAGGGCCAGGTCGGGTCCGCCGAGTGGCTCATCCGGTCCCTGCCCGCCGGGGCCCGGGTGCTGGACCTCGGGTGCGGCACCGGGATCCCGACCGCGCGCCAGCTGGCGGAAGCGGGCCTGGACGTCGTGGGCGTCGACCTGTCGGACCGGATGGTCGCGCTCGCCCGGGAGTACGTGCCGAGCGGGACGTTCCATCAGGCGGACATCGCCGATCTGCGGCCCGGCGGCCCCCGGGACCTCGGCCGCTTCGACGCGGTGGCGGCCTTCTTCTCCCTGCTCATGCTGCCGCGGGCCGAGATCCCCCTCGCCCTGCGGACCGTCCGCCATCTGCTCGTGCCGGGCGGCCTGTTCGCGCTGTCGATGGTCGAGGCCGACGTGGACGACTTCTCGATCCCGTTCATCGGCAGCACCATCCGGGTGTCCGGCTTCCTACGGGACGACCTGCGTGAGGTGGTGGAGGCTGCGGGCCTGGAGGTCCTGGAGGAGTCCTCGTACTCGTACGCCCCCTCCTCCGTGGACGTCCCGCCCGAGGTGCAGATCTTCCTGCGCTGCCGACGGCGTGGCTGACCGCTCCCCCTCAGCCCCCCCCTCAGCCCGCCTCAGCGCGGGCCCGCCCGGCCGGAAGGACTGGCGTGACGAAGCAGCTCGGAGCCGACGGCGGTGCCCGTGGCCGACCGGCCCGCGCACCCGGACCCGCCGCCGCCCCGTCCCCGCCGGAGCGCCCCTCCCCATCCCTGCCGGAGCGTCCGGCCCCCTCCCCGCCGGAGCGTCCGGTCCCGTCCCCGCCGGAGCCTCCCGCGTCGGCGCCCCGCTCGGGCGCGCCACGCGCGGCCGAGGACACTCCACACGGCGAGTCCGCCCGACGCCCGCCGCCCCCGCACGCGCCCGCCGCACGGCCCCTCGCCTCCGAACCGCAGACCGACCCACTGCGCTCCACGGTCGATGACACTCCACACAGCGAGTCCACCCGACGCCCGCCGCCCCGGCACGCGCCCCCGCAGGAGCCCGCCGGACGGCCGCTCGCCTCCGAGCCGCAGACCGACCGGCTGCGTTATCTCGACGCGGCGACCCGGCAGATCGCCCGCGGCATGAACCTCGACGAGACCCTCGGCGAACTGTGCCGGGCGGCCGTCCCGGCCTTCGCCGACACCGCGTTCGTCCATTTGTACGCGCCGCTCCCGGTGGGCGACGAGAGCACCGCCGAGCCCGGCGTCCTGCGGCTGCACACCACCGCCCCGGCCCCGTCCGCCGCCACCCTCCAGGCGGCCGAGGTGGTCCGGCCGGCCGCGGACGGTCTGCTCGTCAAGCTGCTCCAGGCAGGGCGGCCGGTGTTCGGCTCCACCCCGGGCCTGCGGGCCGCGGTGGCCGAACTGCTGGGGGCGGCGAACGCGCCGGGCGCGGTGCCGCCCGGGCGCCGGTTGATCATCGCGCCCCTGCACGGCCGTAGCCATGTCATGGGCAGCGTCGTCCTCATCCGCTCCCCCGGGCGGCCCGACTTCACCTACGACGACCTCCTGGTCGCCTCCCAGCTCGCCACCCACACCGCGCTCGGCATCCACAAGGCGGTGCTGTACGCCCGTGAGGCGGCCGTCGCGGACGCGTTGCAGCGCACGATGCTCCCGCCGTCCCTGCCCGAACCGACCGGAGTGGTGCTGGCCAGCCGCTATCTGCCGGCCTCACGGACCGCGCAGGTCGGCGGCGACTGGTACGACGCGATCCCGCTGCCCGGGAACCGGGTCGCGCTGGTCATCGGCGACGTGATGGGCCACTCCATGACGTCCGCGGCGATCATGGGCCAGCTGCGCACCATCGTGCAGACCCTGGCCGGCCTCGACCTCTCCCCCGACGAGATCCTGCACCACCTCGACGAGCAGGCCGAACGCCTGGGCAGCGAGCACACGGCCACCTGCCTGTATGCCATGTACGACCCCGTGCTGCAGCGGCTGCTGATCTCCAACGCCGGCCATCTGCCGCCGGTGCTGCTGCGCCCCGACGGTGGCACCGAGGTCGTCCAGGTGCCGCCCGGGGCGCCGATCGGTGTCGGCAGCGGCGGCTTCGAGTCCGTCGAGCTGCACGCTCCGGCCGGCGCGACCCTGCTGCTGTACACCGACGGTCTGGTCGAGTCCCGTGACGCGGATGTGCTGACCGGCGTGGACCGGCTGCGCGCACGGCTGCGGGCGGGCGCCCCGGACGCGGTGGAGCCGGGGCTGGAGGAGCTGTGCGACCAGGCGCTCGGCACGTTGGGCGAGGGTGACCGGGACGACGACATCGCGCTGCTGGCCGCCCGGTTCGAGGGCGTCCTGCCGGACACCGTCGCGTACTGGTACCTGGCCCCGCGTCCGCAGACCGCGGCCCGGGCCCGGCGGCTGACCCGCAGGACCCTGCGCCAGTGGGGTCTGGAGGCCCTGCTGGAGTCCACCGAGCTTCTGGTCAGCGAGGTGGTGGGCAACGCGGTGCGCTTCGCCGGCCGGCCGATCACGCTGCGGTTGCTGCGCACGGACGTGCTCCGGTGCGAGGTGGAGGACGACTCGACGGTGGTGCCGAGGATGCGGCACGCGCGCCTGAGCGACGAGGGCGGCCGGGGGCTGTTCCTGGTCGACCAGCTCGCGCAGCGCTGGGGGGCGACCAGGGTGAGCACAGGCAAGGTGGTCTGGTTCGAACTACCGCTGGCCGACGGGCAGGACCTCGACTGACCCGACGTCGGCCCCGCGAGCTGTTCACCGGGGCCTCGGCCCCTACGTCAGCTGCCCGGTCCGGCCCGGAATGAGGCCGTCACCCCGGACCGCACAGCGCGAGGACGCGGGTCGGGCAGGTGCGGCGGGGCGAGGGAGCCGCCCTTCGGGGAGACGCCGACGCGCCTGGCGGTGGGGACCGCTCTGCGTGCGGGACACGCCGTGATCGCTTACGACTGGAGGAGAACGCGCCGCCACGGGAAGGCACGCGTCACCGCCCACCCCACGGAGAGCCATGAACGACCGGAGAGCCATCAACGACCCCGCTCCCCAGGCCCGTGCCTCCGCCCTGTTGCGCCGCCCCAGGCTGTGGGTCGTACCGGCAGCCCTGAGCGGGCTGCTCGCCCTGCTGCTGTCCCTGCTCTACATGGGCGGCATCGTCAATCCACAGGGCGACCTCAAGGACCTGCCGATCGCTCTGGTCAACTCCGACACCGGCGAGCCGCTGCCCGGGCAGCGGCAGAACCTGGGGACGCGGATCGCGGGGGCGATCATGTCGGACACCTCCAGCGACAAGGCCGACTGGCGACCGCTCACCCGGGCGCGGGCCCAGGACGAGCTGGACGCGGGCAAGGTCTACGGCGCCCTCGTCATCCCCTCCGGCTTCACCGCCTCCGTCGGCGCGCTCACCACCGACGCCGCCACCGAGCGACCGACGCTCACGGTGCTGACCAACCCCGGCAAGGGCAGCCTCGGCTCCTCCCTCGCGAGCCAGATCTCCACGCGGACGGCGCAGCAGGCCTCGCAGACCATCGGGAAGGAACTCACCCGGTCGGCCCCACGGGCGGGCCCCGCACAGAAACTGCTGCTCGCCGACCCCGTGACCGTGGCCACCGAGGTGGGTCACCCCGTCGGTGCCCACAGCGGCCTGGGCCTGACCGCCTTCTACTACACGCTGCTGCTGGTCCTGGCCGGCTTCATGGGCGGCAACATCATCAGCAACGGCGTCGACACCGCCCTCGGCTACGCCGACAACGAGATCGGGCCCTGGCACACCCGGCTGCCCACCGTGCCGATCACCCGCACCCAGACCCTGCTGCTGAAGATGGCGATGACGGCGGGCATCACGCTCCTCACCGTCTCCCTGGTGATGCTGGCCTGCGTCACCCTCCTCGGCATGGACGCGTCCCACCTGCCGCTGCTCTGGATCTACTCCTACTGCGCGTCCCTCGCGGTCGGCCTCGGCGTGCAGGCCATCAACGCCGCGTTCGGCGGCATCGGACAGCTCGTGTCGATGTTCGTGTTCATCGTCCTCGGGCTGCCGTCGTCCGGCGCCACCGTCCCACTCCAGGCGGTCCCGGGGTTCTACCGCTTCCTGTCCCACTTCGAGCCCATGCGCCAGCTCGGCGACGGCGTCCGCGCGATCCTCTACTTCGACGCCCGCGGCGACGCCGGCCTCACCCGCGCCTGGACCATGACCGCCCTCGGCGCGGTGCTCGGTGTCCTGTTCGGCTTCGCGATGACGCTGTACTACGACCGCAAGGGCCACAAGCGCCTGACGCCGCAGCCTGCCTGAGACGGGCCGCGGGCGTTCAGGACCGGGTCACACCGTGCCGAGCGCGGTGCGCAGGACCGCGACGGCCTGGTTGATGGCGGCCTCGGCGGCGCTGCTGAAGCGCCTGGAGGCGAACGGCCTGCTCCGGCGCGAACGCCGCCCGGAGGACGAGCGCTCGGTCTCCCTCACCCTCACCGACGAGGGGGCCCGGTTGCGCGAGCGCGCCCGGGCGGTGCCCCTCGCCATCGGTGACGCGATGGGCCTGACCCCCGAACAGGACGCCATGGCCAAGCAGTTGCTCCGGCTGCTGACCACCAACGTCGGCGCGATGTGACCGGTGATGTGCCCGTGAGGTGACCCTCAGCCCTCGACGAGCCGTGCCAGGTTGGCCAGCGCCATCCGCATGCCCGCCTCGTTCTGGTCGGCCGGCACCGCGTCGGGAACCCCCTCGTGCAGGAGGACGACCTCCGTGCCGTCCACCGTCCCGGTGAGCGTGGTCGTCATCGTCATCGTGCCGTGCAGGGCCGGGTCGGCGGTCTCGAACACCAGCTCCTCGACCACCAGCTCGTCCGGCACCAGCTTCAGGAACCGGCCGTGGTAGGTGTCGGTGTGCGAGCCGGACTTGCCGATGTCGGTCGGCAGGTCGTACGTGAGCGAGACGCGGAACGCGCCGCCCTCGCGCGCGTCGAAGACGTGGACCTCGCCGCTCATCCCCGCGGGCACCCGCCACTTCGCGAGGGCCTCGGCGTCCAGCAGGGTGCGGTAGACGGCCGCGCGCGGGGCGTTCACATGGCGGGAGACCCGGGTGGTGTACATGGCCCCACCCTGCGCCGGGCCGCAACCTTCTCGCAACGTGGGGTGTGGTGCGCTGGGGCGCATGGATGAGGAGATCCCGCGTGTCGAGCTCACCCCCGCGGCCGCCGGTCTGCTGCGCCGGCTGCGTGAGGCGCACGGCCCGCTGATGTTCCACCAGTCCGGCGGCTGCTGCGACGGCAGTGCCCCGATGTGCTACCCGGCGGGCGAGTTCCGCACCGGCGGCTCGGACGTGCTGCTCGCGGAGCTGGAGGTCGAGGGCGTCGGTGAGCCGGTGACGTTCTGGATGTCGCGCAGCCAGTACGAGCTGTGGGCCCACACCCGGCTGATCGTCGACGTCGTGGCCGGCCGGGGCAGCGGCTTCTCGCTCGAAGCACCCGAAGGAGTGCGTTTCCTGATCCGCTCCCGCCTGCTCGACGCCTAGACGCCTCGCCGTCTGGTGCACTTCCCCTGAGTCCTGGGACAGTTGACGAGACCTCAGGGGGGACTGTGACGCTGCGTCAGAACAGGTTCCGAGCAGGCAGAGCGGTACTGACGTTCCTCACGGCATGCGGTGCGCTGGCCGGTGCGACCCTGACGGGGGCGGCACCGGCCGGCGCCGCGCAGGCAGCCGAGCGCATCGCGCCGGGAGTGACGTACCGGCAGTACGACATCGAGGCGGCCAAGGGCCCCACCCGTGTCCATGTGCTCACCGTCGACCTGCGCGATCCGCGCGTACGGCTCGACCTGCTGCACCCGGGAGCGGTGGCCGCGCGGGCGACCGTCTCCAGGCTGGCGGACGGCCAGGGCGCGGTCGCGGGCGTCAACGGCGACTTCTTCAACATCACCGAGACCCAGCACCCGGGGGTCGAGGCGACCGGCGCGGCGGTGGGCCCGGCGATCGCGAGCGGGCACACGCTCAAGGCGGCGGTCCCCGACGGCCAGCGCTTCGGCCCCGCCCTGCCGCCCGGCACCTCCACCAGGGACGTGTTCGGCATGGGCTTCGACCGGCGGGCCCGCATGGACAGCCTCACCCTGGCCGGGTCCGTGTGGACGGACTCGGCACGCCTGCCGCTGGGCGGGCTCAACCAGTACGCGCTTCCCGTGGGGTCCGTCGGCGCCTTCACCGACAAGTGGGGCAGCGCCTCACGGGTGCGTGCCACCTGCGGCACGGACACCGATCGGGCCGCCCCGTGCAGCACGGACACCTACGAGGTGACGGTCCGCCACGGCCGGGTCACGGCCCTCGCCGACACCCCGGGCGGCGGCCCCGTGGAGACGGGCTCCACCGTGCTCGTCGGCCGGGAGGAAGGGGCCCGGCAGCTGCGGAAGCTCGGCGTCGGCGAACGGGTGCGGATCCAGCACCGGTTGCTCGCCTCCGAGGCCCGGACCTCCTACCGCTTCGCCATCGGCGGCTACCCGGTCCTCGACGACGGACAGCCGCTGCCCGGCCTCGACGGCACGACCTCGGCCGTGCGCACCGCGGCCGGGGTCGCGGACGGCGGTCGGCGGGTGCTGCTGCTCGCGGTGGACGGTGCGGCCGCCTACCGCACGGGGCTGACCCTCACCGAAGTCGCGGACACCCTGCGATGGTTGGGCGCGGTGGACGGCTTCAGCCTGGACGGCGGCGGGTCGACGACCCTGGTCGCCCGCGACCCCGGCGAGACGGCCGTGTCCGTGCGCAACCACCCGTCGGGCGGCGCCGAACGCCCCGTACCGAACGGCATCGGGGTCTTCTCGACCGGGTGAGGGTCAGGGCCTGAGGCTGCTGACGATGTCGGCGGTCGCCGTGAGACCGCTGCTGATGGTCGGGGCGACGCTGGTACTGGCCAGGTAGAAGCCGAGCAGGAGACAGACCAGGGCGTGCGAGACCTTCAACCCGCCGCTGCGCAGGAAGATCACCGCCAGGATCAGCAGCAACAACACCACAGAGATGGAAATCGCCATCGTCGGCCTCCTCCGCCACGCCGTAACGTCCGGTTCACGGCATTCGGCCGTAAGTGTGGCGTAGCGGAGGGTTCGTCCGGGCCGCTGACCTGTCCGCCGAACGTGTGGTGTCTACGCCGGCCGGTGGGCGTCCAGGAAGGCTTCGAGGCCCGCGAGGTCGTCGGTGTTGAGGTAGTCGACGTCGGCGGCGAGCAACTCGCCCCACAGCGCGTCCCGGGCGGGCCCGGCCACGTCCGGCGTCGCCCAGAACCGCACCCGCTGACCGCGCGCGTGGGCGGCCCGCACGAGGGAGCGCAGCTTCTGCCGCTCGGCCTCGGGGAAGGCCCCCACGCCCTGCCAGCTGAAGTTGAGCGTCCAGTTGTCGCTGATCAGCGAGATGAGGGAGGCGGGCGCCGGGCTGCCGAGGTCGGCGAGCCGGCCGTCGTAGAAGGCCCGCCGTACGCTCTGTGCCTCCATGGGAGCGCGGGCGGCGCGGTCGCCGGAGATGACGGCGGTGACCGGGCCCGGGAACACCCGGCCGTGGGCGTAGGTGGTGAACAGGTGCTTGTGGCGCCTGAGATGGCGGTCGAGTTCGAGATACGTCGAGGAGCCCTCGGTCTTGATGTCGATGAGCAGCTGCAACGGCCTGCGGTACCCCCGGTACACCGACCCGTGGTTGGCCCTCACCCGGGCGGCGAGGGGGCCGAGGTAGAGGGACTCCAGGGTGCGGGCCGGGTCGAGGTCGTCCACGGTGTGGCCGACGAGGAGCTGGTCCCCGACGAGGAAGATGTCGGCCTCGACGCTGCCGAAGCGGTGGTCGAGGGCGTCGAGGAGGGGGCGGGGGTGCTCGTAGTCGTTGTGGGCGTGGGCGCGCCACAACGGCCGCGGCCGGTGCGTGCGTTCGCCCGCGAACGCGTCGGTGGCGGGCAGGGCGACGGCGCCGGCGAGGGCGGCGCCGAGGGTGGTGAGGGCTCTGCGACGGGTGGTGAGGGCCATGCCTGCCTCCCTGGGAGGGTGGTACGGGACACCGGTGAGTATGGGGTCGCACCGCTCTCAAAGGGCATGCTCGCGTAGGGAGTTGGCCGGACTGCCGCCGTCTGTTCACCGCGTCCGCGCGGGGCGCACGAAAAAGCCCGCCCCAGGTGGGGCGGGCTTTTCCTGGTGAACGTCAGGGGACTTGCAGGTCCACCAGTTCGGCCAGTGCCGCGCGGTGGACGCCGGCGGTGCCGTAGGCGATCGAGTCCGCCTTGGCCCGCTTGAGGTACAGATGGATCGGGTGCTCCCAGGTCATGCCGATGCCGGCGTGTAGTTGGAGCGCCTCCTCGGCGGCGTGCACGGCGACGGACGCCGCGTAGGCCTGGGCGACGGCGACCGCCACGTCGGCGTCCTCGCCGCTCGCCAGCGCGTCGGCCGCGTTGCGCGCCGCGGCCCGCAGGTGGACGACCTCCAGCCACAGCTGGGCGAGCCGGTGCTTGAGCGCCTGGAACCCGCCGACGGGCCGGTTGAACTGCTTGCGCTCCTTGAGGTAACGCACGGTCTCGGTCAACGTCCAGTCGGCGAGCCCGAGTTGCTCGGAGACGAGCAGTCCGGCACCGGACCGCAGTGCCCGTCGTACGGCGGGTTCGGCATCGCCCAGGAGACGGCCGGGGGCGCCGTCCAGGGTGACCGTGGCGAGCGGCCGGGTCAGGTCGAGGGACACCTGCGGCGTGACGACCGCGCGGGAGGCGTCCACCGCGTACAGCCCGCCGTCGTCCGCCGGGACCAGCAGCACGTCGGCGACCGCCGCGTCCGCGATCCCGGTCAGTTCCCCGTGCAGGGTGCCGTCCTCATGGCGTACGACCTTGTAGGCGCCGCCCGCGGCGACGTTCAGCGCGACCGCGAGGGCGCCGATCCGCCGCCCAGACGCCAGCTCGGCGAGCAGGTCCTCGGTACCGCAGGCCAGCAGCGCCTCGGTGGCGACGACGGCACTGGTGAGGTAGGGCACCGGGGCGACCGCGCGCCCCAACTCCTCCAGGACGACGGCGGCTTCGCGGTGCGTGGCGCCCTGGCCGCCCTGCGCCTCGGGCACCAGCAGACCGGCGAGGCCCATGCTGTCGGCGAGCGCCTTCCAGGCCGCGAGGTCGTGCGGGGTGTCGGACTCGGTGCGGGCGATGACGCCGGGAGCGTCGCAGTGGTCGGCGAGCAGGTCCCGGACGGCGGACCGCAGCGCCTCTTCCTCCTCCGAGTACAGCAGGTCAGGCGCCTTTTTCATCGGGACAGGTCCTTCCATGCGACGTCCTTGTCGGTGCGCGGTTCCGAGGGCAGGCCCAGGACGCGCTCGGCGACGATGTTCAGCAGGACCTCGCTGGTCCCGCCCTCGATGCTGTTGCCCTTGGAGCGCAGGTAGCGATAGCCGGCGTCGCGGCCGACGAAGTCCACCATCTCGGGGCGCCGCATGGTCCAGTCGTCGTACAACAGGCCCTCCTCGCCCCGGAGTTCGACCTCCAGGCCGCTGATCTCCTGGTTGAGGCGGGCGAAGGCGAGTTTCATGCCGGCGCCCTCGGGGCCGGGCTGGCCGGCGACGAGCTGCTGGCGCAGGCGTTCGCCGGTCAGTCGCGCGACCTCGGCCTCGACCCACAGCTTCAGCAGCCGCTGGTGCAGATCGTGGGTGCGCAGGCCCGGGCGCTCGCGCCAGGTCCTGGCGACCGGGCCGATCATGCCGCCCTCGCGGGGCAGCCGCATGCCGCCGATGGCGACGCGCTCGTTGTTGAGCGTGGTCTGCGCGACCCGCCAGCCGTCGCCGATCTCGCCGAGGCGGCGGGAGTCGGGGATGCGGACGTCGGTGAGGAAGACCTCGTTGAACTCGGCCTCACCGGTGATCTGGCGCAGCGGCCGGACCTCGACGCCGGGGTCGGTCATGTCGCACAGGAAGTAGGTGATGCCCGCGTGCTTGGGCACGTCCGGGTCGGTGCGGGCGATGAGGATGGCCCAGCGGGCGTTGTGTGCGCTGGAGGTCCACACCTTCTGCCCGTTGACCACCCAGCCGTCGCCCTCCCGTACGGCTCGGGTGCCGAGGGCGGCCAGGTCGGAGCCGGCGCCGGGCTCGCTGAAGAGCTGGCACCAGACCTCCTCGCCGGTCCACAGGGGCCGCAGCAGCCGCTTCTGCTCCTCGGTGCCGTACTTGAGGATGGTCGGCGCGGCCATGCCGAGGCCGATGCCGTTGCGTTTCGGGTCGTTGTCGGGGGCGCCGGCGGCCTCCAGCTCGGTGTCCACGACGGCCTGGAGGGAGCGCGCGGCACCGAGTCCGCCGAGGCCCTCGGGGTAGTGCACCCACGCGAGGCCGGCGTCGAAGCGGGCCCGCAGGAAGTCCAGGCGGTCCGTGGTGGCGGGCGGGTGTGCGGCCAGCAACTCGGCGGTGCGGCGCTTGAGTTCGGCGGCGTCGATCATGCCTGTGCTCCTGTCGGTACGACGGCGACCCGGCCGGTGGTGACCCCGTCGCCGACCCGCTGGACCGCGTCGGCCGCCCCGCTCAGCGGCACCCGCTCGCTCACCAGCGGCTTGATGGCGCCGCGGGCGGCCAGTTCGGTGAGCTGCTCGTGGCAGTGCTGGACCAGCTTGGGGTTCTTGGTGTTGTACAGGCCCCAGTGCAGGCCGAGGATCGCGTAGTTCTTCACCAGCGCGTGGTTGAGGCCGGGGCTGGGGATGGTGCCACTGGCGAAGCCGACGACCACGATCCGGCCCTCGAAGGCGACGACCTTCGTGGACTGCGTGTAGGCGTCGCCGCCGACCGGGTCGTAGATCACGTCGGCACCCCGGCCGCCGGTGGCCTCCTTCACGGCCGCGACGACGTCCTGGGCCCGCCGGTCGATCACGACGTCGCAGCCCAGCTCCCGTGCGACAGCCGCCTTGTCGGCACCGCCGACCACACCGATCACGGTGGCCCCGGCCGCCTTCCCGAGCTGGACGGCCGCGCTGCCGACCCCTCCCGCGGCAGCGTGGACGAGCAGCGTCTCACCGGCCTCCAGGCGGGCCCGCCGGTGCAGGGCGAACCAGCCCGTCTGGTACCCGATGTGCAGCGCGGCCGCCTCGGCGTCGTCCAGCGACTCGGGCGCGGGCAGCACGGCGGCGGCATCGGCGACGGTGTACTCGGCGAAACCGCCGTACGGCAGCGCGGGGTTGGCGATCACCCGGCGGCCGTCCTCGGTCTCGCCGCAGACCTCCACGCCCGGGGTGAACGGCAGCGGCGGCCGCACCTGGTAGTGGCCGCGGCACATCAGCACATCCGGGAAGTTGATGTTCGCGGCGCGCACCTTCAGCAGGACCTGGCCGTCGCCCGGCGTGGGTGCCGCCACCTCCTCGAGGCGCATCACCTCGCTCGGCTCGCCGTTCTCGTGCACTTGCCATGCCTGCATGCGGTGCCTCCACGGGACTGCGTCGTCGTACCGGAGTCGTGACCGGGGTCATCGCATACTAAGCGGTCGCTTGCCGTTCAGGGAACCGTCACGTGCGTCACGACCGCCTGGGTTTGGCTCGTACGTGGATCCGCTCCCCCTGCGGCCCGAACAGGCTGAGGAACTCCGCGGGCCCCTCCCCCGTCGACCCGAACCAGTGCGGCACCCGGGTGTCGAACTCGGCCGCCTCCCCGGCCGCCATCACCACGTCGTGGTCGCCCAGCACCACCCGCAGCCGCCCGGACAGCACGTACAGCCACTCGTACCCCTCGTGGGTCCGCGGTTCCGGCTCCTCCTGGCGCTGCGGCACCAGCACCTTGAAGGCCTGGAGGCCGCCGGGCTGCCGGGTCAGCGGCCAGTAGGTGCGCCCGTGCCGCTCCAGGGGCTTGGCCCGCACCCGCGGGTCCCCCACCTGCGGGGTGCCCACCAGTTCGTCCAGCGGTACCTGGTGGGCCCGCGCGATCGGCAGCAGCAGCTCCAGGCTGGGCCTGCGCAGCCCGGACTCCAGCCGGGACAGGGTGCTCACCGAGATGCCGGTCGTCTCGGACAGCGCCGCGAGTGTCACCTCCCGGTCCTTGCGCAGCCGCCGCAGCCGCGGGCCGACCTCGGCCAGAACGTCATCGGTAGTCATGCCTGATATTGCAGAATCGGCAAAGAAGTTTGTCAATCCCGCATCCCCGGACGACGGTGTCGGTATGACCGATACCTATGAAGTGATCGTGATCGGCGGCGGTGCCGCGGGGCTCTCGGCGGCTCTCGTCCTGGGCCGGGCCCGGCGCCGCACCCTGGTGGTCGACGCGGGCGAGCCGCGCAACGCGCCCGCCGCCCGCATGCAGGGCTATCTGACGCGGGACGGTATGCCGCCCGGCGAGTTCCTGGCGCTCGGCCGGGAGGAGATCGCGCGGTACGGCGTCGAGCTGGTGCGGGACCGCGCCGTGGACGTCACCGAGGACCTCACGGTGACCCTGGCGAGCGGCCGTACCGTCCGGGCCCGCCGACTGGTGATCGCGACCGGCCTCAAGGACGAGCTCCCGACCGTGCCGGGCGTCGCGGAACGCTTCGGCCGGGACGTGCTGCACTGCCCGTACTGCCACGGCTGGGAGGTCCGCGACCAGGCCTTCGGCGTGCTCGCGACCACCCCGCTGAGCATGCACCAGGCGCTGATGGTGTCGCAGTGGTCGAAGGACGTGACGCTCTTCCTGCACACGGTCGCCGAGACCGACCTGTCCGACGACGACCGGCGCAGGTTGTCCGCGGCCGGGGTCGCTATGGTGCCGGGCGAGGTCGAGGGGCTGCGGATCGAGGACGACCGGCTCACCGGTGTCCGGCTCGCGGACGGGACCTCGTACGACCGCGAGGTGCTGTTCGTCGCGCCCCGCGCCGTCCCGCAGAACAGCCTGCTGGAGCGGCTCGGCGCCGAGATGCGCGAGACCCCTTTCGGCGCGTACCCCGTGCTCGACGAGACCGGGCAGACGACCGTGCCGGGTGTCTGGGCGGCAGGCAACGCGGCCGGTTTCGCCGAGCAGGTGATCAACGCGGCGGCAGCCGGCTACAGGGCCGGGGCGACGATCAACGGCGATCTGCTGATGACCGACCTCGCAGCAACCCCCTGAAGGGGCGCGGGGCTGTGTCGATCAGCGGCTCCGCCGCGGGCGCGACCAGCCACGACGCACCCGCAGACACCACGCAACCCGCCTTTCGCCGTGAAATCCAGCGAAGCGTCCCGCACCCTGGAGGCATGCTTCTTGCCCGGCTGGCCCAGGTGTCCCAGGAGGTCGCGGCGACCTCCGCACGCTCCAAGAAGACCGCGCTCCTCGCCGAACTGTTCCGGGAGGCCGAGCCGGACGACGTGCCGGTCGTCATCCCGTACCTGGCGGGACGGTTGCCGCAGGGGCGGCTCGGCGTCGGCTGGAAGGTGCTGAGCCGCCCGGTCGCCCCGGCCGCCGAACCGAGCCTGACCGTCCGTGACGTGGACGCCCTCCTCACCGACCTGGGCAAGGTCTCGGGCACCGGCTCGCAAGCCGAACGGGTGCGACTGGTCGGGGAGTTGATGGGCGCCGCCACCGAGGACGAGCAGCGGTTCCTGCTCGGGCTGCTCAGCGGGGAGGTACGGCAGGGCGCGTTGGACGCGGTCGCCATCGAAGGGCTCGCACAGGCGACCGGGACGCCCTCGGCCGACGTCCGCCGCGCGGTGATGCTCGCCGGCTCCCTCCAGACCGTCGCCGAGGCCCTGCTCGCGGACGGCCCCGAGGCGCTCGACCGGTTCCGCCTCACCGTGGGCCGCCCGGTCCTGCCGATGCTCGCGCACAGCGCCTCCTCGGTCGCCGAGGCGGTCGAGAAGCTCGGCTCCTGCGTGGTCGAGGAGAAACTGGACGGCATCCGGGTCCAGGTGCACCGCGACGGCGACGACGTACGGATCTACACCCGCACCCTCGACGAGATCACCGACCGCCTTCCCGAACTGTCAGCCGCCGCCAGGGACTTGAACGGCGAGCGGTTCATCCTGGACGGCGAGGTCCTCTCCTTCGACGCCGCCGGCCGACCCCGCTCGTTCCAGGAGACGGCGGGGCGCGTCGGCTCCCGCGTGGACGTGACCACGGCCGCCGCCGAGGTCCCCGTCTCCCCCGTCTTCTTCGACGCCCTCTCCGTCGACGGCCACGACCTGCTCGACCTGCCCTTCGCCGAACGGCACGCGCGGCTGGCCCGGCTGGTGCCCGAGCCGATGCGGGTGCGCCGGACCCTGGTGGCCGGCCCCGAGGACACCGGCGCCGCGGAGGCCTTCCTCGCCGAGACACTGGAACGCGGCCACGAGGGCGTGGTGGTGAAATCCCTCGACGCCACCTACAGCGCGGGCCGCCGTGGCGCGTCCTGGCTGAAGGTGAAGCCCGTCCACACCCTCGACCTGGTCGTCCTGGCCGCCGAATGGGGCCACGGCCGCCGCACCGGCAAGCTCTCCAACCTCCACCTCGGCGCCCGCACCGGCGACGGCGGCTTCGCCATGCTCGGCAAGACCTTCAAGGGCATGACCGACGCGATGCTGACCTGGCAGACCGAGCGCCTCCAGCAGTTGGCCACCGGAGCCGAGGGACACGTGGTGACCGTACGCCCCGAGCTCGTCGTCGAGATCGCCTACGACGGGCTCCAGCGGTCCACCCGCTACCCGGCCGGCGTCACCCTCCGCTTCGCCCGCGTGGTGCGCTACCGCGAGGACAAGCGGCCGGAGGAGGCCGACACGGTGGAGACCCTGCTGGCCGCGCACCCCGAGGTGAAGCCGTGAGACAGCGCGAAGCGCCCGCGGGACGTCCCACGGTGCCCCCGCGGCGCCCCGAGAGGAAGCCGTGAGGACCAGCGCCGGCCTGCTGTTGTTCCGACACACCGACGACGGCCTTGAGGTGTTGCTCGGCCATATGGGCGGCCCGTTCTTCGCGCGCCGCGACGCCGGCGCCTGGACCGTCCCCAAAGGGGAGTACGTCCCCGAGGAGGAGTCGGCCTGGGACGCCGCCCGCCGGGAGTTCCAGGAGGAGCTGGGGCTGGCGCCGCCCGACGGGAGGGCCGTACCGCTCGGCGAGGTGAGGCAGACAGGCGGCAAGGTCGTCACCGCGTGGGCGGTGCGGGCGGACCTCGATCCGGCGACCGTGGTGCCGGGCACCTTCCGCATGGAGTGGCCACCGAGGTCGGGCGAGGAGCGGGAGTTCCCCGAGCTGGACCGCGTGCGATGGTTCCCTCTCGAGCGCGCCCGCGAGGTGATCGTCAAGGCGCAGGCCACGTTTCTCGACCGGCTGGCGGAGCACTCGCCCTGAGACGTTGCGGCGGCGGCCGCGGCGCGCGAAGGTCGAGACACAGTCCGGTTCTTTTGGAGGTCGGTCATGCCCATCGCGACGGTGAACCCGGCGAACGGCGAGACGCTCAAGACGTACGAGGCCATGGGGCCCGAGGAGATCGAGCGCAGGCTCCAGCTCGCGGAGGCCACGTTCCGCACGTACCGGACGACGTCGTTCGACGAACGCGCCCGGTTGCTGAACCGGGCCGCGGGTGTCCTCGACGAGGTCCAGTCCGACGTCGCCCGCGTCATGAGCACCGAGATGGGCAAGCCCGTCAAGCAGGCCCGCGCCGAGGTCGCCAAGTGCGCCAAGGCGATGCGCTGGTACGCCGAGCACGCCGAGTCGCTGCTGGCCGACGAGGAGCCCTCGGCGTCCGACGTGAAGGACTCCGGCGGCACCCGGGCCAGCGTGCGCTACCGCCCGCTGGGCCCCGTGCTCGCCGTGATGCCGTGGAACTTCCCGCTCTGGCAGGTGATCCGGTTCGCCGCGCCCGCGCTGATGGCCGGCAACGTCGGCCTGCTCAAGCACGCCTCCAACGTGCCCCAGACCGCCCTCTTCCTGGAGGACCTCTTCCACCAGGCGGGCTACTCGGAGGGCACCTTCCAGACCCTGCTCATCGGCTCCGCCGAGGTCGAGGAGATCCTGCGCGACGAACGCGTCAAGGCGGCCACGCTCACCGGCAGTGAGCCCGCCGGGCGCGCGGTCGCGTCGGTGGCCGGCGACATGGTGAAGAAGACGGTCCTGGAGCTGGGCGGCAGTGACCCGTACGTGGTCATGCCGTCCGCCGACATCGACCGGGCCGCCCAGGTCGCGGTGACCGCGCGGGTCCAGAACAACGGGCAGTCGTGCATCGCCGCCAAGCGGTTCATCGTGCACACCGACGTCTACGACGCCTTCGCGGAGCGGTTCGTCGCGGGCATGAAGGCGCTCAGGGTCGGTGACCCGCTGGAGGAGGAGACGGACGTCGGCCCGCTCGCCAGCGAGCAGGGGCGGGCGGATCTGGAGGAGCTGGTCGACGACGCCAGGCGCAGTGGCGCGAGCGTGCTGTGCGGCGGTGAGCGGCCCGACGGGGACGGCTGGTACTACCCGCCGACCGTCCTCGCCGGCATCACCCGCGAGATGCGGATCCACCGCGAGGAGGCCTTCGGGCCGGTCGCCACGCTGTACCGCGCGAGTGACCTCGACGAGGCGCTGCTGATCGCCAACGACACCCCGTTCGGGCTGAGTTCGAACGTGTGGACCCGCGATGAGGCCGAGGTCGACCGCTTCGCACGGGACCTGGAGGCCGGTGGCGTGTTCTTCAACGGGATGACCGCCTCCCACCCGGCGTTCCCCTTCGGCGGCGTGAAGCGGTCCGGGTACGGCCGTGAGCTGTCCGGGCACGGAATCCGCGAGTTCTGCAACATCACGACGGTTTGGCACGGAGCGTGACGCTTGCGCGGCTAACATCCCGGGTGTGAACCGCGAAGTGACTTTGCCTCTGATCGTCGATGACCGGGGCACCCTGCAGGTGTCGGCGGCCGATGTGAGCAAGCTGCTCCGCACGGTTGGCGGACGGTGGCTGCACCTGGTCGAGGCCGGCGAGGAGGGGCTGGACGAGGACACGGTCGCCGCACTGACGATCGAGCTGGCGAAGCTGGCGGATCGTATCGATGTGGCGTGCATCGCGCACAGCAGCGGGACCGCGCCGTAGGGGTTCCTGTCTCGCCGCCGGGTGCGGGTTGTCCGTGGTTGCTCGCGCGGTTCCCCGCGCCCCTTCGGGGCGCGTCCAGTGACCGCGCGTTCGGAGTAGCCCCGCGTGAAGTCGTCGGCCTCTCAGGGGATCGTGGACGGGACCACTTCCTGAGGTGAAGGCAGGCACGGTTCATGGCGACATTGTGCAGACCCTCGGTGTCCGTCCCGGAGTACGTGATCACGATGGAGGAGACGCTGGAGCTGGCCCGCTCCCGGCACGCCGACCATCCCCAACTGCCCCTGGCTCTCCGGCTGATCGAGAACACCGGGGTCCGCACACGGCACATCGTCCAGCCCATCGAGGAGACCCTGAGGCACCCGGGCTTCGAAGAGCGCAACAGGGTCTACGTCGCCGAGGCCAAGGCACGGGTGCCGGCCGTGGTGCAGCGGGCACTGGACGACGCCGAGCTCCTGACCGGTGACATCGATGTCATCATCTATGTGTCCTGCACCGGCTTCATGATGCCCTCCCTCACCGCCTGGCTGATCAACGAGCTGGACTTCGGGAGCACCACCCGGCAGATACCCATAGCCCAGCTGGGCTGCGCGGCCGGCGGCGCCGCCATCAACCGGGCGCACGACTTCTGCACCGCCTACCCCGAGGCCAACGCCCTCATCGTGGCCTGCGAGTTCTGCTCGCTGTGCTACCAGCCCACCGACGTCGGCATCGGCAACCTGCTCTCCAACGGGCTCTTCGGCGACGGCATCGCCGCCGCCGTGGTGCGCGGGCGGGGCGGGGAGGGCATCGTGCTGGAGCGCAACGGGTCGTACCTGATCCCCAAGACCGAAGACTGGATCATGTATGACGTCCGGGCCACCGGATTCCACTTCCAGCTGGACAAGCGGGTGCCGGCCACCATGGAGCCGCTCGCCCCGGCCCTCCAGGACCTCGCGGGGCTGCACGGCTGGGACGCCGCCGACCTGGACTTCTACATCGTCCACGCGGGCGGTCCGCGCATCCTCGACGACCTCAGCAAGTACCTCCAGGTAGACCCGCACGCCTTCCGGTTCAGCCGGGCCACGCTCACCGAGTACGGGAACATCGCCAGCGCCGTCGTCCTGGACGCGCTGCGCCGGCTGTTCGACGAGGGCGGGGCGCACGACCGGGCGCGCGGACTGCTCGCCGGGTTCGGGCCCGGCATCACCGCGGAAATGGCCCTGGGCCGCTGGCAGCGCAACGCAGAGACGGCATGAGATGACCGAAGAGACGATCACCGAGATCCTGCCCCCGATCCGCCACTGGCCCGCGCTCGACCTGAACGGCGTGGACTTCGACCCGGTGCTGACCGAACTGATGCGCGAGGGCCCCCTCACCCGGATCCAGCTGCCCAACGGCGAGGGCTGGGCGTGGCTGGTCACCCGGTACGAGGACGTCCGCATGGTGACCAACGACCCGCGCTTCAGCCGCGAGGCCGTCATGGACCAGCCCGAGGTCACCCGGCTCGCCCCGCACTTCATCCCGGCCCGCGGCGCCGTCGGCTTCCTCGACCCGCCCGACCACACCCGGCTGCGCCGCTCGGTGGCCGCCGCGTTCACCGCGAGGGGGGTGGAGCGCGTCCGGGAGAAGTCCCGGCGGCTGCTGGACGAACTGGTCGACGAGCTCGTCCAGGACGGCCCGCCGGCCGACCTCACCGCGACCGTCCTCACCCCCTTCCCCATCGCCGTGATCTGCGAGCTGATGGGTGTCCCGGCCGCCGACCGGCAGAAGATGCACACCTGGACGCAGCTGATCCTGTCCTCCTCGCACGGCGCCTCGGTCAGCGAGAGGGCCAGGAACGAGATGAGCGCCTACTTCTCCGACCTCGTCGGGCTCAGGGAGGGCAGCACCGGCGAGGACGTGGCGTCCCTGCTGGGCGCGGCGGTGGGCCGCGGCGAGGTGACGCTCCAGGAGGCGGTGGGCCTGGCCGTCCTGCTCCAGATCGGCGGCGAGGCCGTGACGAACAACAGCGGCCAGATGTTCTACCTGCTGCTCACCCGCCCCGACCTGGCCGACCGGCTGCGCGCGGAGCCGGACATCCGCCCCCGGGCCATCGACGAGCTGCTGCGCTACATCCCGCACCGCAACGCGGTGGGCCTGTCCCGGATCGCCCTGGAGGACGTGGGCATCAGGGGCGTGCGGATCCGGGCGGGCGACGCGGTCTACGTGTCGTACCTGTCGGCCAACCGCGACCCGGACGTCTTCCCCTACCCGGAGACGATCGACTTCTCGCGCAGCCCCAACCCCCATGTGTCCTTCGGTTTCGGCCCGCACTACTGCCCCGGCGGCATGCTGGCCCGCATGGAGTCCGAGCTTCTGGTCGACGCCCTGCTGGACCGCCTGCCGGATCTGCGGCTCGCGGTGCCGGCCGAGCAAGTGCCCTTCAGGAAGGGGGCGTTGATCCGGGGTCCCGAGGCTCTCCCGGTGACGTGGTGACGGCTGCCGAAGGGCTCCTGGTGCCGCCGGGGCAGGGCCGGGTCGTGCGGACCGCGGCCCAGCACGTCACGTTCAAGGTGACGGGCTCGCACTCGCGGACCGCCTCGACCTTCGAGGTGATCGTGCCGCCCGGGTTCGACGTGGGCGCCCATGTGCACACCCGCAGCGAGGAGTTGTTCTACGTCCTGGAGGGTGAGCTGGACGTGCTCGCCTTCGAGCCGCGGGTCCGTACGCCGGACAACTGGCAGGGCTGGGAGTCGCCTTCGGGCAGCCGGGTGGTGCGTGCGACGCCGGGCACGGTCATCGTCGTACCGCCGGGCTGTCCGCACGCGTTCGCGAACCCGACGGACTCCCCCGCCAAGCTGTTCTTCCAGGCGTCCCCGCCGCCCGATCACGAGCGGTACTTCGAGGAGCTGTTGGAGATCCTGGGCAGCGGTGGCCCGCCGGACCACGCGGCGATCGAGGAGCTGCGGTCGAGGTACGACATCGAGCAGCTCACACCGCTACGGCACCGGTGACCTGAACGGCCCGGGGCGCGCGGGGGACTGTGCGTCCGGCTCCCGCGCGCCCTCAGCCCGCGGACTACCGGATGGACATCCCCGAGAGCGTCCGGGCGATCACCAGGCGCTGGATCTCGCTCGTGCCTTCGAAGATGGTGTAGATCGCGGCGTCCCGGTGCATCCGCTCCACCGGGTACTCCCGCGTGTATCCGTTGCCGCCGAGGATCTGGACAGCCTGGGCGGTGACCTTCTTCGCCGTCTCGCTCGCGAAGAGCTTCGACATCGAGCCCTCGGCGGCGGTGAACGGCTTGCCGTTGATCGCCATCCAGGAGGCGCGCCAGACCAGCAGGCGGGCCGCGTCGATCGACGTGCGCATGTCGGCGAGCTGGAAGGCGACGCCCTGGTTGTCGATGATCGGGCGGCCGAACTGCTCGCGCGTCCTGGCGTAGTCGAGGGCGACCTCGTACGCGGCGCGGGCGGTGCCCACCGCCATGGCGCCGACGGCCGGGCGGGAGGCCTCGAAGGTCGCCATCGCCGCGTTCTTCACGCGCTCGCCGCCCGCCTTGGCGCGCTCACGGGCGCGGGCCAGCCGCTCGTCCAGCTTCTCCTTGCCGCCGAGGAGGCAGGAGCCGGGAACGCGGACGTTCTCCAGCACGACCTCGGCGGTGTGGGAGGCGCGGATGCCGTGCTTCTTGAACTTCTGCCCCTGGGACAGGCCGGGCGTGTTCGGCGGGATGATGAAGGACGCGTGGCCCTTGGAGCCGAGCTCGGCGTCGACGACCGCGACGACCACGTGGACGTTGGCGATGCCGCCGTTGGTCGCCCAGGTCTTCGTGCCGTTGAGCACCCACTCGTCCTTGGCCTCGTCGTAGACGGCGCGGGTGCGCATCGAGGCCACGTCGGAGCCGGCGTCGGGCTCGGAGGAGCAGAACGCGGCGACCTTGACGTCGTTGGCGTCGCCGTACATCTGCGGGATCCAGGTGCCGATCTGCTCCTCGGTGCCGTTGGCGAGGACGCCGACGGCGGCGAGGCCGGTGCCGACGATCGACAGGGCGATGCCCGCGTCGCCCCAGAACAGCTCCTCCATGGCCATGGGAATGCCGAGGCCGGTGGGGTCGAAGTACTGCTGGGCGTAGAAGTCGAGCGAGTAGATGCCTACCTTGGCGGCCTCCTGAATGACCGGCCAGGGAGTCTCCTCACGCTCGTCCCATTCGGCGGCCGCGGGGCGGATCACATCGGCGGCGAAGCCGTGCAACCAGTCCCGGACCTCCTTCTGTTCGTCGTTGAGCTCCATGGTGAACTCGGCCATGTCCCCTCCAGCGGCGGCGCACGTGCATGTTACTAGCGGTAACCCGAGTCTGTTACCGGTCGGTAGGAAAAGTCAACTCCCGAAGACCGCTCGGCAACCCGTTCGATGCATGGGGCATGGTGGGTGTTAGTTTGCGCAGGCGCCACGAATCAGCACGGGTGGGGAGAGCTCATGGACACCACGCAGCGGACCGATCAGCAACGGTCCGCCGACCGCCGCCGCCGCGAGCTGCTGGAGGCCGCGGACCGAGTAGTCCTGCGTGACGGACCACAGGCCTCCATGAACGCGATCGCCGCGGAAGCGGGCATCACCAAGCCGATCCTCTACCGCCACTTCGGCGACAAGGGGGGACTTTACGCGGCATTGGCCAAACGTCATACAGACGCGTTGCTGGATTCCCTGCGCGCCGCGCTGGACGCCCCGGCGGACCGGCGGGAACGGGTGGCGGCCACCCTCGACACCTACCTCGCGGCGATCGAGGCCCGGCCCCAGGTGTACCGGTTCCTGATGCACCCCGCGGAGGGCGCGCCGTCCGGCGACCCCGGCTTCGACGTCGGCAAGCACTCGGTGCCGTTGCTCCGCCGGATGGGCGAGGAGCTGGCGCAGGTCATCGGGGAGCGGCTGGATCTGGGACCCGGCGGCCAGCAGCTGGCCCGGGTGTGGGGGCACGGGATCGTCGGCATGATGCACGCCGCCGGCGACTGGTGGCTGGGGGAACGGCCCTGCTCCCGGGCCGAGTTGGTGCAGAGCCTGGCCGATCTGCTGTGGGGGCGGCTGGCGGCCGCGGGCGACAAGGTCGGCGGTCCGGGCTTCTGACCGCCGTAGGCCGCGTGCGGGGCGGTGGGGGCCGGTCGCGCCCGCGCGGCGGAGCCGCAGATCGACACAGCCCCGGGCCCCTGAGGGCGTCACCCCGCCCGGTACCAGGAAGCCCGCCTCGCCTGCCGCATCAGGCGGCTGTGCCGCCAGCCCGTCACGCGGTCCGCGTAGACCTTCCCGTCCACGTGGTCGCACTCGTGCTGGAGGCACCTCGCGAACCAGCCCGTGCCGTGCACCGTCACGGGCTCCCCCGTCATCGTGAAGCCCGCCACCACCGCGTGGTCGTAGCGCTCCGTCCCCGCCTCCAGGCCCGGCAGGGACAGGCAGCCCTCCGGGCCGCGGACCACCACACCGTCGGCGTCGACCAGCCGTGGGTTCACCACATGGCCCACGTGCCGTACGTCCTCGTCGTCCGGACAGTCGTAGACGAACACCCGCAGCGACTCCCCGACCTGGTTGGCCGCCAGGCCCACCCCCTCGGCCGCGTACATCGTCGCGAACAAGTCCTCCACGAGCGTCGCCAGTTCCGGGCCGAAATCCGTGACGTCCCGGCACGGGGCGTGCAGGACGGGGTCGCCGAACAGCGTGAGGGGCCGGACACGCCCGCGGGTGCCCGGAATGGAGCCGTTTCGCATGGCCGCAAGGGTACGGCGATTCGGGACTGCGAAGGGATCTCGATAGGCTGACCACCACCACGTTGCCGTCAGGCGCGGCGCGTACGCAAGGAGGATCGAGAACTGATGGCAGGCAACTCGGACCCGCTCACGCCGCGGGCCAAGATCGCCGTGACCGCGGGCAAGGCGGTCGCGGCGGCGTCGCGCGCCGCGGGGCGCGGCAGCGGTTCGGTGATCGGCGGCCGGGTGGCGCTCAAGCTCGACCCCGACCTCCTCGCCCGGCTCGCCCAGAACCTGGACGTCGTCCTGGTCTCGGCGACCAACGGCAAGACCACGACCACCCGGCTGATCGCCGAGGCGCTCAGGGCGGCCGGCCCCGTCGTCTCCAACGCGCTCGGCGCCAACATGCCGGCCGGCATCACCTCAGCCCTCGCGGGCAGTTCCGAGGCGCGCTACGGCGTCATCGAGGTCGACGAGAAGTACCTCGCCGGCGTCGCCCGGGACACCGACCCGAAGTGCATCGCCCTGCTCAACCTCTCCCGCGACCAGTTGGACCGGGCCGCCGAGACCCGGATGCTCGCCGAGAACTGGCGCGAGGGGCTGGCGGGCAGCAAGGCCGTCATCGTCGCCAACGCCGACGACCCGCTCGTCGTGTGGGCCGCCTCGTCCTCCGCCAACGTCGTCTGGGTCGCCGCCGGTCAGATGTGGAAGGACGACGCCTGGTCCTGCCCGTCCTGCGGCGGTGTGATGCAGCGCCCCGGCGACGACTGGTTCTGCGGTGAGTGCGGCTTCCGCCGCCCCACGCCGAGCTGGGCGCTCTCCGGCGACCACGTGCTCGACCCGCACGGCTCCGCCTGGCCCATCCACCTCCAGCTGCCCGGCCGCGCCAACAAGGCCAACGCCGCCTCCTCCGCCGCCGTCGCCGCCGTGTTCGGCGTACCGCCGCAGGTCGCCCTGGAGCGCATGTACCAGGTGCAGGCCGTCGCGGGCCGCTACGACGTCGTGCAGTTCCAGCAGCGCGACCTGCGCCTGCTGCTCGCGAAGAACCCCGCGGGCTGGCTCGAAACGTTCAGCCTGATCGATCCGCCACCGACCCCGGTGATCCTCTCGGTCAACGCGCGTGGCGCCGACGGCACCGACACCTCCTGGCTGTGGGACGTGGACTACACGCGTCTGACCGGCCACCCGATCTGTGTGATCGGCGACCGGAAGCTGGACCTCGCGGTGCGTCTGGAGGTCGCGAACCAGCACTTCCAGGTCTGCGAGAACCTCGACCAGGCCGTGCAGCTGTGCCCGCCGGGCCGGATCGAGGTCATCGCGAACTACACCGCCTTCCAGGACCTGCGCCGCCGCGTCGGCAACTGACACTCAGGGGACTTTTGTGAGCGACAACCAGCTGCGGGTCGTCTGGATCTATCCCGACCTGCTCAGCACCTACGGCGACCAGGGCAACGTCCTGGTCGTGGAGCGCCGGGCCCGCCAGCGCGGCCTCGACGTGGCCCGGCTCGACGTGCGCAGCGACCAGCCGATCCCGACCTCCGGCGACATCTACCTGATCGGCGGCGGCGAGGACCGGCCCCAGCGGCTCGCGGCCGAGCGACTGCGCCGGGACGGCGGCCTGCACCGGGCCGTCGGCAACGGCGCGATCGTCTTCTCGGTGTGCGCGGGCTACCAGATCCTCGGCCACGAGTTCATCAACGACCTCGGCCAGCGCGAGCCCGGCCTCGGTCTGCTCGACGTGGTCTCGGTGCGCGGCGAGGGCGAGCGGTGCGTCGGTGACGTGCTCGCCGACATCGACCCGCGCCTCGGCCTGCCCCCGCTGACCGGCTTCGAGAACCACCAGGGCGTCACCCACCTCGGCCCCACCGCCCGCCCCTTCGCCAACGTCCGCCTGGGCAAGGGCAACGGCACCGGCGACGGCACGGAGGGCGCGTACAACGACACCGTCTTCGGTACCTACATGCACGGCCCGGTGCTGGCGCGCAACCCGCTCATCGCCGACCTGCTGCTGAAGCTGGCGCTCGATGTGAACGCGCTGCCGCCGACCGACGACCGGTGGTACGAGGCGCTGCGCAAGGAGCGCATCGCGGCGGCCGAGCAGCCTGCCTGAGCTGCCGGTTCACCTGCGCTCCAGGCAGCTTTTACCAGCCCGTCTGACGATGTGACCGCACACCTGAGCGGGGTCGTCCAGCAGGCGGACGCACGGTACGGCCCCGCCCCCTCCTGCCGCTAGGGTGGCGGGGATCGAGCCGGACAGCGTGGTCCGGTCCCCGGCCCACGTCGAGAAGGTTGTTTCGGGCTATGCGCATTGGTGTCCTCACGTCCGGCGGCGACTGCCCCGGCCTCAACGCCGTCATCCGGTCCGTCGTGCACCGCGCCGTCGTCGACCACGGCGACGAGGTCATCGGCTTCCGGGACGGCTGGAAGGGCCTCCTGGAGTGCGACTACCTCAAGCTCGACCTCGACGCGGTGGGCGGCATCCTGGCCCGCGGCGGCACCATCCTCGGTTCCTCCCGGGTCCAGCCCTCGCACCTGCGTGACGGTGTGGAGCGGGCCAAGGGGCACCTCCAGGACCTGGGTCTCGACGCGATCATCCCGATCGGCGGCGAGGGCACCCTGAAGGCGGCCCGGCTGATGTCGGACGCCGGTCTGCCCGTCGTGGGCGTGCCCAAGACCATCGACAACGACATCGCGGTCACGGATGTCACCTTCGGCTTCGACACGGCCGTCGGCGTCGCGACCGAGGCGCTGGACCGGCTCAAGACCACCGCCGAGTCCCACCAGCGGGTCCTCGTCGTCGAGGTCATGGGCCGGCACACCGGCTGGATCGCCCTGCACTCCGGGATGGCCGCCGGCGCGCACGCCATCGTCGTCCCCGAACGGCCCTTCGACATCGATGAGCTGGCCAAGCGGGTCGGCGCGCGGTTCGAGGCGGGCAAGCGGTTCGCGATCGTGGTCGCCGCGGAGGGGGCCAAGCCGGCCGCCGGGACCATGGCGTTCGACGAGGGCGACAAGGACATCTACGGGCACGAGCGGTTCGCCGGGATCGCCCGCCAGCTCTCCATCGAGCTGGAGCAGCGACTGGGCAAGGAAGCGCGGCCGGTCATCCTGGGACACGTGCAGCGCGGCGGTACGCCGACGGCGTACGACCGGGTGCTGGCGACGCGCTTCGGGTGGCACGCGGTGGAGGCCGTGCACCGCGGGGAGTTCGGTCACATGACCGCCCTGCGCGGGACGGACATCGTGATGGTGCCGCTCGCGGAGGCGGTGGAGACCCTGAAGACGGTTCCCGCGGAGCGGTACGAAGAGGCGGAGTGCGTGCTCTGAGTCTCGGCGTCGGGGTGCTCTGAGTCTCGCCGTCGGGGTGCTCGAGCGTCGCTGGCCGCGGGTTCGTCGTGGCTGGTCGCGCCCACGCGGCGGAGCCGCGTAGCGGACAGAGCCCCGCGCCCCTCGCTGGGTCAACCTGCCCCCGGTCCACGATGTGGCCGGGGGCAGTTCTAGTGTGGGTGCGGACAGACTCGTACAACCCCCACGAATCAGGAGTCGGCGTCATGGATCACAGCGGGCACGGCATGACCATGGATCTGCCGCCGTTCACGCTGGGGCGGGGTCTTCAATGGTCGGCCGACCCGTTCTTCCTCGTCGCCTGCCTCGTGGGGCTCGCACTGTACGCGTGGGGGGTCGTACGGCTGCGGCGGCGCGGGGACGCCTGGTCGTGGGGGCGGACCGTGTCCTACGTCGCGGGGGTGCTGTCCATCGGCCTGATGATGTGCACCGGGCTGAACGACTACGGCATGGTCATGTTCAGCGTGCACATGGTGCAGCACATGGTCATCAGCATGCTGTCGCCGATCCTCATCCTGCTCGGTGCCCCGATCACGCTGGCCCTGCGGGCGCTGCCGGTGGCGGGCAAGGGGCGCAAGGGGCCGCGCGAACTGCTCCTCTCGCTGCTGCACAGCCGGTACATGCGGATCGTCACGCATCCGGCGTTCACCATCCCGCTGTTCATCGCGAGCCTGTACGCGCTGTACTTCACGCCGATCTTCGACTTCCTGATGGGGTCGAAGACGGGGCACGTCGCGATGATGGTGCACTTCCTCGCGGTGGGTGTGGTGTTCTTCTGGCCGATCATCGGGGTCGACCCCGGCCCGCACCGGCCCGGCTATCTGATGCGGATGCTGGAGCTGTTCGCGGGCATGCCGTTCCACGCGTTCTTCGGCATCGCGCTGATGATGGCGTCCACGCCGATGGTGGAGACGTTCCAGAACCCGCCTGCCTCGCTGGGCATCGACGCGTTGTCCGACCAGAATGCCGCGGGCGGGATCGCCTGGGCATTCAGTGAGATTCCGTCGGTCCTCGTTCTGCTCGCACTGCTGTTCCAGTGGCACAGCTCGGAACAACGGCAGGCCAGGCGTACGGACCGGGCCGCCGACCGGGACGGGGACAAGGAGCTCGAGGCGTACAACGCCTATTTGGCCTCATTGAACGCACGCGGGCGTTAAAGGCCTCGCGCTTGCCGGTGGTGAAGGCGGTCGCGGCCGGGGTGCCCTCGTTCGCGCCCTGCTTCGACGAGAACAGCGGGCTGGGGAAAGACGCGCAGATCGCGTCGCGGCCCGTGCGGGGCAGTCTCCAGCAGGGTGACCCGCCCGGTCTGTACCGGGGGGTCTGAGCAAGCGACGGTCTGTGACGTCGACAAGCTCGAGCAATTTCTCACCGATCCCAGGCATCCGAACCGTCGGGCACGGGAGGTCCCGGGGCGGGCAGCGGCACACCGCCGCCGACGTCCGGCCCACCGCCCAGCTCCCCGCCCCCGGCGTCGAGCAGCGGCCCGCCACCGCCGGCCGGTGTACGGGCCGCTCGGGAAGCACCGGACCCCGGGCAGTGAGTTCTCGGACGTCTCCACCATGCGGAAACGGGACTGCCTCGACGTCCGGTCCAACCGGTCCGCCCGGCTGGTGCCCTGTGCCGGGGCGCACGACGAGGAGGTGCTCGGGTTCACCCGTCTGGGCGCCGACGTGACCTTGCGGGAAGCGCGCACCGAGTCGCACGTGGCCTGCGGGCGCCGGGTCCCGCCGCGGGACTATGGCTTCGATCCGTCGGTGTACACGGCCGGCTCCTGGATGAGCGAGGGGCCGTGGAAGGCGGGCACCCATTTCGTCGTCTGCACCGTGCGGAAGCAGAACGGGGGCACCATGGAGGGAGACGAATCCTGAGGAGGGTGTTGCGATGCCCGGTTCCGGTTCCACGGATGGCTCGACGAGAACGATGGGGGTGCTCACCGTCGGCGGTCTCGTCATGGTGACGGCCTACACGGTGGCGCTAGGCAGCAACGGCTGGCTGTGGTTCGGCTGGGTCGTGCTGGGTCTGATCACCCTCGGGATGATCGTCACCGGCGGCACGTGAGTTCCAGGCCGGGGTGACAGGCCCTAGTCGCGGGTGAGGCGTCCGGCGGAGTGCACGCCCGGCTGGTACTTCGGCAGCCGGGCGGTGATCTTCATTCCCGCGCCTACGGCCGTCTCGATGACCAGGCCGTGGTCGTCGCCGTAGACCTGGCGCAGCCGGTCGTCGACGTTGGACAGGCCGATGCCGCCCGAGGGGCTGACCTCGCCGGCGAGGATGCGGCGCAGCAGGGCGGGGTCCATGCCCGCGCCGTCGTCCTCGATGACGACGAGGGCCTCGGCGCCGGCGTCCTGTGCGGTGATGCTGATGTGGGCCTTGCCGTCGGAGACCGCCTTGCCTTCCAGGCCGTGTTTCACGGCGTTCTCCACGAGCGGCTGGAGGCAGAGGAAGGGCAGGGCCACCGGCAGCACCTCGGGGGCGATCTGGAGGGTGACCGAGAGGCGGTCGCCGAAGCGGGCCCGGACCAGCGCCAGGTAGTGGTCGATGGCGTGGAGTTCCTCGGCGAGGGTGGTGAAGTCACCGTGCCTGCGGAACGAGTAGCGGGTGAAGTCGGCGAACTCCAGGAGCAGTTCACGGGCGCGTTCGGGGTCGGTGCGCACGAACGAGGCGATCACCGCGAGTGAGTTGAAGATGAAGTGCGGGGAGATCTGGGCGCGCAGGGCCCTGATCTCGGCCTCGATGAGACGGGTGCGGGAGCGGTCGAGGTCGGCGAGTTCGAGCTGTACGGAGATCCAGCGGGCGACCTCTCCGGCGGCCCGGACCAGCACGGCGGACTCGTGGGGTGCGAAGGCGACGAGCGTTCCGTGCACGCGGTCGTCGACGGTCAGGGGTGTCACGACGGCCCAGCGGACCGTGCAGTCGAGGTGGTCGCAGGTCAGCGGGAAGGCCTCGCCGCGGCCGGTCTCCAGGGGGCCGGCGAGGCGCTCCATGATGTCGGCGCGGTGGTGGCCGCCGATGCCGTCCCAGACCAGGACGTCCTTGTGGTCGGTCAGGCACAGGGCGTCCGTGCCGAGCAGCGTGCGCAGCCGGCGGGCGGACTTGCGCGCGGTCTCCTCGGTGAGGCCCGCCCGGAGGGGCGGCGCGGCGAGGGAGGCGGTGTGCAGCGTCTCGAAGGTGGCGTGCTCCACGGGCGTGCCGAGGCCGCGCAGTCCCTCGGGGCGCGCGGTGCGCCGGCCCAGCCAGAAACCGGCGGCGAGCAGCGGGAGGACGGCGACGCAGAGGCCGGCGAGGAAGCCGCTCATGGGGCCGTCCCGGCCCGGCACCGCGGGAGTGTCCTCATGCCTTCGCCTCCGTCCGTAGTTCCTCCGGCAGATGGAACCGGGCCAGGATCGCCGCCGTCCCCGCCGGGACCCGGCCCGGGGTGGCCAGGGAGACCAGGACCATGGTGAGGAAGGCCAGCGGCACCGACCAGAGCGCCGGCCAGGCGAGCAGGGCGCGCAGGGCGCCGCCGCCCGGGAGGCCGGCCATCGTCGCTGCCACGGCGACCAGGGCGGAGCCGCCGCCCACGAGCATTCCGGCGGCCGCCCCGGGCGGGGTCAGAGGGCGCCACCAGATGCCGAGGACGAGCAGCGGGCAGAAGGAGGACGCCGACACCGCGAAGGCGAGCCCGACCGCGTCGGCGACCGGCAGCCCGCCGACCAGGACGCTGGCGGCCAGCGGGACCGCCATGGCGAGGACCGTGCCGAGCCGGAAGTGCCGTACGCCGCGGGCGGGCAGGACGTCCTGGGCGAGCACACCCGCCACCGCCATGGTGAGCCCCGAGGCGGTCGACAGGAACGCCGCGAAGGCGCCACCGGCGACCAGCGCGCCGAGGAGGTCGCCGCCGAGTCCGCCGATCATCCGGTCGGGCAGCAGCAGGACGGCGGCGTCCGCGTTCGAGGTGAGGGTGAGTTCGGGGGCGTAGAGGCGGCCGAGGGCGCCGTAGACGGGCGGCAGGAGGTAGAAGGCGCCGATGAGGCCGAGGACGGCGACGGTGGTGCGGCGGGCGGCGACGCCGTGCGGGCTGGTGTAGAAGCGGACCACCACGTGCGGCAGGCCCATGGTGCCGAGGAAGGTCGCGAGGATCAGTCCGTACGTGGCGTACAGCGGGCGTTCGCCGCGGGTCTCGGCCTGCGAGGGTGACAGACCGGCCCCGGTGCCGCGGTCGGCCTCGGGGACGGGGGCGCCCTCGGCGAAGGTCAGCAGGGTGCCGGCCTCGATGTGGTGGGTCCCGGCGGGCAACTGGAGTTCGGTGTCCTGGTGGGGGCGGCCGTCCACGGCGCCGTCGACCGTGACGGTCAGCGGTCGGTCCAGCCTCAGGTCGAGGCTGTCGTCGACGCGGACCACGCGCTGCTCGCGGAAGGTCGCCGGCTCCTCGAAGGCGTGGCCGGGGGCGCCGTCGCCCTGCCAGGCGAGGACCAGGAAGAGGGCGGGGACGAGCAGCGCGGTGAGCTTGAGCCAGTACTGGAAGGCCTGCACGAAGGTGATGCTGCGCATGCCGCCGGCGGCGACGGTGGCGACCACGACGAGGGCCACGATGACTCCGCCGAGTTCGTCGGGCGCCCCGGTCAGCACCGTCAGTGTCAGTCCGGCGCCCTGGAGTTGGGGCAGCAGGTACAGCCAGCCCACGCCGACCACGAAGGCCCCCGCGAGCCGTCGTACCGCCTGGGAGGCGAGCCGGGCCTCGGCGAAGTCGGGCAGCGTGTAGGCGCCGGAGCGGCGCAAGGGGGCGGCGACGAAGAGCAGCAGGACGAGGTAGCCGGCGGTGTAGCCGACCGGGTACCAGAGCATGTCCGGGCCCTGGACGAGGACCAGGCCGGCGATGCCCAGGAAGGAGGCGGCGGAGAGGTACTCGCCGCTGATGGCGGCCGCGTTGAGGCGGGGGCCCACGGTGCGGGAGGCGACGTAGAAGTCCGAGGTGGTGCGGGAGATGCGCAGGCCGAAGGCGCCGACGAGGACGGTCGCGACGACGACCAGGGCGACGGCGGGGACGGCGTAGCTGGAGTTCATCGGCCTACGTCTTCCACGGCTTCTCGTACGTCTTTCACGGCTCCCCGTACGTCTTCATCGGTCCTCGTACGTCTTCCACGGCTCCTCGTACGTCTTCATCGGTCCTCGTACGTCTTCCCGGCTCCTCGTACGTCTTCATCGGTCCTCGACGAGGCGTACGAAGTCGCGCTCGTTGCGTTCCGCGCGGCGCACGTACCAGCGGGCGAGCAGGACCAGGGGGACGTACAGGCCGAAGCCGAGGACGGCCCACTGCACGCGGCGGGCGTCCGGCATCGCGGCGAACAGCAGCGGGAGCGGGCCGACGAGGAGGCCCAGGACAGCGAACACGGCGAGGGCGGCGCGCAGTTGGGTGCGCATGAGGGAGCGGACGTAGGTGTGGCCGAGGGTGGTCTGCTCGTCGATCTCGGTGCGGGGGCGGTAGTAGCCGGGGGCGCTGCGGGTTTGGCGGGGTGGCCCGGTGACGACGACCCGGCGGTCGGCGGGGCTGTGGTTCTGGGGCACCGTCACGTCCTCCTCATCAGCAGGTCCCGCAGCTCTCGCGCGTGGCGGCGGCTGACCTGGAGCTCCTCGGAGCCGACCAGGACGCTGACGGTGCCGGCGTCCAGGCGGAGTTCGCCGATGTGGCGCAGGGCGACCAGGTGGCGGCGGTGGATGCGCACGAACCCTCGGGAGCGCCAGCGCTCCTCCAGGGTGGACAGGGGGATGCGGACGAGGTGGCTGCCCTTGGTGGTGTGCAGTCGGGCGTAGTCACCCTGGGCCTCCACATGGGTGATGTCCTCGACGGGGACGAAGCGGGTGACGCCGCCGAGTTCGACGGGTATCTGGTCGGGGTCCGGCTCGCTCACCGGGATGCGCGGGGCGGCGTCCCGGATCTCGGTGGCCCGGATCTCCGCGGCCCGGCGGACGGCCTCGGCGAGGCGTTCCTTGCGGACGGGCTTGAGGACGTAGTCGACGGCCTTGAGGTCGAAGGCCTGGACGGCGAAGTCCTCGTGGGCGGTGACGAAGACGACCAGCGGCGGCCGGGCGAACCCGGTGAGCAGCCGGGCGAGGTCCAGGCCGTCGAGCCCGGGCATGTTGATGTCGAGGAAGACGACGTCGATCGCCTCGGGGCCGTGCGGTCCGGACTCCAGGGCCCGGTTGATGCGGCGCAGCGCCTCCGTCGCGTCCCCGGCGCCCTCCGCGGTGCCGATCCGGGGGTCGGCGTTGAGGAGGTACAGCAGCTCCTCCAGCGAGGGGCGTTCGTCGTCGACAGCCAGGGCGCGCAGCATGAACCCGGAGTGTAGGAGCAATTCGCACGTCTGCACACGTGCCGGGGCAGGGACGTTCTCGCTGGATACAGTGCCGACATGCACAGCGCCCCCACCCCGTTCGACGAGCTCGACCGGAAGATCATCACCGCTCTGATGGCGAACGCCAGGACGAGCTTCGCCGAGATCGGCATGGCCGTGGGGCTGTCCGCCACGGCGGTCAAGCGCCGGGTGGACAGGTTGCGGGAGACCGGTGTGATCACCGGGTTCACGGCCACGGTGCGGCCCTCCGCGCTGGGCTGGCGCACGGAGGCGTACGTCGAGGTGTACTGCGAGGGGGCGGCGCCGCCGCGGCGGCTCGCGGAGGTGGTCCGCAACCACCCGGAGATCACCGCGGCGATGACGGTGACGGGTGGCGCGGACGCGCTGCTGCATGTGCGGGCGCGGGACGTGGAGCACTTCGAGGAGGTGCTGGAGCGGATCCGGATCGAGCCGTTCATCCGGAAGACGATCAGCGTGATGGTGCTGTCCCATCTGATTCCGGAAAGTCCGGAGGCGGGCGCGAGCCAGCCCGCACCGACAGAGCCGTAAATATGCGCACCAGAACTGCGCTGCACCGGCAAAACACGCAGCATTCCTGCGCGGACACGCAATTCTTGTTCCTTGTCGGGCGTGGCCGTCACTTCCTACCGTGGTGTCAACCCTCAGTCGACAGCGCAGGAAGCGGAGGAACCCCTCTGTGTCCGACTCCCGTGTGCCGCGCCGACGGCGTTTCCTCGTCTGCGAACCCAGACACTTCGCCGTGCAGTACGCGATCAATCCCTGGATGCATCCCGACACCCAGGTCGACGTGGACCTGGCCCAGGAGCAGTGGCAGTCCCTGATCAGCGCCTATCGCACCCATGGCCACGACATCGACGCCGTGGAGCCGGTCCCCGGTCTCCCGGACATGGTCTTCGCCGCGAACTCGGCGGTCGTCGTCGGCGGCCGCGTCTTCGGCTCCCTGTTCCACGCGCCCGAGCGGCGCCCCGAGTCCACCCACTACGACCTGTGGTTCAAGCGGGCGGGCTACGACGTCCACCGCCCCGCGTCGGTCTGCGAGGGCGAGGGCGACCTCGTCTGGACGGGCCGGTACGTGCTGGCCGGCACCGGGTTCCGTACGACCCGGGAGGCTCACCGCGAGGTGCAGGAGTTCTTCGGCCACCCGGTGATCAGCCTGACGCTGGTCGACCCGCACTTCTACCACCTGGACACCGCGCTGTTCGTCCTCGATGACTCCGAGGGCGGGAACAACATCGTCTACTACCCGGAGGCGTTCTCGCCGGGCAGCCGTGAGGTGCTCGCCCGGCTGTACCCGGACGCGGTGCTCGCGACCCGTGACGACGCCATGGCGTTCGGCCTGAACTCGGTGTCCGACGGCCGCCACGTCTTCATCGCGCCGCGGGCCGAGGCGCTGGCCGCGCGCCTGGACGACCACGGCTATGTCCCCGTCCCCGTCGACCTCTCCGAGTTCCACAAGGCCGGCGGCGGCATCAAGTGCTGCACCCAGGAGATCCGCTCATGACCGCTGCCGTTCGCACGCACTCCTCCGCCGACCTGATCCGCGCCGAGGAGCCGGTGCTGGCGCACAACTACCACCCGCTGCCCGTGGTCGTGGCCCGCGCCGAGGGCACCTGGGTGGAGGACGTCGAGGGCCGCCGCTACCTGGACATGCTGGCCGGCTACTCGGCCCTCAACTTCGGCCACCGCCACCCGGCGCTGATCGAGGCGGCCCACCGCCAGCTGGACCGGCTGACCCTGACCTCCCGGGCCTTCCACAACGACAAGCTCGCCGAGTTCGCCGAGCGGCTCGCCAAGTTGACCGGCCTGGACATGGTGCTGCCGATGAACACCGGCGCCGAGGCGGTCGAGAGCGGCATCAAGGTGGCCCGCAAGTGGGCCTACGAGGTGAAGGGCGTCCCCGCCGACCGGGCGACGATCGTGGTCGCGGCGGAGAACTTCCACGGCCGTACGACGACGATCGTGTCGTTCTCCACGGACGAGACGGCCCGCGCCGGTTTCGGCCCCTTCACCCCCGGTTTCCGGATCGTGCCGTACAACGACCTCGCGGCGCTGGAGGCGGCGGTCGACGACACCACCGCGGCGGTGCTCATCGAGCCCATCCAGGGCGAGGCCGGCGTGATCATCCCGGACGAGGGCTATCTGACCGGCGTGCGCGAACTGACCCGCCGCCACGGCTGCTTGTTCATCGCGGACGAGATCCAGTCGGGCCTCGGCCGCACGGGCCGCACGCTGGCCGTGGAGCACGAGGGGGTCGTCCCCGACATGCTGCTGCTCGGCAAGGCGCTGGGCGGCGGCATCGTGCCGGTGTCCGCGGTGGTCGCGGGGCGGGAGGTGCTCGGTGTGCTCAAGCCCGGGGAGCACGGCTCGACGTTCGGCGGCAACCCGCTCGCCGCCGCGGTCGGCACGGCCGTGGTCGAACTGCTGGAGACGGGCGACTTCCAGCGCCGTGCCGCCGAGCTGGGCGTGGTGCTGCGGGAGGGTCTGGCGGAGCTGGTCGGTCACGGCGTCCTCGGCTTCCGGGCCCGCGGCCTGTGGGCGGGCGTGGACATCGACCCGGCGATCGGGACCGGTCGGCAGATCGGTGAACGGCTCATGCGGGAAGGGGTGTTGGCCAAGGACACCCACGGCTCGACGATCCGGCTGGCCCCGCCGCTGACGATCACGGCGGACGAACTCCGCTCGGCGCTGGACACGCTGCGGTCCGTGCTGGCGTAGCCGGTGCGTGAGGCCCGGAGCCGGAGCACCGGCTCCGGGCCTCACGCGTCCCTGGGCCTGCGCCGCCCCCGGGCCTCGCGCCGCCTCCCGGGCCTCGCGCCATCCCCGGGCCTCGCGCCATCCCCGGGCCTCACGCCGCCCCCGGGCCTCACGCCATCCCCGGGCCCCGCGCCGCCCCCAGGCCCCGCGCCGTCCCGCTATCGCACGAAGGGATGCGCGGTTCAAGGGCCGTCCTCCTGCCAGGGATCAGCGTGATCACGCCACCCTGGCGTGCCGGGTTGCTGCGGGTGGGCGTCATGGACAGGCTGGTGCGGCGGCCCTCCCCATCCGCGACCCCGTTCCCCGCGAACCCGCATGCACTTACACTGGCAGCCCCACGACACGCCGGTTGACCTGCTGGAACGCGGCGGTTGAACCGATCTGCCGGAGTGAGGAGCGCCCCTCTTGTTCTACTACCTGCTGAAATACGTGTTGTTGGGACCACTGCTGCGACTGGTCTTCCGACCTCGTATCGAGGGCCTGGAGCATGTACCGGCGTCCGGCGCGGCCATCGTCGCCGGCAACCACCTGTCCTTCTCGGACCACTTCCTGATGCCCGCGATCCTCAAGCGCCGCATCACCTTCCTGGCGAAGAAGGAGTACTTCACCGGCCCCGGCATCAAGGGCCGGCTCACCGCGTTCTTCTTCCGCAGCGCGGGGCAGATCCCGGTCGACCGCACCGGCAAGGAGGCCGGCCAGGCCGCCATCCGCGAGGGCCTCGGCGTGCTGAGCAAGGGGGAACTGCTCGGCATCTACCCCGAGGGCACGCGGTCGCACGACGGCCGGCTCTACAAGGGCAAGGTCGGGGTCGCGGTGATGGCGCTGAAGGCCGGGGTGCCCGTGATCCCGTGCGCGATGATCGGCACCTTCGAGGCGCAGCCGCCCGGCAAGGTCATCCCCAACATCCACCCCGTGGTGATCCGCTTCGGCGAGCCGCTCGACTTCTCCCGCTACGCCGGCATGGAGAACGAGAAGGCGATCCTGCGCGCCATCACCGACGAGATCATCTACGCCATCCTCAGCCTCTCGGGCCAGGAGTACGTCGACGAGTACGCGGCCGTCGCGAAGGCCGCGGAAGCCGCGGAACGCGCCGAGAAGGAGCGCCGGTTCCCCCGGATCCCCCTGCGCTGACCTCTGCTGTCGGCAGAAGGCCCTGGGTCCGGGGTACGTGGCCGTCGTACCGTCGCCGTATGACTCGACGTGCTGTGGTGATCGGAGCGACCGGGCAGATCGGCCGGGCGGCGGTGGGAGCGCTGGCCCGGGACGGGTGGGAGGTGACCGCCGTCTCCCGGGGCGGCGGGCGGGACGAGCGCTGGCCCGGGGACGTGCGGGTCGCCCGCGCCGATCGCGAGGACGACACCGCGCTCGCCACCGCGGTGGGCGACGGGTGCGATGTACTGGTCGACATGGTGGCCTACGGGGCCACGCACGCACGGCAGTTGACCGGCCTCGCCGATCGCGTCGGGTCCGCCGTCGTCATCTCCAGCGTCTCGGTGTACGAGGACGACAAGGGCCGCAACTTCGACACCCAGGACGAGCCGGACGGCTTCCCCGAGTACCCGGTGGGGATCACCGAGGACCAGCGGACCGTCCGGCCGGGAGAGTGGTCGTACAGCACCCGCAAGGCCGCGTTGGAGCGCGAACTCCTGGCCGCCGGTGAGCGGTTGCCGACCACGCTGCTGCGCGCCGGGGCCGTCCACGGGCCGCACTGCGGGACACCCCGCGAGCTGTACTTCGTCAAACGCAACCTCGACGGACGGACTCGGCGCGTCCTCGCCTACGGCGGCAGGAGCCGTTTCCACCCGGCGAGCGTCCACAACATCGCGGAACTGATCCGGCTGGCCGCGGCGCGACCGGGCACCCGCGTCCTCAACGCCGTCGACCCCGACGCGCCGACGGTGGCGGAGATCGCCCGGGCCGTCGACGCGGTGATGGGGGTGGAACGGGAGGACGTGCTCGTGGAGGGGCCGCCCCCGGCTCTCGGGGTCGGGGACACCCCCTGGTCGGTGCCCGTGCCGATCGTCTGTGACATGGGCGCGGCCGAGCGGGAGTTGGGCTACCGGCCGGTGGTCCGCTACGCGGAGACGCTGCCCGCGACCGTCGACTGGATCGAGCGGAACCTGGCCGGACGGGACTGGCGGGAGGCGTACCCGAAGATGGCGAAGTCGTACGGCGACCTCTTCGACTACGCGGCGGAGGACGCCTGGTTCAGGCCGTGAGAGAGGGGCGGCCCGACCGGGGCCGCCCCTCAGGTGTTACGGCTTCGGCGTCGCGTGCGGTCCGCACGTGACGTCGGCGGCGTCCAGCTTGCCGCTGAGCAGGTAGGAGTCCACCCGCTCGTTGATGCACGGGTTGACCAGGCTGGTCACACCGTGGGAGCCGGCGTTCTTCTCGGTGATCAGACGGGAGCCCTTGAAGCGCTTGTGCAGCTCGACGGCGCCCTCGTACGGGGTGGCCGCGTCACGCTCGGACTGCACGATCAGCACGCCCGGCAGGCCCTTGCCGGTCTTGACGTTCACCGGAGTCTGCTGCTTGACCGGCCAGGTCGCGCAGGGCAGGTTCATCCAGGCGTTGGACCAGGTGAGGAACGGGTAGTCCTTGTGCAGCCGGGTGTTGTCGCGGTCCCACTTCTTCCAGCTGGTGGGCCACTTGGCGTCGGTGCACTCGACGGCCGTGTAGACGGCGTTGCCGTTCTCCGAGGCGATGTTGCCCGCGGTGTCCGAGAGGTCGGGCGCGGCCGCGTCGACGAGCGCCTGGGTGTCGCCGGCGAAGTACTTGCTGAACACGGTGGCGACCGGGATCCACGAGGAGTCGTAGTACGGCGCGCTCTGGAAGAAACCGAGCAGTTCGGCCGGGCCGACGACCCCGCCGATGGGGTTCTTCTTGGCGGTGGCGCGCAGTTCGAGCCACTTCGCCTGCACCGCGGCACGCGTGGTGCCGAGGTGGAAGACGGCGTCGTTGGCGGCGACCCAGTCCTGCCAGTCCTTCCAGCGCATCTCGAAGGCGACGTCCTGGTCGAGGTTGGCCTCGTACCAGATCTTCTCCCGCGAGGGGTTGACCACGCTGTCCACGACCATCCGGCGGACGTGGCCCGGGAACAGCGTGCCGTAGACGGCGCCGAGGTAGGTGCCGTAGGAGACGCCGAGGAAGTTGAGCTTCTTCTCGCCGAGCGCGGCACGGATGACGTCCAGGTCGCGCGCGGTGTTCGGGGTGGTCATGTGCGGCAGCATCTCGCCGCTGCGCTCGTAGCAGCCCTCCGCGTACTCACGGGCGAGCTTGCGCTGGGCGCGCTTGTCGGCCTCGGAGTCGGGCACCGGGTCCATCTTGGGCGCCTTGACGAACTCCTGCGGGTCGACGCAGGAGATGGGCGCCGAGTGGCCGACGCCGCGCGGGTCGAAGCCCACGAAGTCGTATGCCTTGGAGGTGTTGACCCACACCGGGGCCTTGGTGGTGACCCGGCGCGGGAAGCGGAGGCCGGAGCCGCCGGGACCGCCCGGGTTGTAGATGAGCGCGCCCTGGCGCTCGGACTTGGTGCCGGTGTTGCCGATGCGGTCCACGGCGAGCTTGATCTGCTTGCCGTTGGGCTTGGCGTAGTCCAGCGGGACGGTGACCCAGCCGCACTGGATGGGCTTCTCGAGCCCCCAGTCGGCGGGGCAGTCCTGCCAGTCGATCCCGGCCTTCTCGGCACGGGCGGCGGCGATGGCGGCGCCACGCGCCTCACGGTCCTGGCCGTGCCGGCCGTCCGCACTCGCGCTCGCGGTGGGGGCCGTCACGGCCCCGGCTATCAGGGTCGCCGTGACCAGCACTCCGGCCGAGCCGAACGCCGCGGCCCGCCTTGTCGATCTGTCGTGCCTCAACTGGAACTCCCCTATGTCGTTGATGACACGGGGATCCTCGCGGCTGTGCGTTGCCTGAGGACAGGGGCGGACACGGTTTCTTTACCAATCCGATAAACGGAGCGGGGCGTTCGCTAGCCGAGCGAGGCCCATGCCTCGTCCAGCAGCCGCCGCAGTTTCAGCGCGTCCGGCGCCACGGCGCTCACCAGGACGGCTGGTCCGGCGAGCGGCACGAGCGCGGCACCGTCCCCGAGCACCCGTGCGGCGACCGGGTGCGCGGCGAACTCCGGCCGCACGATCAGCAGTTGCCCCACCGCTCGGTGCCCGGCCAGCACGGCGGGCCCGTCCCAGCCGCCCGGGGCGCCGGGGCCGCAGGTCAGCTCCTGGTCCAGAAGGGTACGCCCGGCCACGCGCAGAGTCAGCCGGCTGGAGAGCAGCCCGGGTTGCTCGGCGGCTCGCCCCAGTACCTGTTCCTCACGCAGCACGAGCCGCCCGGTCGCCGCCACGTCGGCCCGCGTACGGACGTACAGCTCGCTGCCCCGCACGGAGATCAACTGCTCGGGCAGCCAGTGCAGTTCTCCTCGGTCGGCGACCGTGAGCCGCACGTCGTAGCGCGCCTCTCCCTTGGCCTGTCCCGGCAGCGCGATGGTGGCGGCGGCGGATCCGACCCGCAGCCGGGCCCCCTCGGCCACCTCCGCCTCGACGGTGAAGCGGTCCCCGCCGAGCGGCCCGCTCATCGCGCCGACGAGCGTGACCCGGGCCTCGTCACCGCTCCCCCGGGTGCGCCGGACCGCCAGCGGCCCCTCGCCCTCCAGCACGGGCAGCGAGGTGCCACCGCGTCCGTCGTCCCGGGCCCCGATCCGCGCGGTCGCCGTGACGCCCGCCGTCATGCCGTCCACGCGGCCAGCTGCGCGCGCACCCACGCGGCGACGTCCGTCACCCCGGCCTCGCCGCGCAGCGACTGGAAGACGACCGGCAGTTCGGCGCGCTGCGCCTTGGCGTCCGCCGCCATCCGCGCGAGGTCCGAGCCGACATAGGGGGCCAGGTCGGTCTTGTTGACCACGAGGAGGTCGGCGGTGGTGACGCCGGGGCCGCCCTTGCGCGGGATGTCGTCCCCTCCGGCGACGTCGATCACGAAGATCTGGGCGTCCACGAGCCCCTTGGAGAAGGTCGCGGTGAGGTTGTCGCCGCCGCTCTCGACCAGCACGAGATCCAGCGGCCCGACCTCGTCCTCCAGGTCCTCCACGGCCTCCAGGTTCGCCGAGATGTCGTCCCGGATCGCGGTGTGCGGACAGGCCCCCGTCTCCACGGCGGCGATCCGCTCGGGCGGCAGGACGGCCTCCCGCAGCAGGAACTCGGCGTCCTCGCGCGTGTAGATGTCGTTGGTGACGACCGCGAGGGCCAGCTCGTCCCGCAGCGCCCGGCACAACGCGGCGACGGTGGCGGTCTTGCCGGAACCCACGGGCCCGCCGAGCCCGATCCGCAGGGCCCGGCGTGATCCGTCGGGGCGGTGCGCGTCCGCGCTGAGGGCGACGGGGCCGTCGTGGTGGTGGTCGAGGTGCATGTACGGCTCCTGCACGTAGTGGTCGGGTGCGGGTCAGTGGGGGCTGGTCGAGCGTTCCCCGCGCGCCTGGGTGGGGTGACTCAGCCCGTCCGGCGTTTGAGGACGAGGCCCCTTAAGGGCCGTTGGGGGTCTGGGGGCGGAGCCCCCCAGGGAGCGGGGTCGAAGGGGCGGAGCCCCTGGAGGATGGGACGGGTAGGGGCGGCGGGGCGAGAAAACTCACGACGCGAACAGCCGCACGGGCCAGGCCGCATGCGACTCCGCGGAGATCTCCAGCAGGGGCGCCGAAGCCGCGGGCAGCGCGTCGACCCCCTCGTCGACGACACTCCGCGCCGCCTCCACCGCCCGATCCGCGACGCGGTCCAGCTCCGGCGCCAACCGGGCCAGCACCGCCGTCGCCTCGAACGGATCCAGACTCAGCAACCGCACCGTCGCCGACGCCGGCCCGCTCACACTCTCGTAGGCGGCGCAGTACGCGGCGTCGAGGGGCTCCAGCCCGGCGGCCCGGGCCGCGATCCCCAACACCACCGGCTGATGCGCCCCCTTGGGGAACTCCCCGGCGAGGGCGTCGAGTTCCGCCGAGGGCCAGGTCGCCCGCGCGGCCCGCATCAGCTGCCGCCCGAGCCTGCGTGCGGTGACGCGCAACGCGGGCGACGGGGTACGCGCGTCCGCCGCGGCGTCCAACTCCACGGCGTCCACCCCAAGTACGGCCGCCGCGGCCAGCGAGGCCGACACCAGCCCCGTGGTGTGCAACCGCCCCCGGCAGAACTCCGCCAGGCTCGCCGCCCCGGTGAGCCGCCCGGCCCTGACGGCCGCCTCGGCTCCGCCGGAGTGCGCGTGCCCTCCGGCGGGGAAGCGGCCGTCGGCCAGGACGAGAAGCGCAGCCCTGGACATCAGAACAGGAAGTAACGCTGGGCGAGGGGCAGTTCGGCCGCGGGCGTGGCCTCGACGAGCTCCCCGTCGATGTGCACGGCGAAGCTGTCGGGATCGATGCGTACCGCGGGACGCGCGTCGTTCTCCCGCATGTCCGCCTTGGTCACCCCACGCGTCGACTCGATGGCGACGAAGCGCTTGCCCAGTTGCAGCCGCTCCGGCAGACCGTCCTCGATCGCCAGCGGGGCGACGAAGTTGAACGAGTTGGCGGCGGGCGCCCGCCCGATCGCGCCGTACATCGGGCGCGGCAGGATCGGCTGCGGGGTCGGGATGGAGGCGTTGGCGTCGCCCATCTGCGCGTAGGCGATCTGTCCGCCCTTGAGGACGAGGTGCGGTTTGACGCCGAAGAACGCGGGCTCCCACAGCACCAGGTCGGCGAGCTTGCCGGTCTCCACCGAACCGATCTCCCGGGCGAGGCCCTGCGCGACGGCCGGGTTGATCGTGTACTTGGCGACATAGCGCCGCACCCGGTGGTTGTCGGCCCGGCCGTCCCCCGGCAGCGCCCCGCGCTTGCGCTTCATGACGTGTGCCGTCTGCCAGGTCCGCAGGACGACCTCGCCGACCCGGCCCATGGCCTGGGCGTCGGAGGAGATGATCGAGATCGCGCCGAGGTCGTGGAGGATGTCCTCCGCGCCGATCGTCGTCGGCCGGATGCGGGACTCGGCGAAGGCCAGGTCCTCGGGCACCGCCGGGTTGAGGTGGTGGCACACCATCAGCATGTCGAGGTGTTCCTCGGCGGTGTTGACGGTGAACGGGCGGGTCGGGTTGGTGGAGCTGGGCAGCACGTGCGGCTCGGAGACGACGGTCATGATGTCCGGCGCGTGCCCGCCGCCCGCACCTTCGGTGTGGTACGCGTGGATGCCGCGTCCGGCGATCGCGGCGAGGGTGTCGCCCACGAACCCGGCCTCGTTCAGGGTGTCGGTGTGGATGGCCACCTGGATGCCCGTCCGGTCGGCCACCGTCAGCGAGGCGTCGATGACGGCCGGCGTCGAACCCCAGTCCTCGTGCAGCTTCAGCCCCAGCGCTCCCCCGCGGATCTGGGACAGCATCGCCTCGTGCGACACGGTGTTGCCCTTGCCGAGGAAGCCGATGTTGAGCGGGTACTGCTCCATCGCCTCCAGCATCCGGGCGAGGTGCCACGGGCCCGGCGTCACCGTCGTGGCCTTGGAGCCCTCGGCCGGTCCGGTGCCGCCGCCGACCAGGGTCGTGACGCCCGAGGACAGCGCCTCGTCGGCGATCTGCGGGCAGATGAAGTGGACGTGCGCGTCGACCGCGCCGGCCGTCAGGATCCGCCCGTTGCCCGCGATGACCTCGGTCTCGGGGCCGATGACGAGGTCCGGGTGGACGCCGTCCATCGTGTCGGGGTTGCCCGCCTTGCCGATGCCGGTGATCCGGCCGTCGCGGATGCCGACGTCGGCCTTGACGATCCCCCAGTGGTCGATGATCACCGCGCCGGTGATGACGGTGTCCGGGGTGCCGTCTGCGCGCGTAGCACGCGACTGCCCCATGGACTCGCGGATGACCTTGCCACCGCCGAACACCGCCTCGTCACCGGCGAGTCCGGGCCCGCCGGAACGGTCCTCCTCGATCTCGACGATCAGGTCGGTGTCGGCGAGCCGGATGCGGTCCCCGGTGGTCGGGCCGAACAGGTCGGCGTACGCGGCACGCGAGATCTCAGGCATCGAGGGCACCTCCGGTCTCCCCGCGCAGCCCGGGCACGATCCGGGCGCCGGTCAGCGGGACGAGTTCGACGTCGACGGGGATCCCGGGCTCGAAGCGCACGGCGGTGCCGGCGGCGACGTTCAGCCGCTTGCCGCGCGCGGCGGCACGGTCGAACTCCAGGCCGGGGTTGGCCTCGGCGAAGTGGTAGTGGGAGCCGACCTGGACGGGCCGGTCGGCGGCGTTGAGGACGGTCAGCCGGGTGACCTCACGGCCCTCGTTGTACACGATCGGGTCCGAGGCGAACAGGATCTCTCCGGGGATCACGGCGGCCCCCGTCAGACGATCGGGTCGTGGACGGTGACGAGCTTGGTGCCGTCCGGGAAGGTCGCCTCGACCTGGACGTCGTGGATCATCTCGGGGATGCCCTCCATGACGTCGTCCCGGGTGAGCAGCCTGCGTCCGGAGGCCATCAGTTCGGCGACCGTACGGCCGTCGCGGGCGCCTTCGAGGATGTGCGACGTGATGAGGGCGACCGCCTCCGGGTGGTTGAGCCTGAGCCCGCGGGCCCGGCGCTTCTCGGCCACGTCGGCCGCCACGTGGATGAGCAGCCTCTCTTGCTCGTGCGGGGTCAGTTGCACGTCCCACCTCACAGTCCTCGCTCCGGACCGTGCGGGGTCCGGTTGCCTCAGCCCCGGGCAAAGTCCCTGGTGGCGTGGCGGCAGGCTAGTTGGACCGCATTTCGGGCACGTTAACCGAGCTGTGATCCGTCGGAGGCGGCGCGCGGGTCCGGCATGCTCATCAGTGCCCGCAGACCGTCCCGGAGGATCTCCACCGGGGCGGCCCCGAACAGCGCCTGCTGGGCGAGGAAGCCGACCGCGACGGCGACCAGGGTGCGGGCCACGTGGTCCGGTTCCACATCGGATCGCATCATCCCGGCGCCCTGGTAGGCCTCGACGATCTTCGTCCAGGCCGCCCGCACCCCGCTGTACCCCTCGTGGAGCACGGCCGCCAGCTCCTTGTTGCGCTGGGTCTCCGCCCAGGCCTGGATGACGAGCCGTGGAAAGGCCGCCTCGCCGTCGACGGTCAGGTTCTCCCGGGAGGCCAGGGTCCGGCCGAGGACCAGGGTGAGGAGGGCGTCCGGCGGCAGGGGCGGGCTCTGCCGCGACGCCTCCTCGAAGGCCGCGCGCACCGAGCCCAGCACCTCGCCGACGACCGCGGCGATCAGCTCCTCCTTGCCGCTGAAGTAGCGGTACACCGCCCCGGCCGACAGGTCGACCTCCTTCAGCACGTCCTGCATGGACGTGGCGTGGAAGCCGTTGCGGGCGAAGCAGACCGCGGCGCCGTCGAGGATCTGCCGACGTCGGGCGTCTAGGTGTTCCTGGGATACGCGGGCCATGGCCGCCAGCCTAAAACGAACGTTCCTTCTTGACAAGAGGCGCTCCCGGAGAGACGGTGGAGGCAGCTAAAACGAACGATCCTTCTTTTTGGATCGCACTTGGAAGGAACCCACCATGTCCACCGCCCCCACCGGGAACGCCCGCCGTCTGATCGCGGTCGTCGTCCTCGTGCCGGTCGTCGCGGCCCTCGCCCTGTGGGCCTTCGCCTGGCCCGCCGCCCGCACCGCACCCCGCGATCTACCACTCGGCGTGGCCGGGCCCGCCGCCGCGACGGCCCAGGTGGAGAAGCGACTGGCGGAGCACGCGGGCGCGTTCGAGATCCACCGCTACCCGGACCAGGCCGCGGCCCGGGAGGCCATCGAGGACCGGACGGTGTACGGGGCCGTCGTCGTCACCGCGCGCGGTCCCGTTCTGCTCACCGCCTCGGCCGCGAGCCCGGTCGTGGCCCAGCTGCTCCAGCAGGCCGTGGTGGCACCCGCGGCGGCCCAGGGCACGCCGGTCAGGACGGTCGACGTCGTCGCCACCCCGGCCGCGGACCCGCGCGGCGCCGCCCTCAACGCCGGCGTGCTGCCCCTGGCCCTGGCCGGCCTGGCGGCGGGCGCGCTGGTGACGTTCACCGGGGTGCGCGGGACGCGTGCCGTGGCCGTCCTGGTCGGCACCGCCGCACTGGTCGGCGCTGTCGCCGCCGGTGTCGCCGACAGCTGGCTCGGGGTGTTCACGGGTGACTGGTGGGCGGAGGCGGGGGTGCTCGGGCTGTCGGTACTGGCCGTGAGCGGCGCGGTCGCCGGGCTCGCGGCACTGCTCGGCACCGCCGGGGTGGGCGTCGTCGCGGGCACGGTCATGCTCTTCGGCAACCCGTGGTCCGGGGCGGCCTCGGCACCGCAGATGCTGCCGGAGCCGGTCGGCACGATCGGGCAGTGGCTGCCGCCGGGGGCGAGCGCGACCCTGACCCGCTCGGTCGCCTACTTCGAGGGCGCGGGCGCTACGGGTCCCGCCCTGACCCTGGCCTGGTGGGCGGCGCTCGGCCTCGGCGCCGTGCTGCTGGGGAACGCCCTCAAGGAGCGGAAGAAGGACGTCGAGCCCGTGATCGAGCGGGAACTCGCGCCCGTCGGCTGACGGACCACCGCCGCGAGCGGGACCGTGCGCCCCGGTCGGCGCACGGCCCTCGCGCGTCCGGAAAGGCTCGGGGGAGCCCCGACGAAGGCTCAGGGAGCCCGATGCCTCAGGAGGCCCCGGGGCCGTGGTGGTGCGCCGTGATGCCGAACCGTTGCTGTTCGCGAGGGGCGGCAGCGACCTCGCGAACGGCGGAGACCGCGCTGATCACCTGTTCCTCGGCGGTCTCCCTGCCGCAGCCCGTGGAGGGACAAGCGAGCGATCTCGCCGTCCAGGCGGCGGAGTTGGGGCGCGTCCGGGCCTCTGGAGGAGCTGCTCGTACGGCACACCGGCCGCACCCCCGAACAGGTCACCGCGGACATCGAGCGGGACAAGGTCCTCGACGCCCAGGAGGCCCTGGAGTACGGCCTGGTGGACCGGAGCATCCCCAGCCGCAAGGCCCCCCGCCCCGCACCCGGCGACCGGTGAGCGGGCGATGCTGCCGCCGGAGCTCCCTCCCCTGCCCGCGCTGACGCGTGCCGAGGGCGAGTTGATCGACCGTTACCTCGACGCGGTCGACCTGCTCGGCCGGATCAACCCGGCGCCCGACGGGGACACCTACCGTGGACTGCGGGCCGCCCAGGCGCTGGTGACGAAGGCCGTCGAGCTGCGTGACGCGCTGGTGACCATGCATCAGCGCGGCGAGACCGAGCTGCACGCCCCGACCCTGGCCCGGGCGCTGCGGGTGCTCGACGGTGAGCGGCACACGGCCCGGGTCACCGTGCCGCCCTCCTCCGACAGTTGACGCGACCGCGACCGCGGCCGGTCCGGACGTTCCGCACCCTGCCGAGAGGTCCGGACCGGCCTTGAAACGGACCGAAAGACGTACCCCCTTTTGGAGTAGACCCCTCTCCTCGGACAGGGCCGTTCAGGTTGCGCAACGCGGGTAGCCCGAGCCCGGAACGAGGACCTCCGATGCTGGTCCGGGGGCCCGCGCCCCCCTGGACGCTCCCTCGAACAGACGAGTGTCCACCCGAACGGGTGAGTGGTGAGTAACGCCACAAATCCCCGATTCCATTGGGTTTTTCGGCGTGGAGTGCGTGAAGATCCCTGACTGACGACAAGACCCCGCCGCAGCGGCGGGGCGATCCGGGCGGACGCCGAGTCCTGCCGCCGCCTGGATGACCGGTCGACAGGAGTGGATCGGCAGGAGTGGAGGACCCAAGCACGACGGGTCGCCGGGACGGTCACGCCATGACCGGGCCTGAGCAGCCCTTGGGGTGAAGCCGCGTCAGCGGCCGGGCAACTTCGCCAGCCCGAATCCGACAGGTCATCCTTCACAGGCGGCTGACGAAGGGTTGCGCATGTCTGCGCTCAATCGTGTCCCGTCGCTCATGGTCCGGGCCGGTACGGCATCGGCTCTCACCATCGCCGCCGTGGGCGGCTCGATCGTGGTCCCGGGCGTCGCCTCCGACGCCGAGGCGGCCACATCGTCGACGAAGGCACTTCAGGTAGCGGCTTCCAAAAAAGGCTCCCCGTACAAGTACGGCGCCGCGGGACCGCACCGGTTCGACTGCTCCGGGCTCACGCTGTACTCGTTCAAGAAGGCGGGCAAGAAGCTGCCCCGTACGGCGGCCCAGCAGTACAACAAGACCCGCCATATCTCCGCGGGGAACCGCAAGGCCGGAGACCTCGTGTTCTTCCACTCCGGCTCCAGCGTGTACCACGTCGGCATCTACGCCGGTAAGGGCAAGATCTGGCACTCCCCGAAGAGTGGGGAGGTCGTGAAGCTTCAGAAGATCTGGACCAAGAGCGTCTGGTACGGCCGGGTCAAGTGACCCACCCCGTGCGGGTGAGGGCGGCCTGACCCGCCGTCACCCGCACGGGTCGTCGACGGCCCCTGAAGGGCGCCTCCGAGGACTCGGGGCGCCCTCTTTCACGGCTCCTGCTGACCCGCCGCGGAGACCGGCTCGGCCGGGACCACCCAGGGGAGTTCGATGGAGACGGTCTTGCCCCCCTCGCGGGTGGGCCGGACTCTCAGCTTGCCGCCGCACTCCGCGGTCAGCCAGCGGATGATCACCATGCCGCGGCCGTTGTCCTGCTGGACCGCGGCCGGCAGCCGCTTGGGGAAGCGGGGGTGGCTGTCGGTGACCCCGATACGCAGGTGTTCGTCGCGGTCCAGCTGGATGTCCACCGTGAAGGTGGGCGACTGCCCCAAGGTGTGCTGGACGGCGTTGGTGGTGAGTTCGGAGACGATGAGCCGGATCGCCTCGGCCACCTCGGTGTCGGCCGGCAGACCCCATTCCCCCAGGGTGCCGAGGACGTATGTGCGAGCCGCGGAGACCGAGGCGGGATCGCTCGGCAGAGTGACGGATGCTTCCAGATGGTCTGCCATGGCGACGCCGTCCCTTTCCCACGGGACCTGGTCCGACACGGAGCGGATGGGTCGAGTACGGTCCCGGACTGGTGCTTCATCGCCAGACTGCCATCACCGGGCCGGTCACGGTGCCGATCCACCAAGATATGCATATATCTGTCGCTCGAAGCGGTGAACTCTCCGACGGAAAACCGTATTTGGGCGGCCCGGAAGGAGTAGGGAGTAGCCCATGCAGCACGGTCCCGCGGTACGCCGCCGGAAACTGGGCGCCGAACTGCGTGCCTTGCGCACCGGTGCCGGGCTCACCAGTGGGGAGGCGGCCCGGCTGGTGGGCTGGCACCAGTCGAAGGTGAGCCGGATCGAGACCGGCGCGAGCGGTGTGAAACCGGCCGATGTGCGGTTACTGCTGGACGCCTACGAGGTGCACGACGCCCAACTCCGCGAGTTGCTGCTGGCGTTGGCGGGGTCCGACGAGGGCGGCGGACGGCACCACTGGTGGCACCAGTACCGCGGGGTACTGCCGCCGACCTACCGCGATTTCATCAGTCTGGAGTCCCAGGCGAGCGCGATGCGCACCCTGGAGACCTCCGTGGTGCCGGGGCTGCTGCAGACACCCGAGTACGCGCGCGCGGTGACGCGGGCCGCGGTGGGCGGGCTCGACGCCGGTCCGGACGAACGGCTCGACGCGCTGGTCGAGGTGCGGCTGGCCAGGCAGGACGTGCTGCGGGCGCAGCCGCCGCTGGAGCTGAGCGCGGTGCTCGACGAGGCGGTGCTGCGCCGGGACATCGGCGGACCCGACGTCATGGCGCGGCAGCTGCACCGACTCATCGAGGCGGCCCGGCTGCCCCAAGTGCGCCTCCAGGTCCTGCCGTTCGCCGCAGGAGCGCACATCGGCATCACCGGGCCTTTCGTAATCTTCTCCTTTTCGAGCAAATCTGATCTGGATGTCGTTGTTCTCGACCACTTGACGAGTAGCCTCTACCTCGAGCGGAAAGAAGACCTCCAGGCCTATACCGAGGCCTTCAACACCCTTCAGATCCACGCCCTTTCGCCCGAGGACTCGTTGGATTACATCGCCGGGATAGCAGACGGCGCGTAAGGAGGCACCATGTCCGCAATGCCTCGGAACGTTCCTTCCAGTACCGACTTGCACGGCGTGCGATGGCTGCGCAGCAGCTACAGCACCGGAGCCAACAACTGTGTGGAGACGGCTAGGCCAGGCACCGGTCCAGCGGCCGGACTGCTCGCCGTACGCGACTCCAAGAACCCGTCCGGACCCGCGCTGCTCTTCTCCCCCGAGAGCTGGGCGGGATTCACGGCCGCGTTCTGATCCCCGTCGTCGGGTACACGGCCGTGTCACGCCGACTCATGGCCGCGTCTCACCGATCACACGTACAGCGCGTTCGATCTGCGCCGCGGAGAGGTCCGCGCGGGCGGTCAGCCTGAGCCGTGAGATGCCGTCGGGGACGGAAGGAGGACGGAAGCAACCGACGGACACTCCCGCCGCACGGCAGTCCGCCGCCCACTGCACGGCCTCCTCCGGGGACGGCGCGCGCACGGAGACGACCGCGGCGTCCGGGCGTACCGCCTCGTGACCCGCGGCGGTCAGCCGTGCGTGCAGTTCGGCGGCCACCTCGCGGGCCCGCGCCGCGCGCTCCGGCTCGCGGCGCAGCAGCCGCAGGGCCGCCAGTGCCGCCCCCGCCGCGGCGGGGGCGAGGCCGGTGTCGAAGATGAAGGTCCGGGCCGCGTTGACCAGGTGGTCGATCACCCGGGCGGGGCCGAGCACGGCGCCGCCCTGACTGCCGAGCGACTTGGACAGCGTGACGGTCACCACGACGTCCTCGGCGCCCGCGAGTCCCGCCGCGTGCGGGGCACCCCGGCCGCCCTCCCCGAGCACCCCGAGGCCATGGGCGTCGTCGACGACCAGACCCGCGCCGTGCTCCCGGCACGCCTCGGCGAGCGCGGCCAGCGGGGCGGCGTCGCCGTCGACCGAGAAGACCGTGTCGGAGACGGCGACGGCCGGTCCGTCATGCGTCTGCAGCGCCTTGCGCACGGCTTCCGGGTCGGCGTGCCCGACGACCTGGGTGGTGCCGCGGGCCAGCCGGCAGCCGTCGATGAGCGAGGCATGGTTGCCGGCGTCGGAGACGATCAGTGAGCCGTGCGGGGCCAGCGCGGTCACCGCGGCGAGGTTGGCGGCGTACCCGGAGGAGAAGACCAGGGCCGCCTCGAACCCGCAGTATTCGGCCAGCTCGCGTTCCAGTTCAGCGTGGAGCTCGGTCGTGCCGGTGACGAGTCGAGAACCGGTGGAGCCCGCGCCCCAGGTCCGGGCGGCCCGGGCGGCGCCTTCCGTGACCTCCGGATGGCGGGCGAGACCCAGGTAGTCGTTGCTCGCCAGGTCCAGCAGCGGCGAGTCGGCGGGGCGGGGGCGCAGGGTGCGTACGAGTCCGGCGTGGTGGCGCAGCCGCGCCTGCTCGTCGATCCAGCCGAACGCCATGGGTCCTCCGGAGGTTTTGTAGGCAGCGAACAGACACTAGTGGGACAGGCAGCCCCCCACTGTGTGGCAATACCCACACAGCGAATGGCCGCTGTTGTGTGAACTCTCCTTGGCCCAAGACGGCTCCTTAGGACAGGATCAGTTTTCATGGACCTGCTGAACACGCTGGTGGACAAGGGGCTTCGGCGCGAGCTGCCGACCCGCGAGGAAGCTCTCGCCGTCCTCGCCACCTCCGACGACGACCTGCTCGATGTGGTGGCCGCGGCCGGAAAGGTGCGCCGGCACTGGTTCGGCCGACGGGTGAAACTGAATTACCTCGTCAACCTCAAGTCCGGCTTGTGCCCCGAGGACTGCTCCTACTGCTCGCAGCGGCTGGGCTCGACCGCCGGGATCCTGAAGTACACGTGGCTGAAACCGGACGAGGCCTCCAAGGCCGCCGCGGCCGGGCTCGCGGGCGGCGCCAAGCGGGTCTGCCTGGTGGCCAGCGGCCGCGGGCCGACGGACCGGGACGTGGACCGGGTCTCCGACACGATCAAGGCGATCAAGGACCAGAACGAGGACGTCGAGGTCTGCGCCTGCCTCGGGCTGCTCTCCGACGGCCAGGCCGAGCGCCTGCGCGAGGCGGGCGCCGACGCCTACAACCACAACCTCAACACGTCCGAGGCGACGTACGGCGAGATCACCACGACGCACACCTACGCGGACCGCGTGGACACCGTGCAGAAGGCGCACGCCGCCGGTCTGTCGGCGTGCTCGGGTCTCATCGCCGGTATGGGCGAGACGGACGAGGACCTGGTCGACGTGGTCTTCTCGCTGCGCGAGCTGGACCCGGACTCGGTGCCGGTCAACTTCCTGATCCCCTTCGAGGGCACCCCGCTGGCCAAGGAGTGGAACCTCACCCCGCAGCGCTGTCTGCGCATCCTGGCGATGGTCCGGTTCGTCTGCCCGGACGTCGAGGTGCGGATCGCGGGCGGCCGCGAGGTGCATCTGCGCACGATGCAGCCCCTCGCCCTGAACCTCGCCAACTCGATCTTCCTCGGTGACTACCTCACCAGCGAGGGCCAGGCCGGCAAGGCCGACCTGGAGATGATCGCGGACGCCGGCTTCGAGGTGGAGGGCGCGGGCGAGGTCACGCTGCCCGAGCACCGGGCCGACGTGGCCGCCGCCGCGGGCGGCTGCGGGTCGCACGGGAGCGCGGAGGGTGCCGGGTGCGGGTCGCACGGGGCCACGGAGGGCGCCGGGTGCGGGTCGCACGAGAGCGCCGGGTGCGGGTCGGTGTGCGGTGCGGCTCCGGAGCCGGCGGTCAACGAACCCCGTCCGGACCTGGTCGCCGTACGCCGTCGTGGTGCCGGAACGGACCTCGCGCCCAATGCCTGACCTGTCCGTCCCCGAGCTGCTGGAGCTCGACCGGCGGCATGTGTGGCATCCGTACGGTCCGATGCCGGGACGTGTCGAACCGCTCGTCGTGGAGTCGGCGAGCGGGGTACGGCTGCGGATGGCCGACGGCTCGGGTGAGCTGGTCGACGGCATGTCGTCCTGGTGGTCGGCGATCCACGGCTACAACCACCCGGTGCTGAACGAGGCCGCGCGCGAGCAGCTCGGGCGGATGAGTCACGTGATGTTCGGCGGGCTCACCCACGAGCCCGCCGTACGGCTGGCGAAGCTCCTTGTCGACATGTCGCCTGAGGGCCTGGAGCATGTCTTCCTCGCCGACTCCGGCTCGGTGTCGGTCGAGGTCGCGGTGAAGATGTGCCTCCAGTACTGGCGCTCCCTGGGCCGCGGTGAGAAGCGGCGCCTGCTCACCTGGCGCGGCGGCTACCACGGTGACACCTGGCAGCCGATGTCGGTGTGCGACCCCGAGGGCGGGATGCACGAACTGTGGAGCGGGGTCCTGCCGCGCCAGGTGTTCGTGGGAACCCCGCCGGCGGAGTACGAGGAGTCCTACGCCGAGGAGCTGCGCTCGGCGATCGCCCGGCACGCCGACGAGCTGGCCGCGGTGATCGTGGAGCCGGTGGTGCAGGGCGCGGGCGGGATGCGGTTCCACTCCCCCGCGTATCTGCGGGTGTTGCGCGAGGCGTGCGACGCCCACGACGTGCTGCTGGTCTTCGACGAGATCGCGACCGGCTTCGGCCGGACCGGCGCGCTGTTCGCGGCGGGGCACGCGGCGGTGACGCCGGACGTGATGTGTGTGGGCAAGGCGCTGACCGGCGGCTACCTGACCATGGCCGCCACCCTGTGCACCGCGCGGGTGGCGGACGGCATCTCGCGGGGCGAGGTCCCGGTACTCGCCCACGGCCCCACGTTCATGGGCAACCCGCTCGCCGCGGCCGTGGCCTGTGCCTCGATCGAGCTGCTGCTCGGTCAGGACTGGCTCGCCGAGGTCAAGCGCGTCGAGGCCGGCCTGCGCGAGGGACTGGCGCCGGCCCGGGACGTCCCGGGCGTCAAGGACGTGCGTGTCCTCGGCGCGATCGGGGTGGTCCAGCTGGACCACGACGTCGACATGAAGGCGGCGACGGAGGCGGCGGTGCGCGAAGGCGTGTGGCTGCGGCCGTTCCGCGATCTGATCTACACGATGCCCCCGTACGTCACCGGTGACGCGGACGTGGCACGGATCGCCCGCGCGGTGTGCGCGGCGGCTCGGGAGGGCTGAGATGTCGGTACTGGTGATCACGGGCACCGGCACGGAGGTCGGCAAGACGATCGCCACCGCCGCGGTCGCCGCGGCGGCGGTGGCGGCGGGCCGGTCGGTGGCCGTACTCAAGGCGGCACAGACCGGGGTACGGCCGGACGAGCCCGGGGACGCGCAGGAGGTGGCACGGCTGGCGGGCACGGTGACGACGGCCGAAGTCGCCCGCTACCCCGAGCCGTTGGCACCGGCGACGGCGGCCCGGCGCGCCGGACTGCCCACGGTGGGTCCGCGGGACGTCGCCGAGGCGGCCGCCGAACTGGCCGCCGAGCACGACCTGGTGCTGGTCGAGGGGGCCGGCGGTCTCCTCGTACGGTTCGACGAGGCGGGCGGGACGCTCGCGGACGCGGCACGACTCCTCGGTGCGCCGGTGCTGTTGGTGGCGTCGGCCGGACTGGGCACGCTCAACACGACAGAGCTGACCTCGCGTGAACTGCGCCGCCGGGAGCTGGAGTTGCTCGGCGTGGTGATCGGCAGCTGGCCCGAGGCACCCGATCTGGCGTCGCGGTGCAATGTGACGGACCTTCCGGAGGTGGCGGCGGCGCCGCTGCTCGGGGTACTGCCGGAGGGCGCCGGGGCGCTCGCGCCGGCCGACTTCCGTGCGGCGGTGCCGGGTTGGCTGGCGCCGCGGCTGTACGGCACGTGGAACGCGGCGGAGTTCCGGGACCGGCAGAACGACTGAACGACCCGTCCCGGCGCGGCCTCACCCGTCCCCCGACTCCGCCAGCAACCGCACCAGCTCGATACGCGAGCGGATGCCCAACCGGGTGAAGACGCCCCGCAGATGGTGGTCGATGGTGCGCGGGCTGAGGGCGAGGCGGGTGGCGATCTCGCGGTTGGTCGCGCCGTCGGCGGCCATGCGGGCGACCATCAGCTGCTGGGCCGTGAGGCGGCGGGTCGGGTCGTCGCGGGTACCGCCCGCGGGGGGTGCCGGCGCTCCGAGGGCGCGGAGTTCGCTGCGGGCCTGGGCGGCGCAGTGCGGGGCGCCGAAGTGCTCGAAGGCCTCCAGGGCGCTGTGCAGCCGGTCGCGGGCCTCCGTCCGGTGCCGCAGTCGGCGCAGCGCGCTGCCGAACAGCAGCTCCGTGCGGGCGCGTTCGAAGTCACGGGTGCCACGGGCGTGCAGGTCCAGCGCGGTGCGGTAGTGCTCGACCGCCTCGGCGCCGGGGGCCAGCAAGGCCCGGCAACGGGCGCTGAGCGCCAGGTCGTCGGGGCTGCGGACGACGCTCGCCCACCGGTCGTAGTCGGCGTGCGCGACCCGGGCCACCCGGGTGTCGTCGGTGCGGACGGCCGCCTCCACGTAGTGCGGGGTGGCCAGATGGCGGATGGCCCGGTGGCCGTGGCCCGGCCCGAAACCGGCGAGGGCCCGCAACCGGGCCGCCGCGGCGGCGAACCGGCCGCTGCTGAGGTCGAGGTAGGCCAGCGCCCACTGGGCGAGCGCGGCGGGCAGGCCGAGGCCGTGGGAGCGGGCGTACGAGCGTGCGTCGGCGGCGCGTTCGCGGCAGACCTCGGCGTCGCCCGTGAGCGCCGCGAACATGGCGAGGGCGGCCTGGAGATGGCAGGCGCCGTTGTCCTGGCCGGTGGCGTACGCCTGCCACAGCGCGTCCGTCGCGGCGGCCTCCCCGGCGCGCGGGCGCCCGGTCCAGAAGTCGGCGTAGGCACGGAACTCCATCGCCTGCGCCACGGTGACCGTCGCCCCGCGCACCCGGGCGGCGGCGGCCGCGCGGACGGTCGCGGCGGTGGCACGGGTGTGGTCGCCGAGCAGCAGTGCGGCGATCCCGGCGTGCACCAGGACGGTGGGGTCGCCGCCCGGCCCGCACCGTCCGGCCGCCGCCGCGAGCAGGTCCCGGGCGTCCTCGTACCGCCCTTCGAACGCCGCCGCGAGCCCGCCGAGCGTGCCCGGCGGCACGATCCCCATCCGCCGGGCCACCCGTGCCGCCTCCCGGCAGCGGCGCAGGTCACCGGTGTAGATGGCGGCCTCGGTGGCACGGGCGAGGAGGTGGTGAGCGGGGTCGGACCGGTCGAGGCTCGAAAGGCGCGCGTCAGCGTCACCGGCACCGGCACCGGCACCGGCACCCGCACCCGCACCCGCACCCGCACCCGCACCCGCACCCGCACCCGCACGGAAACTCCTCGGCACCGGCCCCGGTACGCCCGCCTCCCTCGCCCCGGCCACGGCCGTCAGCAGCGCGTCGAACGCCTCCGCCGAGTTCCCGGCGCGCAGCGCGAGCACCCCGGTCAGCGTGTCGTCGTCCGACAGGGCGGCCAGTCGGCGGGCCCGGTCGCCCTCCCCGGCCTGCCAGGCGTACACCGCGGCGTCGGCCAGCAGCCGGGTCCGGGCGGAGCGGTCGGGGCAGAGGGCGGCCGCGCGTTCGGCGAGGGCGCGTGCCAGGTGCGGGAAGCCGCCGTCGCGGGACCTGACCGCGGCGGCGCCGAGTTCCGACGCCAGACGGGCGCTCGGGCCGAGTACTCCCGCCCCGCGGTGCCAGGAGCGCAAAGCCGTCTCGCCTTCGGTGCGCAGGACCCGGGCCAGCAACCGGTGGACGTCGCGGCGGTCCGCCGGGGACCCCGTCTCGTAGGCGGCGATCCGGATCCAGGTGTCGCGGAAGACGACCCCGGACGCCGTGGCGTACGCGATCCCGGCCGTGTCGGCGGCCTCCAGGGGGCGGGTGTCGAGCCGAGCGGCGGCGACCGCGCGCAGGAAGGCGTGGGTGGCGACCGGGTACTGGTCGGCCGCCGCCAGGAGCAGCAGCAGCCGGGTGTCGTCGGGGAGCCGTCTGATCCGCGCGCGGTGGGCGCGGAGCAACTCCGGGGCCAGTTCCGCCGGTTCCGTGGGCAGCGGGTCCGAGCCCGCCGACTGACGTGTGCTGAGGAGCGTCACGGCCTCGGCTGCCGCGCGCGGATCGCCGTGCACCGCGTGCAACAGACGCACCCGGACGCCCTCCGGGAGCCCGGCGGCCAGGTCCTGCCAGGCCTGCGCGAGCCGCGGGGACGACGCGCCCTCGAGGGGCGGTGGGGTTACCGGAGTCAGCACGCATTCGACGTTACTGGCGAGTTAATTCACACGTAAAGACCGGCGATCTCACCGATGCGGCGCGCGTAGATCCCGCTCGACACTCCTGACAACCCCACCCGTTCAGGAGGCATCATGCAGCGCCCCCAGCGTCGCATCTCAGCGGCCGTGTCGGCCGTCGTCTCGTCGCTCCTTCTGGCACTCTCCCTGTCCGCGGCCCCCGCTCGGGCCGCGACCCACCATCCGATCGTCTTCGTCCACGGCTTGAGCAGTTCGGCGAGCAGTTGGGACGACTGGATCGCCGACTTCAAGGCCGACGGCTACGCGTCCTCGGAGCTGTTCGCGTGGTCGTACGACTGGACGCAGTCGAACGTGACCACCGCGCAGCAGCTGTCCGCCAAGATCCAGAGCGTGCTCTCCCAGACCGGTGCCTCCAAGGTCGACCTGGTGGTGCACTCCATGGGCGCGCTCAACTCCCGCTACTACCTGAAGAATCTCGGCGGGACGGCGTACGTGGACGACTTCGTGTCGACCGCCGGCGTCAACCACGGCACGACGACCGCGTCCTGGTGCTCCTGGCTGTACACCTCATGTGCCCAGATGTACACGGGCAGTTCGTTCCTGACCTCGCTCAACTCCGGTGACGAGACGCCCGGCAGCGTCTCGTACGCCAGCTACTGGTCGAACTGCGACGACGCGCTCACCCCGGACACCACCGCGATCCTCAGCGGCGCCACCAACGTCGAGGTCGGGTGCGTCTCGCACACCGACATGAACAACGATCACGGCGTGTACGAACGGGTGCGCGACTTCGTCGCGTAGCGCGCGAGCGGGGGTGCGCGGGGCGGGATCGGGGGACAATCACGGTGGACCCCGTCCCGTCCGGGAGGTCGTCATGCCGCTATGGTCCGCCGGTTCCCGCAAGCTGTCGCGAAGCCCCGTGCACCACCCGCTCTTCGCCCGCTACTACGCCCGCGTCAGCGTCGCCGCCGAGACCCGCGCCGGCATGGGTGACGTGCGGGAACGGCTGCTCGCCGGGCTCTCGGGCCGGGTCATCGAGATCGGCGCGGGCAACGGGCTGAACTTCGCCCGTTACCCGCGTACGGTCTCGGAGGTCGTGGCCATCGAGCCGGAGCGCGTGTTGCGCAGGCTGGCGGTGGAGGCCGCCCTGCGCTCGGAGGTGCCCGTCGACGTCGTACCGGGCGCGGCGGAGGCGCTGCCGGTCAAGAGCGAGGCCTTCGACGCGGTCGTGATCTCGCTGGTGCTGTGCAGTGTGCGGGACGTGCCGCGAGCCCTGGCGGAGGTGCGGCGGGTCCTGCGGCCCGGCGGTGTCGTGCGGTTCTTCGAGCACGGCCGGGGCGGCGGGCCGGCCATGCGGTTCACCCAGCGCGCCTTGGACCGGACCCTGTGGCCGCCGCTCAACGGGGGCTGCCATCTGTCGCGTGACCCGGTTCCGGCCCTGCGGGACGCGGGGTTCGAACTGGGCCCCTACCGGCAGGTGTTGATGCCGGCGAAGGGGCCGCGGCTGCCTACGTCCTTCTGCGTGCTCGGCACCGCCTGGCGCCCTGCCGACACCTGATCACCGGCTCCACCGGCGCAACTCCCGCGCGATGTCGTGCACCGAGGCCTCGCCGCTCTTGATCAGCCGGGCCAGATCGCGGACCTGCTCGGGCGAGGTGACGACCTTCAGACCGCTCGCCACGAGATAGGCGTAGGCGACGGCGCAGGCGAACAACGCGTTGGAGCGCTCCAGGGCCGGTACATGGATGAGGAGTTGGAGGAGGGCTGCGGCTCGGGCGTGCGGGCTGTCGTAGACGGGGACGTCGAAGATCTCGGCGTCGTGGCGGGCGACGGCCGCCACCAGGGCGCCCCAGTCGGTGACTTGCGGGTCTCCCGGGGTGTGGTGTTCGGCGAGCATGAGAAGCCAGGCGAGGTCGATCCGGAGGTCGCTCAAGGGATCAGCGGCGGCCTTCGCGCTCCGCGCCGAACTCCTCGGCGAAGACGCTCTCGTACTGCTTCATGAAGTCGGCGGCGGTCTCCACGAAGGTGTGGCCGATTTCGCCGGCGTCCTGCTTGACCAGTTCCTCGATGTAGCGGTTGACGCTCATACCGCGGGCCAGGGCGCGTTCGCGGGCGGCGCGGGCGGTGCCCTCGTCCACTCGTACGTTCAACTGGGTCTTCGCCATGCCTCGACGCTAGCGCCGGAACGCTAGCAGCGGCAAGGGGCGGCCCATACCGGACAGCGGCGGGACCAGGAAGAAGGGTGCCCCTTACATCGGTATCAGGGACCCGACCTGGGACGGAGACCGACCGGCACCACAGGGGGATTTCGGGTGTGGGCCGCATCACACTACCCTCGGCCGGGACCACGAGTCGGTGCCCACAGAGGAGGCGGCCTTGTCCACACCCGCTGCGCAGCACGTCCCCGGCCACGCGTCGGCCGACGGGATCGCGGCCCGCGCCCGCGGCCTGACCAAGGCCTACGGCTCGGGCGAGACGGCGGTGCTCGCCCTGGACGCGGTGGACGTGGACATCGCGCGCGGCCGGTTCACCGCCGTGATGGGACCCTCGGGCTCCGGCAAGTCCACGCTGATGCACTGCCTGGCCGGGCTCGACACCGTCTCGGCGGGCCAGGTCTGGCTCGGCGACACCGAGATCACGGGGCTCAAGGAGCGCGATCTGACGCGGCTGCGCCGGGACCGGATCGGGTTCATGTTCCAGTCGTTCAACCTGATCCCCACCCTGAACGCGGCCGAGAACATCACCCTGCCCATGGACATCGCGGGCAACAAGCCCGACGAGAAATGGCTGGACCAGGTCATCGACACGCTCGGGCTGCGCGACCGCCTCAAACACCGGCCCGCCCAGCTCTCCGGCGGCCAGCAGCAGCGCGTGGCGTGCGCGCGGGCGCTGGCCTCGCGACCCGAGCTGATCTTCGCGGACGAGCCGACCGGAAACCTGGACTCGCGGGCCGGCCTGGAGGTCCTCGGCTTCCTGCGCGAAGCCGTCGACCAGCTCGGCCAGACCGTGGTCATGGTCACCCACGACCCGGGCGCCGCCGCCCACTCCGACCTCGTGCTCTTCCTCGGCGACGGACGGATCGTGGACGAGATGGAACGACCCACCGCCGAAGCGGTGCTGGAGCGCATGAAGCGCTTCGACGTGATCCGCGGGAAGCAGGAGGAGAGCCCGCCACCGGGCACCGCGGCCGCGGACGCCCCCTCTCTCGACAAGGACTGAGGCCGTGCTCAAGGCGACGCTCCGCAGCTTTCTCGCCCACAAGGGACGGCTGTTGCTGTCCGCGCTGGCCGTCGTCCTGTCGGTGGCGTTCGTCGCGGGCAGCCTGATCTTCTCGGACACGCTCAGCCGCACCTTCGACCGGCTCTTCGCCACCACCGCGCCGGACGTCACGGTCAGCCCGCGCGAGGAGCTGGACGAGGCGATCCCCTCCGGCGTGACGCCCACGGTGCCCGCCTCGCTCGCGCAGCGGGTGGCCCGGGTCGACGGGGTCGCCGACGCGCGCGTGGACGCCGAGGTCGCGAACATCACCGTCGCCGACGACAAGAACGACTCGGTGGGTTCGACCACCGGCGCCCCCACCATCGGCACCGACTGGAGCCCCGGCCCGCGCAGCCCCGTCGAACTCACCTCCGGCCATGCCCCGCACGGCCCGACCGAGGCGCTGCTCGACTCGGAGTCGGCCGACCGCAAGGACGTGCGCATCGGGGACACGCTCCGCGTGATCGGCCCGCAGGGAACTTTCCAGGTCGAGGTCGTCGGGATCGCCACCTTCACCACCACCAACCCCGGGGCGACCCTGCTCTTCCTCGACACCGCGACCGCGCAGGCCAAACTGCTCGGGGACCCGGACGCGGCCACCGCCATCTCCGTGGACGCCGAGGACGGCGTCAGCGACGCGCAGGTGAAGCAGCGGATCGCCGCGGCGATCGGCACCGGCTCGTACGAGATCCGCACCGCCGACGAACAGGCCAAGTCCGACGTCGAGTCGCTGGGCGGATTCCTCGACGTCATCAAGTACGTCATGCTCGGTTTCGCGGGCATCGCCGTCCTCGTCGGCGTCTTCCTCATCGTCAACACCTTCTCCATGCTCATCGCCCAACGCACCCGTGAACTGGGCCTGTTGCGCGCCCTGGGCGCGGACCGGCGCCAGGTGCGCCGTTCGGTGCTGACCGAGGCAATGCTGCTGGGCGTGGTCGGCTCGACACTGGGTCTCGCGACCGGGATCGGACTCGCCGCCGGACTCATCGCGCTGATGAACACGCTCGGCATGAACATCAGGTCCAGCGAGATGGTGATCGGCTGGGGCACACCGGTCGCCGCCTACGTCGTCGGCGTGGGCGTCACCTTCGTCGCGGCGTATCTGCCGGCCCGGCGGGCCGCCGGGGTCTCGCCCATGGCCGCGCTGGCGGACGCCGAGATCGCCGGCGTGGGACGGCCGCTGAGGACGCGGGCCTGGGTGGGCGGTGTGATCGGCGCGGCCGGCGCGGCGGCGCTGCTGGGCTGCGTCCTGTCCTCCGACACCTCCACCGCGGCCTCCCTGCTGGGCCTCGGCGTCGTCCTGACCCTCGTCGCCACCGTCATCGCCGGTCCCCTGCTGGTCCGTCCGGTGATCCGGGTCCTCGGCGGGGCGTTCCCCGCGCTGTTCGGCTCGATCGGCCGGATGAGCCAGCGCAACGCCCTGCGCAATCCACGCCGTACCGGCGCCACCGCTGCCGCGCTCATGGTGGGGCTCGCCCTGGTCGGCGGCATGTCCGTGGCCAGCGCCTCCATGACCAAGTCCTTCGACCAGCAGATCGACGACACCCTGGGTGCCGACTTCGTCATCCAGAACAGCAACTTCGTGCCCTTCCCCAAGGAGGTCTCGGACAAGGTCCGGGCCACGAAGGGCGTCGGGCTGGTGGTCGGCTCCCAGTTCGCTCCGATCGCCGTGCGACTGCCGGACGGAGAGCGCGTCACGACGACCGCGGCGGCCTACGACCCGCAGCTCGACGAGGTCGCCGACATCACCTACGCGCAGGGCGACACGGCCGCCGCGCTGGCCTCCGGGCACCTCGCCATGGACGCGGACTTCGCGCGCGAGCACGACGTACGGATCGGCTCCACGATCCCCGTGCGGTTCCAGACCCGGCAGACGGCCGAGCTGACCGTGGGCGCCCTCACCGACCAGGAGTCCGCGGAGGGCTTCGGGACGCGAGGCGGCATCTACTTCGGCCTGGACACCCTGCGCCGGTACGCGCCGGGCGGACAGGACTCCGGGCTGTACGTGAACGCCGCCTCCGGGACCGGCCCGGACACCCTGCGCGCGGAGCTGGAGCAGACCCTCGACCCGTATCCGCAGGTCCAGGTGCGTGACATCGCGGACTACAAGGACCTGGTGCACGACCAGATCGCGGTCCTGCTCTATCTCGTGTACGCGCTGCTCGGCCTCGCGATCGTCATCGCGGTGCTCGGTGTGGTCAACACCCTGGCTCTGTCGGTGGTGGAGCGCACCCGGGAGATCGGGCTGCTGCGCGCGATCGGGCTCGCCCGGCGGCAGTTGCGCCGCATGATCCGCCTGGAGTCGGTGGTGATCGCGGTGTTCGGCGCGGTCCTCGGGCTGGCGCTGGGCCTGGTGTGGGGGGTGTGCGTCCAGCAGGTACTGGCGTTGCAGGGCATGTCGGCCCTGGCCGTCCCCTGGGGCACGATCGTCGCCGTCGTGGTCGGCTCGGCGGTGGTGGGCGTCGTCGCGGCACTGCTGCCGGCGCTGCGCGCGTCGCGCATGAACGTGCTGGCGGCGATCGCGCACGAGTGAGGAGCCGCCGAGGAGTGGCGGGCCGGGAGGGGTACGGCTCCAGCTGTCCGTCCTGGGGCCGTACCTGGAGGCGTTCGCGCCGGTGGTCGCTGAGCCGGGTGGCCGTCCGGATGCCGGAATTCTCCGTGCCCGGGCGGGCGCGCGTGATGGGATCGCCGTATGACTGAACCGCACCTTCGCGCCGCCGCGCCCGCGGACCTCGACGCCGTCCTGGCCTTCTGGAAGATCGCCGCCGAGGGCACGAGCATCAGTGACGACCGGGAGGGCGTCGAGCGGCTCGTGGCGCGCGATCCCGAGGCGCTGATCCTGGCCGAGCGGCACGGGGAGCTGGTGGGCACGGTGATCGCCGGCTTCGACGGCTGGCGCTGCCATCTGTACCGGCTGGCCGTGCACCCGGAGCATCGCCGTCAGGGCATCGGCTCCGTGCTGCTCGCGGCCGCCGAGGAGCGGTTCGCACGGCTTGGCGGACGGCGGGCGGACGCCATGGTGCTGGTGCGCAACGAGACCGGGCAGCATGCCTGGCGCGCCGCCGGGTACGCGCCCGAGGAGCAGTGGCGGCGTTGGGTGAAACCCCTCGCCGACTGACCCCTTTGCCCGTCCTTTACCATTGGGGTCCGTTCGGTCCTCCAAGGAAAGGTGTGAGAGTCCGCCCATGGGCGAGCCTCCCGGTAGTACGCGAGATCGCGCGATCCTCCCCGCCCTGTCCGATCATGGGACGGAGGTGACCCGATGACCGAAGTGCTCCTCCTGCTCGTGGCGATCCTGCTCTCGCTCGCCTGCGGCGCCTTCGTCGCCGCGGAGTTCTCGCTGACCACGGTCGAGCGGGGCGCCCTGGAGAGGGCCGCGGAGCGCGGCGAGCGGGGCGCCTCGGGCGCCCTGAAGGCCGTGCGCAACCTGACCTTCCAGCTGTCCGGGGCACAGCTCGGCATCACCGTCACCAACCTGGTGGTCGGCATGCTCGCCGAGCCGTCGATCGCCAAGCTGATCGCCGGGCCCCTGGAGGCACTGGGCGCCTCCCGTTCGGCTGCCTCGTCGATCGCGCTGGTGATCGGTACGGCCCTGTCGACCGTCGTCCTGATGGTCGTCGGCGAGCTGGTGCCGAAGAACTGGGCGATCTCCTCCCCGCTGGCCGTGGCCAAACGGGTGGGCAACGCGCAGCGCTGGTTCAGCGCGGCGTTCCGGCCCTTCATCACGCACCTGAACAACACGGCGAACCGCATCGTGCGCCTCTTCGGCGTCGAGCCCACCGAGGAGCTGGCCGCCGCGCGCGGACCGCAGGAGCTCGCGGCGCTGGCCCGGCACTCCGCGAAGGAGGGCGCCCTGGAGGCCGACACCGCCGAACTGTTCGTACGAACCCTGAACCTCGCCGACCTGACCGCGGAGAACGTGATGACCCCGCGCGTCCAGGTCATCGCCCTGGAGGCTCAGGCGACCTGCGAGGACGTCGCGAACGCCACGCGCGCGACCGGCCTGTCCCGGTTCCCCGTGTACCGCGGCAGCCTCGACTCGGTCGTGGGCACCGCGCACATCAAGGACGTCCTCGCGATCCCGGCCGAGCGCCGCGCGCGCGTGCCCGTGTCCGAGCTGATGCGTGAGCCGCTGCTCGTCCCCGAGTCGCTGACCGTGGACCGGCTGCTCGACCGGCTCTCCGGCAAGCGCACGATGGCCGTGGTGATCGACGAGTACGGCGGTACGGCCGGGGTGGCCACCCTGGAGGACATCGTCGAGGAGGTCGTCGGCGAGGTCCGCGACGAGCACGACCCGCACGAGACCCCCGACCTCGCCCCGGCGGGGACCGACGACGAGGGCCGCGTGCTGTACTCCGCCGACGGTTCCGCGCGGATCGACCAGCTCGCGCGGGTGGCGCTCCGGGCTCCCGAGGGGCCGTACGAGACGCTGGCGGGCCTCATGGCGACCGAGCTGGGCCGCATCCCGGCCGTGGGCGACACCGTGGAGGTCGCCGGCTGGCGGCTGGACGTGGTCGACGCGACCGGCCGCAGGGCCGCGCGCGTGCTGCTGCGCGCCCCGCTCCAAGACCCGTCCGAAACACTCGAAGGGGAGGCCGGTAAGTGACCGCGATCCAGTTGCTGATCGGCCTGGCGACCCTCGTCGTCAACGCCTTCTTCGTGGGCGCCGAGTTCGCGCTGATCTCCGTGCGGCGCTCGCAGATCGAGCCGTACGCCGAGGAGGGCGACCGGCGCGCCAAGAGCGTGCTGTGGGGTCTGGAGCACGTCTCCGCGCTGATGGCCGCGGCGCAGCTCGGCATCACCCTGTGCACGCTGGTCCTCGGCGTGGTCGCCGAGCCGGCGATCGCGCATCTGCTGGAGCCGGTGTTCCACGCGCTGGGCGTGCCCGAGGGGGCCGGTCACGCGGTGTCGTTCGTGATCGCGCTGACCCTGGCGACGTATCTGCACATGCTGCTCGGCGAGATGGTCCCGAAGAACATCGCGCTCGCGGAGCCGGTGCGCAGCGCGCTGACGCTCGGCCCGCCGCTCGTCGCGCTCTCTCGCGGCCTGCGCCCGGTGATCTTCGCCATCAACGCCTTCGCCAACGCCCTGCTGAAGCTGATGCGGATCGAGACCAAGAACGAGGTCACGGCGACCTTCTCGGACGCCGAACTGGCCCGGCTGGTGAAGGACTCCGACGAGGCGGGCCTGATCGACGACCGGACCCGGGAGCGGCTGCACGACGCCCTGGAGCTGGGCCGGCGTCCGGTGCGGGACGTGGTGCTCCCCCTGGAGGGCGTCCTCTACGCGCGCGTGGGCGTCACGCCGGAGCGACTGGAGCGGCTGTCGGCCGAGTCCGGGTTCTCCCGTTTCCCGGTGGTGGACGACGGGCGGCGCATCCTCGGCTATCTGCACGTCAAGGACGCCCTGGACGCCTCCCCGCGCGATCTGCCGTTCCAGGTGCGGGACATGCGGCCCATCGCGCGCGTACGGGAGAACACGCCGCTGGACGACGTGCTCACGGCCATGCGGGGCAGCCGGACACATCTCGCGGCGGTGCTCGGTGACGACGGGCGCCTCTCGGGGCTGGTGACGATGGAGGACGTGCTGCGGGAGCTGTTCGGGCAGCGGACGTGACGGGGCGGGAGCGTCGGGGCGTGACCGGCAGGGTGTGAGGCGGCGGGACCGACCGGAAGGCCGGGACGCGCCGGGAGTCGGGGGTTCCGGGTCCGGTGTGCGGCGCGGGTCCGGTACGGGTGGCCGGAGCCCCTGGAGGCCGACCGACCGTCGGGTATGTGAACGGGTTAGCATTTTCTCCGCCATGCAGAAGAACCCCGCACACACCAGCCTCGTCGCCCTCGGAGACTCCTTCACCGAGGGCATGTCCGACCTGCTCCCTAACGGCTCCTACCGGGGCTGGGCCGATCTCCTGGCCGGCCGGATGGCCGCCGTGACGCCCGGCTTCCGGTACGCGAACCTCGCGGTGCGCGGCAAGCTCATCCAGCAGATCGTCGAGGAGCAGGTCGACGTGGCCGTGGCCATGCGGCCCGACGTGATCACGCTGGTGGGCGGGCTCAACGACACCCTCCGCCCCAAGTGCGACATGAACCGGGTGCGCGCGCTGCTGACCGAGGCCGTGGAGCGGCTCGCCCCGGCGTGCGAGGAGTTGGTGCTGATGCGCAGCCCGGGCCGTCAGGGGCCGGTCCTGGAGCGTTTCCGCCCGCGCATGGAGGAGCTGTTCGCCTGCGTCGACGAGCTGGCCGAGAAGCACGGCGCGATCGTCGTCGACCTGTACGGGGCGCCGTCCCTCGGTGACCCGCGCCTGTGGGACGTGGACCGGCTGCACCTGACGGCCGAGGGGCACCGCCGGGTCGCCGAGGCGGTCTGGCAGAGGCTGGGGTACGACCCCGAGGACAGGGACTGGCACATGCCGATGCCGGCCACGGTGCCGCCGGGGTGGGCCGCGCGTCGGATCGCGGACGCGCGGTTCGCCAGACAGCACCTGCTGCCGTGGATCGCGCGGCGCCTCACCGGCCGGTCCTCCGGCGACGGACTGCCGCCGAAGCGGCCGGACCTGCTGCCGTACGAGGACCCGAGCGCCTGACCTGACCTACGGGGGTCGGCCGCCTCACCTTCGAGGGGGCCGGCGGTGTCACTTGCGAGGCACCGGCGGTCTCACGTGCGAGGCATCGCCCCGTCTGACCTGGCGTGACGCACGTCTCGTAGGTTCCGCCGAAGCCACCCATGGCGCCGGCCTGCACGAACCGCCAGTAGAATCCGTCTACGTGACTTCCGCTCCCGCCAAGCCCCGCATCCCGAACGTCCTCGCCGGACGCTACGCCTCCGCCGAGCTCGCCACGCTCTGGTCGCCCGAGCAGAAGGTGAAGCTGGAGCGGCAGCTCTGGCTCGCCGTGCTGCGGGCCCAGAAGGACCTCGGGATCGAGGTGCCGGACGAGGCGATCGCCGACTACGAGCGCGTCCTCGACACCGTCGACCTGGCCTCCATCGCCGAGCGCGAGAAGGTCACGCGGCACGACGTGAAGGCCCGCATCGAGGAGTTCAACGACCTCGCCGGGCACGAGCAGGTCCACAAGGGCATGACCTCGCGCGACCTCACCGAGAACGTCGAGCAGCTTCAGATCCGGCTCTCGCTGGAGCTGATGCGTGACCGTACGGTGGCCGTGCTGGCGCGCCTGGGCAAGCTGGCCGGTGAGTACGGCGAGCTGGTCATGGCCGGCCGCTCGCACAACGTGGCCGCGCAGGCCACGACCCTCGGCAAGCGTTTCGCGACCGCCGCCGACGAGCTGCTCGTGGCCCACGGCCGCGTGGAGGAGCTGCTGGGCCGTTACCCGCTGCGCGGCATCAAGGGCCCGGTCGGCACCGCGCAGGACATGCTGGACCTGCTCGGCGGGGACGCCTCGAAGCTGGCGGACCTGGAGCAGCGGATCGCCGGTCACCTCGGCTTCTCGCAGGCGTTCACCTCGGTGGGCCAGGTCTACCCGCGCTCCCTGGACTACGAGGTCGTCACCGCGCTGGTGCAGCTCGCGGCGGCGCCGTCCTCGCTGGCGAAGACGATCCGGCTGATGGCCGGGCACGAGCTGGTGACCGAGGGCTTCAAGCCCGGTCAGGTCGGCTCCTCGGCGATGCCGCACAAGATGAACACGCGGTCCTGCGAGCGGGTCAACGGCCTCATGGTCATCCTGCGCGGCTACGCCTCGATGACCGGTGAGCTGGCGGGCGACCAGTGGAACGAGGGCGACGTGTCCTGCTCGGTGGTGCGCCGGGTCGCGCTGCCGGACGCGTTCTTCGCCCTGGACGGCCTGCTGGAGACGTTCCTGACGGTGCTCGACGAGTTCGGTGCGTTCCCGGCCGTGGTGGCGCGAGAGCTGGACCGCTACCTGCCGTTCCTCGCCACCACCAAGGTGCTGATGGGCGCGGTGCGGGCCGGCGTCGGCCGTGAGCTCGCGCACGAGGCGATCAAGGAGAACGCCGTCGCCTCCGCGCTGGCGATGCGCGAGCAGGGGGCGGAGCGCAACGAGCTGCTCGACAAGCTGGCCGCGGACGAGCGCATCCCGCTCGACCGGGCGCAGCTGGACGCGCTGATGGCCGACAAGCTGTCCTTCACGGGTGCCGCCGCCGACCAGGTCGGTGTGGTCGTCGGCCGGATCGAGGAGATCGTGAAGCAGCACCCCCAGGCCGCGGGCTACACGCCCGGGGCGATCCTGTGACGCCTTCGACGCGATGACGCGCTTCACCCAGGCGGAACTGGAGGCCGCCCGCGACCGGCTCGTCCCGGACGTGGTCGCGGACGGCCTGCGTGTGCTGTTCTGCGGCATCAACCCCGGCCTGATGACCGCCGCGACGGGCCATCACTTCGCCCGTCCCGGCAACCGCTTCTGGCCGGTGCTGCACCTGTCCGGGTTCACGCCCCGTCTGATGAAGCCGTCCGAGCAGGAGGAGCTGCTGTCCTACGGGCTCGGCATCACCAACGTCGTGGCGCGGGCGACCGCGCGGGCGGACGAGTTGAGCGCGGAGGAGTACCGCGAGGGCGGACGGCAACTGGCGCTCAAGGTGGCCCGGTTGCGGCCCCGTTGGCTGGCCGTGGTCGGAGTGACCGCGTACCGCGCGGCGTTCGAGGACAAGAAGGCCCGGGTCGGGCCGCAGGAGCGGCTGATCGGGGACACGCGGGTCTGGGTGCTGCCCAACCCCAGCGGGCTCAACGCCCATTGGACCGCGGCGACCATGGCCGAGGAGTTCGCCAGGCTACGGCTCGCGGCGGAGGCCTAGGCCGACAGCCCTGGCGGTGTTCAGCGACGCTCACTCGGGGGCGACGTCGGTGACGACGGCCAGGAGCTGGAACGGCAGTTCCCTGTCCCACTGGGAGACGCCTAGTCCTATCCAGCGTCCCGTGTCCGGCGACTTCCACAGCTGGACGTCGGGCACGTGCGCGCTGAGCGACGCCCACGGCTCCGCGATCGCCTCGCCCAGCGTGGACCGCTCGAGGACGCTGTAGAGGCTGACGGGATCCGCCACGCCCCACCGCGCGGTCAGCCGCTCGGCCAGGCCGTCCCGGTCCGCCTCGTACTGCGCCTCGGTCTCCTCCCGCTCCATGCCGTCGTCCTCGTCGAAGTCACCGCTCGTCGCCAACTCGGCTATGTGGTAACCGGGTCCCGCCGTGCCGAAGTCGGTCCTGCCGGGCGCCTCGGGGAAGTCCCGGGCGCACAGCAGATCGATCGTGGCGAGGCACCGTGCGATGTCCATGCGATCCAGTAAACCCCGCCCCACTGACAACCGACGTGCCGTCAGGCGCCCCGGCGCCGCACGCTCCACGCCCCCGCCAGAAGCGCCGCCGCCGTCCACAGCGCGGTCACCCCCAGTCCGGTCCACGGCCCCAACGCACCGTCGTACGACGCGTGCAGGACGACCTGACCGGCCCGGTCCGGCAGGAAGTCCGTGGCGCCGCCCGCCGCGTCCCCGATCACGAACGAGACGACGAGGACGAAGGGGATCAACAGGGACAGCGCGCCCACCCCGCTGCGCAGCAGGGCCGCGAGACCGGCCGCGAACAGCGCCATCAGCATGAGGTAGACGCCGCCGCCCACGACACCGCGCGTCTGTTCCCCGGCGGTGAGGCCGCTCGCCGCGTCGCCCAGGCCCGCCTTCGCCACCAGGAGGGCGGCGAGCGCGGTCACCCACCCGACCGCCAGAGCCGGTACGGCGATCGCGGTCACCTTCGCCGCGAACCACCGCCCGCGCCGCGGCACCGCGCTGAGCGAGAGCCGGAGTCCGCCCCCGTGGAACTCCGAGGACACGGCCATGGCGCCGAAGGAGATCGCGGCGATCTGACCGGGCGCGATCCCGGACAGCGCCGTGAACAGCGCGTCGAACTCCGGATCGGACGTCTCCGAGACGCCGGCGATCGCGGAGAACGCGGTGGTCGCCGCGAACAGGGCGAGCAGCGCCCCGAGGAGCGAGCGCAGCGTCCGGATCTTCAGCCACTCGGCGTGCAGCACGGGTGCGAACGACATGTCAGGCCTCCTGCGGCTGGGCGGTGAACTCCACCGCGGTGGATGTCAGGTCGAGGTACGCCTGTTCCAACGTGCGCTCCTCGGCGGCCAGTTCGAGGAGGGGGACGCCCGCTTCGGCGGCGAGCCGGCCGATGTCGTCCACGCGCGCGTGACGCACGGTCCAGTGCCCGTCCTCGTGTGCGACGGCGTCGTGGCCTTGGTGGGCGAGGGCGGCCCGAAGGGCGGTGGGGTCGGTGGTGCGGACCCGTACGGCCGGCTGCACGCGCGCGTCGATGAACTCCCGCATCGGGGTGTCGGCGAGGAGCCGCCCTTTGCCGAGGACCACGAGGTGGTCGGCGAAGGACGCGGTCTCGTTCATCAGGTGGCTGGAGACCAGGACGGTGCGCCCCTCCCCCGCCAGCCGGCGCAGCACCCCGCGGATCCAGATGATGCCTTCCGGGTCGAGGCCGTTCGACGGCTCGTCGAGCATGACCACCTCGGGGTCGCCGAGCAGCGCGGCCGCGATGCCCAGCCGCTGCCGCATGCCCAGCGAGTACGTCCTCACCCGGCGCCGGGCCACGGACGCGAGTCCGGTCTCCGCCAGGACCTCGTCGACCCGGCTGTCGGGGATGCGGTTGCTCGCGGCCAGTGTGCGCAGGTGGTCGCGGCCGGTCCGGGAGCCGTGCGCGGCCTGCGCGTCGAGCAGGGCACCGACGTGACGCAGGGGTTCGCCGAGCGTGGCGTAGGCGCGGCCGCCGATGGTGGCGGTGCCGGAGGTCGGCCGGTCGAGGCCGAGCACGAGCCGCATGGTGGTGGACTTTCCGGCACCGTTGGGGCCAAGGAAGCCGGTGACGCGTCCCGGCAGGACGGTGAAGGTGAGGTCGTCCACGGCCCGCCCGTTGCCGAACTCCTTGGTCAGGTTCTGGACTTCGATGCTGGTCATGGCAGCAGCCTGACCGGTGGGACGGTGACCGGGCCTCCCCCGCGGGTGGAGATCGTCTCCCCCGTGCGAGGGAGGTCCGCTGTCGGTGGCGGCTGGCAGGATGAGGCGATGGCCCGCTTGCTGCGCCCGTTCGGACGGGCGGTGACGTACACACGACTGCTGCATCTGTGCATCGCGATCGTGTGGCCGAGCCTGTGGATGTTCATCCAGGAGGCGTGGTGGGCCTGGGTGCTGGCCGCCGTGGTGCTCGCCCCCGCGGGGCTGGTGCCCGCGATGCGTACCGTGGAGGGGCTCCAGGCCAGGCTGTTGCTGACCGGCCACCGGCACGACAGCGCGGACACCGACATCGTCGTCGCGCCGTCGGTCACCTGGAGCGACCGGGGGCGGGTGGTGGTGTGGCTGGAGGCCCGGCTGCTGCTCGGCTGTGCGACCTCGACGCTCTGCGTCCAACTCCTGCTGGCGGCCGTCGACCTGGTGTCGTCGTCGTTCGGCCGTGACGTCGGAGACGGCCTGCTGGTCCCGCTCGACGGCCACGCCTAGTGGTACGCCCTGCTCACGCCCGTGGTGCTGGCCGCCCTGGCGGTGACCGTGGTCGTCCCGGGCAGGATCATCACCGCGCTCGCCCACCGGCTCCTCGGTCCCTCCCCCGCGGACCGCGTCGCCGCCCTGGAGGAACGCACCGAGCAGCTCCTGGAGCGCACGCGCATCGCCCGCGAGCTCCACGACTCCATCGGTCACGCCCTGACCGTGGCGGTCGTCCAGGCGGGTGCCGCCCGCGCGGCCGGTGATCCCGCCTTCACCGATCGTGCCCTCGGGGCCATCGAGGAGACCGGGCGGGCGGCCCTGGAGGACCTGGAACGGGTTCTCGGCATCCTGCGCGAGTCCGAGCGACCGGTCAGCGGCCGGCCCACGCTGGCCGACTCCGATCGGCTCCTGGAGTCCGCGCGGGCCTCCGGCGCGAAGGTGGACGCCGAGCTGACGGGACCCGTCGACACCGTGCCCGCCCCGGTCTCCCGTGAGGGCTACCGCATGCTGCAGGAGGCGCTGACCAATGTGCTGCGCCACGCGGGAGCCGTGCCCGTACAGGTCCGGGTCGAGGTCACGCGGGACGGCCTCGCCCTGGAGGTCCGCAACCCGCTGACGGCCGAGATACCCGCCCCTGGCCGGGGCAGCGGACTGCGCGGCATCCGGGAACGCGCCGCCCTGCTGGGCGGCCACGCGCGGACCGGCCCCGACCGGGGCGACTGGCAGGTGCGGGTGGAGCTGCCACTGCGCTGATCTACGCTGGCCGGATGCCGGTCACCGTTCTCCTCGTCGACGACGAACCCCTGGTACGCGCGGGTCTGCGGGCCGTGTTGGAGGCACAGCCCGACATCGAGGTCGTCGGTGAGGCGGCGGACGGCGCGGCGGTGATCCCGCTGGTGCGGCAGCTGCGCCCCGACGTGGTCGCCATGGACGTCCGCATGCCGCTGCTGGACGGCATCGAGGCCACGCGCGCGGTGCTGCGGACGGTCGAGGCGCCGCCGAAGATCCTGGTGGTCACGACGTTCGAGAACGACGAGTACGTCTACGAGGCGTTGCGGGCCGGAGCCGACGGGTTCCTGCTGAAGCGGGCCCGGCCGGCGGAGATCGTGCACGCGGTGCGGCTGGTCGCCGAGGGCGAGTCGCTGCTGTTCCCGGCCTCCGTGCGGCAGCTCGCCGCCGAGTACGGCGAGGCCGGCGGGAATCGTGCGGCCCGGGCGGTGATGGAGCGGGCCCAGCTCACCGAACGGGAGGCGCAGGTGCTGCGGCTGATGGCCCGCGGGCTGTCGAACGCGGAGATCGCCGAGCGGCTGATCGTCGGGACGGAGACGGTGAAGTCGCACGTCAGCGCCGTACTAGCGAAGCTTGGGGCGCGGGATCGCACGCAGGCCGTGATCGCCGCGTACGAGTCGGGATTCGTGGCACCCGGCTGACGGGACCAGCAAGCGATCTCTGCGGCCCCCGCACTCGCCGGGCACCGCCGTGCCGAGTACGATCCGGCCAACACGCGCACGAGCTGGGAGGACGGACGTTGGGGCGGCTGACCGGCGGGGATCCCTCGCTGCTGCGAAGGATCAATTCCGCGGTGGTGCTGCACGCCCTGCGTGCCACGGACTGCGCGACGCTGACCGAGATCACCCGGGTGACCGGCTTGTCCCGGCCGACCGTGGAGGGCGTGGTCGAGGGGCTGATCGAGGCGGGGTACGTCGTCGAGAAGGCGGCCGACGAGAGTGTCGCGCGACGGCAGGGTCGGCCCGCTCGGCGCTTCCGGTTCCGTGCCGAGGCGGGGCATCTGCTGGGCCTGGACATCGGACCGCATCGGGTCGCCGCGCTCCTGTCCGACCTGGACGGCCGGGTGCTCGGTGCCGTCGCCAAGGACGTCACCGAGACGGCGTCCGCCGACGAGCGGCTGGAACGGCTGCGCACCGCGGTGGCCGAACTGCTGCGGCGGGCCGGTGTCGCGCGGGAGTCGTTGCGGGCGGTGGGAGTCGCCTCGCCGGGGATCGTCGAGGCGGACGGCACCGTACGGCTGTGCGCCGCGCTTCCGCAGTGGACGGGGCTGCGCCTGGGAGAGCGCCTGAGCCGCTCCTTCAAGTGTCCGGTCCTGGTCGAGAACGACGCCAACGCCGCGGCGGTCGCCGAGCACTGGAAGGGCGCCGCGACCGAGTCCGACGACATCGTGTTCGTGCTGGCGGGTCTGAGCCCGGGTGCCGGGGCACTGATCGGCGGGCGGCTGCACCGGGGGTACGGCGGCGCGGCCGGCGAGATCGGCGCGCTGCATCTGCTGGGGCGCGGGGTGACGCCGGAGAAGCTGCTGTCGACCACCGACGAGCCGTTGCATCCGCTCGACGAACAGGCCGTCGCCGAGGTCTTCGCCCAGGCGCGCGAGGGCGACCAGCGGGCCCGCGCGGCCGTCGACCGCTTCATCCACCGGCTCGTCCACGACGTGGCCGCGCTCTCCCTCGCCCTCGACCCCGAACTCGTCGTCATCGGCGGCTGGGCGACCGGCCTGGACGACGTACTGGAGCCGCTGCGGCAGGAGTTGGCGCGCTACTGCCTGCGCCCGCCGCGGGTGACCCTGTCGCTGCTCGGCGAGGCCGCCGTGGCGACGGGTGCGCTGCGGTTGGCCCTGGACCATGTGGAGGAGCAACTCTTCGCGGTGGAGGGCACGGTGACGGCGCGGCGCTGAGGGGGCGGCCGACGCCGGGGCGGTCCCCGGCGTTCCCGAGGTCCGTGCCGCCGCCGCTGGTCGTCAGGGTGCGTCCGCCGCTGGAACGCCGCGCGCCCCGGGGTGTCCCCGGGGCGCGCGGCGTGTGCCGTACGGCGGTCAGGACGCCCGGCGTTCCGGGTCCTGGTGGATCTCCACGCCGCCGGAGTCGCCGAAGGTGAGCCGGCAGGTGTCGGCGCGGTAGGTGGCGACGGACAGCGCGGCGGTACGGCCCTCGGAGAAGAAGCGGGTCGTCACGACGAGGACGGGGGCGCCGGGCAGCCGGTCCAGTTCCTTGGCGTCGTCGGCGCGGGCCGAGCCCAGCTCCACGGCGCTGTCCTGGCCCTCCAGCTCCAGGCGCTGCAGCTCGCGCAGCACGGCACGCGCGCGTGCGGCACCGGACGGGGCGTCGATGGCGGAGAGGTCGGGCACCGCCGACTGCGGGATGTACAGCAGCTCCGCGGCGACGGGCTGGCCATGCGTCATACGGGAGCGGCGGACGACGTGCACGGGCTCGTCGGCGCCGGTCTCGAGCGCCGCGGCGACGGCCGCCGAGGGCACCTGCACCGCGCTGTCGACGCACTGCCAGGCGTCCGTCGCGGTGCCCGGCCAGACCTGCTCCTGGGTGCCGACGGCGACGCCCACGCGGGGCGGCGCGACGGTCGTGCCGACACCGCGGCGACGCTGGAGCCGGCCTTCCAGTTCGAGTTGCTCGAGGGCCTGGCGGAGCGTGGCCCGGGCGACACCGAATCGAGCGGCGAGGTCCCGCTCGTTCGGCAGGATCTCGCCCACCGAGAACTCGGAGTCCAGCGCCTCAGTGAGCACGGTCTTGAGATGCCAGTACTTCGGTTCCGGCACCGGTTCCAGCTGCGTGGTCCCCACCCTGTCCTCCGCGATCGCCGTGGTCCGGCGGCGTTTTAGCGCCCTTGTTTATTAAAGGTTGTTGCACTTCTCTGCGACCATAGGGCGGCCCCCACCCTTGGTCAAGACCAATCCTCGATCCCTTGCCCACCTCACAGGTGCGGCGCGGCGCGGCGTTCACGAGGCGTTCGCGCGAGCGGCTCCTCGTGACATGACGGCAAAGCCCCCGTCGCGGAACGGGGGCTTGGCGGCGGGCGTCGGCTAGGCGGTGAGCGTCTGGAGCTTGTCGGGGTTGCGTACGATGTACACGGACTGGATCCGGCCGTCGACGACGTCCAGCTGGAACACCGAGTCGGGCTTGTCCCCGGACAGCATCAGCACCGCGGGACCGCCGTTGAGTTCCATGAAGCGGTACGACAGGTCCGGGACGCCCTTGCGCGCGGCGCCGACGAGGAAGCGCCCGACCTTGTCCGCGGTGTCGATGACGCGGAGCGGGGCCCTCGACTTGCCGCCGCTGTCGCCGACGAGGCGGACGTCCGGGGCCAGCATCGTCATGAGCCCCTCGAGGTCGCCGTCCGCCGCGGCGGCGAGGAAGCGTTCGGTGAGGTCACGGCGCTGGACGGGGTCGACGTCGTAGCGGGGTCGCCGCTCGTCGACGTGTTTGCGGGCCCGCCCGGCGAGCTGACGCACCGCCGGTTCGCCCCGGTCGAGCATGGTGGCGATCTCGGCGTACGGGTAGCCGAAGGCCTCCCTGAGCACGAACACCGCCCGCTCCAGCGGCGAGAGGGACTCCAGGACGACGAGGACGGCGAGGGAGACGGAGTCGGCGAGCACGGCACGCTCGGCGGTGTCGGGGACGGTGTCCCCGAAGTCGGTGACGTACGGCTCCGGCAGCCAGGGCCCGACGTACGCCTCGTTGCGCGCCTTGACCTGGCGCAGTCGGTCGATGGCGAGGCGGGTCGTGACACGCACCAGATAGCCGCGCGGTTCGCGCACCTCGTCGCGGTCCGCGCCGGACCAGCGCAGCCAGGCCTCCTGCACGACGTCCTCCGCGTCGGCCACCCGCCCCAGCATGCGGTAGGCGACGCCCAGCAGGACGGGACGGTGCTCTTCGAATACGTCGGTCACGGTGTCGGTGCTCACGACACCATCCCAGCCGACCCGCCCGTCCCTGTCCAGGCGAGCCGGGCGCGCCACACGGAAGGGGCTACCCGTCGGTAGTAATTGCTGACAAGCTGTCTCTCCCGTCCGCCCCCTGTCCCAGCCCAGGAGTTCACGCCCATGGCCGAAACCGTCTCGTTCGAGGTCCCTTCCCCGCACGGCCCGCGGACCGTGACCGTCGACTACGCGCGCGTGGGCAGCGGCGAGCCGCTGCTCCTGCTGCACGGCATCGGCCACCACCGACAGGCCTGGGACCCGGTCGTGGACATCCTCGCCACCGAACGCGATGTCATCGCCGTGGACCTGCCGGGCTTCGGGGCGTCCCCGGGACTGCCTGACGGACTGGGCTACGACCTCACCACCACGACCTCCGTGTTCGGCGCCTTCTGCGAGGCCCTGGAGCTCGACCGGCCGCATGTCGCGGGCAACTCGCTCGGCGGTCTGCTCGCCCTGGAACTCGGCCGGGAGAAGCTCGTGCGGTCCGTCACCGCCCTGTCCCCGGCGGGCTTCTGGTCGGAGGCCGAGCGTCGCTACGCCTTCACCGTGCTGCTCGCGATGCGCGGGATAGCCCTGCGGATGCCGCTGCCGATGGTCGAGCGGCTGTCCCGCTCGGCGGCCGGCCGCACCGCGCTCACCAGCACCATCTACGCCCGCCCGGGCCGCCGTTCACCCGAGGCCGTCGTCGCCGAGACGCTGGCCCTGGTGCGTGCGACGGGCTTCGCCGACACCCTCCGCGCGGGCGGCGCCGTGCGGTTCGTCGAGGACGTGCCCGGAGTCCCGGTCACCGTGGCCTGGGGCAGCAAGGACCGTCTGCTCCCGCGCCGGCAGGGGGTGCGTGCCAAGCGGGTCATCCCCGGGGCCCGTCTCGTGCGCCTGCCCGGTTGCGGCCACTGCCCGATGAACGACGACCCGGCGCTCGTCGCGCGCGTGATCCTCGACGGCAGCCGCTGACCTCGGCGGAGCGCAGGCGCCGAGGGCGACCCCGGCGCCCACGAGGGCGCTGCCGACGGCCTGGGCGGCGCCGTAGGAGCCGGTGCCGACGAGCGGGGCGGTGCAGGCGGCGGCGACCGGGATGAGGCCGGAGAACAGCGTGGCGCGCTCCGCGCCGATCCGCTGCATGCCTATGTACCAGCACACGAACCCCACGACCGTGACGACCGCCGCCTGCCACAGCAGCGCGGCGGCCTCGGTCCCGTCGGGCCGTCGCAGCCACGCCGTGCCGTCCACGAGCAGCCCGGCCACCAGGCACTCCGTCGCGGCGACGGCGCACACCGTGGCCGACAGCAGCCGTGGCCCCAGGGGGCGCAGCACGGGCACCGCGAGGACCGCGAAGGCGACCTCCCCGGCCAGCGCGCACACCGAGAAGGCCAGCCCGGCGCCGTCCGTCCGCCCCCAGCCCTGGACCGTGCAGGCACCGGCCGCCACGAGCAACGCGCCGTACAGGACGGCTCGTTGAGGCCTGCGCCCGTCAAGGAGGGGCACGAGGACGGCCACCACGACCGGCGCGCAGCCCACGAAGACCCCGGGCACGGCGGGTTCGGCCGTGCGCTCCGCGGCGAGAACGGCCATGTTGAAGCCGACCATGCCCACCGCCGCGAGCAGCGCCAGGCGCAGCCACCGCCGGGGCGCGAGCGCCCGCAACTTCGCCGTCGCGTCCCGTCCGGCGAGTGGCAGGAGAAGCAGACAGGCGAGGCCGTAGCGCAGGAACTGACCGCCCGCGTACGGGTAGTCGCCGAGGACGCTGTTGGCCGTGAAGGAGGCGCCCACGAGGACGCAGGCGAGTGCGGCGAGAAGGGCCCCGCGGGTGGTGGTGGCGTTCATGGGAGCGACGCTAGGCAGCCCGGTGGTCCGCATTAAGGTCCACTTCCATGACCTCATCGGAGACCAATCGGCAGCGGGACGCGCGTACGGGTGCAGGCGAACAGGCCGGGGCCGAGGTGAGCGGCGGGGCCGGAGCCCTGGTCGGCGGGGAGGCCGGCGTCACGGTGAGCGAGGGGGCCGGGTCCGTCGCCTGGGAGGTGCTGCTCCCCGCCGTCTCCGCGCCCGCACGCGCGCGTGGGCGTGCCCTGCAGACGGCGCTGCGGGAGGCCGTACGGTCGGGCCGGCTCGTACCGGGGACCCGGTTGCCCTCCAGCCGGGACCTGGCCCGGGACCTCGGTGTGTCGCGCGGACTGGTCACGGAGGCGTACGAGCAGCTGACGGCCGAGGGGTATCTGCGCAGCGGGCGGGGCGCGGGGACCTGGGTGGGCGGGGCGGTCCGTTCCGCGCGGCCACGCGCGCGTGATCTCGCGCCGCGCTCCCCCGGCGCCCGCGCGGACTTCGTTCCCGGGACGCCCGACCTCTCCCTGTTCCCGCGCGCCGCCTGGGCCGCGGCACAGCGCGGCGTGCTGGCGGAGTTGCCGCACCACGAGCTCGGCTATCCCGATCCGCGCGGCCTGCCCCGGCTGCGCACCGCCCTGGCCGAACTCCTCGCCCGCCGCCGGGGCGTGGTCGCCGACCCGGAGCGGATCGTGGTGGTGTCCGGGGTCGCCCAGGCGTCGACCCTGCTCGGCTTCGCGCTCCACGCGCGCGGGCTGCGCGAGGTGGGTGTCGAGGACCCCGGCAGCCCCCAGCACGACGACCTGTACGCCGCCGCCGGCGTCGGCGCCGTACCCCTGCCGGTGGACGACGAGGGGCTCGCCGTCGGGCCGTTGCAGGCCTCGGGCGTGCGTGCCGTGGTCACGACGCCCGCCCACCAGTACCCCACCGGGATCGCCTACTCCGCGCGCCGTCGCGCCGAACTGCTCGACTGGGCCCGGTCCGTGGACGGCCTGATCATGGAGGACGACTACGACGGCGACTTCCGCTACGACCGTGCGCCGGTCGGCGCGCTCCAGGGGCTCGACCCCGAGCACGTGGCCTACGCGGGATCCGTCAGCAAGTCCCTCGCCCCGGGCCTGCGGCTGGGCTGGCTGCTCGTGCCGGAGTCCCTCGCCGAGCAGGTGATCGAGCGCAAGCGGACCATGGACCTCGGTCACCCCACCCTGGACCAGGCGCTCTTCGCCCGGTTCGTGGAGCGCGGCGACTACGACCGCCAGCTGCGTCGCTGCCAGCGCGCCTACCGTGAGCGGCGTGACGCGCTCGTGGCCGCGCTGGAGGAGCACTTCCCCGGCGCGCGGGTGTCCGGGATCGCGGCGGGACTGCACGTCATCGCCACGCTGCCGGAACGGTACGGACCCGAGGAGGCGTTCCTCACGCGCGTGGCCGCGGCCGGGGTGGCGGTACGTCCACTGTCCGACTGCACGCACACGCGTCCCGACCCCATGGCGGAGACCCGGCTCGTGATCGGCTACGCCCACCTCTCCCCCGCGCGCGTTCGCGAAGGGGTACGGCTGATGGCGGAGGCGAGAGGTCGGTGAGGGGTGCCGGTGGGCGGGGGCCGAGGTGGCGTGCTCGTCGCGGTGGTCGCGGGGGCCAGGTGTGCGTTATGGGCGTCGCACGGCAGGCGTCGCACGGCAGGCGGGAAGGTGACGACAGGGCACCGGAGAGCAGGCGGATGCGGGTGAGCTACTCCGACCGGCCGGGCGCCCGGGATCGGGGCTCCCGCCTCGCGGGGGTCGTCGTACCGCTTCACGCCGTCGCTCCGCACGCCCGATCCCCCGCGTCCGCGGTCAGTTGTTCACCTGTGGTTCGCGTGCGCGCTGCGGCGCACGAGTAGGTGTGGCATCGCACACTGGCCGGATCCCGTCCTTGGAGGCGCATCCATGTCTCATCGTCCACTCCCCGACCGCCGTACCGTCCTGCGCGGTTCCCTCGTCGCGTCGGCGGCCCTGACCCTGCCCGCGGTGGCCGGTTCCGCACCGGCGTTCGCCCTGTCGGGGCGCCCCGAGGCGGGGTGGGGTGTGCAGACGGGCGACGTCACCGCCGACTCGGGGCTGGTGTGGGTCCGGTCCGACCGGCCGGCGCGCATGATCGTCGAGACCTCCGCGACCGAGTCGTTCCGCAACGCCCGCAGATGGCACGGCCCGCTGCTCGGCGCGGACACGGACTTCACCGGCACCACCCGGCTGCACGGCCTGCCGCCCGGCGAACAGATCCACTACCGGGTGCGACTGGCCGACCCGGACGACCCGCGCCGTACCGGTGAGCCGGCCGTCGGCACGTTCCGCACGGCCTCTGCGCGACGTCGCGACGGGGTGCGTTTCGTCTGGTCCGGGGACCTCGCGGGACAGGGCTGGGGCATCAACCCGGACCTCGGCGGCTACCGGATCTACGACGCGATGGCCGCGCTGGACCCCGACTTCTTCCTGTGCAGCGGCGACAACATCTACGCCGACGGCCCGATCCCGGAGACCGTCACCCTGCCCGACGGCGGCATCTGGCGGAACGTCACCACCGAGGAGAAGTCCAAGGTCGCCGAGACGCTGGCCGAGTTCCGCGGCAACTTCCGCTACAACCTGCTCGACGACAACCTCCGGCGGTTCAACGCCCAGGTCCCCTCGGTCATCCAGTGGGACGACCACGAGGTGCGCAACAACTGGTACCCGGGCCAGACGATCCTGGACTCCGACACCCGCTACACCGAGAAGCGCGTCGACGTGCTGGCGGCGCGGGCCCGGCGTGCGTTCAGCGAGTACTTCCCCATCTCCACGCTGCGGCCCGGGGCACGTGAGGGCCGCGTCCACCGGGTGCTGCGGCAGGGCCCGCTGCTGGACGTGTTCGTGCTGGACATGCGGACGTACCGGAACGCCAACTCGCCCGACGACCAGACCGTGGACCCGCAGGGCATCCTCGGCCGTGAGCAACTCGACTGGCTCAAGCGCGAGTTGTCCCGCTCGCGGGCGGTGTGGAAGGTGATCGCCTCCGACATGCCGCTCGGCCTCGTCGTGCCCGACACCACCGAGGGCCGAGCGAACATCGAGGCGGTCGCGCAGGGCGATCCCGGCGCCCCGCTCGGGCGGGAGCTGCAGATCGCCGAACTGCTGCGCTTCATCAAGCACCGGCGGATCACCGGCACGGTGTGGCTGACCGCCGACGTGCACTACACCTCGGCCCAGCACTACCAGCCGTCCCGGGCGGCGTTCACCGACTTCGAGCCGTTCTGGGAGTTCGTGTCCGGGCCGCTCAACGCGGGCGCCTTCCCGGCCAACACGCTGGACGGCACGTTCGGTCCCGAGCGGGTGTTCGTCAAGGCGCCGACGACCGCGAACGTCTCGCCGGCCGGCGGCTACCAGTTCTTCGGCGAGGTCGACATCGACGGCGACAGCGGCGAGTTGACGGTCCGGCTGCGCGAGTCGGACGGCACCGTGCTGTTCACCCAGGTGCTCCAACCGGGTCGCGTGGGCCAGTAACTCCCGTACCCTCTATGGCGGGCCGCGTCCCGGCGTCATCCCCCGGTGCGCGGCCCGTCGCGTGCCTGCACCCCCAGGTCGTGCAACCGTGAACAAAACGGCACAAGTACCCGGATCCAGGCTTTACCGCCCGGTCACAAAGCGTTCGTGATCACGCAACACCGTTCCTTCACAGTGGCTGCATGAGTCGAGAAATGTCTGATGTGACGCGCGCGAGGCACGGTCGTCCGGTCCACCACTGGCGCCGGGACGTCATCGAGCTCGCGGCGCTGTTCACGGCCGTCGCGGTGGCGGACGCCGTCGCCAACCTGGTCGGTCACGGCCCCGACGGTCCGGCGCTGCTGCTGATCTCCGCCGTCCTGCTCGTCGTCACGGCGGCGTTCCACACCTGGTGGGCACGGCGCCACGGTCACGCACCGCCGGTCGGCGATACCGATACCGGCGCCCGGCCACTCCCGTCGGAGCGGGCCGGGCAGCCGTCCGCCGAGGCCGGTGCGAGCACGCTGTGGCGGATGCGGACGACGGTGCGCGACGCCCCCGGGTCGCTGGCCGCGCTGTGCACGGCGCTGGCCCAGCACCGGGTGGACATCCTGAGCCTCCAGACGCATCCGCTGGCCGAGGGGACGGTGGACGAGTTCCTGCTGCGGGCTCCCGGCGACATCGGTGCCGCCGAGATCACGCGGGCCGTCTCGCTGGCCGGCGGTACCGGGACGTGGATCGAGCGGGCCGACGCCCACGACCTGGTCGACGCGCCGACCCGGGTGCTCGGACTGGCGGCCCGTACCGCACAGGACGCGGCGGAACTGCCGCTGGCGTTGCGGCAGTTGCTGGGCCGCTGCACCATCCGCCAGTCGCCCGCCCGTGCGGATGCGCGGGCCGTGCCCGCCGAGGGCTCGCTGGAGGAGTCCGTGATGCGTCTGCGGGCCCCGGAGGGCGGCGAGATCACCGTGGAGCGGCCGTATCTGCCGTTCACCCCGACCGAGTTCGCCCGGGCGCGAGCGCTGGTGGAGCTGGACGCGGTGCTCGGGCCGCGGATGCCGCGCAGTCAGGACGTGCTGACGCTGCCCGAGGGCAACGACATCACCGTGCGCCGGGCCGATGTCGGCGACCTGGACGCGGCGAAGGCGATGCACGAGCGGTGCAGTACACGGACGCTCGGGCTGCGCTACCACGGGCCGGTCGGCGACGCGGACCGTTACCTGAACCACCTGCTCAGCCCGCGGTTCGGGCGGACGCTCGCCGTACAGACGACGTCGGGGCGGCTGGTGGGGCTCGGCCATCTGCTGTGGGACGGGGACGAGACCGAGGTGGCGCTGCTCGTCGAGGACGAGTGGCAACGGCGGGGTATCGGCAGCGAGTTGCTGCGCAGGCTGGTGCAACTGGCGGTCGAGGCGCGGTGCGAGAGCGTGTACGCGGTGACGCAGGCGTCCAACACGGGGATGGTCGCCGCCATGCGGGGGCTGGGCCTCCCCCTCGACTATCAGATCGAGGAGGGGACCCTCGTCATCACGGCGCGCCTGGCCGCGCAGGACGCCGCGGCGCACGCGGGTACGCCTGAGCGCCGCAGGAGCTGACTCGGCCTAGTGGCTGACGGCGGGCGCGGGTGCGGCGTGGGGTGTCGCGCGGTTCCCCGCGCCGCTGCCGGGGCGCGCCGTCCCCAGGGCGTTGTCCAGGTCCGCCCACAGGTCCTCGACGTCCTCCAGGCCCACCGACATCCGCAGCAGCCGGTCGCTCACCCCGGCCCCACGCCGGTCGTCCGCGTCCACGATGCGGTGGCTGATCGACGCCGGGTGCTGGATGAGGGTGTCGACGCTGCCGAGGCTGACCGCCGGGGTGATCAGGCGGACGCCGGCGATGACCTCGTGCGGGTCGCCGTGGACCTCGAAGGCGATCATGGCGCCGCCGATGCGCGGGTAGTGGACGCGGGCGACCCGGGGGTCGGCGGCGAGGCGGCGGACGAGTTCGGCGGCGTTCTCGGAGGCGGCGCGGACGCGCACCGGCAGGGTGGACAGGCCACGCAGCAGCAGGTAACCGGCCAGCGGGTGCAGGACGCCGCCGGTGGCGAACCGGACCTGCCGCAGGCGTCCGGCGAACTCCTCGTCACAGGCCACCACGCCCGCCATCACGTCCCCGTGCCCGCCGAGGTACTTGGTGGCGCTGTGCAGCACCAGCCGGGCACCCTGTTCGGCCGGGCGCTGGAGGACGGGTGTCGCGAAGGTGTTGTCGGCGAGCAGCGGCACGGAACCGCAGGCGTGGGCCACCGCCCGCAGATCCACCTCGGCCAGCGTGGGGTTCGCCGGGGACTCGACCATGACCAGGCCCGTGTCGGGGCGCAGCGCCTCCTCGATGCCGGCCGGGTCGGTCCAGGTCACCTCGGAGCCGAGGAGCCCGGCGGTCAGCAGGTGGTCGCTGCACCCGTACAGGGGGCGGACGGCCACGACATGGCGCAGGCCGAGGGAGGCCCGTACGAGAAGGACCGCGCTCAGGGCGGCCATCCCGCTGGCGAAGGCCACCGACGCCTCGGTGTTCTCCAGCCGGGCGAGGGCGGTCTCGAAACGGGCGACGGTCGGGTTGCCGAGCCGGCCGTAGACCGGCGGGCCCTCCGGCTCGGCGCCGGTGGTGGCGAAGGCGTCGATACGGGCGGCCTCACCGCGACTGTCGTACGAGGGGTAGGTCGTCGACAGGTCGATGGGCGGGGCGTGCAGTCCCTGCCGGGCGAGGTCGTCGCGGCCGGCGTGGACGGCCTCGGTGGCCAGGGCTCTCGTGGGCACAGGCGTCGTCTCCATGCGGACAAGGGTGAACACCGCCCGGGTCTTGGGCGTCGAACACCGTGCTACGTTCGACCGATGGCCGAATCTGTCGTACTGGATCCGGTGGACCTTCATCTTCTGCGGCTGCTGCAGAACGACGCTCGGACCACCTATCGCGACCTCGCCGCCCAGGTGGGCGTCGCGGCATCGACCTGTCTGGACCGGGTGACCCGGCTGCGCCGGGCGGGCGTGATCCTCGGGCATCAGTTGCGGCTGGATCCGGCGAAGCTGGGACGCGGCTTGGAGGCGCTGTTGTCCGTGCAGGTCAGGCCGCATCGGCGGGAGTTGGTGGGGCCGTTCGTGGAGCGGATCCGGGCGCTCGCGGAGTCCCGGACCGTCTTCCATCTGACGGGCCCCGACGACTACCTCGTCCATGTCGCGGTCGCGGACATGACGGACCTGCAGCGGCTGGTCCTCGACGAGTTCACGGCCCATCGCGAGGTGGCCCGGGTGGAGACCCGGCTGATCTTCCAGCAGTGGGACTGCGGACCCTTGCTGCCTCCTACGCCCTCGGCTCAATCCGCGTGACGTGCGGCGGCCCTCGTACGAGGATGGTCCGCATGTCTCAGACCAAGAGCCCGCTGCCCCGCGAGGTGGCCGACGCCTATGTCGACGCCCTCATCGCCCTCGACCCGATCACCGGTACCTACCTCGGTGTGAAGGAGAGTTCGAACCGTCTGCCCGACACCTCACCGGCGGGTCAGGAGGCGCTCGCGGCGCTGGGGCGGGCCACCCTCGCCCAGCTCGACGAGGCCGAGCGGCAGCCCGGTGCGGACAGCGACAGCGAGCGGCGCTGCGCCCGGCTGCTGCGGGAGCGGCTGACCGCGGAGCTGGCCGTGCACGAGGCGGACGAGGGGCTGCGCTCGGTCGGCAACATGGCGACGGCCGCGCACTCGGTGCGTGAGGTGTTCACCGTGACGCCGCAGGAGACGGACGAGGACTGGGCCGCGATCGCCGAGCGGCTGCGTGCCGTGCCGGCCGCGTACGCCGGGTACCGCGAGTCCCTCGCGCTGGGTCTGGAGCGCAAGCTGTACGCGGCTCCGCGCCCGACCGCCACCTTCGTCGAACAGCTCACCGAGTGGGCGGGCACGGGTGGGCGTGGCTGGTTCGAGGACTTCGCGGCGGCCGGTCCCGAGGCGCTGCGCACCGAGCTGGACGAGGCCGCGCGCGCCGCGACCGCCGCCGTCGCCGAGCTGCGGGACTGGATGCGGGACGTCTACGCGCCGGCGATCGAGGGCGCGCCGAACACGGTCGGCCGGGAGCGCTACGCCCGCTGGTCGCGCTACTTCAACGGCACCGACCTCGACCTGGACGAGGCGTACGCCTACGGCTGGTCGGAGTACCACCGGCTGCTCGGCGAGATGAAGAAGGAGGCCGAGAAGATCCTCCCCGGCGCCGAGACGCCCTGGGCGGCGCTCGCGCACCTCGACGAGCACGGCCTGCACATCGAGGGCGTCGACGAGGTGCGGGAGTGGTTGCAGGGGCTGATGTCCCAGGCGATGGACTCACTCGACGGCACACACTTCGAACTCGCCGAGCGGGTACGGAAGGTGGAGTCCTGCATCGCCCCGCCCGGCGGTGCGGCGGCCCCGTACTACACGCCCCCGTCGGAGGACTTCTCCCGCCCGGGCCGGACCTGGCTGCCGACGATGGGGCAGACCCGTTTCCCGGCGTACGACCTGGTGTCGACCTGGTATCACGAGGGCGTTCCGGGCCATCACCTGCAGCTCGCGCAGTGGGTGCACGTCGCCGACAGCCTCTCCCGCTACCAGGCCACGGTCGGCATCGTCAGCGCCAACGCCGAGGGCTGGGCGCTGTACGCGGAGCGGCTGATGGACGAGCTCGGTTTCCTCACCGACGCGGAGCAGCGGCTCGGCTACCTCGACGCGCAGATGATGCGGGCGGCGCGGGTCATCGTGGACATCGGCATGCATCTGGAACTGGAGATCCCGGCGGATTCGCCGTTCCATCCGGGTGAGCGCTGGACGCCGGAGCTGGCGCAGGAGTTCTTCGGGGCGCACAGCAGCCGTCCGGCGGACTTCGTGGAGAGTGAGCTGACCCGCTATCTGACGATCCCGGGGCAGGCGATCGGCTACAAGCTGGGCGAGCGGGCCTGGTTGCTGGGCCGGGAGAACGCGCGCCGCCGGCACGGGGACGCCTTCGACCTCAAGGCCTGGCACATGGCGGCCCTCTCGCAGGGCTCCCTCGGCCTGGACGACCTGGTGGACGAGCTCTCCGCGCTCTGAACCGGCCGAGCGGGATCAGCGCCGGAACCCGCCCTCCGAATCGATCACCTGCCCGGTGACCCGGCCCGCCTCGTCCGCCAGCCAGGCGATGAGGCGGGCGGGGTCGTCGGGCATGCCCCAGCGACCGGCAGGGAACATCGCGGCCACCGCCTCGCACGCCTCACCGGGCAGGCAGTCCGTGTCCACGGGGCCCGGGTTGACGGTGTTCACCGTGATCGCCCCTCGGCGAGGGTGGGGGCGGACAGGTCACCGGGACCCGCGAGAACCCTGGCCTCGGGGTCCCCAAGCGCCGCGCGCGCGGAGGCCACGAGCGAGCTCCTCGGGGTGGTCGGCGCCCCAGGGCTGGGCGGCGTCGTGCGGCACATGGTGGTGCAGATGGACGCTCGCCCCGTAGGCGGCCAGCCGGCGGGCGACCGCGTGTCCGATGCCGCCCCGTCTGCCGGCACCGGTGACCAGTGCGGTCCGCCCGCGCAGGCAGGGGGCGCGGCGGAGCTCTTCGGGGGCGGGTGCGGGAGTCGGGGCCTGGACGACCATGATGGTCGGGTCACGCACGCGACGCACGCGGTTGTCCCTGTGCGAGGGGCCTGAGTTGTACGAGTCCCAGCCAGGTCTCCGGTCCGGGCCGGACATGGGCCGCGCGCACCGCGTAGCGGCCGGGGTCCAGCGCGATCCACACGTGATCGGTGCGCAGCGAGTCGTTGCCGGGCCACGCGGCGTCGAACAGCAGCACCGGACCGGGCACGTTCCAGGCCACCTCGGGTCCCCACACCGCGGTGTCGAGCGCCGTCGGCACCTCGGCGAGCAGCTCTTCCTCGGACTCCCCCGCGGACCAGCGTACGAAGGTGCCGTGGTCCGGCAGATAGGTGGTGGAGGCGGGCTCGTCGCCGAGCACCAGAGCCGCGCTGTCGCCGACGGGCAGCAGTCCGACGTACCCGTCCACCTCGCAGGCCCGGTCGTAGTCCGAGGCCAGCTCGTCGCCGTCGGCGCCGGCCCAGAACGGCAGGACCGTCTCCGGCACCGCTATCAGCGGCCCGCCGCCCGATTCGACCCACTCCGCCACGCCCGGCTCCGCGTATCGCACCATGGCGCGGAATCTACCGCGTGCATGACAGCCCGCGTCGGCGCATCCCAAAGACCGGAACGTCGGATTCAGCCAGGGCGGCCGCCCACGGTCACCCGGACCCCCTGGTCGAGCAGCGAGGGCCCTCAGGACGTACCGCCCCTCTCAGCAGCCGCAGTTCGCCGCGTCCACCGGTGCCGTCAGCGCGTCGGCGTCCCGGCGCTCCTCGCCCTCCCAGGTCTCGTACGCGAAGCCCTCGCGCACCCAGTACTCGAAGCCGCCGAGCATCTCCTTGACCTGGTAGCCGAGTTCGGCGAGGGCCAGGGCGGAACGGGTGGCGCCGTTGCAGCCGGGGCCCCAGCAGTACGTCACGACCGGCACGTTCCTGTCGAGGAGCCGCTCGGCCTGCTCGGGGATGAGCGCGGTCGGCAGGTGGACGGCGCCGGGGATGTGGCCCTGGTCCCAGGACTCGGTCGAGCGGGAGTCGAGGACGACGAAGCCCGGGTCACCGCCCGCGGCGAGGGCGGCGGCCACGTCGGAGACGTCGGCGTGGAAGGTCAGGCTCGCGCGGAAGTAGGCGGCGGCCTCGGCCGGAGCCGCGGGGGCGACGCGCAGGACGGGGTGGGTGGTGAGGGTGGTGGTGGTCATGCTGTGACCTTTCCGGGGCGATTTTCGTGGCGGTTGCGGTTGCCTTGTCGGTTGCCGGGGCGGTTCTCGTTGGTGGCGGCTCTTGTGGCGTGACTCCACGACCGGAAATCTACGGTCGATGATCACCGTCCTGAAGGGGCTCTCCCCGGCGATGGGCTTGATGCGCCGGGGATTCCCCTGCTATTCCTCAGGGATGACCGCGTTTTCCCCGGACGCCACCGACTGGCGCATCCTCGACGTCCTCCAGCGGGAGGGCCGGGCCAGCTTCGCCGAGCTGGCCCGTGCCGTCGCCATGTCCCCGAGCGCGGTGACCGAGCGGGTGCGGCGGCTGGAGGAGGCCGGGGTGATCCAGGGGTACGCGGCGGTGGTCGACCCGGACCGGCTGGGGCTGCCGATCCTGGCGTTCGTGCGGCTGAGGTACCCGAACGGCAACTACAAGCCGTTCCACGACCTCGTGGAGGCGACGCCGGAAATTCTGGAGGCCCATCACGTCACGGGCGACGACTGCTTCGTGATCAAGGTCGCCGCCCGCTCGATGAGACATCTGGAGGAGGTGTCGGGCAAGATCGGCACGCTGGGTTCGGTGACCACCAACGTCGTCTACTCCTCGCCGGTCCCCCGCCGCCCGCTGGGCCGCTGACTCACCCGGTCCCGCGCTGCCGCAGCGTCGAGCCCGCTCTGCCCTTCACCACCTCCAACTGGGCGTGGATGCGCCGCCGCAGGTCGGCGACATGGCTGACGATGCCGACGCTGCGGTCGCGTTCGCGCAGCGAGTCCAGGACGTCGAGGACCTCGTCCAGGGTCTGGTCGTCGAGACTGCCGAAGCCCTCGTCGATGAAGAGGGTGTCCAGGCGGACCCCGCCGGCCTCGTCGGTGACGACGTCCGCGAGACCGAGGGCGAGGGCGAGCGAGGCGAAGAAGGTCTCGCCGCCGGACAGCGTGGCGGTGTCCCGCTCCCGGCCGGTCCACGCGTCCACGACATGCAGTCCGAGCCCGCTGCGGCCGCGCCCGGCCCGGTCGTCGGAGTGGACCAGGGTGTAGCGGCCGGAGGACATCCGCAGCAGCCGGACGGTCGCGGCGGCGGCGACCTGTTCCAGCCGGGCCGCCAGGACGTAGGACTCCAGGCGCATCTTGCGTTCGTTGTCCGCCGAGGTGCCCGCGGCGAGCGAGGCGAGGCGGGCCACCCGGTCGTACTCCTCGCGCAGCGGGGCGAGTCGCCGTACGGAGACGGTCGCGCGCGCGGAGAGGCGGTCGAGGTCGTGGCAGCGGCGAGCGGCGGCGTCGCGCGCGGAGGCCGCGTCGCGCACGCGCCGGGCGGCGCGGGTGGCCGTTTCCTCGGCCGCCGCGAGGTCGGCGGGCGGCTGCCGGTCGGCGGCCGCGGTCTCGGGCTCGGCGAGGACGGCGCGCACGGCCGCCTCCTCCGACTGCCAGGCGTCGAGCCGCCGTTGGAGGTCGCGATGGGCCGCGTCATCGAGGAGGGCATCGGCCGCGTCCTGCGGGGTGTCGAAGCCGGCCCGGAAGGCGGCGTCCGCGAGCCGGGCGTCGGCGTCCTTGAGCCGTTGGGCGGTGTCCTCGGCGGCCCGGGCGGCGTCGGCGGCGTCGGTGAGCCGAGCGACCTGCCGCTCCAACTGCCCCACCCGCGCGGCCACACTGTCGGCGGTTCCCCGCGCCTGGGCCAACTCCGCCTCCAGCAGAACCCGTTCCTGGTCGAGCCGCTCGCGGTGCCCGACCCTGGCGGCGGCCCGCACCGCCGCCTGCTGCCGGTCGGCGGTGCGCTGCTCGTGCTCGGCCTCGGCCCGCCGCAGCTCCTCGTGCGCCGGGTGCAGCGCCGAGGCCTCGTGCCGGGCCGTGGCCCAGAGCCGCTCCAACTCCTCCGCCGCCTCCGCGAGTCGCGCGGTGGGGGTGTCGCCCGCCTCCGCGGTGGCGGCGGCCAGCGCCTCCCGTACGACGCCCTGGCGCCGTTCCTGCTCGCTGTGCCGCTCCTCGGCGCGCTGGTAGGCGGCGAGCGCCTGCTCCTCGGCCTCCCGGTCGACGTGACCGGCGTCCTTGCGCGCGGGGGCGGGGTGTTCGGTCGCGCCGCAGACGGCACAGGGGCGGCCGTCCGTCAGCTGGGCGGCGAGTTCGGCGGCGATGCCGTTCAGGCGCTGCTCCTTGACGTCGAGCCAGTGCGCCTTGGCGGTGAGGGCCTGTTCCCGGGTGAGGCGGACCTGCTCGGCGACGGTGTCGGTGTCGCCGGCCAACTGGTCCCGCATCCGTGCCGCGTTGAGCCGCTTCTGCGCGGGTTCCCGCTGGACGCCGAGCTGTTCGGCGCGGGTGGCGGCCTCCTGCGCGGAGTCGATGCGGGCCTGCATCCCGGCGCGGACCGTCTCCCAGCCGGCCAGCCAGGCGTCGGCTTCCTGGAGGACGTCCTCGTCGGCGCGCTCCTGACGGTCCAGGCGGGCGCGCTCCGCGGTGAGTTCGGCCAGGCGCCGCTCGCCGCGTCGCGCCGACTCCAGGCCGCCCAGTTCCTCGGCGGCCCGGCGGGCGGCGGCCGCGAGCCCGGCCGCGCCGGCGTCCGTGTAGGTGTCCGGCAGCAGGGCACGCGTGCGTGCCTGTGCGGTGGCGGCCCTGTCGTGCTCGGCGTCGGCGGCTTCCCGCAGCTCCAGCGCCGGCGCGACGGCCTCCGCCTTGCGGGCCCGTTCCATGCGGGCCTGCGCCTGCCGGTAGCCGTCGGAGCGCGCCTCCATCAGCGCGGCCCGCTCCCGCGCCTGGGCGAACCGCTGCTGGAGCCGGGCCAGTTCGCGTACATCGGCCAGGTCGCGCTCGGCGCCCGCCTGGGCGGACTCGGCGGCGGTGAGGCGGCTGTGGGCGATGGTGAGCTGTTCGCGCGCGGTGCTGCGGGCGACGGCGGCCGCGGCCATGACGGCGTCGGCGAGACCGGGCTCACCGGGGGCCGCGTCCGGGAGCCGCATGGCGTCACCGGCCGCCTGCTGCATGCGGTGAGCGTCGGCGAGCAGCTCGGCGTCGCCCTCGCGGACCTGGGCCTCGGTGGCGCGGCGGCGTTCGGCGAGGCGCTTTTCGACCTCGGCGAAGCGGTGGGTGTCGAAGAGACGACCCAGCAGGCGGCCGCGCGCCTCGGCGTCGGCCCGCAGGAAGCGGGCGAAGTCGCCCTGGGGCAGGAGCACGACCTGGCAGAACTGCTCGCGGCTCATGCCGAGCAGCTGGGTGATCTCCTCGCCGATCTCCTGGTGGGAGCGGCTGAGATCCTTCCAGGTGCCGGCGGTGACGTCGTACTCGCGCAGCCAGCTCTGCGCCTTGTCGAGCGTGCTGCCCGAGCCGCGCTTCTTGGGGCGCTCCCACGGGGGTTGCCGGGTGATCTCCAACCGCCTTCCAGCGACGGTCAGTTCGAGGCGGACCTCGGTGCGGATGCCGGTGGCGGCGTGGTCGCTGCGCAGGCTCATGCCCTGGCCGGACTGGCGGGCACCGGGCACGGAGCCGTAGAGGGCGTAGCAGACGGCGTCGAGGACGGACGTCTTGCCCGCGCCCGTGGGCCCGTGCAGCAGGAAGAGCCCGGCGGCCGACAACTCGTCGAAGTCGACGGTCTGGGAGGCCCCGAAGGGCCCGAAGGCGGTGATGTCCAGCCGGTGCAGCCTCATCGGACACCCTCCCCCGTCTTCCGCGAGCCCGCCACCACGGGCTGCCCACCGTCCGCCTTCGACCAGCCCGGCACCAACGATCGCTGATACCCCGCCCGCGGCGAGCACAGGGCCGCCGGTCGCCGGCACCCCGCCTGCGGCGAGCCCACCGCTACCGGCCGCCCACGTCCCGCCCGCGGCGAGCCCGCCGCCACGGGCCGCCCACCGTCCGCCTTCGACCAGCCCGGCACCAACGATCGCTGATACCCCGCCCGCGGCGAGCACACGGCCGCCGGTCGCCGGCACCCCGCCTGCGGCGAGCCCACCGCTACCGGCCGCCCACATCCCGACCGCGGCGAGCCCGGCACCGGCTGTCCACGCCTGGCCCTCGGTGAGCGCGCCCCCGACGGTCGCGTACCCCCCGCCCACGGCGAGCGCGGCGTCATCGGGACACCTCGTGTGCGGCCTCGTTCGCCCGCACCGCGTCGAAGGCGTCCCGCAGGACGTCCTGTTCGCTCTCGTCGGGCCCCGCGCCCCGCACATGGGCGACGAAGTCCTCCGCGATCTCCTGGTCGCTGCGGCCGGCGAGGCGTTGGGCGTAGGAGACGTCGGGGTCGTCGGGGGCCCGCTCGGGGTCGAAGGCAAGGCTGAGGGTGTGCGGGAAGCGCTCGGTGAGCCGGGCCATGGGGTCGGCGGGGCGGACGGCGTCGGTCAGGGTGGCCTCCACCCACGCCTCCTCGTGCCGCGCGAGCTCCGGGTCGGCGAGCAGGTCCTCCAGGGTGCCGCGGATCCGGGCCAGGGCGCGCGGCACCGGGCAGTCGACGCGCTCCGCGGTCACCGCGCCGTCGGCGTCCAGGTCGATCAGCCACATGCTCTTGCGGTGGTCGGCCTCGGAGAAGGAGTACGGCAGCGGGGAACCGGAGTAGCGCACGCGCTCGGTGAGGGTCTGGCAGCCGTGCAGATGCCCGAGCGCGGCGTAGTCGACGCCGTCGAAGACGCCGGCCGGTACCGCGGCCACGCCGCCGACCGTGATGTCCCGCTCGCTGTCGCTGGCCTCGCCGCCGGTGACGAAGGCGTGCGCGAGGACGACGGAACGGGTGCCCGGCGCGCGCGTCGCCAGGTCGGCCCGGACGCGGTCCATGGCGGCGCCGAGCACGCTCTCGTGGCCGGCCTTCGTCACCCCGAACTCGTCCTTCACCAGGGCCGGTTCGAGGTAGGGCAGCCCGTAGAGGGCCACGTCGCCGAAGGCGTCCCGCAGGACCACCGGGGTCCCGCACGCCGCCGGCTCGGTCCGCAGATGGATCCCCGCGCGGTCGATGAGACCCGCGCCCACGCCCAGTCGTCGGGCGGAGTCATGGTTCCCGGAGATCATCACCGTCGGCACACCGAGGTCGGCCAGCCGGTGCAGGGCGTCGTCGAACAGCTCGACCGCGGCCAGCGGCGGCACCGCCCGGTCGTACACGTCTCCCGACACGACCACCGCGTCCACGCCGCGCTCACGCACGGTCGCGACGAGATGACCGATGAACTCGGCCTGCGCGCCGAGCATGTTGACCCGGTGGAACGCGCGGCCGAGATGCCAGTCGGAAGTGTGCAGCAGTCTCATGATCCCCGAGACTAACGGCCGGGTCTGACATCACGGGCGGTTACCGGCCTTTCAGGCATCGCCATAGGCCTCTCCACCCAGTTCGAACCCGGCCGTCCCGGCGGTGACGTCCGCGAGCCAGGTCTCGAAGGCCGGGACGTCCGCGTCCGGCAGGCCGATCTCGAGGGTGACGCTCTCGGCGTAGCGGACGTCACGGACCTCGCGGCCGGTGGCACGCAGATCGTTCTGGAGCTTGCCGGCGCGCTGGTGGTCGATGGTGACCGTGGCGAGGCGGAACCTGCGGCGGGTGAGGGTGCCGAGGGCGTCCAGGGCCTCGCCGACCGCTCCGCCGTACGCGCGGATGAGGCCGCCCGCGCCGAGCTTGACGCCGCCGTAGTAGCGGGTGACCACGGCGACGACGTACCGCATGTCGCGCCGCAGCAGCATCTGGAGCATGGGGACGCCGGCGGTGCCCCCGGGTTCGCCGTCGTCGCTCGCCTTCTGGATCGCCGCGTCGGCGCCGATGACGTAGGCGAAGCAGTTGTGGGTGGCGTCGGCGTGCTCCTTGCGGATGCCCGCGACAAAGGCCTGCGCCTCCTGCTCCGTGGCCGCGGGCGCGAGGGCACACAGGAAGCGGGAGCGGTTGACCTCGGTCTCGTGCACGCCCGCGTGGGCGACCGTGCGGTACTCGTCCTGCATCCGGCCACCCTATGCGGCGCCGTCCGGGTCCCCGGCCCCGCAGGCGCGGGGGACGATGTGGTGAAGGTCGCACGCGGGCAGCTCGGCGCGGGGCGCGTCCCCGCGCGGCGGGCGCTGCGGTCCCCGTGACCGTCGCCGTGACCATCGCCGCGGTCCTGTCTGCGGCGGGCCGACCCAGGGCCTGCGCGGCGACCTGCCCGGCGACCTGCGTCCGCGCCCGGCTGGTCGGTCGGAGTTCTCCCAGGCCAGGAAGCTCGACCCGACGGGGGTCAGTATCGGGACCCACGCCTCGTCCGCCGCGGGCAGCCGGGACTCGTCCAGCACCAGTGCGGTGGGCCAGGTGTCGTCGCGATGCGCCGAGCCGTAGACCCGCAGCTCCTCGTCGAGGCGCAGGCCGAGCAGCGGGATCAGACATCCCTCCTGCTCGTAGGGCACGCAGCCGAGGCCCCCGCCCCGGGTCTGGTGGAGCACGCCGGTCGGTGCCGCCACGACCACGGACATCCAGCCGTGTCGGGGCCGGCGCCGGTGCCGGTGCCGTCGGGGTAGAAAAACAGGTACCGCGGGGCGCTCACTTCTTCCCGCGCGCCACCGTGACCGCCGTCAGCAGCGCCGTGCCGGGCAGGAGCGCGTCCCACGCCGTACCGCGCCAGGCCAGTACGGCGACCGCGGCGGTCGGGAACTTCACGCGAACCCGCTCCAGGGTGTCGTCGAGGCCGTCGCCCGCGAGGTCGAGGACGAGTTCCTCCAGGCCGGGGTTGTGGCCGATGAGCAGCAGCGTCTCGACCTCGGCGGGGACCTCGTGGACGACCTCCAGCAGCTCAGGGACGTCGGCGCCGTAGAGGCGCGCGTCGTGGCGGACCGGGGGCGGGGTGCCCCATTGCGCGGAGGCGAGGTCCCAGGTCTGGCGGGCGCGTACGGCGGTGGAGCACAGCGCGAGGTCGGGCAGGAAGTCGCCCTCGGCGAGCGCGCGTCCCGCGGCGGGCGCGTCCCGGCGGCCGCGCGGGGCGAGCGGCCGCCGGTGGTCCGGCACGCCCTCGGGCCAGGCGGACTTGGCGTGCCGCAGCACCACCAGTCGGCGCAGCGGGCCGGCTCCGGCGCGCGCGATCACCCGGGGGCTCCCAGGTCGCGGGTGAGCTCGAGGCCGAGCAACCGGTCGGCGTAGGCGTACGTCTCGAAACGGGCGCCCTCGGGCAGGTCGGAGGACTCCACCCGGCGCAGGACGCGCAGTACTCCGGGCACGTCCAGGTCGTCCTCCCACGCGGTCTGCAACTCGTCGCGCACCTCCTCGGGCACCGGCCGCGAGGGCTGCCGCGCCCATCCGGCGACGGTCCGGCGCCAGCGGGCGAGGGTGGCGTGGGCGGCGTCCAGGGCGGCGGCGTCAAGGCGTACGGGGAGGTGGTGGCGGTGGGAGAGGAGGGCGAGGCGGAGGTCGCCGGGGTCGGCCCCGACGGCGGGATCCGGCACGGCGGCATCCGCCGCACCCTCGCGGCCCGGGTCGCCCCCGTCAGCCTGCGCGACCGGCGCGACGGCCACCCGTACGCCGTCCGGGGTCGCCCCGCCCGCACCCACCACATGGATCACCCGGCCCTCTCCCGGCCCGGCCCCGGCGCCCCGGCCGGACTCGAAGGGCCGGATGCCGAGAGCCGCGACGCCCGCCCGGAGCTCCGCCTCGTCGCGTTCGGCCCGGAGCACCGACCAGACGGGGGCGCTGCCGAGTTCCAGGGCGCGGGCGAGGACGTCGGCGACGAGCAGGACGCGCAGGGCGCTGGTGTCGTACCCCGGCACATGCGCCTCGACGCGGGTCAGGCCCCGTCGGGCGGGGACGGGGTCGCCGGTTCGGTCGTCGATGATGCTCAGCACGAGGTGAGCGTAGGCGGGGTCGGCGCCGTGCGCAGGCAGGTCGCGCGGATTTGCGGTCGCCGGGTGGCCGACGGGGCCGGATCCGCGCCTGGCGGATCACCCTCGCCGACACGGTCGCCGCCAACGCCGACACCGCTGGCTTCGCGGACCTGGTCCGCGGGACGCAGGTGCCGGTGGGGTACGCGCCCGGCCTCGACGCCGTCGTGGACGGCCAGTGCATCGACGGCGTGCTCGTGTCCGCCGGGACGGGCAGGGAGGCCATGGGCCACCCGGCCACCCGGCCACCCGGCCACCCGGCCGCCGCGGCCGCCTGGCCGGCCGGCATCCTCGCCCGCGTCGGACCCCTCCTGGAGGCAGGGATGCGCGTACTGCCGGACGCAGCGCCCTGCGTCGGTGCGGGCCAGAAGACCCAGGCCCGCTCGGCTGCCTCGGCACGGTCTCGATGAACCCCGCCCCTGTCACCGCCCCTCGCACCCGTGCGGGAATCCCCACGCCGCGTCCGCTGTTGTCGCGCACGCCACCCCTGACAGGACTTCACGAGGAGACCGAGCGTGTACGGCGACCCAGCGACGATCCGCAAGATACTCACCGAGCACGGCGACACCTGGGCCATCGTGGGCCTGTCCTCGAACCAGCGGCGCGCCGCCTACGGCGTCGCGGACGTGCTGCGGCGGTACGGCAAGCGCATCGTGCCCGTGCACCCCAAGGCGGAGACGGTCCACGGCGAGCAGGGGTACGCCTCCCTCGCGGACATCCCCTTCGACGTGGACGTCGTGGACGTGTTCGTCAACAGCGACCTGGCCGGCGCCGTCGCCGACGAGGCGGTGGCCCGGGGCGCCAAGGCGGTCTGGTTCCAGCTGGGGGTCGTCGACGAGGCGGCGTACGAACGCACCCGCGCGGCGGGGCTCGACATGGTCATGGACTACTGCCCGGCCATCGAAATCCCCCGCCTCGGCTGACACAGGAGCAGGAGCCTGCGGGCCGCCGCTCTGCCGACCGCCCGGCGCCTTTCCGACCAGGAACGGGACGCAGGACTCATCGGGCTCATGGGGGCATCCCACCATCCGCGCCGCAGGGTCCGTGTCCAACTCGGCCCAGAGCCCTCGCGCACCCTGCCCCTGCCCCTGCCCCTCCCCTACCCCCGCCCCTCGCACGCGTTGATGTAGTACAGCTCGATCTCCACCCGGTCCGCCGACCCCCCGGACCAGAACGGCCGCGTGCCCACGTTCCCTCCGCAGAAGGCCTGTGGGCGGGCGGACTTGAGTGTGCGGTTCACGTCCTCGGCGAGGTCCGTGGCCGCGCCCAGCCGTGCCTGGGGCGCGACGCCGAAGGTGATGACCATGCCGATCCGGCGGCCGTCGCCGCTGGCGCGGATCTCCTTGTCCAGGGCCGCGACGACCTTCTTGCGGTCGGCCGCGCTCAGGTCTCCCCTGCCGGTGGCGCGCCCGGTCGCGCCCGTGGACAGGGTCACGGCGAAGGTGTGCCGTTTCGGGTCAAGTCCCAGGGGTCCCTTGGCCGTTCGGGACGGGGACGGGGAGCTGGCCGATGCCGACGGCGACGGTCTCGGGAACTTGCCGGCGCCCGCGGCCTCGTCCGGCCCGTCGGACGTCGTCATGCCGAGGACGACGAGGAACAGCACCAGGAACAGGTCGGCGAAGAGCCACCCCGCGAGATGGCGCGGGGCGACGCCGGAAGGGCGGCGCCTCATCCCTGCCCGTCCTCGCCGTACCAGTCGTCCCCGGGGCGGCGGGGCGGCGGGGTGCCGTCGGCGGAGTCCGGCCGGGAGGACTCGGACGGGGGCGGCGCACCCACCGCGGCGCCGCCCGGACCGTGGCCGTGAGCGCCCCTGCCCTGAGCGCCCCAGCCTTGAACGCCGTGGGGGCCGTTGCCGTTGTGGGCGCCGTGCGAGGGGCCGTCGGCGTTCGACATCGGCAGTGGGGCGAAGCCGCCCGGGCGGTCGTTCTGGAGGAGGGCGAGCACCCGTTCCAGGGCGTCCATGTAGGAGTACATCCGCTCGCTGTTGTCGCTCAGGAGCTGCATGGCCACGCCGACCTTGCGGGTGGTCTCGGACACCTCGTCGGCCACGGTGGCGTGCACCCGGTTGGCCTCCTGGGAGCTGCCGGCGGCCCTGCGCAGCTCGGCGAGGAGAAGGGTGAGGGACTCCCGGGTGGCCGCCTCTTCGGCGCGCAGGTCCTCGCGCAGCGCGGCGAAGTCCCGCAGCAGCTGGTGCGGGACGGTCAGGGAGCGACCCATCGCCCCCAACTCAGCGGCGGACTCGACCCACTTGTCGATCGCGGTGACGAACCGCCCTTCGGGGCCGGGCTCGAAGATCCTCGCCATCCGGTCGGCGCTGTCCGACAGGGTGCGGGAGAGTTCGGCGGTGCTGCGGGTGATGTCCCGTGCGATGCCGACGAGTTGGCCAGCGGGCACGGCCTGGGCCTCCAGGACCGCGTACTTGGCGAGTTCCATGGTGAGGACGGCCAGTTGCCCGGCGATCTGGCCGCGCAGCCGTTCGCGGGAGCCGTCGCGTTCGGCCGCCCATTCAAGGCGTTGGAGCCACAGGGTCGCGAGGACCACTCCGCCGATGAGGACGACGACGAGCAGGACGGCGGTGCCGCCGAGGCCCGAGGCCCACAGCGTGAGGAAGTTGGTGCCCTTCTTCGCGTCCTCGAAGTCCCGGAAGGCGAACCACAGGGAGAGCCAGGTCAGCACGATCGGCAGGAAGACCGCCACGTCCCTCAGAGTGGAGACGACGGCTATCAGCCCGCGCTCGCGCGGCGGTTCGTCCGGGACGAGTGTCTCGGGCGGGTAGGCGTGCAGCAGGTTGACGCCGGACAGGGCGCGTCCGCCGGACCGCGCGTCTTCGGCGATCCAGGTCAGCACGGTGCGGCCGGTGCTGTCCTCGGGGCACTGGTCGGCCAGGTCCGCCAGCCGGTCGGCGGCCGCGCGCAGGGTGGGCGAGGGCCCGGGGGCGGCCGGCTTGGACGGAGGGCCTGGGGGCACCGGCTTCACGACGAGCGGTGCGGGCTGTCGCCGGGCGGGTCTCCTGTTGGTCAAAACCTCTCCTCAGGACCAGGGGTCGCGGCGGGCCGGCCCACGGCCGGGTCCGTCGTCCGGCCGAGCGGGCAGGTGCTCGCGGAAGTACTGCTGGACCACGGCGGCGAACACGGTGTCCTGCGCCCGGCCGCGGCGGCAGCTGTCCGCGAGCGCCTGGAGCAGATACGGCGAAGGGGTGCGGCCCGCGGCGTCCAGGACCTCCAGCACCTCGCGCTGACCGGGCGACTCCCCCACCGCGCACAGCAGCACGAGCCGGTACAGGCGCACCGCCTGCCAGGGGTCCTGGGGTGCCATCCGGTCCACGGCCGCCGCGAGGAACCCGGTGCGGCGCAGCATGTCGAAGGGGTCGCGGCGTTCGCGTCCGGCGTCGCGGCGCCGGGTGGAGTGCTCCAGGAGGGTGCGGGCCTGGTCCGGTGCGACGCGGCTGACGCGGTCGATCTCGCTCAGCAGGTCGGCCATGGCGAAGCGCTCCACCATCACCTTCATCATGTGGTCCAGCGCGGCCCCGGAGACGCCGATCTCCCGGGCGGTGCGCAGCAGGGGCAGCACGTCGAAGCTGGTCCGGCGGTGTGCGGCACGCTCCATCCGCTCGTGCAGGACGCGCAGCGCCACCCGGTCCTCGGGCGGCCGCACGGCCAGCTCGCGCACCAGGTCGGGGACGCCGTCGGCCGCGCTGTCGAGGCAGCGGTGCAGGGCCCGGGTGTGGATCTCGGGCCGGAGATGCCGGTAGGGCTCCAGTTCGAGGGTGTCCGGGCGCCACAGGGCCACGAGACGGGCCAGCCGGCCCTCGGTCATCCGGTCCAGTTCCAGCTGCACCCGGGGCAGCGAGGCGGGGCTGCGCAGATAGGCGGCCTCCTTCTGCGTCAGATCGCCGTCCGGGGCGGCCTCCAGCAGACTCGTGACGTCGCTCATCAGGCCGGGGGCCACCTGGTGCCCCGCGGCCCACTCGCGGATCTGCGCGGAGCTGCCCAGCGGTTGCGCGGGCGCCAGCCGGGCCAGCCCGTCCTCGCCGCGGCGCCGCCGGAAGGCGACCAGCCGGGCGGCCTGGTCGCGCAGTGGCCCGGCGGGTCCCGGGGCGGCCTCGGCGTCGATGCGGCGCCGGTCCGGCTGGAGGGTGCCGGCGCTGTCGCGTCGTAGGAAGACGAACTGCGGCAGCTCCTTGGCCCCGTCGTTCTCCTCGCGGGTGGCGAAGCTCCAGTGGCTCGCGACGACCCGGCCCAGCAGTGCCGCCAGGGCGTGGACGACGACCTCGCCGTCGACGGGCGCGCCGAGCACGGTCAGGGGTGCCCCGGGCTCCTCCATCAGTGCCTCGGCGAGCCGGAGGAGAAGCTCGTCGGGGAGGTCGGCGGCCGCCGTGTCGAGGGCGTCGAGGAGCCGCTTCTCCTCCAGGAGCAGCCGGCGCAGCAGGTCCAGCGGGACGCGCTGCGGTTTCTCCGGGGGTGTCGCGCGCGAGGGGCCGTCGAGGAGGGCGCTCTGGCGGATCTGCGGGGGCAGCCAGTCGTCCCAGTCGCTGCGGCACACGGCGAGGGCGAGGTGGAGGTCGATGCCGGTGGCGGGGCCGGTCAGGACGTGGGTGAGGGTGGAGCCGGCGCGGCCGTGCGGGTCGCGGACCGGGAGTTTGCGCAGGACGGCCGCCTCGGGGCCGTGGCGCAGGTAGACGAAGCCGGGGGTGGTGTCGCCGGGGTGGTCCTGGGTGGCCCACACCATGTTCTCGATACGGCTGTTCCAGCGCAGCAGCGCCTCGCGGTCGAGGGAGGTGGCGACGGGGCCGACGTCGCCGCGTCCGGTCAGGGAGCGCTCGGACCAGCGGTAGACGGTGATGTCGGCGCGCGGGCCGCCGGGGGCGGGCGGGTTCATGTGCGGGGGCCTCCCGCGCGCAGAAGGGCGTCCGCCGCCGGTCCGGTCATGACGCCCTTCATCGCGAACAGCGCCAACAGCGGGCGCAGCACCCGGTGTTGACGGAAGAGCGCCTCGTCGAAGCGGCGGGCCGCCGTTTGGTCGCCCTGCTCGCGGGGGCCGGTTCCGGTGGCGGAGGCGAGGTGCAGGGTGGAGCCCTGGCACTCGCCGGGGAGCTGGAGCCAGTCGCCGCCGCCGCGGGCGGCGAGGAAGGCGTACACGTCCTCGCTCTCCTGCTCGACGGTGCTCAAGTCGCTCTCGGCCTCCGGCTTCTCGTGCAGCCAGTCGTCGATCTCGCGGTAGCCGCGAAAGCGCAGCAGATCGCTCTTGGTCACGACCAGCGCGCACGGCACCGACAGCAGCGGGACGGCCGGGTCGGCCTGCTGGCGCAGCCGCTGGCGTACGTACTCGAACGCCGGGTCGCGTCCGGTGGTCCCGTTCCGCGAGGTCAGTCCGGGGATACGGGTGGGGTCGACGACGCACAGCAGGGCGCTGAGCCGGTTGAGGAAGTCCGCCTCGCGGCCGGGGCGTTCGAGCCGGCCGCCGGCCACGTCGAAGAAGATCACGCTGTGCGATCTGCCGGAGTGCTCGTCCGTGACGACGAGGCCGGTGGCGTAGCGCAGGTCGGGCCGGTCGGGGGTGGCCCGCAGCTCCTCGCGGCGGTCGACGAAGGGTGCGACGACCTCGTTGAGGTAGTGGTGGTAGCGCTGCGGGTCGAGTGCTTCCACGCGCAGTCCGTAGTGCCGCATGACGGTGGTCCTGCGCGCCTGGTCGATGATCGCGGCGAGCAGATGGGACTTGCCGGTGGAGGAGGCGCCGACGAGTCCGATGCGCACCGGTTCGGTGCCGAACATCGGGTAGCGGTCGGGCAGTTCGTGGCGGGGGACGTCGTCGTTGCCCGGACACACCACGTAGGTGCGGGCGAGCTGGGCGTCCCGCTCGGCGTCCGAGTGCAGGCGCAGGTCCGCCTCGGGCACCATGTCGCCGGACGCGTCGAGGACGACCCGCTCGGCGGTCTGCCAGTTCAACGCCCGCAGGCACATGGGGCATTCGACGGCGTCGAGGCCGTGCAGCGGACGGTCGGGCAGGATGCGCAGGCGCCGCGCGGTCCTGAGCCACCACCGTGCCGGTCGTACGACGGCGACGGACCGTCTCGCGCGCAGGCTCCCGGCGCCGGCGTGCTGCCGGGAGCGCAGCGCGCGGAACTCCTCGCGGCCGCGCCGGACGCGCTCCCGCTCGCGTTCCGCGAGGGGCCGCTCCAGCAGGCCCCGCGGGGCGGCGCCCTCGGCGAGCCGGCGGGCCAGCTCACGGGCGGGCGGCGACACCGCGGAACCCAGCGGGAACGCCGCGCGGATCAGGTCCTGGAGCCAGTCCTCGTGCCCCTGCCCGACGAGGCTGTGCAGGTATCCGGCGGAGGCGCCGCGCGGCAGCGTCTCGCCGGTGGCCATCCAGAACGCCACCAGGGCGGCGCTGAGCACGTCCTGGTCGGCGGCGGCGAGGACGCCGGGCCGAAAACCGGGGGCGTCCCACTGGGTCGCGGGCCGGTCGGGCAGCGGCTCGGTGGCGTACACCGCGCCCTCCAGACCGGCGAGCTGGAGTCCCTCGGCCTCGTCCCACCACAGGTGCTCGGGGCTGATCCGGCCGTGCACGAGCCGGGCCTTGTGCAGGGCGGCGACGGCCTCGAAGAGGTCCTGGACGACCGCGCGCAGCCGGGGCCCGTGCAGCCGGTCCGGGGAGTCGAGGTCGGCGAGGCGTTCGCCGCGGCAGTCCAGCAGCAGACGGTGCGGTTGCTGCGGGTCGGCGCAGGAGTGGGCGAGGACGCGCGCGAGCTGCCGGGGCACGTGCGGGCCGTGGAAGTCGAGGACGCTGCCGAAGAGTTCGACGTGCCGTCGCATCTGCCGCTCGGCCTCGGAGCCCACCGCCTCCTGCACCATGACCGGATGCCGACCGGGCATCCGGCGGTAGCGGCGCACCCGGTAGGGAGGCAGCTCGAACCGGGCACGTTCCCCCGTCTCCGCCTCAAGGGCGAAGACCACCTCTTCTCCGTCTCCGGAGCCGGGCCGTCGCCCCCGGAACTCCACCACCCCCGTGTCTCCTCCCCGTAGACCGAGCCGAAGACCAACTATCACAGAACGCTGCCCGGTCGGGCCCCGCTTCAGGCAGAGCATCTGAAGGAGTGCACTCGCCGCGCGCACCGCTCTGACGGTTGATCAACTCCTGTTGGGGGAAGCCCAGTCGGAGATCGGGTCGGGCCGGTACAGTCGAGGAACGACGAGTAAGGGGGCGCTCGTGGCGGCACTGACGGCCGGACAGCTGTACCGCGACGGGGTGCTGCGTACCGTCGCCACGCTCTACGCCGATCCCGTCGAGGCCCAGCAGCTCCTGTACCGCCTCGGCGCCGACCCGGCGCGGCTGCCGCACTTCGGGGGCGCGCAGTCCCCGCTCAACACCTGGTTCGAGGTCTGCCGGAGGATCGAGCACGGGGCGTTCCGCTTCACCCTGGAGGACCTGCTCGCGGAGGCGGCGCGGGACTATCCGGGCAACCCGGCGCTGCGCCCGGCGGGTTCCGAGCCCGGTGCCCCGCCGGCCGAACTGACCGTGCTGTGCCTGCTCGCGGGGCCGAAGGAGGCGTCGAGACTCCAACTGCGCCAGGAACACCGCACGATCACCGAGGCGGCCCTGCGCGGCCGCGAACGCACCCTCGACATCCGGCTGTCGGCGGCGACCCGCCGGCAGGACGTGGTCCCGGCGCTCACCGAACACAAGCCGGACGTCCTGCACTTCGGCGGGCACGGCGCCCCGAGCGGCCATCTGCTGCTGGAGGAGGACGACGGCTCGGTCGCCCCGGTCGCCGCCGAGGCCCTCGCCGCGGTCCTCGAGGCCGTGGGCGGAGTGACCGTCGTCGTCCTCAACGCCTGCCATCTCGGCCGCTACGGAGAAGTGCTCGGCGCACACGCGCAGGAGGTCATCGGCTCCCCCGAACGGCTCGCCGACCAGGACGCGCTGGCCTTCTGCCGGGGCTACTACGCGGCGCTCGCCCTCGGCGCGTCCTGGCAGGGCGCGTTCGACCGGGGCCGGGCGGCCGCCGGTCTGGGCCCGCGCGGACTGCCGGACCTGCGGCGCCTGGTGCGCACCCGGGAGGGCGACACGGTATGACGGACCCGCGGCCCCGCACCATCAGCGTGCACGTCCCGCGGGGCGTGAACGTGGCCGAGCGGCGCCGCCGCAGCCAGGAACGGGAACGTGCGGAGACCGGGGCGGCGACCGCCGACGGCCCGAGCGAGGCCGCGTACGCCTTCCTGCTCGGCCAGGCGGGCGGGCGCCGCGACTCCGAGGCCCTGGCCGACCGGTACGACGAGCCGGGCGCGGAGGTCACCGTCGTCACCTCGCAGTTGCTGCGCAAGCTCGGTTCGGCCGGCACCACCTGCCCTGTCTGCCACCACTCCTTCCGCCTCGGCGAGCAGATCTCCATCGAGCGGGCCGAGAAGCGCACGGAGAGCGATCCCGGGGTGGTGCTCAAGCACCGCAGCCGGCTCCTGGACTGCCTCAACCCCGAGGCCCTCGACCAGTCCTCCGCGACGGCCGCGCAGTTCCACGCGGGGCTCGACGAGGCCAACCCGCCACCGCCGGAGCTGTGCACGGTACGGCTGTACCGCGACCACCCCTTGCTGCGGCTGCACCCCACCCCGGGCGACGGCGCACCCACCCGCCACCGGTGCTGGGTCTGCGGCCACACCTTCCGCCCCGACGAGGTGGTCATCCACTGCACCTGCTCACCGCACGCCCCGACCTGCGCCAGCGCCGTCCACCGCGACCCCGACCACGGCCTGGTCTGCTACGACGACTGGAGGGCCCAGCATCCGGGAGTGCCCTGCCTGATGCTCAACTCCCTGCGGGACAGCCGGTGAACGGGGCGGAGGGGCGAGCGGCGGCTACCGGGGACGCGGGGCGACAGGCGGCCGGGGACGAGGAGCCCCCAGCGGACGGGACCGCACGGCACCCGGCGCCCCGACAAGCTCAGCGACCGCCGGCCGACTCTGCGCAACTCCCCTCCGGCGAGGACCGGTTCGAGCGGCATGCCCTGATCCCCGGCTGGGACCAGCGGCGGCTCGCCGGGGCGACCGTCGTGCTGGCGGGGGCGGGCGCCCTGGGCAACACGGTGGCCCAGACGCTCGCCCTGGCCGGCCTCGGCCGCCTGGTGGTGTGCGACCCGGACACGGTCGCCGTCAGCAACCTCAGCCGCTGTCCGCTGTTCCGTCCCGCGGACGTGGGCCGGCCCAAGGCGCGGGTGCTCGCCCAGGCGCTGTCCGACCTCGCCCCCGGCACGACGGTGGAGGCGCGTGAGGCGCCCCATGTCTCGGGTGCCGGACTGGCCGAACTGCGCGACGCGGCCCTGGTGGTGAGCGCGCTGGACAGCCGGGCGGCCCGGATCTCGCTCGCCGGGCGGTGCACGCTCGCCGGGACGGGAATGCTCGACGGCGGTACCCACGTGTGGGGCGGTGAGGTCTCCTGGTGGCCACCGGGCGGCCGCTGCTGGGCGTGCGGCCTGAACCCGGCCGAGCGGGCGGTACGGGACGACCCCTGGTCGTGCGCCGCGCCCGGTCCGACCGACGCGGTGGGCGCCTCCGCCCCGGTGTCCGCGCTGGTCGGCGCCTGGCTGGCGAACTTCGCCGTACGACTGCTACTGGGGCTGTCCGTACCGGAGGCGCCGCTGCGGATCGACGCCGCCGGCCTCGCCGTCCCCCTGTCCGGGACCGCGCCGCGCGGGCACCCCGAGCCCGAGTGCCCGCTGCACGAGCGGCTTCCCGACGACGTCCCGGTGCTGCCCCTCGGCCAGGACGCCACGGTGGAACGGCTGTTGAGCCATGTCGGCATGCACGAAGAGCCCCTCACCTGGGCAGGATTCAGCAGGCCGGTGCGGCGGCGGGCGGCGGTGCCCGCCATCACGTCCCGGCTGCGGTCCGCGCCTGCCTCGGCGCGGCTGAGCGCACTGGGGGTGGCGCCACGCGAGGTACTGCCCGTGGCCCGGCGGGACGGATCGGGGCTGCGGTATGTCGAGTTGGCGGGGTGGGCCGGTGACGAGGGCGCGCCGCGCGGCGACTTGGCCGAGCCGGCGCCCGAATCCGGTGAGCGGCCAGGTGAGTCGGCGCGGGGACGCCGGGTGACGACGGAGGGGGTCCGGTGAGGGACGAGCTGTACAACGAGCTGGAGCGGGTGATCAACCCCCGGGAGGGCGAGATCATCCTGCGGACCATCGGCTTCCCCGAGGCCCGGCTGCCGTCGGTGGACGCGACCGCCCGGGTCTACTGGTCCGAGGCGCGCCGGCTGATCGACGCCGGGGTGCTCGTGGACGGCGAGGCCCTGCTGGCCCGCGCGGTGCACAACGAGTACCCGGGCAACACCCTGTTCAGTGCCTCGGTCGAGGCGCTGGAGCCGGTCACCGCGCCACCGGCGCCGCACCGCGCCGAAGTCCACGCACCGCGCTCCGGCCCGGTGCCTCACGCGGAGCCGGGCCCGGAGGCCTATCCCACACTGGTCTTCGTGTGCAGCACCCACCACGCGGACTTCATCGACGAGGTGCGCGACCTCGACCCGCGCGCCGAGCTGTTCTTCGTCAGCCAGGGCGAGGACGCCCAGGTGGGACAGATCGCGATGTCCCTGACCGCAGAGCTGACGGACAGCCAGATAGACGGACTGCGCGCCGACTTGGTCGCCACCGGCGCCCCGCCGGACCTGGAGATACTCCAGGAGGTGTACGACCACCGCCCGTATCTGCTGGAGGCGCTCCGGGTCAACGGCCCCGACCAGCAGCCGTACGACCTGGCGGGCGTACCGTCGATCACGCCGGTGCGGGACATCGCCGCGGCCGTACTGGCCCACTACGAGGGCCGGATGGGCCGTCGCCCGCGCACGGTCGTCGACCACCAGCAGTCGGACGGCAGCTTCCACCGCCTGGACCCGGCGCAGTCCCTGCACGACGCCGGGGTCCGTGAGGGGGAGACCCTCAACGTCTATCCCGAAGCGACCGCGGGCAACGCCCAGTTGCGGATGCAGGCGATCATCCGGGTCCGCGAGGAGATGTACCGCTACGCGGACCAGCACACGGACTTCGAGATCGTCGACACCGACGACCCGGAGTTCCCCACCGACTACGAGATCCGCTTCAAGGGACCCGGCCTGCGGCTGCCGGACCAGCACAGCGCGCACACCCTGCCGCGTCCGGAGCGTCAGGAGAAGCACAACGCGCTGATCCTGCTGGGCCCGGACTTCCCGCTGGTCGCCCCGGCCGTCTTCTGGCTGAGCCCGATCTTCCACCCGAACATCAAGGGACCCGATCCGCAGTACCCCCAGGCCGAAGGAGCGGTGTGCCTCGGCGTGCTGGCCCACTCCTGGCGGCCCGCCCTCGACTTCGGTCAGCTGTGCCAGATGCTCGTGGACATGGCTGGGTATCGTAACTACGAGATCACGGACAGCTTCAACCCCGTCGCGGCGTACTGGGCCCTGACCGAGGAGGGCGCGGCCATGATCGAGGCCCTCGGGGGCAAGCCGCCGGTGGCGGCCCCGCCTCCCGACGACGGCGCGCCGCGCGTGGGCGCCTTGCGCATACGGCCCACGGACGGGGTGGCGGATGGCACTTGACGTCGAGCTCTTCCGCGGCGAGGCACGGCAGTTGGTGCACACCGAACCGCTGATCGCGCTGCTCAAGCCGGCCTTCGAGGCGGAGACGGCACCGTTCGGGGGCCGCCCCCGCTTCACCCTGATGCTGCGCAACGACCCCGGCCCCGACGCCTACCACGGAGACCTGCACCTCACCAACCTCCGGGCCGACTTCGGATACATCCATGTCGCCATCCGGATGGACGGCCGGGTGGTCCACCAGAAGCCCTACTCGGTGAACGGTCTCGTCGGCCCGATCCTCGCCCGGCTGGCCCGCGAGATCGCCCCCGAGGAGCGCCACTGGGCGTTCCGCATCGCGGGCCTGCCCTCGCCCGAGGACGCGTCCGAGGGCGGGACGTCGGCCCAGCGGCTGCCCCCGGTGGTGGACGGCACGGACGACATCGACGTCTCCCGCTCCACCCGGCTGGCGTTCGGCATCCGTCCGGCGGCCGAGCCCCAGATCCCGCTGCTGGACCTGGCGGAGTACGGGGTCGAACTCACCGACACCGAGGCCCCGGTGACCGTGCTGCTCGGTACCGGGGTGCGACGGCGGCTGATGGAGATGGAGCTGTCGACCGAGATCGAGGAGGGCGGGTTCCTCATAGGGCGGGCCTTCCGTCGGACGGACGCCCCGAAACTGCACGCGGTGATCGTCGACGAGGTGCTCCCGGCCGAGCACTCGGGGGCCTCGCTGACGCACTTCACGTTCACCGGTGACTCGTTCGGGGCGATGAACCGGACCCTCGGCGACCGGCAGCTCGTCGGCTGGTACCACACGCACCTGTTCCAGACCGAGCGCACCATCGGCCTCTCCCGCACCGACGTCGACCTGCACCGGGACACCTTCCGGCGCCCCTGGCAGGTGGCCGCCCTCATCAACATCACGGCGCGGCGGCGGATCCTCACCTGCTACGCCTCCTCCGACGACTGGATGGCCCCCTGCCCGATCCGGAACCTCGATGACGACGCTGACGAACGCCGTAGTACGCATCCTTCACTGGGCCATCACTGAGCCGGCGCCCGGCGGCCTACCGGCACCGCCCCCGACCACCTCGGCCCGGCCGCACGGCACCGCGGACGATCCCGTCGCCCTGCTGGAGCGGCTGGCCCGGATCACCGCCGCCCGGCTGCACCTGTCCGACCCGCCGCTCGGTGACCGCGGGCCGACCGGCCTGGAGCCGCTGATGATCGCCGCCGCACTGGCTCTGAGGGACGACCCGGCGACCGCCCGCCAAGTCCTGTTCGGGGTGAGCGGTTCGGGCACCGTACGGGATCTGATGTGCCGTCATGGGCTGGTCGGGCGAGCCCTGTCGGCGACCCCGGTCGACCCCGGGCTGCGCACGGAGTTGCTGCGCGCCTCCCCCGTCACCGCTCTCTTCGACCATCCCCCGCCGGACCTGCGGGAGCGCTGCGGACAGTTGCTCGACCGGTTCCTCGACAACGCGGAAGGGCGGCGCACCGCGGTCGCGGCCCTCGCCGCACCACCGTCCGCACCGGAGACCGCCCGCCACCGGGCGGCGCTGCTGCGCGGGTTCCGCTTCACACCGGGGGAGAGAACAGTCGTGTACGAGGTGTACGAGACGGCGCTGCTGCACCATGGCGAGCACTACCACCGACGCACCGACGACCTGCGGGAGTTGGCGCGCGACAACCCGGCGCGGCTGCTCGCGGACGACGACCGCGGCCGGTGGGCGCGGGCCATGCTCGACTGGTGGGAACCCCTGGCCGTCCTCGCCGCCCGCCACCCCGAGGAGTTGCGCCACCGCAGGATGCTCCGGGGGTACCGCATGGGCGTGTCGCTGCACCGCGTCTACGGACGGGCGCGGGAGTTCGAGGGACTGCGCGAGGTGGTGGACCGATGACCCGACCCCTGCGCCTGGCCACCGCCGACCACGGCGACCGGATGGACCTGCTCGGTGCCGCGGGCGACCGGACCCTGCGGGAGGTCCTGGCCTCCTGCGAGGTGTGGCTGCTCGACCCGCTCGACGCGGAACTGCTGGAGCGGCCCTGGTCGGAGTTCGGCGCCGACATCCGGCTGCGGAGCGAACTCGCCCCGGGCACACCCCTGTTCGCGCCGCCCGGGGTGCGGTCGCTCGTCAAGGACGAGCCGGCACCCGAGACCGCCGGCGCGCACCCCCCGGCCGCCGGTGAGCAGCCCTCAGCCACCGGTGTCGAGTCCCCCGTCACCCCTGGACCCGCCGGCCACCCGGAGCGGATCACCGACGCCGAGGCCGTCCGCCTCGCCTACTACCCGCAGATCGAGGCGGTCGCCTCCCTGCTGCGCAGCGGCCTGCCCGTCCTCGTCATCAGCGAGAAGCTGGTCGTGACCCACCTGTGGGAGGAGATGGTCACGCTCGCCGGATGCCGCGGCATCCGCCTGGACGACGACTCGGCCGAGGACGGCGGCAGCGGCGGGGGCCCCGGCGGCGGACGCGGTGGCCGCCCCTCCGACGATCCGGTCGCGGACATGTCCGCCGCGTCGATGAACACCCGCCAGCGCCGGCTGGCCCGACTCCGCGTCCAGCTGGAGGAGTTGAAGGAGGGCGACGTCATCGTCCTGACCCATCTGGACCTGCTGGCCGGCAGCGCCGACCTCGGCCGCCACGCCGAGGCCCGCGAGCTGGTCGAGCTGCTGTACGCCTTCCCGGACCAGCTGGTCCTCGCCTTCGCCGACCCGACCCTGGAACTCCCGCCGGTACTGGCCGAACGGTTCAGCTCCCGGATGACTCTCAGCGGACTGCCGCCGAAGATCGACGCACCGGAGCACGCGGCGACCCCGCTGGGCGTCGCGCTGGTCACCCGGGAGGAGGCCGAGACCTTCGTGGGGTTCGATCCGCGCGAGTTCTACAAGCACGTCGCCGGCATGAACCCCGTACGGCTGCGGCAGGCCATGCGGTACGCCCACGAGCGGCACCGCGATCTGCGGGACCGCGCCACGCACCACGACCTGCGGTCGACCCTGCTGACCTTCAAGGCTCAGCAGTCCTCGCACTTCGAGGTGCCGAACGTGACGCTGGACGACATCGGCGGCTACGAGGAGGTCAAGGCGGAGATCGCGCGGACGCTGGCCATCATCAGCGGCGCCCAGAGCCTCCCCGACGACATGGAGGAGGTGCGCTCCGAACTGGTGCCCCGCGGCATCATCTTCTACGGTCCGCCCGGCACCGGAAAGACCCTGTTCGCCAAGGCCATCGCCAACGGCATGAACGCCACCATCCAGGTGGTGTCGGGGCCCGAGGTCACCGACATGTACGTCGGCGAGAGCGAGCGCAAGGTCCGCGAAATCTTCGCCTCCGCGCGACGCAGCGCACCCTCCGTGATCGTCTTCGACGAGATCGACGCGATCACCATGGAGCGCAGCAGCCGCCCGGACGGCGGCACCCGGGCCGGCAACAGCGTGGTCGCGCAGATCCTCACCGAGATGGACGGCTTCCGGCCCGAGGTGCCGATGCTGGTGGTCGGCACCACCAACCGCATCGACATCATCGACAAGGCGCTGCTGCGGCCGAGCCGCTTCCGCTCGATCGCCATCTCGCTGCCCGACGTGTCGGCCCGCCGCGCGATCCTGCGCCACCACGCCCAGCGCTACCACATCTGCCTGGACGACGAGGTGCTGGAGCTGATGGCCGACGCCACCGCGGGCCGCAACGGCGACGAGCTGCGCTCGCTGATGCGGGACGCGTTCGTCGGCCGGCACATGCACGGCATCGAACCGGACGCGCGCCGCCTGGGCTGGCTGGTGGGCCGGCTCCAGCAGGGACGCCTGGAAATGATCTCGGAGCGCCGATGACCGCGCCGCAGCACTCCCGAAGGGCCGATGCCTCCGCCCCGCCGCCGCACCCGGGGGCGCATGCCCCGGCCCCGGTGCCACACCCGGGGCAGCTCCGCCCCCCGCACTCCCGGCGGGCCCATGGCCCCGCCCCCGCCGCCACGCTCCCCCCGGAGGGCCCATGACCACCACCCCCACACGCCCGGAGGGCCCGTGATCACCACCGCCACACCCCCGGAGCGCCCATGACCACCACCCCCATCACCGCGCCCCCGGAGGGCCCATGACCACCACCCCCGCCCCCGCGTGGAGCGAGGAGGACCTGTCCGCCGTGCGGCGGCTCAAGGCGCTCGGGCGCAGCGTGGAGCAGCACTTCGTGGGGCGGCGGCTCGCCCTGGACCTGCTGGAGGTCGCGGTGATCGCGCATGAGCACGTGCTGCTGCTCGGCCCGCCCGGCACCGGCAAGACGGACCTGGTCAGCCGGTTCGCCGCGGGTCTGGGGGGCCGCCCCTTCGTCCGGCTGCTGACCCGGTTCACCGAGCCGGCCGAGCTGTTCGGGCCGATGGACGTCGCTGCCTTCCAGGCCGGCGCCCAGTACCGGTTCCGTACCGAGGGCATGCTGCCGACGGCGCGGATCGCGTTCCTCGACGAGATCTTCCAGAGCGGCAGCCCGATCCTCAACACCCTGCTGACGGTGATGAACGAGCGGGTCTTCCACAACGGCCACGACATCGAGTCCGTCCCGCTCATCACCCTCGTCGGCGCCGCCAACAGCCTGCCGCAGGACCCGTCCCTGCTGGCCTTCGCCGACCGGTTCCTGCTGCGGCTGACGATCCCGCCCGTGGCCGGCAACCGACTGGACGAGCTGCTCGCGAAGGGGGCCGCGCCGGGCCGCGCCGCTGACGGTGAGGCGCACAGCTGGATCGACCCGGCCGCCCTGGGCCGGCTCGGCCGTCAGCTGGCGCACGCCGATCTCACCGCGATCACCCCCGAGTACGCCGAACTCGTCCGCGAACTCCTCGGACAGGGCGTGACGTTGTCGGACCGCCGGGTCGTCCGCGGACTGCGCCTGGTGGCGGCCGCCGCGCTGCGGGCCGAGCGGGTACGGGCCGAACCCGCCGACCTGTGGCCGCTGGAGCACTTCTGGTCCGACCCGTCGCATGCGACGGTGGTCCGGGAGGCGGTACGGCGCCGTACCGGCGGGCCGGGCGAGGATCCCGACGAGCCGGCCCGTGCCGCGCGGCGCCTGGTCTCCGAGGCCCGGATCCTCGGACGTCAGGTCCACGCCGGCGCACCGCCCGCCGCGGTGGAACGGGTGCTGCGGCAACTCAACGCCCTGAGAATGGAGTTGAGACACGCGGTGCCGGGCGACCAGGAGGCCCAGGGGGAGGTCGCGCGTATCATTGACGAGACTCTGAAACTGCTGGACCAGGGCTGACGCACACCGAAGGGCGCGCCTCAGGCACGCCCCGCTGTGGACATGAGGGGGGCTGCGGCCAGATGTGCAATCCGCGCAGGGTCCGTGTCGAGGCCACCCGGGAAGTCGTCGAGGCGTGGGAACTCGCCCTGGAACGCCGCGTCGGCGCGAGCGACTCCGTGGTCAGCGAGCTGGAGGTGCGCCATCCCTTCGGCGGCACGCTCGGCCGGGCCACCCGCCTGGTCTTCGAGCGCACGCTCGCCACGGCCGAGGACTGGCACGAGGAACACGGCGGCCATGTACTGACCTTGCCGGACGGCCGGGTCCGCTACGACCCCGGCACCGGCGAACTCGTCGTCACCGCCCGCCTCGAGGACACGGTGACCGTCGAGGGTCACGCCGCCGAGACCCTGCGGGGTGCGGTGCGGGAAGAGGCCACGGGCAGCGCCGAAGGACGGTACTACGCCGACGGGTTCGCCGGTCGGACCCTCGAAGTGGCCGAGCGCGAGGCGCAGGTGGCGGCCGAGGCGGACGCGGTGCGCCGGGCACGCGAACTGGCGGGGCGGCTGCGGATGCAGGCGGACCAGGAGTCCGCGACCGCCGCCGCGGCGGCGGAGTCCCGGCTCCAGCAGGCCGCCCACGCCGACGCGCGCGACCGGCTGGCCGAGGAGCGTGAGCGGGTACGTGCCGAGCTCGACACCCGCAACCGGCAGCGCCTCGCCACGCTCGGCCGGGACGGACTGCGGGCCGTCAACGGCGTGCTGGCCACCGCCTACCGGCAGGCGCTGCTCGACTTCGCCCGGCAGCACGGCGCGACCGGGGTCCGGCACGAGGAGTCCGAGGACGGCATCGATATCGAGTTCGAGCTCGACCTCGGAAGGGAGAACTGACCGATGCGGGTGCGGGTGCGGTTCCGGTTCAACACGGACACCGGAGAGGTCGAGTTGTTCCAGGTGGACGACGTCGGCGACGGCTCCGGGCCCGAGCACGAGGCCGAGCACGACCGGATCAGCGCCGAACTCGGGCGGCTCCTGGCCCGCCGGCCCGACGTCGAGGAGGTCTCACCGCTCGAGGAACCGCCGCTGTGGCGGCACGACCCGCGGTCCACGGCCGCACCGCGGACCTCGCGCGCGGAGACCGAGGACGAGGAGACCGAGGGTTCCGCGTCGGGTGAGCAGGAGCGGTCGTGAGCCGGCGCACGCGGCTGCTGCTCAAGGCCGCGCGCTGCTACTCCGAGGCCCAGGCGCACTCCGAGGCCGCCCGCTGCTACGACCTCCTCGGCTGGCAATGGTCGGCCGCCGACGCCTACCAGCGCGCTGGCGACCTGGAGCACGCTGCCCGCACCTACCGCCAGGCCGGGCACCCCGAGCAGGCCGCCCGCTGCTACCGCCTGCTCGGCCGGCCCGAACTCGCCGCCCGCTGCTGGCAGGAGCGGGGCCACCCCCTCGAAGCGGCCTGGGAACTCCTCCTGGCCGGCGAGATCCCCGAGGCCCGGCATCTGCTGGCGACCGCCGGCGCCGTCGGCAAGGGACCGCAGCAGCTGCGTCTCGCCCTCGCCCGCGCCCTCACCGACCGCCTCGGCGGCGGCCCCGCCGGCCCCCTGCTCGACCTCTTCCCCCGCGTGGAGGCCCGGCTGCCCACCCTGGCCGCCCGCTCGGAACGCCGCCTGCTGCTGGACTGGGGCGTCGAGGCCGCGGACCGTGTCGAACGCTTCGACTGGGGTGCCCGTCTGTTCCGCGCGGCCTATGACGGCCAGGGGGGCGACGACGTCCTGCGCACCTGGCGCGACTGGGCCACCACCCGCCTCGGCTCGGCGGCGTGGCTCCCCTCACCCCCCACGCCCTCACCCCCCACGCCCGCCCCCGCCCCGGCCCGCCGCCCGGCTCCCGAAGCCGCGCCACCTCCCCGGTCCGGACCCCGACCACCCTCGGCCCCCGAGGCCCCGGCCCCCCTCGCCCCCGGCGCCCGACCGCCGTCGCGCCCCGACGTCCCGCACCACCCCGCCCCCGGCACCCGACCACCCTCTGGAGCGCCCCCCGTTCCGGCCGTCGACCGGGCAGAGGGTCGCTGACCGATGGACCGCCCCGAAAGCCCCCTGCGGCGGCTGCTCAACCGGATCAACCCCGACAACGGCGCCGCCGAGAACGGCGCGACCGCCGCTCCGCCGACCCCGCTCGTCGCCCGGCCGGCGTCCCGCGCCGCACCCGTGCCGGTGCCTCCCGCGCCCCCGCCCCGTACGCCCGGTGGCCAGCAAGACCACGGCATCCGCTTCAGCGTCCGCCCGGCGCGTCCCCCGGCCACGGACGCCGCGGAACCGATTCCGCCGGTGCCGTACTCCCCGCCCCCCGCCGTCGAGTGGCGGGTCGCCGGCCGCTTCCCGGCCCCGCACCGGGCGCTCGGCGCCATCGAGGCGCTCCGGCGCGCGGGGGCCATGGAATGGAGCTGTCACGAGGAGCCCGGCGGCGAGGCGGTCTGGCTGCTCAGTGCCATCGGCCCGGCCCTCGGCACCGAGCTGCTGACCCTGCATGGCGCCACGGTCCGGCCGATGCTCGCGGACACGGCGGCCGACGTGACGGCCTGGCCCCGGCTCGACGTGGTGGACCTCGTCTCCCGGCTACCGCTCACCCCGCCCGGCACCACGGACCACCGCACCCTCCATGTGCTCACCGCACCGAAGTTGCTCCCCTCGGTCGTCCGCCAGGCCCTCGCGTTCGGCGTGGAGGTGTCGACACTCGCGGTCCGCGTGCGGTACCTGACGGGGACGGACTCGACGGAACGGCACACGACACTGGTGGTGTTGGAGGGGTCCGACACGGTCCCGCACGCCCTGACCGTGGCCCTGTCCGCACTCCCCCGCACCTCGGTGTGCCGTGCGGTCGCGGCCTGCGAGCGGCTGCTGCTGGACGTACGACTGCACTGTCCCGTCTCCGACGACTTGCTGTACTCCCCAGTCCCCGAGGGGGAGTTGTGGCTCGTCGGCGATCGCGCGGAGTGGCCCGCGCTACGGCTGGAGCCCCTCGGTCCGCCCACCCCCGTCCCGGCCGAACTGGTCGGCGTCCCCTCCGAACCGCCGTACACGTCCCGCCGGTTGCCGGAGGGGGCGCGCGAACCGTCGGTGGAGGTGCGGGTCGTGGCGGACGCGACCGCCGACACCTCGGTGGACGCCGTGCTGCTGCACGACGACGAACTGCCTCTGCTGCGACGCTATCTGCCGGGCCGCCCGCTGGGCGAGGCCGGGTTCCTGCTGCCGGGGCCGGGGTGCCATCTGCTCCTGGAGCCGGTGGGACTGGCCCGTGACCTGCCCTTCGGCGTTCCGCTGCGCCGACTCGGGCCCGGCAGCCTGTTCCTGGAGTCCGGGCACACCCTGGCACCGCCGCTGCCGCCGTCGGCCCGCGCCCGTCTCTTCGCCCTGGACGACGAGTCGGCCGTGGTCTGCCGACGCGGCGGCCGGCATCGCTTCCCACTCTCCCCGATGGTCCCCCTGTGGACCCTGTGGGCCCCGCCCGGACCCGTCGAGGTGTCCGCCGGGCTCTCCGAGGCGGGCCGTGAACTCCTGGACGCCCTGGAGTCGTTGGCGGGGCCCGCCCCCGCCCCGCACCCCACCGGGCAGGCCGCCGTACACGACCCCGGTGAGGCTCTCGAACGCGCCGCCCGCCTACGTGCCCTGGGCGACCACGAGGGCGCGGCCGAGGCGTACCGCTCGGCGGGCGACCTGCTGGAGGCGGCGCGGCTGTACGAGGTGGCGGCGCTGCACACGGCGGAGGAACCGTGACCGCGGCCCCGCCCCAGGGCCCCCCGCCCGACACCCCGCCTCAGAGCCCACCACGCGACACCCCGCCCCCGGCCCCCGACACCCCCGCCCCCCGCCGTCTGCTCTCCCTCGCCGGCGACGCCGCCTGTACCGGTCTCTCCCGTGACGGCACCGCGTTCCTCCAGCTCGCCGAACACGCCCTGACCTGCCGTGACGACACCGGGCGGGTGCTGTGGTCGGTACCCGGGCGGGGGACGCCGGACGCGGTGGCGTGGGGGCCGGACGGCGGTGAGGTGTTCGTGCTGCGGGGCGGCCGGGTCGAGGTGTACGACGGGGACACCGGAGGTGCCGCCGACGACGGGTTCCCGGTTCCCGCGGGCACGCGCACCCTCGCGGTGTCGCCCGACGGCCTGTGGGTGGCCTGCGCCGGCGACGGCGTGCTGGTCCACCACCGGGGCACCCTCGCCGCGTCGGCGCTGCCCACCGTGGACCCCGTGGTCGCGCTGGCCTGGGACCCGCGGGGCCGCCAGTTGTGCCTGGCCACCGCCACCGCGCTGCAGTTGTGGAGCGTCCTGCCGGTCCGGATGGACTTCGCGCCCCGCACCGGCCGCAGCGGCGTCACCGCGCTCGCCTGGTCCCCGGACCGGGACGCGCTCGCCTTCGCGGACGCGGCCGGCGTCCATCTGGTGGACCGCGCCTCGGGCCGCCCGCTCGCGACCGCCGCGATGCCCGGTGCCGTCGTCGGCATGGGGTTCAGCCGGACGGGACGCTTCCTGGTCACCGCCACGGACCAAGGGGCGCTCCTCGTCCTGGACCGCACCCTCGAACCCGTCACCCACCTGCCCGTCCGGGCCACCTCCCCCCGTGACCTGAGCGTGTCCCCCACCGGCCGGGTACTGGCGGGACCGGAGCTGTGGGAGCTGCCGGACGCGGCCCCCTGTCCCCCGGAACGCCGGGTCGGGGTGCGGCTGCGGAGCTGGGCCGCGATGATGTGCCGTTCCGTCGGCCGCGAGCTGCCGTCCCTGCGGGACCGCGCGCCCCGGATCGCGGGCCCGGCACTCCTGCACGACGGCGGGGACCGGCTGTGGGCCCCGGCCGTCGCCTGGTCGGCGCGGGACGGCCGCTGCGTGCTGGAGACGGAACCGGGCACCCTCACCGCCCGCACCCCGGGACGGTCCGGCCCGGACAGGACGGCCACGGCGGCCACCGGCCCCGGCGGCGCCCATGATCTGGAACTCTCGTCCGGCACACCCGAGTTGCTCGCCTGCGCCTCGCGTGACGGACTCACAGGGCTGACCGTCCTCACCCCGGACGACGGTGAGGTGCGCGCGGTCCTCCAGGGCGGCCAGGCACCCGCCTGGTGCCCGGCGCCGGCCGAGGGTACGGCGACCCTCGCGGTGCCCGAGCCCGGACACGCCCCGACCCATCTCTACGTGCACACCCTGACCTCCCGGGGCGCTCCGGTACGGCCGCCGCGGAGTCTGCACCTCCCCCAGGGCACCGGCCGCCCCGCCTGGTCCCCGGACGGGACGCTGCTCGCGGCCGGCACCGGCGGCGCGGTGGTGCTGTGGCACATGCCGCGCCTGGAACGGGCCCGCAGGCTGGCCCTGCCCTCCGGGTCGTTCGCGACCCGGGTCGCCTGGTCGCCGGACGGCAGCCGGCTGGCCGCGACCCCGCCCGCGGGACAGGGGCCGTTGGTGGTGTGGTCGACGCTCACCTGGCGGGTGCAGCGGGAGTTCGGCACCCCCGGCGGGCGGGGCTGGGCGCCGGCCCTGGCCTGGTCCCCGGACGGTTCGCTGCTCGCCGTGCCGGGTTCCGGCGAGACGGCCTCGGTGGTCGAGGTGTGGGACGTGGACCGAGGCACCTTGCTGACGGCCCTGGAGCCCGACGGTCCGCCGCCGGGGCCGGTGTGGTCGGTGCGCTGGTCCCCCGACGGACGCCGGCTGGCGACGACGTACAGCGGCGGCCGCAGCGTCCTGTGGGACGTGCTGACCTCCGAGGAGACCGCGGAGCCCGGGCCGCCGCTGCCCGAAACCCCCGAGTATCTGGCGGAGTTGGGGACCATGGCCGCCGCGGTCGAGGCCGCCGTACCGCTGGACGCCCTCGCGGACGTCTCGGCGCTGCTGCGCCCGGCGACGCCTCCCGGGCGGCGGCTGGTGCACCAGGGCCGGGCCGCCCGCGCGCTGCGGGACCTCGGCTGGCCACGTGCCGCGCATCCGGCGCTCAGCGCGGTGGTGGCCTCCCGGCTGCCGCCGGACGCGCGGTACGCCCCGCCGCCGGGCGTCCCGCTCCAGGAACTGCGTTCGACCCTGGAGTGGGGGCTGCGCGGCACCGGTGAGCCACCGGAGCGGCCTTCGGTGACCGGGGCGGCACTGGCCGCCGCACTCGACCGGGTACACCTCGAACTCCTGCCGCTGCTCGCCCTGTTGGGCCCGGACGCGGTGTGCCAGGACCCGGCGCTGCCGCTGCGGCTCGCGGACGGCCCCTGGGCCTCGGCGGCGGAGGCGGCCGCCCGGCTCCCCGGCCTGCCGTCGCGGTTGCCGGTGCCGCTCGGCGACGACGTCCCCGGCCCGACGAGCGCCGGGGCTCCGGCGCAGTGGTCCCGGCACGGCCCGCCGGACCGGCTCGTGCCGGGTCACCTGGCCCTCCCGGCGCCGCTGTTGCATGCCCTGTGGGCGCAGGACGCCCTGCTGTACCGGACCCGGCGCGGCCGGCCGCCGTGGACCGAGCGGGACGCCGTCCTCGTCCTCGACACGGGCGCCGCCGCCCTGGGACAGGTGGGCAGCTGTCTGCGGCTGTGCGCGCACCTGCTGGCGGCGGCGCTGCTGGCGGCCGAGCGGGCGGTGGCGCTGGTACGGCTGGACGGGCTGGGCGCGCCCCTGCGGCTGTCGTCCGCGGGGGATCTGCGCCACCTGTGGACGCCGGTCCCGCCCGAGCCCGCGGCTCCGGTGCGGGCGGCGGGTCTGGCCCGGGCGGCGGCGCGCGACCTGGCCGCGACGGACTCGGGCGAGCCCCGCACCCTCCTCCTGACCCACGCCCACGAGCCCCGGCTGCCCCTGCCCGGCGCGCTGACCCTGCGGGTCCACTATCCGCACCACCCGGTGCCGCCCGACGGTCCGGACACCTGGGTGCTCGCCCCGGAGCCGCACGGGGAGGAGCTGCGGCGGGTGCTCACGCGCATCCTGGGGCGGCTGTGAAGCAGGTAGTCCTCAGTCGGCGGCTCCCGACGGACACCTTCCCCGGGATGTCACCCGCACAGCATCTGCTCCACCGCCTCCGGCCCCATCCGCTCCAGCAGCGCCTCCAGCGTCTCCGGCCGGAAGGCGTCGCCCAGCACCTCGACGCCCTGCTCGTCCCAGGTGATCCGCAGCCGTACGAGCCGTCCCTCGGGATGGTCGTCGTACTCGGACGCGTCGATCAGGTCCGGCAGGTCCTCCACGAAGCGGTACTCGGTACTCATCCTCGGCTTCCCTCCAGTCGGTCCGCGTTCCACACACCGGCGATCCGCTCCCCGCATCCGGGGCAGCCCCCGTCCCGCACCCGGCTCTCGGCCTCCCCCCACACCCCGCGCGCGACGACCTCGGCACCGCAGCCCGGGCAGCGGGTGGCGCGCCCCTGGGCGCCGAGCGCCCGCTCGACGTACACGTACCGCAGTCCGGCCGCCCGGCCGATACGTACCGCTCGCGCCAACCGGGCCGGTGGGGTGGGGCGTTGGCGGCTCATTCGGTAGGTCGGGGTGAAGCGCGCCAGGTGCCAGGGGGTGTCGGGGCCGAGTCCGGCGACGAACTCGGCGATCCGCCCGAGCTGTTCGTCCTCGGCGCTGGTCCCGGGGATCAGCGGGGTGCTGACCTCAACCCACACCCCCGCCGCCCGCAGCGACCGCAGCGTGTCGAGGACCGGGGCGAGCGGAGCGCCGGTGAGGCGCCGGTGCGGTTCCTCGTCGGCGGCCTTGAGATCGACGTTGACGGCGGCGAGGACGGGCGCGAGGCGCCGCACGGCTTCGGGGGTGAGGAAGCCGTTGCTCTTCCAGAGCACGGGTACGCCCGACTCGGCCGCGTGCGCGCCGAGTTCCAGGGTCAGTTCGGCGGCGAGGGAGGGTTCGGAGTACGACAGGGCGATGCCCGCGCCCCGCTCGGCCGCCGTCCTGACCAGCGCCTCGGGGTCGGTGTCGCGCGCGCTGACGCGGCTGTCCGGGTCCCTGCCGTACTGGGAGAGGCGGTGGTTGACGCAGTAGTCGCAGCGGAAGGAGCAGCCCGGCGGGGCCAGGGTCAGCAGCGGCAGGCCGGGCCGGAAGTGGTAGAAGGGCTTGCGCTCCACCGACGACCAGTGCTCGACGGTGGTGGTGCGGGTCGCGGTGAGGACCAGGTCGCCCTCCCGGCGGCGGACCTTGCAGGCGCCGGTGTCGCCGTCGCGCAGCCGGCAGCGGAAGGGGCACAGGGTGCACTGGAGACCGCCCTCGACCGGACGGTAGAAGTCGGCCGGCTGCCAGGTGACGCCCCCGTCCACCGCATCCCCCGCTCCCGGGCACCGCACGGCCACCCGGATTTCCACGGTACTCGGTTCCCGGGCGCGACAGGGCGCGGACATAATGCTCGGATGACTTTCGCCTCCCCCCACCTCAACTCCGGTGACGTGCGGAGCGGTCCGGTCGTCATCGTGGGCGCCGGGCCCGCGGGGCTGACGCTCGGGAACATCCTGCGGGCCGCCTCCGTCGACTGCGTGGTCCTGGAGAGCGAGACCCGCGCGTTCATCGAGCAGCGGCCGCGTGCCGGGGTCCTGGAGGAGTGGGCCGTCCGCGCTCTGGAGCGGCGGGGTCTCGCGGGCAACCTGCCGGAGCGGGCGCAGCGGCACGCCGAGTGCGAGTTCCGGTTCGGCGGGGAGCGGTACCGGTTCGAGTACGCCGAGCTGACGGGTCATCATCACTGGATCTATCCGCAGCAGTTGCTGGTGACGGATCTGGTGCGCGAGTACGCGGACGTGCGCGGCGGCGACATACGGTTCGGGGTGCGCGACGTCGAGCTGCACGACCTGGACACGGATCGCCCGTCGGTGTCGTACACGGACCCGGCCTCGGGTGAACGCGTGCTGATCCGCTGCGAGTTCGTGGCGGGCTGCGACGGCGGTCGCGGGGTGACCAGGACGGTGCTGACGCCGGACCGGGCGCACATCTCGCGCTATGACTACGGCATCGGCTGACTGGCCCTGCTCGCGGAGGCGCCGCCCTCCAACGACTGCGTGGTGTTCGGCATCCACCGGAACGGCTTCGCCGGTCACATGGCCCGCAGTCCCGGGGTGACCCGCTACTACCTGGAGTGCCCGCCGGGCGACGACCCGGGGAACTGGTCGCACGAACGTGTCTGGTCCGAGCTGCGCGAACGGCTGGGGGCGGCGGGCGCACCGCCGCTCACCGAGGGCCGGTTGATCGAGAAGCGCGTGCTGGACATGCACAGCTATGTGGTCGAGCCCATGGTGTTCGGGCGTCTCTTCCTCGCGGGCGACGCGGCCCATCTGACCGCGCCCATCGCGGCGAAGGGCGTGAACCTCGCGCTGCACGACGCCTTCCTGCTCGCCGACGCGCTCCTGGCCTACCTCGCCAAGGGCGACACCACCGGCCTGAGCGGCTACTCGGCCGCGTGCCTCGGCCGGGTCTGGGACTACCAGGAGTTCTCCCAGTGGCTCTCCGGCATCTACCACGGCGCCTCGTCCGGGGATCCCTACCGCGCGGGCACCAGCCTGGCCCGGCTGCGCCGCCTGTTCGGCTCCCCGGCCGCGGCGGAGACCTTCGCCGAGCAGTACCTGGGCAAGGGCGCGCACTACTGACCTGGGGTCAGTCGTGCACGGGCCGGTCGCTGAGCCGGTGGTCGGCCACGTTCAGCGCCTCGTCCACGAGGCGGCGCAGGTGGCCGTCCCGCAGTGCGTAGATGACCCGCCGCCCCTCTTTCCGCGTGTTCACCAGACCCGCCAGCCGCAGCCGCGCCAGGTGCTGGCTGACGGCCGGGCGGGCGGCTCCGCACGCCTCGGTGAGGGTCGTGACGTCGGCCTCCCCTGCCGTCAGGGCGTGCAGGAGTGTCAGGCGGGTGCGGTCGCCGAGCAGCGCGAGGAGTTCGGCGGCGAGGGCGAGCTGTTCCTCGCCCGGGGTGCGCGGGTGCGCATCGTGCGCAGGTGACAGGTGCATGCGTGCGCTCATACGCACATAATGGCGTCATGGACGCGCACCGTCCACCATCGCCCTGCGGGAGGGGAACGTCGTGAGCGACCGGCACCACCACGAGCACCACCATCACCACGGGTACGACCGCCGGTCCGGCCCGCGCCATCGCCTCGGCCACCTCCTGAAGCCCCACTCCCACGAGAGCGCCGACAAGGTCGACTCCGCCCTGGAGTCCTCGGCCCGCGGTATGCGTGCCCTGTGGGTCTCGCTCGCGGTACTCGGCGTGACGGCGCTCGCGCAGGCGGCCGTGGTGGCGGTCTCCGGGTCGGTCGCGCTGCTCGGGGACACCGTGCACAACGCCGCGGACGCGCTGACGGCCGTACCGCTGGGAATCGCGTTCGTGCTCGGCCGACGTGCGGCGACCCGGCGCTTCACCTACGGGTACGGGCGGGCCGAGGACCTCGCGGGGATCGTGATCGTGCTGACGATCGCCGCGTCGGCGGCCTTCGCCGGGTGGACGGCGATCGAGCGGCTCCTGGACCCGCGTCCCGTGCACCACGTCCCGGCGGTCGCCGTCGCCGCGCTCGTCGGTTTCGCGGGCAACGAGTGGGTGGCGCGGTACCGGATCCGGGTCGGCCGGGACATCGGCTCGGCCGCGCTGGTCGCCGACGGACTGCACGCCCGCACGGACGGGTTCACGTCACTGGCGGTGCTGATCGGTGCGGGCGGGGCGGCCCTGGGCTGGCAACTGGCCGACCCCGTCGTGGGGTTGGCGATCACCGCAGCGATCGTCCTCGTGCTCCGGGACGCGGCACGCGAGGTGTTCCGGCGGCTGATGGACGCGGTCGACCCGGCTCTCGTGGACCGTGCCGAGCAGGCCCTGCGGGAGGTCGAAGGGGTGCGCGGGGTGGGCGAGTTGCGGTTGCGCTGGATCGGCCACCGGCTGCGGGCCGAGGTCGCGGTGGTGGTGGACGGCGACGCGACGGTACGTCAGGCCCATGCCGTCGCCGTGGCGGCGGAGCACGCGCTGCTGCACGCCGTGCCGCGCCTGACCGCCGCCCTGGTGCACGCCGACCCCGCTCCGCTGCCGGGCGAGGAGGACCCGCACCTCACCCTGGCCCACCACTCGGCCTGACCTCAGGAACCGAGGGCCACACCGAGTCCTTCCAGCACGACCGCGCCGGGCAGCTCCGCGAACGCCTTGCCCGGCACCAGCAGCTTGCCGCGCCGCCGTCCGCTGCCCACCAGCACGTACGGCAGGTCCACGACGGCCGAGTCGACCAACAGCGGCCAGTGCGCGGGCAGTCCGACCGGGGTGATGCCGCCGTACTCCATGCCGGTCTCCCCCGTCGCCGTGTCCATCGAGGCGAAGGAGGCCTTGCGGGCGCCGAGTTGGCGGCGTACGACACCGTTGACGTCGACGCGGGTGGTGGACAGCACGACGCAGGCGGCCAGTTGGGACTCACCGCCGCGCTTGCCCGCGACGACGACACAGTTCGCGGACTGCTCCAGCAGCTCCTGGCCGTAGTGCTGGACGAAGACGGTCGTGTCGGCCCACTGCGGGTCGGTGTCGACGTAGACGATCTGGTCGGCGGGGACGCTGCCGCTCCAGCGGCGTACGGCGTCGGCGACCGGGGTCGTCAGCTCGTCGAGGCAGTCGGGGGCGGGGCGGGCGTGGTCGAAGTGTCCGATCGGTGCGTCCATGGCCGCACGCTAACAGCCGCGCGGTGGTGGCCGGCCCGGGTCTCAGGGCGCCGCCGGGACCGAGACCGCGAGGACCATCTCCATGGGGATCTCGCCCTGGTTGGCGTAGGTGTGCGCGGCGCCCGCCTCGAAGGTCACGCTCGACCCCGCCGGGACGCGGTGCGGCACACCCTCCACCGTGAGGGTCAGTTCGCCCGCCGAGACATGGGCGATCTCGACCGTGCCGACGGGGTGCGGATCGGAGCTGCTGCTCTCGCCGGGCATGAGCCGCCAGTCCCACATCTCCAGCGGGCCCGGGGCCTCCGCACCCGCCAGGAGCCGGCTGTAGCTGCCCGCGTCGGTGTGCCACAGCCGCACCACCTGCTCGGGCGGGACGACCCGCACGCGCGGGCCCTGCTCGTAGTCGAGCAGGGTGGTGATGCTGACCCCGAGCGCGTCACCGATCTTCACGACCGTGCCCAGGCTCGGGTTGGTGCGGGCCTGCTCGATCTGGATCAGCATGCCGCGGCTGACCCCGGCCCGGGCGGCGAGCGCGTCCAGGGTGAAGCCGCGCTCGGTGCGCCAGCGCTTGACGTTGCGCGCCAGCGACTGGGTCAACAGGTCGAGATCCGACACTCTAAGTCCAATATTCTGTATCCGAAGTCCAACTGACTGAACTATTGTCGGGTGCACCCGATCATCCACCGAACTGTACTGCGAGGCACGCCGTGACAGCACTCTTCGCCCTGGCCACCAGCCTCCTGTGGGGCCTGGCCGACTTCGGCGGCGGACTGCTCACCCGACGCGTCCCGGCACTCACGGTGGTGGTCGTCTCGCAGGCCATCGCGGCGGTCGCGCTCGCGGTGGTCGTGCTCGCCACCGGCGGCTGGAGCGAGACCGGCCCCCGGCTGTGGTTCGCGGTCGGCGCCGGTCTGGTCGGCCCGCTCGGCCTGATGTGCTTCTACAAGGCGCTCGCCCTCGGCCCCATGGGCGTCGTCTCCCCACTCGGCACCCTCGCCGTCGCCGTCCCGATCGGCGTCGGCCTGTTCCTCGGTGAGCGCCCCGGCCTGACCCAGGTCGCGGGCATCGCGGTCGCCGTCGTCGGTGTCGTCCTCGCCGGTGGCCCCCAGCTCCGGGGCGCCCCCGTGCAGCGCCAGGCCATTGTGCTCACCCTGGTCGCGGCCCTGTGCTTCGGTGCCGTCCTCGCGCTGATCGCGGCGGCCTCGACCACCGTCACCGGCCTGTTCCTCGCGCTCTTCGTACAGCGCGTGACCAACGTCGTCGCGGGTGGCACCGCCCTGTACGCCACCGCCCGCAGGGGTGCCGTCGTCCTCCCCACGGACGGCTTCCCCTGGACCGCCCTTCCGGCGCTGGCCTTCGTCGGCCTCGCCGACGTCGCCGCCAACGGCAGTTACGCGATCGCCGCCCGGCTCGGCCCGGTCACCGTCGCCGCGGTGCTCGCCTCGCTGTACCCGGTGGTGACCGCCCTCGCCGCGCGCGGTTTCCTCAGCGAACGGCTGCGGGCGGTCCAGGCGGTCGGCGCCGGCCTGGCCCTGATCGGCACGCTGCTGCTGGCGACCGGCTGACTCAGTCCAGCTCGGCGAGTCTCGCCACGCTCTCCTCGTCCAGCCCCGCCAGCGCGTTCAGCTGCTGCGGTGTGACCCCCTCCGGAATCGGCACCGGCGCCGGGGTCCGCAGCGGAGGCTGCCAGCCCGCCTCGGCGGTCCACCGCCGGACGACCCGGGCGGGCGCCCCCGCGACCACGGCGTGGTCCGGCACCGCGCCGCGCACCACCGCACCCGCCGCGACGACCACGTTCCGCCCGATCCGGGCGCCCGGCAGGATCACCGCACCGGTGCCGATCCAGCAGCCCGAGCCGATCTCCACCGGCTCCATCCGCGGCCACTGCTTGCCGATGGGCTCGTGCGGATCGTCGTAGGAGTGGTTCGTGGAGGTCACGTAGACGTACGGCCCGAAGTAGCAGTCGCTGCCGATGGTGACCGTCGTGTCCGCGATGACATGGCTGCCGCGGCCGAGGACGACACCGTCCCCGATGCGCAGGATCGGCTCCGGACCCAGGTCGAGGTCGGGCATCAGTCCGGCGGTCAGCGTGACCTGCTCGCCGACGATGCAGTGCGAGCCCACCTGGATCCACGGCTCCCCGAAGACCGTGCCGAGCGGGAACGCGAGCCGGGTGTGCTCGCCCAGCGCGCCGAAGCGGAACCGTCCGGGGTGTTCGGCGGTCACGGACCCGGTGCGCTGCACCCAGGCCCAGCCCGCGTGGACGGCACGCTGGGTGAGGCCGCGACGCCAGGATGAGAACGTGTTCTTCTTCGGCACGAGGTCACCGTACTCAGAGTGCGCGGGCGCGATGAGCGCGCGGGCCTGTGATCTTCGCCCCACGTGGGTGGCGTACCGTGCGGGGGTTGGCGACGACGAGGAGAGGGCGATGACGCACAAGGCGTTGATCATCGGCATCGGCGGCCGGGAACCGAAGGTCCACGAGGAGGCCTTCGTGGCACCCACGGCCTCGGTGATCGGGGACGTGACCCTGGAGGCGGGCGCGAGCCTCTGGTACGGCGCGGTGGCACGCGGCGACGTCGAGCGGATCTCCGTCGGAGCGCGCAGCAACATTCAGGACAACTGCACGCTGCACGCCGATCCGGGGTTCCCCGTGACCATCGGCGAGCGGGTGTCGGTGGGGCACAACGCGGTGGTGCACGGGGCGACGGTCGAGGACGACTGCCTCATCGGGATGGGCGCGACCGTCCTCAACGGCGCGGTGATCGGCGCGGGTTCGCTGGTCGCGGCGCAGGCGCTGGTCCCGCAGGGGATGCGGGTGCCGCCGGGGTCACTGGTCGCCGGGGTCCCGGCGAAGGTGCGGCGGGAGCTGTCGGAGGAGGAGCGTCAGGGCGTCACGCTGAACGGCACGCTCTACGCGGACCTGGCGAAGGCGCACGACGAGGTGCACGGCACGGCGTGAGGCTCAGTCGGCGGCCGGCACCGGTTCCGGCTCGGCCGCCTGCCGCTGCTCGGTCGCCTTCTTGGCCTTGCGCTTCAACACCATCATCGACGTCAGGCCGATGAGCACGGCGAGCACCAGCCCCAGCCACGAGAACCGCTTCAGCCAGGACTCGGCGACGACACCGACGTAGTAGATGACGGCCGTCGTACCGCCCGCCCACAGGATCCCGCCGAGCACGTTGGCGGTCAGGAACTTCCAGTACGGCATCCGCAGCACACCCGCGAGCGGGCCCGCGAAGATCCGCAGCAGGGCGACGAAGCGGCCGAAGAAGACGGCCCACATGCCCCACTTCTCGAAGGACCGCTCCGCCGTGGCGATGTGCCCCTCGCTGAAGTGCCGGGGGAACTTCTTCCCCAGCCAGGCCAGCAGCGGGCGCCCGCCCTTGCGGCCGATCGCGTAGCCGATGGAGTCGCCGATGATCGCTCCGGCGCTGGCGCAGGCGCCGAGGATGAACGGGTCGATGTCGCCGTGCTGGGAGGCGAGCAGCGCGGACGAGACGAGGATGATCTCGCCCGGCAGCGGGATGCCCAGGCTCTCCAGGCCGATGACCAGCCCCACCAGCAGATAGATGCTGACCGCGGGCACGGTCTCGAGCCATTCCTGGACGTGCACAGCCGGTTCCTCCTCGCGTCCCTGCGTTCCCGGGCGTACGCGACCGTCGGCCCGTACGCCCGGGAAGCCTACCGGGTCGGCGGGACCCGGCGGCGTCCCACAGGAATCGGCCGGATGCCGGCAGGAACCTGACAGGGGGCCGCCTCGGGCAAGGCGGCCCCCTGTCAGTGCAGGACGGATGCGACGGCGGCGACGGCCGTGTCCACGATCGGCACCTCGACCGCGCCGCCCGGGGCCTCGGGCTCGTCCCGGTGGTCGACCTGGGCCAGGTGCGGCTCGCTCTCCTGCGGCGCGGGGTCGTCCGGTTCCCCGGCGCCCGGGGACTCCGCGGTGGGCGACGCGGGGACGGCCTCCGGGAGGAGGCGGCCGTCCTGGCCTCCCGTCTCTTCCTTCCCTTCCGTCTCTTCCTTCCCTTCCGTCTCCTTCTTCTCCTCCGCCGTTCCTTCTGCCTTGTCGTCCTTCTCCTGCGTCTGCGGCTTCTTCCGCGTCTCGGTCGTGAGGCCGTCCACCGATTCGAACAGCCACCCCTGGTCGTCGGAGCCGTCCCGCTCGGCCACCACGACCTCCCGGTCCCGGCCGGGGGCGAGGACCAGCCCCTTGTGCCAACGCAGCAGGATCTCGCCGCCCACCGTGAGGTCGTACTGGACCTCGCCGGCGTGCACCAGGCACCCGTCGAGGACGACCGAGCCCGCGACGGTGTCGGAGCCGAGGCAGAGGGTGGGGTCGGAGAGGCTGCGCAGCAGACCGTCGTCCTGGTACGACCACTGCTGGGTCGGGGCGGACGAGCAGACCGCGAGAACCGTCTCGGCGCCGTTGTCGACCCGCTTCCCCCGGATGTCCAGGCAGAGGTCGTCGGCCCGGCTGCGGAGCCGTCCCTGGCCGATCGCCACGGGATCACTCGCGAACGCGGCCGACGGGGAGCCCGCGGACGAGGGCGCCGGGTCGGGGCCGGGGACGACGTCATGGCCGCTGGCGGCGCCCCAGGTGACCCGGGGGTCGGGGGCACCGTTGTCATCGGACCAGCCCTTGGTGACGAGGACGGTCGCGAGCAGGGTGAGGGAGGTCAGGCCGACGACCACCGCGGCCTTGGTCTGCCGTTTCGGCGGGGCGAGCCGGGCGGGGCGGGCGGGCCGGTGCCGGCCGCCGGCGCGGGGGCGCGTGGTCGGCGACTGGTTCGAACCGCCGCGGCCGGGCCGCGAGTCGAGATAGCGGCGGGCGCCCCAGCCGAGGACGGTCTCGGCGAGCAGCACGTCGAGCCCGCCCTCGAAATGGCTCAGCTGCTCGGCGGCGTGCCGGCAGTAGCGGCATTCCGTCAGATGCTGCTGGACATCGGGCAGCAGACCTCCCCCGCGGCGCATCGGGACATCCAGGAGACGGTTGTAGAAGCGGCAATCCTTCGAGGGCGCGAGTTCCCGGTGGGCCCGTACACAGCCCTCCCGCAATTGGTCGCGGGCCTGTTCCAGGGCGGCCGCCGCGCGGGCGACGTCGACCCCCAGGAGACCGGCCGGTACGGATATGTGCTCGGCCTCGACCTCGACATGCCACAACAGAGTTTGTGAGGCTCCCGGAAGGGCACGGAATGCGTGCTCGGCGAGCTTTCGCCTTTCGGGCGTCACGCCCCGCGCCGCACGCAGTCCGCGGCCCCCGGTCGGTTTGCCCAACTCTGGCAGTACAGCGGAAATCCGGTGCTGCCCGGACCACTCCTTCACCGTGTCCCGTACGGATGCCAGTAGTTGGGGTCGCACGGCACCGCCGTTGGCGTGGGCGAACAAACGGTGGAAAGCGGCGGCGGCGACGAGTTCCGCGGAACCGGAGGAGGAGGCGAGGCAGATGACCGCGTACTCGTGCGTGGCCCGCCAATGCCGGGCCAGCAACAGGGCGACCGCCCGCTCACCCCCTTCGGCACCGTCCAATTGCGCGACGAGATTACGGTCGGACTCTCCCGGACTGGATCCGGGGCGCGGCGGATAAGGAGGCCGTGGGGGGTATGGGGAGTGCACTGAACCAATTTCCTTCCCAGCCGCTGGACGGCACGGCAATGTGCGTCCGTCGGAAAGCAGGTGCGTGATTGGTGCATACCTATGCCGCGTCAGGTACGGTGCGGTCATTCGGGGCGGTCACTTTCGCACACGCGATTGACAGGAAACAAGAAGTTCGAGTGACCGAAGTTCAAAACGCTTCGAATTCAGATAAGTTACCGGCGGTATCCGCACCCACATTCGATAACCGGGTGTGCTCGCTTGCCCAGTTGTGGACGCGCGGCGACAGGTGGCACACGAAATCTCCCCCCTTCGCGGCCCGGGACCTCGCGGCGCGTACGACGGCATGACTCGGCCCCGGCCGAAAGACGGCCGGGGCCTCGCGAAACGATGTCGCTCAGTTGTTGGGACGCAGCGTCCAGATCACGGTCATCTCACCGGTCACCGCACCGTCGGCGCGCCGGATCTCGATCGCCACCGGGAACTCGGGACGCTGCCCCGCGTCCAGCTCGGCCACCACCTCGGCGGCGGGACGGCCGAGAGTCGCGGTGGCGGTGACGGCACCCATGGCGAGCTTGCGGTACGCGATCTCGGCGCTGACCGCGAGCGGCACGGCCCGCGCCAACTGGTCCCCGAACGCGGCGAGGACGATGGCGCCGCTGGCGGACTCCCCGAGCGTGAACATCGCGCCGGCGTGCGGTCCTCCCACGTGGTTGTGGTACTCGCTCTGGTCCGGGAGGGCGACCACGGCCTTCTCCGGCGTGGTCTCCAGGAAGTCGAGGTTCAGGGTCCGGGCCATGGGCACCGTGGCGGACAGCATCTCGCCGATGGACATCTGCTCTGCGCTCATGGGCGGCATGTTACCCACGGGTAGCCACAAAGGGCCAGGTCGGTGTGATGTTTGTCGTATCACCCCGCTCGTCGCCAGGAAGGCGCCCGCGGCCCTCCAGGAACCGTGCTCCACGACGACAGGAGCGGCAGGGCCGAGGACACGCCTCCGGCCCGCGTCGGGGCGCGATCCCCGTCCACGACAGAGGCGCTCACACCCGAGGAGTCCTGACTTGGTACGGCCCTGACAAGGGGCGGTGACCGAATCGATGCACACACGCCACTAAGGTGACTGACCATGTGGCCAGGACAGCAGCCGCCCGGGGGCGAGCAGAACCCGCAGGACGCGCACAACCCGTACCAGCAGCCGGGATTCCAGCAGCCGAATCCCTACCAACAGCCCGGCTATCAGCAGCCCGGCCCCTACGGGCAGCCCACCCAGTGGGACACGCCCCAGGCCCCACAGCCCGGCGGCGGTGGCGGTGGTGGCGGCAATCGCACGAAGATCACCGCGATCGTGGCGGCCCTCGCCGTCGTCGTGGCCGCCGGTGTGACCGGCTTCCTCGTGTTCGGCGGCGACAAGGACGACGAGGCGGACGGGGGCTCGGGCAAGGAGACCGGTCAGACGGCGCCGCCCTCGAAGTCCGCGTCGACCGACCCGTCCGCGTCCGGCTCGGACGACAACCCGCGCGGCGGTGAGGAGGAGAAGGCGACGATCGACGGCTGGAAGGTCGTCATCAACCCCAAGTGGGGCACCGCCTTCGACGTGCCGGCGGACTGGCAGGTCGAGTCACCCGGCATGCTCATCGGCTTCGAGAAGGACAACGCCAAGGCCGGCGACAAGCCCATCATCACCATGTCCGCACCCGCCTACCTCCAGGAGAAGTGGTGCACGTCCGACGACGACAAGGACGGTGACACCGAGGAGACCGCCCTCGCCACGGCGGGCACCAAGGGCGCCAACGGCGCCAAGAACACCGACGAGGTGGCCGTGAACCAGGTCCCGTGGTGGGTGTTCGGCGGGTACACGCAGCCGGACAAGAAGAGCATCACCTTCGACGAGAAGGCGAAGCCGTACACCACGGCCTCCGGCGTCAAGGGCAGCCTCGCCTGGGCCCGTTCGAAGAACACGCCCCAGAAGGGCAAGTGCGCGACCGACGGCAAGGCCGTCACGTTCGGGTTCAAGAACTCCGCCGGTGACTTCGTGGCGTTCAGCCTCTACGGGGCCACCGGGGTCAAGGACGAGCTGCCGGACGCGACGATCATGAAGATCCTGAGCACGGTCCGCGTCCACGGCGAGCCGACCGGCTGAGGCGGCGTCAGGCCGGTCCCACTCCTCGGACCCGTCCCGGATCCCCATGGCACCGGCCTCCCGGCCCCTCTATGGTTACCGGCCATGTGGCCAGGACAGCAGCCGCCCGGGGGCGAGCAGAACCCGCAGGACCCGCACAACCCGTACCAGCAGCCGGGGTACCAGCAGCCCAGTCCCTACCAGCAGCCCGGCTTCCAGCAGCCGGGCCCGCACCAGCAGCCCCACCCCTACGGGCAGCCGACCCAGTGGGACATACCCCAGCCGCCGCAGGCGCCCCAGGGCGGCGGCGGGGGCGACCGGACGAAGCTCGTGGCGATCGTCGCGGCGCTGGCCGTGGTCGTGGCGGCCGGAGTGACCGGCTTCCTGGTCCTGGGCGGCGACGAGGACGACAAGGCGGACAGCGGCGGGAACCCGAACCCGACGGCCACGAGCAAGGCACCGACCTCGGCGAGTCCGAGCGACGGCGACAACCCGCGCGGCGGTGGCGGGGCGAAGGCGACGATCGCCGGCTGGAAGGTCGTGGTCAATCCCAAGTGGGGCACCGCCTTCGACGTCCCGGCGGACTGGCAGGTCGAGTCGCCGGGCGTGTTCATCGGCTACGAGGACGAGAAGAAGGGCGACGGCTCGGTCCTCATCGGCATGTCCGCGCCGGCCCACCTCCAGGAGAAGTGGTGCACGTCCGACTCCGACAAGGACGGCACGACCAGCGACAAGGCGCTGGGCACCGTCGGCACCAAGGGCCAGAACGGCGCCAAGAACACCGACGACGTCGCCCGCAACGACTCGGCGTGGTGGGTGTTCGGCGGGTACACCGACCAGAAGAACGCCTCCAAGAAGCTGCTGACCATCGGCGAACCGAAGGCGTACACCACGGCGTCGGGTGTCGAGGGAAGCGTCGCCACGACGTTCTCGAAGGGCGTGGCGAAGACGGACAAGTGCGACACCGAGGGCAAGGCGACGACGTTCGCGTTCAAGAACTCCGCGGGTGACTTCGTCTCCTGGACCTTCCACGGGGTCAAGGGCACCGGGGACGAGGTGCCGGACGCCACGGTCCAGAAGATCCTCAGCACGGTCCGGCTGTACGGCGAGCCCACGGGCTGAGGATCGAGACCGGCCGGAATCCGTTTGGCAAGTCGGCGCCGGTAGCGCGATAGTCGGCCGGTGACCTCCGCCGACGCCCCGATACGCCGCCGCGGGCCCGACTGGGCCGGCCGCAACTACAGCCTGCTGACCGCCTCTGCGGTCGTCACCGGTCTCGGCAGCCACGGCGCGCTGATCGCCGCCGCGTTCGCCGTCCTGGAGACCGGCGGTGACAGCGGTGACGTGGGGCTCGTGGCCGCCGCGCGGACGCTGCCGCTGGTGGTGTTCCTGCTGATCGGGGGCGCGATCGCGGACCGGCTCCCCCGGCACCGGGTGATGGTCGCGGCGAACGCCCTCAACTGTGTGTCGCAGGGCGTCTTCGCGGTGCTCGTCCTCGCCGGGGATCCGCGGCTGTGGCAGATGATGCTGCTCACCGCGCTGGGCGGCACCGGCCAGGCGTTCTTCAGCCCGGCGGCCGAGGGGATGCTGATGTCCTCGGTCTCCGGCGAGCAGGCGAGCCGGGCCTTCGCGGTGTTCCGGATGGCCATGCAGGGGGCGACCGTGGGCGGCGCCGCGCTGGGCGGCGCGATGGTCGCCGCGATCGGCCCGGGCTGGGTACTGGCGGCGGACGCGGCGGCGTTCGCGGTGGCCGCCGCCCTGCGCTCCTTCCTGGACGTGAGCCATATCGCGCCCCGCACGCCGGGTGACGGCCTGCTCGCCGACCTCCGCGAGGGCTGGCAGGAGTTCAGCAGCCGGCCATGGCTGTGGGGCATCGTCGTACAGTTCTCGCTCGCGAACGCGGTCGTGGCCGCCGCCGACGCGGTCTACGGCCCGCTGGTGGCCCGGGACCATCTGGGCGGCGCGGGTCCCTGGGGCCTGGCCCTGGGCTTCTTCGGCGCGGGCACGGTCGCCGGCGCCCTGCTGATGACCCGTTGGAGGCCACACCGCCTGCTGCTCTGGGGCACCCTCGGTGTCTTCCCCCTGGCCCTCCCCTCGGCCGCTCTCGCGGTGCCCACGTCGGCCGGGGTGCTGTGCGCGGTGATGTTCCTGACCGGCGTGACGGTGGAGGTCTTCGGGGTGAGCTGGATGACCGCCCTCCATCAGGAGATCCCGGAGGACAAGCTCTCCCGGGTGTCGGCGTACGACTGGTTCGGCTCCGTCGCCATGGTGCCGCTGGCGACCGCGCTGGCCGGTCCGGCGGAGTCGGCGTTCGGCCGCTCCCACGCGCTGTGGGGCTGCGCCGCGCTGGTCGTCGTGGTGACCGCGGCGGTGCTGTGCGTACCGGACGTGCGCAACCTCAGGCGGCGGAGCAAACCGGTGGCACAGTCCGCCGCGGGCGTCTCAGCCGATGCCGAACGCCCCGTCGGGGGGCTCGGGTGAGGGCACGGCGTCCTCGTCCCGCACGGGCAGCGCGCCGCCGGTGAACTCCCGCAGGGCGGCCCCGTGCCGGACACGGGCGGGGAAGGCGTCGGAGGCGGTGAGCCGGGCGAGCGCGGCCGTGTCGAAGGGCTCTCGGGCGGCGACCACCACGGCGTTCCCGAACCGCCGGCCCCGCAGCACCCCCGGCTCGGCGATCAGCGCCAGTTCCGGGAACACCGTGCCCAGAGTGGCCAGTTGGGACCGCAGGAAGGTGAAGGGCGCCGCGTCGGCGAGGTTGGCCAGATAGACGCCGCCGGCGCGCAGCACCCGGTCGGCCTCCCGGACGTACCCGAGGGAGGTGAGGTGCGCGGGCACCCGCGAGCCTCCGAAGACATCGGCGACCAGCACGTCCGCGGAGTCGGCCGGGGCCGCCTCCAGCCACGCCCGCGCGTCGGCGCCGTGCAGGGCGATCGAGGCCCCGTCGGGCAGGGGCAGATGCTCCACGACCAACCGCGACAGCTCCTGATCGGCCTCCACGACGTCCTGCCGGGACCCGGGACGGGTGGCGGCGAGGTAGCGCGGCAGCGTCAGCGCCCCGCCCCCGAGGTGCAGCACGTCCAGGGGCCGCCCCGGCTCCGCGACGGTGTCCAGCACATGCCCGAGGCGACGGGCGTACTCGAACTCCAGATGCGTCGGCTCGTCCAGATCGACGTACGACTGGGGCGCCCCGTCGACGGTGAGCAGCCAGGCCCGCTTCCGGTCGACGTCGGGCATGAGCTTGGCGAACCCGTGATCGACGGCACGGGCGACGGGGATGGGCTCGGTCACTGGGTCATTGTGCCGGTGACCCTTCTGGCCGAGGACAGCGGGGAACTGCGCGACCGGCCAGGACGGCCCCGCAGTCCCCCTCACCCGTCAGCCACCCTCACACGACGGCTGTCACGGTCCCCGCACCGACGGTCCGTCCACCCTCACGGATGGCGAAACCGAGCCCGGGCTCCAGCGGCACGTCCCGCCCCAGCTCGACGGTCATCGTCACCGTCTCCCCGGGCCGGGCCACCGCCACCTCGCCGAGGTCGACGTCCCCGACCACATCCGCGGTCCGGATGTAGAACTGCGGCCGGTACCCCGTCGAGACGGGCGTCGTACGACCGCCCTCCCGCGCGGACAGCACGTACACCTGCGCCGAGAACCTCCGTCGCGGCTCGACCGAGCCCGGCGCGGCCACCACGTGCCCACGCCGTACGGCGTCCCGCGGCACGCCCCGCAGCAGCAGTGCCACGTTGTCCCCGGCCTGCGCCTCCTCCATGGGCTTGCCGAACGTCTCCACCCCGGTCACCACCGTGTCCACGGCGGCGCCGAGCACGTCGACGCGGTCGCCCACGCGGACGGTGCCCCGCTCGACGGCACCCGTCACGACCGTGCCCCGGCCGGTGATGGTGAGCACGTTCTCGACGGACAACAGGAACGGTGCGTCCACGTACCGCTCCGGCATGGGCACATAGGTGTCCACCGCGTCGAGCAGCGCCTCGATCGACGCCGTCCACTTCGGGTCGCCCTCCAGCGCCTTGAGCCCGGAGACCCGGACGACGGGCACCGCGTCGCCGCCGTAGCCGTGCGAGGTGAGCAGGTCGCGGACCTCCAGCTCGACCAGGTCGATGAGCTCCTCGTCACCCGTGTCGGCCTTGTTGAGGGCGACGACGATGTGGTCGACGCCCACCTGCCGGGCGAGCAGCACGTGTTCGGCGGTCTGCGGCATGATCCCGTCGAGCGCGGAGACGACGAGGATCGCCCCGTCGAGCTGCGCGGCCCCGGTGACCATGTTCTTGACGTAGTCGGCGTGGCCGGGCATGTCCACGTGGGCGTAGTGCCGGGTGTCCGTCTCGTACTCGACGTGCGCGATGTTGATGGTGATGCCGCGCGCGGCCTCCTCGGGGGCCCGGTCGATGCGGTCGAACGGGACGAAGGTGCCGGCACCGCGGTCGGCGAGGACCTTGGTGATGGCGGCGGTCAGGGTGGTCTTGCCGTGGTCGACGTGGCCCATGGTGCCGATGTTCAGGTGCGGCTTGGTGCGCACGTATGCCGTCTTGGGCATGGCTGTACCTCGAGGTCTCGGTGAGAGCGTAAGAGTCTCCAGGTGGGAGACGGGGACCCCGGGTACTCACCGACCCTCCCCCTGCGGGGTCCGCCGGACAATACGGAGAGGGTCAGCTTCGGGCGCCGTCGGCTGCGGCCAGGAGGATCTCAACGGCAGCCTTCGGCGCATCCGCGACTGCGGATGCTGCGAGGTGGAAGGCGTACCGGAACATGACGCAGATCATTGCCGACGCCTCGCCGGGCGTCGAATGGTTTTTCCCCGTACGGGACGTCAGGCGCCGATGTTCTTCAGGGCCTCGCGCACCGACAGCGGCGCGAAGCGGTCCCTCTCCCGCGCGAGGAAGGACCGCACGGCCTCGGGGTCGGTCTTGGCGTACTCGCGCAGTGCCCAGCCGATCGCCTTGCGGATGAAGAAGTCGGGGTGCCCCGACTGGCGGACGCAGTAGGCGAAGAGGCGCTCGGTGTCGGTGCGTTGCTGGTAGCGCAGCTGGTGGAGCAGGGCGGTGCGGGCGATCCACAGGTCGTCGTCCGCGATCCAGGCGTCCATGTCCGCCGTCAGCTTCGGGTCGGCCGTGACGAGCGCGCCGACCACGTGCGCGGCCAGCGGGTCGACGGTGTCCCACCAGGAGGCCGTCAGGACGAGGTGCCGGGTCACCGGGAGGAAGCCGGAGGAGAGCACGCGCGCGTGGCGGCGCAGGTAGTCGACGGCGAAGTACTGGTACTCGCGCTCGGGCAGTTCCCAGCAACGCAGCGCGATCGCGGCGCAGTCGGCCTCGTCCGGGCGCGGTGTGCCCTCCAGGACGGTGCGGGACAGGGAGCGGCGCACGGGCGTGGTGAGGCCGAGGAAGGGCGCCACGTCCTTCATGTACGCCCGCATGGGCTTGGCCCGGGCGGGGTCGGCGGCGGCGCCGTAGAGGGCCGTGAGTCGCCGCAGCACGATGTCCGCAAGGGGGCTGCCCGGCAGTGAGGGAGATCCCACACCTGTGACGCTCATGAGACGAACCATACGGCGATCACACACATGGGTCGGTTAGTGTCACCGAATGCTCGATGCCACCACCCGCTCTGGGGGCACCGCCACTGCCGCTCCCCCGGCCACCGCCTCGCAGCTCGCCCTCACCGCTCCCGTCCCGGTCGGTCTCGCCGCCCGCTGCTCCAGAGTGCTGCTCTCACCCTGGTCGCGGTTGTCCCTGCTCGTCGCGCTGCTCGTGGCGGCCGGGACGAGTGTGCTGCTGCTCGAGCCACAGCGGCTGCTGGCGGACGGCTGGCCACCCCAGCTCGGCGGCGCCGCGGCGGCGCTGGTGTTCGCCGTGGCGTACGGCGTGTGCACGGTGGCGTTCGTGCCGCGGCCGCTGCTGAACCTCGCGGCGGGCGCGCTCTTCGGCTGGCAGATCGGGCTCGGCGCCGCCGTCGCGGGCACCGTGCTGGGCGCGGGCATCTCCTTCACCCTGGGCCGGCTGCTGGGCCAGGACGCCCTGCGGCCGCTGCTGCGCGGCCGCTGGCTGAAGGCGGCGGACGGCCAGCTCAGCCGGCACGGCTTCCGTTCGATGCTGGCGGTCCGGCTGTTCCCCGGGGTGCCGTTCGCCGCCGCCAACTACTGCGCCGCCGTCTCCCGGATGGGGTACGTCCCGTTCCTGCTGGCGACGGCGCTCGGCTCGATCCCGAACACCGCCGCGTACGTCGTCGCGGGCGCCCGCGCCTCGACACCGACCTCCCCGGCGTTCCTGATCGCCATGGCGGCGATCGCGGTACCGGCGCTGGCCGGGGCCGTGGTGGCGTGGCGCAAGCGTCACCAGCTGCGCGGCCGCTGAGTTCCACGGGCCGCCGGAGGGGGCTCTCGCCGAGTCCTACACGCTCTCCAGAATCATCGCGTTGGCCAGGCCACCGGCCTCGCACATGGTCTGCAGCGCGTACCGCGCGCCGCGTTCGCGCATGGCGTGCACGAGGGTCGTCGTCAGGCGGGTGCCGCTCGCCCCGAGGGGGTGGCCGAGCGCGATGGCGCCGCCGTGCACGTTGACCTTGGCCAGGTCGGCCCCGGTCTCCTGCTGCCAGGCCAGGACCACGCTGGAGAAGGCCTCGTTGACCTCGAACAGGTCGATGTCGTCGAGCGACAGCGAGGCCCTGCGCAGCACCTTCTCCGTGGCCGGTACGACGCCGGTGAGCATGAGCACCGGGTCGGACCCGGTGACGGCGAAACTGTGCAGCCGGGCCAGCGGCCGCAGGCCGAGTCGGGCCGCCGTCTCGCTGGAGGTGATGAGCACGGCCGACGCACCGTCGTTGACGGGGCTCGCGTTGCCCGCGGTGACGTTCCACTCGATCTGCGGGAAGCGCTCGGCGAACGCCGGGTCGTAGTAGGCGGGTTTGAGGCCGGCGAGGACCTCGGGCGTGCTGGACGGCCGTACGCACTCGTCCCGCGCGACCCCGTCCAGGGGCGCGACCTCGGCGTCGAGAAGCCCTTGCTCCCAGGCCCGGGCGGCCTTGTGGTGGGAGGACACGGCGAAGGCGTCCATCTGCTCGCGCGTGATCGACCACTTGGCCGCGATGAGCTCGGCGCTGATGCCCTGCGGGACCAGCCCCTCCGGGTAGCGGGCGGCGATGCCGGGGCCGAAGGGGTCCTTGCCGGGCGGCACGTTGGACCACATGGGCACGCGGCTCATCGACTCGACCCCGCAGGCCACGACGAGGTCGTAGGCGCCGGAGATGACGCCCTGGGCCGCGAAGTGCACGGCCTGCTGGGAGGAGCCGCACTGGCGGTCCACGGTGGTCGCCGGGACCGTCTCCGGGAAGCCCGCCGACAGGGCGGCGTAGCGGGTGGTGTTCATGGCCTGCTCGCCGACCTGGTCGACGGTGCCGCCGATGACGTCGTCGATGAGCGCGGGGTCGACCCCGGAGCGTTCGACGAGGGCGCGCAGGGTGTGGGCGAGCAGTTCGACGGGGTGGACGTGGGCGAGGGAGCCGTTGGGCTTGCCCTTGCCTATCGGGGTGCGTACGGCTTCGACGATCACTGCGTCACGCATGGCGCGGGCCTCCACAACGGTCGGGACCACCAGGGCTACCAGTCAGTAGGAAATCTGGACTCACCATAGCCCCGTGGGTTGGAAAATCAAACCCTCCTCTAGAATCGGCGTCATGGCCGCCCCCAAAGACCCGCGCCCCTGTTCCATCGCCGACACCCTGGCGCTCGTCGGCGAGAAGTACTCCCTGCTGGTGCTCCGCGAGGTGTGCCTCGGCAACGGGCGCTTCGACCAGCTGGTGCGCAACATCGGCGCCCCGCGCGACATCCTCGCCACGCGACTGCGCCGGCTCGTCGACGCCGGGATCCTCGTCAAACGTGCCTACAGCGAGCGACCGCAGCGCTTCGAGTACCGGCCCACGCAGGCGGGACTCGAACTGGAGCCGGTGCTGATCACGCTCATGGCCTGGGGCGACCGCCACCTGCGCACGGACGACGACCGCCCCATGGTCGTCGAGCACGTCTGCGGCAACGAACTGGCCCCGGCCGTCATCTGCGCCACCTGCGGGGACCAGGTCCGCCACGAGGACCTCACGGCCCATCCGCAGACCCCGGGCTGGACGGTGGCGGGCCCGTCGGCGGCGTGACCACGCGCGTGCGCGGGCGGGGCCGTATGCGCGCTCGGGCTCTCGGCCCTCTCCCGGCCTTCGGCGTGCCCCTGCCGGGCACGCACGCGAGTGCGGCCTATGGCGCGACGGGCGGCTCAGGCACCCTGATAGACGTCCAACCGCCCGCACATCCCGAACTTCCCGTGCTCCGACGGTTGTTCCGACCGCACGACGGCCTCGGTGAGATGGGAGAGGTCACCGCGCTCCAGCCGGTCCAGCTGCTCCCCCGTCGCCGCCGCGGCCGCCGCGGCACCGGCCCGCCAGCGTTCCCGCCACTGTGCGAGCCGTGGCCGTACGAGCGCGGCGGCGGCGCGGTGGAAATCGGCCAGCCCCTCGGGGGCGTCCCGCAGGGCCCGGTAGCCCTCCAGGGCCAGGTCGCGGCGGGCCCGCGTGATCCGGGCCCGCTCCTGCTCGGGCGCGTCCGCGGGGACGGCGGTGGCGGCGGCGTACGTCTCCGGGTCGGCGAGATACTCGGGCGGCAGCGTGAGCACCGCGTCGCCCGCCTCCGGCAGCCCGCTGTTCTGCATGAGGACGGTGATGCGCAACTCGTCCTCGTTGACCAGCCGGTGGACGGTGCCCGGCGTGAAGCGGGCGACCGTGCCGGGCACGAGGGGCGTGACCTCGTACCCGGAGCTGGTGAGGGTCTGCACCGAACCCCGGCCCCCGGTGACGACGTACGCCTCCGAACAGGTCAGGTGCATATGGGGCGTGCCGCCGCGGACGCCGTCGGCGGCGGGCCAGTCGTAGACGCACAGGTGCGACACGGCGACGCCGCCGGGCAGCCCGTCGAAGGCGGTCACCACGGGTGGGTCCGGAGGTACTTGGCGATCTCCTCCCGCTCCCAGGCGCCGTCGGCGACGACGACGCGGTAGCGGCGGGTGAGGGTGTCGCCGGGGGCGAGTTCGAGTTCATCGTAGAAGGCCCAGGAGGGGGCCATGCCGGCGAAGGGCTCGTTGCGGACGAACCAGTGGGCCGGGTGGGCGCCCTCGGCGCCGAGGTGGTCGTTCTCGGGGGCGTGCTCGAAGACGACGGTGGCGTGGCCGTCCGTGCCGTCGTGCTCGCCGGAGAGGGCCAGCCAGGGCGCCTGCTCACCCAGCAGGGCGGGGCCCTCGGCGTCCGGCGCGATGATCCGTCCGCCGCGGAAGGCGCGCGGGCCGCGCCAGAACAGGCCGGTGTATCCGGCCAGTTCGCGTCCGGCGGTGGTCGGACTGCCGAAGACCAGCGGCTCGTCGCGCCGGTTGGTGACGGCGCTGGTCCAGGTCAACGCCCAGGAGCCGGACTCCTCGTCGACGTCGTGGACCTCGATCCGGCGCTCCTCGTCGGCCCACAGCTCGCCGCCGTACGGGTGCCAGGTGAGCCGCTCGGCGATGACGACCCGGTCACCCTCGGCGCGGACCTCGTCGAAGCCGACGTGGGCCATCGAGCCGACCCGCTCGGGGATCTCCAGGTAGCCCTCGCCGTGCACGTAGGAGTTGCCGCCCCACAGGTTGGCGCCCGACAGATGCGAGGCCGTCAGGGACAACCCCTTGTGCCAGCGGTGGTCGTTGGGCCGGTAGTCGGTGACGACGTCACCGGCCAGGGTCCGCAGCGGGTGGATGTAGGGCTTGGGCGCCTCCCAGGCCGCCTCCGGCGCGTAGACGTAGGAGAGCAGCTCCACGCCGGTGCCCGGGTCGGTGACGGTGACGCGGTCGCCGTGCGCGTGGACGATGCGCAGCCCGGTCATACGGGCACCTCCTCGCTGACGACGGGGGCCCAGCCGGGCGCGTTCCCGTGCATGGCCGTGTAGAACGGGTCGCCGGGGCCGATCTCGCCCGCCCTGACCGTGACGTCGGTGAACGCCGACTTGTACAGCGCGGCGATCAGCTCCAGGCTGCCACGCCCGTCGGCCCCGCTGCTGCGCGGCCGCTGACCGGCACGCATGCTCGCGATCAGCTCCCGCAGCTGCTCCAGGTGTGAACTGGGCACGTCCGGGCCGAAGTCCCGCCAGGCGGCGACCTCGTCGTCCGGTACCCCGGGCGCCGGGGTGATGGTCCAGTTGGCGTTGGAGTGGCCGTACAGGTGGGTGAGCTCCACGGTCGCGCGCTCGCAGTCGACGCGGATGCGGCTGACCTCGTCGGGGCTCAGCACGCTGTTGACGACGGTCGCCATGGCGCCGTTGTCGAAGCGGAGCAGGGCGGTGGAGACGTCCTCGCTCTCGACGTCGTGCACGAGCCGTCCGGCCATGGCGCGCACCTCGCTCCACGGGCCCAGCAGGTCCAGCATGAGGTCCATCTGATGGATGCCGTGACCCATCGCGGGCCCGCCCCCCTCGGTCGCCCACCGGCCGCGCCAGGGCACGGCGTAGTAGGCGGTGTCCCGGTACCAGGTGGTCTGGCAGTGCGCGACGAGCGGCCGCCCGAGGGCCCCCGAGCCGAGCAGGCGGCGCACGTGCCGGGTGCCGGAGCCGAAGCGGTGCTGGAAGACGATCGAGGCGTACGGGCCGCCCTCGCTCTCCTCCGACTCCACGGCGTCGAAGTCGGCCAGGGTCGGCACCGGCGGCTTCTCGCACCACACCCAGGCCCCGGCGCGCAGCGCGGCGACGGTCTGGTCGCGGTGCAGGGTCGGCGGGGTGCAGATGCTGACGAGGTCGGGCCGCTGCTCGTGGAGCATGCGGTCCAGGTCGGTGTAGGCGTGCGGGACACCGCCCGCCGTACAGAACTCCTCGACGGCCCTGGCATCGATGTCAACGGCGGCGACCACCTCGACCTCGCCCTCCGCGGCGAGCACGGCGAGGGCGGTCAGATGGGAGCCGCGGGCGATCGCGCCGGTACCGATGACGGCGGCCCGGATGCGGCGGCCGTCGTAGGGAGTGGTGGGTGACATGGGCGTGATCAGCACTCCTCGAACGAACGGCAGACAGCGCCGACACCTGCCGACTGAGCAGCAAGCGCTTTCCTCCGCAGCAACCTAAGCGGCCGGACCCTGGCCGGTCAACAGCCCGCACGCCCTGCTCACGGACGCCCCACGGGCACCCTGTGGCGGGCCTGTCACCCGGGGCCGCTAGGCTGCCCTCCGCACCTTTGATCACCGCGGCCGGACGGCTCGGTGCGTCCGTCTCTCCTCCCACGATCAGCGCTTGGACCTTCCACCGTCATGTCTTGGTTTGAATCCTTCATCCTCGGACTCGTCCAGGGGCTGACCGAGTTCCTCCCCGTGTCCTCCAGCGCGCATCTGCGCCTGACGGCGGCCTTCGCCAAGTGGGACGACCCGGGCGCCGCCTTCACCGCGATCACCCAGATCGGCACCGAGGCGGCCGTGCTGATCTACTTCCGCAAGGACATCGGGCGGATCATCTCGGCCTGGTGCCGCTCCCTGGTGAACAAGGAGATGCGCCGCGACCACGACGCCCAGATGGGCTGGCTGGTGATCGTCGGCTCGATCCCGATCGGCCTGCTCGGCGTGACCCTCAAGGACCAGATCGAGGGGCCGTTCCGCGATCTGCGGATCACCGCGACCATGCTGATCGTCGTGGGCATCGTCATCGGCATCGCCGACCGCCTGGCGGCCCGCGACGAGAGCGGCGGCAGGCACCGCGCCCCCAAGCAGCGCAAGTCGCTGGAGAACCTCGGCGTCCGGGACGGCCTGATCTTCGGCCTCTGCCAGGCCTGCGCCCTCGTCCCCGGCGTCTCCCGCTCCGGCGCCACCATCAGCGGCGGCCTCTTCATGGGGTACAAGCGCGAGGCCGCGGCCCGCTACTCCTTCCTTCTCGCCATCCCCGCGGTGCTCGCCTCCGGGCTCTTCGAGACCAAGGACGCGATGGAGGGCGGGCATGTGGACTGGCCTCCGACGATCTTCGCCACGATCATCGCGTTCGTGGTCGGATACGCCGTCATCGCGTGGTTCATGAAGTTCATCTCGACCAAGAGCTTCATGCCGTTCGTCTGGTACCGCATCGCGCTCGGCATCGTGATCATCCTGCTGGTGACGTTCGGCGGCCTCAGCCCGCACGCGGCGGAGTCGGCCGGCTGACGCTCCCGGTCGCGGGATGTTCCCCGTCGCGGGACGTCTTCACCACGGCGGCGAATCCCACACGTTCGCACAGTGAACTCCGTGACCCATCACATACGGTGTGTGTAGCCGTTTGGTAGCGGAGTGTCAGTTCCTGCCCTTAGGCTTGTCCGCATGTCCCCCGATTCCATGGCCTCTGGTTCCGTGCGGTCTGCCGGCGAGTTAAACGAGCAGATCCGTGCGCTGTGGCTGCGGTCAGGCGGCTCCCTGTCCGCCCAGGAGCGCGAGGAGTACGAGCGGCTGGTGGTCGAGTGGGCGGCCGCGATCCGCAGCAGCGTCATCGAGGCGGCCTGACACCGGGACCGGCGACACCGGGACCGGCGACTCAGTCGTTGACGGCGCCATGGTGGAGGACGCCGTCCCTGGGCAGCAGGTAGCCCATCCCCCGCTTCTCGGGCAGCGTCCCGCCCACCTCCGCGGCGTCGGTGAGCCCGGAGACGTTCCAGCCGATCACCCCGAGGCGGAACGGCGCCTCACGGAACGCCGCGATGCCGATGCCGGCCAGCCAGTCGTCCGCCTCGGCGGACCGGATGAACGGCCCCTCCTGGAACGCGACACCGGCCCGCTCCAGCGTCCCCGGCGCCACCCCGAAGTCCACCCAGTCGCTGCCGCTGCCGGCCTCCCGGTCACCTTCAGCACCGCCCTCGCGGCCACCCTCACCGCCGCCGTCGCGGCCCCCTTCGCCGCCTCCCTCACCGCCCTCGGCATCGCCGCGGACCGCCATGACGGCGCAGGCAACCAGCCGCCCCGAGGGAAGCCGCACCCGGCCGAAGAGCCACCCGAACTCCTTCAGCGAGGCGACCGTGCACGGCACAGGGTCCTGCTCCTCCGGCTCCCGGTCCCCGTACCCGTAGCACTCCTGCGCGCCGGCCGCGGCCCACAGCGCGCTCAGCACGGCCTGGACCGCGGCATCGTCGGTCGAACCGACCTCGACGGCCAGCTCGTAAAGGCCCTCGCCCCAGAACTGGTGGCGGAAGGAAGCGGCATGCGTCATGGCCCGAATCATCCCCCACCCGGCGGCCGCCTAGGATCCACCCATGGAGCACCTCGACAGCGTCCCCCCGCGCCAGGGACTCGTCATCTTCCTGAACGGCGCCTCCAGTTCCGGCAAGTCCAGCATCGCGGCCGAGCTGCTGTCGGTCCTCGACGAACCCTGCTTCTACCTGCCGGTGGACGCGTTCCACGCGATGCGGTCCGGCGCGGCCGTGCCGCCGGAGCGGCTGGCCACCGTGCTGCACCGCACCTGGCGGGGCTTCCACCGCGCCGTCGCCGGGATGGCGGCCGCGGGCAACGACGTCGTCGTCGACCATGTGCTGAGCGCCGAGTGGCGGCTCCGGGACTGTCTGTCGCTGTTCTCGCCCCGGCATGTGGTGCTGGTCGGCGTGCACTGTCCGCCGGAGGAGCTGGCCCGCCGGGAGCATGAGCGAGGCGACCGGCCGCCGGGGCTCGCGGCCCGCCAGCTGGAGCAGGTGCACGCCCACGGGATCTACGACGTGGAGTGCGACACGAGCCTCGCGACCCCGCGGGAATGCGCCCTGCGCATCAAGGAGTTCCTCGCCGACCGTCCGACACCGACGGCGTTCGAGCGGCTGCGCGAGGCTCTCTGAGGCGGATCACCCGTCCAGCACGTCGCAGGCCTCGCGGAGACACGGCCCCCGGCGGACGTGTCCGACGCGCTGCACCGGTATGTGCGGCGCCGTGAACCAGGCCGGGCCCCGAGGAGGACCCCCCTCCACGCAGCAGCGGCGGCCCCGGTCCCTGCCCGCACCGCAAGCCCCCGCGCCGCCACCGAATGTCACCGCACGCCTCTTGGCCCCGCCCGTCCCATGCCCAACACTGAGCCGATGACGCAGCGTGTGGAGCTCGCCACCGTGATGGACCGGCTGGCCGTAGACGAGCTGATCACCGATTACGCCGTCGCGGTCGACGACGGCGACTGGGAGGGGTACCGAGGGCTGTTCACCCCGGACGGACGCGCGGACTACCGCTCGGCCGGCGGGGTCGAGGGGGATGCCGGGCAGATCGCCGCGTGGCTGGCCGAGAACCTGCGCTTGTTCTCGATGCGGCAGCATCTGATCGTCAACCGGCGCGTCACCTTCGGCCAGTGGGAACACGACACGGGCGACACGGCCGGTGTGCAGGCCGACTATGTCAACCCGATGCGTCTGGCCGGGGAGGGCGAGGTCGCCGCCCCCGACTTCGTCTGCGGCGGACGGTACGCCTTCAAGCTGCTGCGCACCGAGGACGGCTGGCGGCTGCGCGAGGTCGTCGTACGGGAGAAGTGGCGCCGCCTCCCCGCGCCCGGACCGCCCCCGTGATCCACTGACCCGACGCCCGCTGTCCCCGGGACCCCCGTACCAGGCACACTGAGGGACGCACGGGGTAGGGAGACGTGGTGATGAAGACGTTCGACCACTTGCCCGCCTCCTCGTGGCGGCGGTCCGCCCTCGCCGCGCTGGCCGGCGCCCTGCCCGTGCTCGCCTTCCCGGAACCCTCCCTGTGGTGGTTCGCCTACGTCGCCCTCGTGCCCTGGATCGCGCTGATCCGCTCCGCGCCGACGGGCCGCAGGGCGGCGTACGACGGCTGGTCCGGCGGGTTCGGCTTCATGCTGGCGATGCACCACTGGCTGCTGCCGAGCCTGCATGTGTTCACCTTCGTCATCGCGGCCCTGCTCGGGGCGCTCTGGGCACCGTGGGGCGCGCTGGTGCGGCGCTTCCTCGCCGGGACTCCCCCGCGCGCCCGGATCGCCGGCGCCCTGCTGGTGCTGCCCTCGGGCTGGCTGCTCGTGGAACTGGTCCGTTCCTGGCAGGGGCTCGGCGGGCCGTGGGGCGTGCTCGGTGCCAGTCAGTGGGAGGTGGAACCGGCGCTGCGGCTGGCCTCGGTGGGCGGGGTGTGGCTGATCAGCTTCCTGGTGGTGGCCGTGAACGTGGCGGTCGCCGTGCTGGTGACGGTGCGGCGGTCGCGGGTTCCCGCCCTGGCCGGTCTTCTCGCCACGGCCGCGGTCACCTCGGCGGCCTGGATGTGGTCGCCCCGCCCGCACCAGGACGGGCAGGTGCGGATCGCCGTCGTCCAGGCGGGCGTGATCGACGGCCCCGACCGGCGGTTCGCCCGCGAGGAGGCGCTCACCCGTCGGCTCGCCGGACAGGGCGTCGACCTGGTCGTGTGGGGCGAGAGCAGCGTCGGCTTCGACCTCGGCGAGCGGCGGGACCTCGCCCGCAGGCTCGCCGGGCTCTCCGCCGAGACCGGCGCCGACATCCTGGTTAACGTGGACGCCCGGCGCTCGGACAAGCCCGGCATCTACAAGAGTTCGGTACTGGTCGGGCCCGACGGGCTCACCGGTGACCGCTACGACAAGATGCGGCTGGTGCCCTTCGGCGAGTACATCCCGTTCCGCTCGCTGCTCGGCTGGGCGACCTCGGTCGGCAAGGCGGCCGGCGAGGACCGGCGCAACGGCAGCGAGCAGGTCGTGATGGACGTCGGGGACGGGCTGCGGGTCGGTCCGATGGTCTGCTTCGAGTCCGCCTTCCCCGACATGAGCCGCCATCTGGCCGACAGCGGTGCCCAGGTGCTGATCGCCCAGTCCTCGACGTCCTCGTTCCAGCACAGCTGGGCCCCCGAGCAGCACGCCTCCCTGGCCGCGCTGCGGGCCGCCGAGACGGGCCGCCCGATGGTGCACGCCACGCTGACCGGTGTCTCCGCGGTCTACGGCGCCGAGGGGCAGCGCGTCGGCTCGTGGCTCGGTACCGACGCGAGCACCACGGCCGTGTACCAGGTGCCGCTGGCCACGGGCGTCACCCCGTACGTCCGCTTCGGCGACTGGGTGACCCGCGTGGCGCTGCTGGTGGTGGCGGGCTGGTGTGCCGGGCAGGGTCTGAAGGCGCTGCGGCTCAGGCGTGCCGCTCCTGAACCGCGCGTACCACCCGCTCGCACAGCTCATGGGTCGCCAGCGCGTCCCGGGCGCTGAGCACCTTTCCCGCGCGCACCGCGTCGAGGAAGGCCGTGACGACCTGCTCGATGCCGCGCTGCCGGGCCACCGGCACCCAGTCCCCGCGGCGCCGCACGGTCGGCTGCCCCTTGTGGTCGACGATCTCGGCGAGGTTGACCACCTGGCGCTTGGTGTCCTGCCCGGACACCTCCAGGATCTCCTCGGCCGAGCCGCTGAGCCGGTTCATCACCCCGAGCGCGGTGAAGCCGTCGCCGGAGAGCTGGAGCACCACGTGGTGCAGCAGTCCGTCCTTGAGGCGGGCGCGGACGGTCACGTCGTCCACCGGCCCCGGCGCGAGGAAGCGCAGGGTGTCGACGACGTGGATGAAGTCGTCGAGGATCATCGACCGGGGCTCCTCGGGCAGCCCGATCCGGTTCTTCTGCATGAGGATCAGCTCGCGCGGGTGGTCGGCGCACTGGGCGTACCCGGGCGCATAACGCCGGTTGAACCCGACCGCGAGGGACACCCCGCGCTCGTCGGCGAGCGCCACCATCCGCTCGGAGTCGGCGAGTTCGTACGCCAGCGGCTTGTCGACGTAGGTCGGTACGCCCGCCTCGAGGAGCCGCGTCACGATCTCGGGGTGCACGGCGGTGGGCGCGTGCACGAAGGCGGCGTCGAGCCCCTCCGCGAGGAGCGAGTCGAGGTCGTGGTGGCGCTGTCCGTCGGGCAGGCGCAGACCGTCGGCGACGCGGGCGAGGGTGGCGGGCGTACGGGTCTGGAGGTGGAGGTCGACTCCGGGCAGCCCGCCGAGCACCGGGAGATAGGCCTTCTGGGCGATGTCCCCGAGTCCGATGCAGCCGACCTTCATTGCTTCCCCTACCGTTCGCCCGCGCCTGACAGGACCGAAGCATACGGCCGCTGCGGAGGCCGCCAGTCGGCGATGCCGTCGAGTCCGCGCAGGACAAGGGCGGGTCCGGCCAGGGAGAGCGCGGCGATCGCGGTGTCGCGTACGGCGGCGAGGGCGCGGTTCGGCGTCATGTTGAGGCGGGCGACGCGGACGGCCTGGCGGGCGATGGCGCTGGTACGGGGCAGGCGGGCCGCCGAGTAGGCGGGGAGGTCGGCCTGGTGGTGGGCGAGGACGACCGCGTCCTCGATCGCCTGGTTGCCGCCCTGGCCGAGGGTCGGGGGCATGGCGTGGGCGGCGTCGCCGACGAGGGCGACCCGGCCGCGGTGGAAGGCGGGCAGGGGCTCGGCGAGGTGGTGGACGTCGTGGCGCAGGACGTCTTCGGGCCGGGTGGCGGCGAGCACGGCGGGGATCGGGTCGTGCCAGTCGCCGTAGCGGCGCACGAGTTCGGCCCGTTCGTCCGTGGCCCGCTCCCCCGCGGGTGCCAGGGCCGCGGCGTAGGCGTAGACCCGGCCGTCCTTGAGCGGGTGGGTGCCCCAGATTCGTCCGCGACCCCAGGTCTCGTGCGAGGCGAACTCCGTGCCGGGCACGGGGATCACCACCCGCCAGGTGGTGAAACCGGAGTAGACCGCGCCGGGGTGATCGGGGAACAGCGCGCGTCGTACGGCGGAGCGGATGCCGTCGGCGGCCACGACCAGGTCGGCCTCCAGCTCGCCGTCGGGGGTGCGCACACGGGCCGGGCGGTGGGTGTCGCCGGGGTCGAGGAGGGTGGTCTCGGCGGCTGTGCGGACGGTGTCCGGCGGGAGGAGGGCGGCGAGGCTGTTGATGAGGGTGGCGCGGTGCAGCAGGACGAGCGGGCCACCGAAGCGCTCGGCCGCCGCGGCGGCGCTGGAGCGGGACAGCCAGCGTCCGCGCGGGGTGCGCAGTCCCCCGTCGCCGGACCAGGCGGCGAGGTCGCGGATCTCGTCGCCGATGCCGAGGACGTCCAGGGCGCGCAGGGCGTTGGGCGACAGGGAGATGGCGGCGCCGACCGGTTCCAGGGAGCGGGCCCGCTCCAGGACGGTGACGCGCCGGCCGCTCAGGTGCAGGGCGGCGGCCGCGGTCAGGCCGCCTATGCCGCCGCCGATGACGATCACACGCGGGGGCTGTGCCATGGGTGCTCCTCGGGTCGGGAAACCAGCGAACTACAGGTGTAGTTCGGGGGTGGCTCGACTGTACTACAGCTGTAGTACGACGGGTAGGTTGAGCTCATGTCCGCACGCACCGCACCCTCCGCACCCGCCGCTCGCGCCGACCTCGTCGCCGACACCGCCCTCGCCCTGCTCGCCGAGCGCGGGATGCGCGGTCTCACGCACCGGGCGGTCGACGAGGCGGCGGAGCTGCCGCAGGGGTCCACCTCGAATCTCGCGCGCACCCGGCAGGCGCTGCTGGAGCTGGCGGTGCGCCGGCTCGCGGACCGTGAGGCGAAGGTGCTGGGGCTGCACGAGATGCCCGACCCGGGGGCCAGCCTGGACGTCATGGCGGACGCGCTCGCCCTGGCGACGCACCGTGCCCTGACCCGCCACCGCGACCTCACCCTCGCCCGCTACGAACTGGCCCTGGAGGCCACCCGCCGCCCCGAGCTGCGGGCCTACTTCGACGCGACGGGCGCCCGCTTCCGCGACCAGCTCTCGGTCCTCCTCACCACGATGGGCTCGACCGCCCCGGACCGGCATGTGCTGTCGCTGGTGGCCTGGGCGGACGGGCTGATGTTCTCCTGCGTCGCCGGCTCGTTCGGCAACCGGGTGCCGGGCCTCGATGAGGTGCGGGCGGGGCTGCGGGAACTGCTCGACGGGATGCTGCGCCCGTGAAAACGCCTGGCGGGCACCCGGCCGGCCGGGACACGATGCGCGCATGACCACACAGCGCACCGAACCGCCCGCGACCGCCGACGAACGCACCATGCTGGAGGGTTGGCTGGACTACCACCGGCAGACCCTGGCCTGGAAGTGCGAGGGCCTGAGCGACGACCAGCTGCGCACCGCCGCCGTGGAACCGTCCGAGCTGTCCCTGATGGGGCTGGTACGGCATCTGGCGGAGTGCGAGCGGAGCTGGTTCCGCAAGGTGCTGGCCGACGACGACCAGGGGCCGATCTACTACAGCGACGAGGACCCGGACGGCGAGTTCCATCTCACCGAGGCGGACACCTGGGCGGAGGCGTACGCCACCTGGCAGGCGGAGATCGACGTGGCGCGGGCCAACGCGGCCCGCTTCGGCCTGGACGAGCTGTCCGCGGGCAAGCACCGGCGCACCGGGGAACGCTTCAACCTCCGGTGGATCTACACCCACATGATCGAGGAGTACGCCCGCCACAACGGCCACGCCGACCTGATCCGCGAGCGCCTCGACGGCGCGAAGGGCGACTGACGTCAGCCTCACGGCGGGGCCGCCCTCCGTACGGGGCCGGAGATCACCCGTGCGGGGCAACCTCCGCTTGTCCGCTGTCCCAAACCCGGCGCGACCCAGCAGAGTTGCGCGGGTGCATCGAACGACGACAACGGCAACGCTCCTGGTCACCGTGGCTGTCTCGGCCCTCTCCGGCTGTGTGACGGTCCAGCACCCCTCCGTCGCGCCGGGGCAGCCGGTGGCGCCGACCCAGCCGTCGGCGCCGCGAGCCGACGGCCGGGCGGAGCCCCAGGTGGTGCAGGCACCGGCCCAGGAGGCCCTGCAACTCATCGAGTCGTCCCAGAAGCCGAGACGCGGCGCGCCCGCACCGACGCAGGCGCCCCCCGCCGCCGCGGCGCCCGCGCCGGAGCAGCGGGCGCCCCGCTCCCAGCCGCACCCCCGGCCGGACCGCCCCCAGGACCGGCGCCCGGAGGTCCCCCGGCCGGAGCGACCGCGCGTGGAGCTTCCGGACGTGGCCGAGCAGATGCCGAAGAACCCCGACGTCTGCAAGCTCGGCAAGCAGTACGGGGCGTGGCGCAAGGGCAGCCCGGAGGCGGTCATCTGCGAGCGGACGTACGGGCGTTAGGGGGCTCTTCACCCGGTCCTTGATGCGCCCCCGTCACCGGACCCCGCCTCTCAGGGCCGCTGGCGCGGTGGCCCCCACCCTCCGGCGTCGGAGGGGCCGCCTTCGCCGAGCCGTAGCTCCAGTCGGCTGATCGCGGCCCGCACCCCGTCGCCGTAGCTGTCCTCCCCGAGCGACTCGGCCGCGCCGCGCGCCCGGCGCAGATGGGTGCGGGCGGCGTCGGAGCGGCCGAGCTTCACGTAGTCGGCGGCCAGGTTCAGATGCAGCGAGGGGTACAGCGCGCGCACCGCGAGCGCTCCCTCGTGCTCGGCGAGGCGGTCGTCCGTGAGTTCCTCGGCCGCCGTCAACGCCCTGAGGTCCCAGGCGAGTTCGTCAAAGGGGTCGTCATGGGTGTCGGCCATGTAGTGGGCGAGGGTGCAGCGGTGCAGCGGGTCGCCGTCCTCGCCGATCTCCGCCCACAGGTCCAGGAAACGATGCCGGGCCTCCTCGCGGTCCCCCGCGTGATGCAGCATGACGACCTGCCCGATCCGCGTCATCACGGCATCCGGCGCCGTCTGCTCCTGTCGCTCCGCCACCGCGTCCTCCGGGCCACTCGTCGGTCGATACCACCCGACGCTAACGGCCACCCCTGACAATCCCGGTCAGGCGGCACCGGGCCGGTCCGAGGGGGACCGGCCCGGCGGTGGTCAGCCGAGGTTCGGGATCGTCCAGTCGATGGCCTCGTGGCCCTGCCGGGCGACCGCCTCGTTGATCTGCGTGAACGGGCGGGAGCCGAAGAACTTCTTCGCCGACAGCGGCGAGGGGTGCGCCCCCTTGACCACGACATGCCGCGTCTCGTCGATCAGGGGGAGCTTCTTCTGCGCGTAGTTGCCCCACAGCACGAAGACCGCCGGGTCGGGCCGGTCGGCGACCGCGCGGATGACCGCGTCGGTGAACTTCTCCCACCCCTTGCCCTTGTGCGAGTTCGCCTCGCCGGACCGGACGGTGAGCACCGCGTTGAGCAGCAGGACGCCCTGCTGGGCCCACGGCATCAGATAGCCGTTGTCGGGCACCTCCAGGCCCAGCTCCTCCTTCATCTCCTTGTAGATGTTCCGCAGGGAGGGCGGGGTTTTCACGCCGGGGCGCACCGAGAAGCACAGCCCGTGGCCCTGGCCCTCGCCGTGGTACGGGTCCTGGCCGAGGATGAGGACCTTCACCCGGTCGTACGGCGTCGCGTCCAGCGCGGCGAAGACCTCCTCGCGCGGCGGAAAGACGGGACCCTTCGCCCGCTCCTCCTCGACGAACTCGGTCAGCTCCTTGAAATAGGGCTGCTGGAGCTCGTCGCCCAGGACCCCGCGCCAGGACTCGGGCAGCATGGCGATGTCGGTCACGTCAACTTCCTTACGGTGTGCGGTGACCGCCGCGCGGTCACGTCAGGTCTCGGAAACCTTCAGGCCTCAGAACCTACAGGCGACCACTGACAGCGGCCCCCGCACCCGGGAAAGTCCGTCCTACCAGCTGGTCTTGCGGTACAGCTCGCCCATCAGCATGATCGTCGACGGGTCCAGCGCGCGCTCGCCGCCGGCGATGTCGTCGCTCGCGGCCACGTACTGGCGGCCCTGCCACAGCGGCAGCAGCCGGGCGTCGTCGACGAGGATCTGCTGGGCCTCCTCGAACTCCGTCTCGACGCTGCTGCGGTCGCTCTCGCTGCGGGAGCGCGGCAGCAGGTCCGCGGTGATCTTGGTGGCGGGGTAGGGCGTGCCGAGCGCGTTCCGGTTGCCGACGAACGGGGCGATGAAGTTGTCGGCGTCGGGGAAGTCGGGGAACCAGCCACGGCCGAACACCGGGTACTCGCCGTTCTGGTAGCCCGTCACGTACGTCTTCCAGGGGCGGCTCTTCAGGGTGATCCTGAACAGGCCGGAGCCCTCCAGCTGCCGCTTGAGCTCCTCGAACTCGGCCTTGGTGGCGGAGCCGTAGCGGTCGGTGGTGTACCAGAACGTGAGCGGGACGGTCTGGGTGATGCCCGCCTCGGTGAGGATCTTCTTCGCCTTGACGGCGCTGGGGTTGCCGAAGTCGTCGAAGAAGCCGGTGGTGTGGCCGGTCAGCCCCTTGGGGACCATCGAGTACAGCGGTTCGACGGTGTCCTTGTAGACCTTGTGCGCGATGGCCCCGCGGTCGACGACCTGGGCGATGGCCCGGCGGACCGCGGGGTTGCCGGCCCAGGTGTTCTTCGGGTTGAACACCAGGTAGTTGATCTCGGTGCCGGAGCCCTCGATGAGCTGGAGCTCGTCGTCGGACTGCTGCCGGTCCAGCTCGACGATGTCCTCGGCGCCGAGACCGCGGAAGGCGACGTCGAGCGAGCCGTCGCGCAGGCCCTCGACCATCGGCGCGGAGTCCTTGAAGTAGCGGATGGTCACCGCGTCGTTCTTGCGCTCGGCGGACCCGTCGTAGGTGTCGTTCTTGACGAGTTCGGCCTGGGAGTCGCTGTACGACCGGAGGGTGTACGGACCGGAGCCGACGACACCGTCGTCCTTGCGCAGCGATCCGGCCGGGTAGTCGCCGGGGTCGACGATCGACATGGCGGGCGTGGCGAGCACGAACGGGAAGGTGGCGTCGGGCTTGTTGAGGTGGAAGACGATCTCGCGGTCGCCCAGCACCTGGACCCGGTCGAGGCTGCCCAGCAGACCGGCGGGGCCGCCGTTGACGTTGATCTTGCCGATGCGGTCGATGGAGTACTTGACGGCCCGCGCGTCGAGCGGGTCGCCGTCGGAGAACTTCAGGCCCTTGCGCAGTTCGCAGCGGTAGGCGGTGTTCGACGAGTCGGTGAACGCGCAGCTCTCGGCGGCGTCCGGCTGGGGCGTGGTGGCGCCGTAGGGGTAGCTGAGCAGCGTCTGGTAGATGTTCCGGAACAGCTCCCAGGAGCTGTCCCAGGACGCGGCGGGGTCCAGGGTGCTCGGGGCGCTGGTCGTCCCGACGACGATCGGGCCGCCCTCGTCCGACGAGTCCGACGACAGGACGCCACACCCGGCCACCAGCGACGATATGGATGCGAAGGCCGCCATCCGCCGAAGGCCTCTGTTCCGGTTGAACACGCGCACGCTCCTCGAGCTGCCATACCAAAGGTTGGCAGACCATACCGCAGCTTCACGCGGCCTGAACCGGGCCCTGCCGTCGGGTTCCCGGCCCCCCTCCGTGTGACGACGTTGTCAACGGCCTGTGCGGGTTCTGAGCATGGACACGGGCGCCACTGATGTCAGTGGCGCCCGTGTTTCCACGCGGCGGGTGTCAGCCGACGCCGGCGTTGAGGAAGATGCCGCCGTCGACGACGAGCGTCTGACCGGTGATCCAGTCGGACTGCGCGGAGGTGAGGAACGCGGCGGCGCCGCCGATGTCGGACGGCACGCCGAGCCGGCCCAGCGGGTAGGACGCGGCGGCCTCGGCCTCCCGGCCCTCGTACAGGGCCTGCGCGAACTTGGTCTTCACGACCGCCGGGGCGATCGCGTTGACCCGCACCTTGGGCGCGAACTCGTGGGCGAGCTGCGCGGTCAGGTTGATCATGGCGGCCTTGCTGACGCCGTACGCGGCGATGAAGGGCGAGGGCGCGACGCCCGCGACGGAGGCGATGTTGACGATCGCGCCGCCGTTGTCCTTCTGCCAGGCGTGCCAGGTCTTCTGGGCGAAGCCGAGCGCCGAGATCACGTTGGTCTCGAACACCTTGCGGGCGACGTTCAGGTCGAGGTCGGCGATCGGGCCGAACACCGGGTTGGTACCGGCGTTGTTGACCAGGTAGTCGACGCGGCCGAAGGCCTCCATGGCGCGCTCGACGACGACGGCCTGGTGGGCCTCGTCGTGGGCCTTGCCGGGGACACCGATGACACGGTCGGCGCCGAGCTGCTCGACGGCCTCCTTCAGGGCGTCCTCGCCCCGGCCGGTGATGACGACACGGTCGCCGCGGGCGACGAGTGCCTCGGCGATGCCGTAGCCGATGCCGCGGCTGGCGCCCGTGACGAGGGCGACCTTGCCGGAGAGCTCAGGAAGTTCAGTCATGTCCGTGATCCCTAGTCGAGCGGTCCGCCGGCCACGTACAGCACCTGGCCGGAGACGAAGCCGGCGGCCTCGTTCGTGAAGAAGGCGATCGCGTTGGCGATGTCGTCGGGCTCGCCGACGCGGGCCACGGGGATCTGGGTGGCGGCGGCGGCCTTGAACTCCTCGAAGCCCATGCCGACGCGGGCGGCGGTGGCGGCGGTCATGTCGGTGGCGATGAAGCCGGGAGCGACGGCGTTGGCGGTGATGCCGAACTTGCCGAGCTCGATGGCGAGGGTCTTGGTGAAGCCCTGGAGGCCGGCCTTGGCGGCGGAGTAGTTGGCCTGGCCGCGGTTGCCGAGCGCCGAGGAGGAGGACAGGTTGACCACGCGGCCGAAGCCGGCGTCGACCATGTGCTTCTGGACGGCCTTCGTCATCAGGAAGGAGCCGCGCAGGTGCACGCCCAGGACGGTGTCCCAGTCCGAGACGCTCATCTTGAACAGCAGGTTGTCGCGGAGCACACCCGCGTTGTTGACGAGGATCGTCGGGGCGCCGAGCTCGGTGACGACACGAGCGACGGCCGCCTCGACCTGGGCCTCGTCGGAGACGTCCGCGCCGACCGCGATCGCCTTGCCGCCGGCCGCGGTGATCTTCTCCACGGTGTCCTTGCAGGCGGCCTCGTCGAGGTCGATCACGGCGACCGCGCGGCCCTCGGCGGCCAGTCGTACGGCGGTGGCGGCACCGATGCCGCGCGCGGCGCCCGTGACGATGGCTACCCGCTGCTCAGTGATGGACATTGCTCGTTCTCCTCGCCCTTGAAGAATGTGCGGCCCGATCGGTGAGCGACCGCTTAGTACCTTCGGCAGACGTGACGCTAGAAGGCCTGGCACCCGGTGTCAACGCCGCGCGGCCGGGGTGTGATCCATTACCTGACCAGGAGGTCGAGGAGCCGCTCCGTCTCGGCCGCCGGATCGGAGGTGAGCCCGGTGTGCACGGGTCCCGGCTGGACGACCGTCGAGCGGGGCGCGACCAGCCAGCGGAACCGCCGCCCCGCGTCGTCCGCGCCGGCCTGCCCCGCGGCGTCGCCGCCCGCGCAGACGCGCTCCACCGCGCTCAGTGCGGCCCGCACCCCGGCCACGTCCGCCGTCGGGTCCAGCGCCAGCAGCCGGGCCTCGTCGAGGTGGGTGCGGGCGCCGACGTAGGCCTTGGCCCGGCAGTAGACGAGCACACCGGCGTTGACGCACTCGCCGCGTTCGATGCGCGGGACCAGGCGCAGCAGGGCGTACTCGAAGACGTCCCGGCCGCCGCCCTCGCCCCCCTTGATGATGTGCCGCTCGACCACACTGCCGGCCATGTGGATGTGGCGCTCGCTCACTTGATCCCCTGGATGCGCTCGTGGATGAGGGTGGCGCGGGCCAGCAGGGGCCGCGCATAGGCGTGTCGCAGCTCGTCCGGGGTGTCGAAGCCGGGTTCGTCGGCCAGCCAGACGTCCGGGATCTCGGCGGTGACCTCGGCGAGGAGGTCCGCGGTGACGAGGGGGGCCAACTCCGCGGCGGCCGCCCGGACATCCGGCCGGAAGCCGGCGAGGGCGTGGTCCGAGGCGTCGTAGGGGCGGGCGGCGGAGGCCTCGGCGCCGGGCCAGTTGTGGTGCCAGATCATGGTGGCGCCGTGGTCGATGAGCCACAACTCGCCCTGCCACATCAGCAGGTTGGGGTTGCGCCAGGACCGGTCGACGTTGTTGACCAGCGCGTCGAACCAGACGATCCGCCCGGCGTCCTCGGCGCTCACCGTGAAGGCGAGGGGGTCGAAGCCGAGCGCGCCGGAGAGGAAGTCCATGCCGAGGTTGGTGCCGCCGCTGCCGCGCAGCAGGTCCTGCACCTGCTGCTCGGGTTCGCCGAGGCCGAGCACGGGGTCGAGGTCGAGCGTGACCAGCCCGGGCACCCGCAGGCCGAGCCGGCGGGCGAGCTCGCCGACGACCACCTCGGCGACCAGTGTCTTGCGGCCCTGACCGGCGCCGGTGAACTTGATGACGTACGTCCCGAGGTCGTCGGCCTCGACGAGTCCCGGCAGCGAGCCGCCCTCACGCAGGGGCGTGATGTAGCGGGTCGCGATGGCTTCCTTGAGCATCGCCCCAGGTTACCGACGCGTGAATGAACAACCGGCACGCCGGGTCCGTACCCCTGGGCAGTTCACGAGACATCCGTGGAAGGGGACGTGACCATGGCCGGCGAGACGCTTCATCCCACCTCGACACCGAGCCGCCGCACCGTCGTGGCGGCGGTGGGGGCGGCGGGGCTAGCCCTCTCACTGAACGCGTGCGGGTCGGACGACGAGTCCTCCTCGGCCTCCTCGGGGACCGAGCTGGGGAAGACCTCGGACATCCCCGAGGGCGGCGGCAAGATCTTCAAGGACGCGGGCGTGGTGGTCACCCAGCCCACCGCGGGCGAGTTCAAGGCCTTCTCGTCCAAGTGCACCCACCAGGGGTGCGCGGTGACGGGGATCAGCGACGGGGTCATCACCTGCCCCTGCCACAAGAGCGAGTTCTCGGTGACCGACGGCAGCGTGAAGAAGGGGCCCGCGACCCAGCCGCTGCCCGAGGAGAAGATCACCGTGAGCGGGGAGTCGATCACGCTGGCGTGAACTCGGGGGCGCCCGGGCCGCGTCGCCGGGCGAGACAGTCCAGGACGTCCGCCGTGCTCGCCATCGTGGCGACCAGCGCGAGGGTGTTGCGGATCATCGCGGAGGTGTAGTCGGAGGGCACCCCCGCGATGGCGTCCGTGGGCACCACGACGCGGTAACCGCGGTTGACCGCGTCGAACACGGCGTTGGGGACTGCCACGTTGGCGGAGACACCGGTGACGACGAGCGTGCGGCAGCCCAGGTTGCGCAGCAGCGGGTCGACGTCGGTGCCCTGGATCGGTGACAGCCCGTGCAGTCGCCGTACGACCAGGTCCTCCTCCCGGACCTCGATGGGCGCCGCGACCCGGACCGCGCCGGTGCCCGACAGCTGCTGGACGGGGAGCCGTTCGGCGGCGCGGAACAGCCGGGCGTTGCGGTTGGCGCCGCGGCCGTCGGGACGGCGCTCGGCGATCGCGTGGATCACCTGGACGCCGCTCTCGTGAGCGGCTGCCACGAGTCGGGCGACGTGGGCGAGGGCGCCCGACCGGCGCGCCTCCTCGGCGAGTTGGGGCAGCGCGCTGTCCGTGCCGACGACGCCCTGCTGGCACTCGACGGTCAGGAGCACGGTGGAGCGCGGATCGAGGAGCTCGCGGAGCTGTTCGTTCGACGGCACGGTCGCCCCCAGGTCGCCGGTGGTGGGGCGGGCGAGCGTAGCCACCATTGCGTGGGGAAGGAAGACGCCGCATCCTTTTCTGACGTGATGTCAGAGGATCTCTCCTCTGGCACGACGTGGGAGAAGGAAGAGGGGGCCGTATGACCGCCACTCAGCAGCGCCGGGGCCGGAAGATCATGATGACGCCGGGCGAGCTGGACGAGTTCCTGACCAGCCAGCGCACCTGCCGGGTCGCCACCGTGTCCGCGGGCGGCGCGCCGCACGTCAGCACGCTCTGGTTCGCCTGGGACGGCACCTCGCTGTGGCTGTACTCGGTGGTGAAGAGCAAGCGCTGGACCGACCTGCGCCGCGATCCCCGGGTCGCGATCGTGGTCGACACCGGCGAGGAGTACGACGAACTGCGGGGCGTCGAGCTGTCCGGGGCCGTGGAGTTCGTGGGCGAGGCGCCGCGGGTCGGCGACCTCTACGCCGAACTCGACGTCCCGGAGACGCTGTTCGCACGCAAGAACTTCGGGCTCGACGAGATGCCGCACGACGGGCGGCACGCGTGGATGCGGCTGACGCCGGAGAAGGTCGTGTCGTGGGACTTCCGGAAGCTGGCCGCGCTGTAGGGGGTTGCGTCGGGGCGGGTGCCAGTGAGTCGCGGCGGAGCCGGGGCGCCCCGGGTCCGGGCGGCGGGCTTGGCAGGTCCCGCCGACGGGCGCCGCAGGTCCGGGCGGTGAGGTCAGCCGAGGGTCCGGGCGGTGAGGTCAGCCGCAGGTCCGAGCCGCAGGCGCCGCAGGTCCGGGCGGTGAGGCCTGCCGAGGGTCCGGGCAGCGAGGTCAGCCAAGGGTCCTCGCCGCCGTCCGCAGCGCCTCGACCGCTGCCCTGATCGACGGGCGGCGGTCGGCGTCCGCGCGCCAGACCACGTACACATGCCGGCGGACGCGCTGCTTGAGCGGGACGGTCACGACCCCTTCGGGTACCGGGTGGCGCCCCAGCAGCGGGGCGATACAGACACCCAACCCGGCGGCGACGAGCCCTAGTTGGGTGTGGGTCTCGGCGGCGCGGTGGCCGACGATGGGCTCGATGCCCTTGGAGCGCAGGGTGAACATCAGCCACTCGTGACAGAACTCGCCCTCGCCCCAGGTGATCCACTCGTCCTCGGCGAACTCCGCGAGATCCACCTCCTCGCGGTCGGCGAGCCGGTGCCCGGCGGGCAGGGCCACGTCAGCCGGGTCGTCCAGGACGGACGCCTTGACCAGGCCGTCCGGGAGCGGCATCGGCTTGTTGTACCAGTCGAGCACCACCGCGAGGTCGAGGTCGCCGCGGATCACGCCCGCGATGGCGTGCTCCGGTTCCAGCTCGCACGAGCGGACCCGCAGCGCGGGGTGGTCCGACCTGAGGGCGGCGAGCGCCACGGGGAACAGTCCGCGCGCGGCGGTCGGGAACGCCGAGAGCCGCAACTCGCCTACCACCTGGCCGCGTTGGGCCTCCAGATCGGACTGGGCGAGTGCGACCTGGGACAGGATGCGGGCCGCGTGCTCGGCGAGCAGCCGGCCGGCGTCCGTGAGCCGCACCCCCCGCCCGTTCTTGGCGAGGAGCTGCTGGCCGACCTCACGCTCCAGCTTGGACATCTGCTGCGAGACGGCGGACGTCGTGATGTGCAGCCCCTCGGCGGCGCCGCTCACCGAGCCGTGCCGGGCGAGGGCGTCGAGGGTGCGCAGGCGCTCAAGGTTCAACATGTAAGTGATGCTACGAGATATCGGATCGAAAATCTCGCTTGTGCTACGAGATCACCCCCCGCCAGAGTGGACCTCACGACGTCGCCAGACGGCATCTCACGACCTCGCCGGAGTTGACCGCATGACCACCACCCCAGCGCCCCGACCCGTCGCCCTCGACTGGCGTCTGCGCTTCGCCGCCCTCGCGCTGATCTGGGGTTTCAGCTTCCTGCTCATCAAGGTGGGCACCGAGGGCTACGCACCCTTCCAGGTCGCCCTGGGCCGGCTGGCGTTCGGGACGGCGGTCCTCGCGTCGGCGATGGCGGTCCGACGGGAGCGGCTGCCGCGCGGGGCACGCACCTGGGGGCACCTGGCGGTCGCCGCGTTCCTCCTGAACGCGCTCCCCTTCTCCCTCTTCGCCTACGCGGAACTGACCATCCCGTCCACGCTCGCGGGCATCTGCAACGCGACCTCGCCGCTGTGGGGCATGGCGCTGTCGCTGGTCGCGCTGTCGGAGGACCGGCCGACGCGGCTGAGGGTGGCCGGTCTCGGCGTCGGCTTCCTCGGGGTGCTCACGGTCCTCGGCGCCTGGCAGGGCTTCGACGGTCTGGACGCCCGGGGCACCGCGTTGGCTCTGCTGGCCTCGCTGAGCTACCCGGTCGGTTGGATCTACGTCCGCCGCACGCTTGCCGGGTCCGGGCTGTCCCACCTCTCCCTGACGGGTGGGCAGTTGCTGCTTGGGACGGCACAACTGGCGTTGGTCACCCCGCTGTTCACCGACATTCCCACCCACCTTGCCGCGACCCCGCTGCTGGCGATCGCGGCCCTGGGCGCCCTGGGCACCGGCCTCGCGGTCCTGCTCCAGTACGGCCTGGTCGCCGAAGTCGGCCCGACGACCGCCCAGTTGGTCACCTACTTCATCCCGGTCATCGCGACGGTCGCGGGCGTCGCCCTCCTCGGCGAGACGCTCACCTGGTCGACTCCGGTCGGTGCGGTGATCGTGCTGGCGGGGGCGGCGCTGACACAGGCGAAGCCCCGGCCGAGGGGCCCGCGATCACACCCGGTCACAGGCACGCGGGCCACGCGACGACCCTCCGCCCCACGTCGGCCGAACGGCGAGCACCCCGCCCGGCCCGAGTCGAACACCGACCTCCCGGCCCCACCTCAGCCGACCCCCGGCCTCCCCGCCCGCTTGGGGGCGCCCCCTCTGGGGGAGTGCGCGCCGGACGCCGCGCGGCAGGCGGGACGGTGACCTCGGAGCCTCAGACAACCCCCCGCCCCGGCCCCGCCCCCACCGCCGCGGCGACCGCCTCCGCCAGCGGCCCCGCCTCCTCCTGCGTAAGCGTCGAGACGGTGACCCGGATGCCGGGCGCCGCCCCCATCCGGAAACGGGCACCCGGCGCCACCGCCCAACCGGCGTGCAGCAGCCGGGCCACGGCACCGGTCTCGTCCGGTACCGGGATCCACACGTTCATGCCACTGCGGCCGTGCGCGGCGATGCCCCGCTCCGCGAGCGCGGCGATCAGCGAGTCCCGGCGGGCCCCGTAGGCCCCGGCCACCGCCCTCGGGTCGACCGCGCCGTCGGCCCACAACGCGGCCAGGGCTCGCTGACTGATCCGGCTGACCCAGCCAGGCCCGAGCCGATGCCGCCCGCGCACCCGGTCGACGGTGACCGCGTCCCCGGTGAACACGGCGAGCCGCAGGTCGGGGCCGTAGGCCTTGGCCGCTGAGCGGACGAAGGCCCAGTTGCGGGTGGTGCCGGCCAGGGGGTGCAGCGGGAGGTCGACGATGCCGTGGCCATGGTCGTCCTCGATGAGCAGCACGTCCGGGTGCCCCTTCAGCACGGCCCGCAGCGCACGCGCGCGTGCCGCGCTCACCGCGGCGCCGGTCGGGTTCTGCGCCCGGTCGGTGACGATGAGCGCACGCGCCCCCGCCGCCAGCACCCGGCGTACGTCGTCCGGGAGCGGCCCCTCGTCATCGACCCCGACAGGCACCGTGCGCAGCCCGACCGCCGGGACGAGGTCGAGCAGGCTCCCCCAGCCGGGGTCCTCCACAGCGACGGTGTCGCCCGGCTTGAGGTGGGCCGCGAGGACGCGTTCGATCACGTCGAGCGAGCCGCACGCGACCTCCACGGGCCCGTCCGGCACCCCGTCGGCGTCCAGCCCGGCCCGCGTCAGGCGCGCCAGCTCCGGCTCGACCGCGTCGTCCCCGTACAGGACCGGCTCCCGGTCGTTGCGCTCGGCGGCCGCCGCGAAGACCCCCGCCAGGGGCGGCAGCAGCCTCGGGTCCGGATTGCCGTTCGCCACGTCCCGCACGCCCGCCGGCACGTCCACCCGGATGGACTCGCGTCCGGTCGTGGCCGGCTTGGCCCGCACCCGGCTGCCGCGGCGCCCCGCGGTCTCGATCACCCCGCGCTCCCGCAGGGTTCGGTACGCGGCCGCGACCGTATTGGGATTGACGCCCAGCTCGACGGCCAACTCCCGCATCGGAGGCAGTAGTTGCCCCGGCTCCAGGTCACCGGCACCGACCGCGCGCTCGACGCTCGCCGCAATCTCTGCTGCGCGCCGCCCTTCGATCTTGTATCCTCCTAGCACAAAGCAAACTATGCACTAGTGCAATACAGACGGCAACCACCGTCACCGCGACTCGACTCGAATCGACTCGACCACCGCATCAGGAGAACACCATGCAGGGGACCCAGCAGCCGACAACCGAGCCGGCGCCCGAGCCGACGACCTACCCGGCGACCGCCCGCACCGTCCCCACCCGTTCCCCCGACCGGGCCGCGTACGACAAGGAGCTCGTGCACGCGATACTCGACGAGGCCTACGTCTGCCACCTCGGCTTCGTCCGGGACGGCGCCCCGGTCGTGCTGCCCACGCTCTACGCCCGGGTCGGGGAGACCCTGTACGTGCACGGCTCGACCGGCTCGCGTCCGCTGCGGATGACCGGCAAGGCCGACCCGGGGCTGCCGGTGTGCCTGACGGTGACGCATGTCGACGCGCTGATCCTGGCCCGCTCGGCCTTCCACCACTCGATCAACTACCGCTCGGTGGTGGTGCACGGCACCGCGCACGACGTGACGGACCCGGAGGAGAAGCGTCTCGCCCTCGACGCGCTCGTCGACCACGTCGTCGCCGGCCGGTCGCGTGACTCCCGGCCCGCCAACAAGAAGGAGCTGGCCGCGACCGCCGTGATCCGGCTCGACCTGAACGAGGTCTCCGCCAAGCTCCGCACGGGCGGCGTCAACGACGAGCCCGAGGACCTCGACCTCCCCCACTGGGCCGGCGTGGTCCCCCTCCGCAAGGGCTACGAGCCCCCGGTCGCCGACGCCCTCCTCGCCCCTGACACCGAACTCCCGGACTATCTCGGGGCCCTGTGATGCTGATCCACCCCTGGGACGCGTCCCTCGACGACACCGAGTGGCAACGGTGGCTGGCCACGCACGACTTCGGCACGCTCGTCGTCAACGGCTTGGACGGCGAGCCGCCTTACGCCCAGCCGCTGCACTTCGTCCACGACGCCGAGCGCGGCGAGGTCCTCACCCACCTCGCCCGCCCCCACCCGATGTGGACCGCGCTGGTGGCGAACCCGGAGGTCGTCCTGAGCGTGGTCGACGACTACGCGTACGTCCCGGGTCCGTGGCAGGCGGACCCGGACACCCTGCCCGAGCACGGCGTGCCCACCAGCTTCTACGCGGCGGTCCAACTCCGGTGCCGGGCACAGGTGGTGGACGACCCGGCGGAGAAGGCCGCGCTGCTCGACCGTCAGGTCGGGCACTTCCAGCCCGAGGGCGGCTCGGCGGAGGTCGTGGCAGGCGAGGCGCCCTACGGCCGGATGCTGTCGGGGCTGCGCGGGCTGCGGCTCGACGTCACCGGCGTGCGCGCCAAGTTCAAGTTCGCGGGCAAGCGGACGGCCGAGGTGCGGGAGCGGATCGCGGAGAAACTGACGGAGCGGGCCGGGCCGGGCGACTCGGCGGCGCGCGACCATCTCCTGCGGCGCCACCGAGCCTGAACGAATGCGACTCGGCGTCGCGCGGCCACCTCCCGCGGCGCCACCGCCCCTGAGCGGCCCTGCCGCGCGAGGACCCGCCGGGCTCGGGCCCTCACGTCACCCGAAAGCCCTCCTCGCCCGAGCCCACGCGTCACCCTCAAGCCCCGCGGACCCGAGCCCACGCCTCACCCAAAGCCCGCCGCACCCCGAGCCCAAGCCCTCGCCTCAACCAGAACCCCACCCCGCCCCCCGCGCCTCCGACACCGCGAGCCCCGTCACGGAGCCCAGCATCAGCAGGGTGCCGACGACCGTCGGCGCCGTGAGGTGCTCGCCGAGCAGGACGACGGCGAGCCCCGCCGCGCTGACCGGCTCGAGGAGCATGATCACGGACACGGTGGCCGCCCGGACCGCGGCCGCGCCCGCGAAGAACAGGGCGTAGGCGAGGGCGGTGGGCACCGCCGCGAGGTAGGCCAGCAGCCAGAGCAGCAGCCCGGGTTCGGGGGTGTGCGGCACCAGCCCCTCGGCCAGGGCGAACGGCAGCAGCAGCGCGCTGGTGACGGCGAACACCCCTACAGAGGTGCCGATACTGTCCGCCCCGTCCTCACGACCCCAGCGGCGGGTCAGCAAGGTCATCGCGGCACCCCCGGCCGCCGACACCAGGGCGAGCAGCACACCCCACGGCCGTACGGCCGACCCCGTGCCGCCGAGCGTCAGCACCCCGAGTCCGGCCAGCGCGCCACCGACGGAGACGGCACCGGCCGAGCCCAGCCGCTCCCCCAGGGTCAGCCGCGCACCCAGCGCGACGAGGACGGGGCCCGCGCCGAGGGTGACGACCGTGGCCACGGCGAGTCCGGTGGCCGCCACGGCAGCGAAGTAGCCGGTCTGGAAGACGGCGAGCCCGAGGCCGGTCGCTCCGGCCCGCAGCGCCCTGCGGCCGAGCGGCTCGCGTACGGCGGGGCGGGCCCGGGGGCGCACCAGACGGACGGCGGCCAGCAGCACCAGTCCGGACACGCAGCGCCAGAAGGACAGGGCGACCGGCCCCAGGTCGCTGACGCCGTAGGCCAGCGCGGCGACCGCGCCCGCGGTGCCCCAGGCGACACCGGCGATGATCAGACAGAGAAGGCCTCGCCCGATGGGCAGGCCGGAAACAGCGTTCGACACTTGTCGTCTCCGCAGACACGCAGAAGTGAGGGACCCGGCTCAGCGGGGTCCGTGGACTTCGTCTGCGGGCAGCACCGTGACGCCCGGCCGACGGCCGGGCGTGGGTTCCGGAGGGCCCGCCTCAGGCGGCGGGCGGCGCGATGACGCGGAGCAGGTGCATGATCGGCAGCCTAGACAGCCGTCGACCGGGCGGACAACTCCCTTTCCGGGCCGCCGCTCGCCAGTGGCTCCGAGGTGCCCCTGGCCGGCGTCGAGGACTGCGCGATGAAGGCACCGGCCAGGACGACCGCGCCGCCGACGATCTGCGGGGCGGACAGGTGCTCGCCGAGCAGCACCCAGGCCAGGACGGTCGCGATGACCGCTTCGAGACAGGCCACGACACCGGCGACCTGCGGCGAGAGCCGGCGCACGGAGACGACGCCGGTCACATAGGCGACGACGGTGGCGACGAGGACGATCCAGGACAGCAGCAGGGCGGCGGCGACCGAGGTGCCGTTCATCTCGGCGGTGCCGCCGAGCACGGACCAGTCCATCGTCCAGGGGCGGGCCACGACGGTGAGCACGGCCGCGCCGACGAGGAGGCCGTACGCGATGACGCCGAGCGGGGCGGGGGCGTCGGCCCCGGAGTCGCTGCCCTGGTCGGACAGGACGAAGTAGCCGACCTGGCAGCAGGCGGCGCCGAGCGCGAGGAGGAGGCCGACGGCGTCGAAGCTCAGCCCCGACCAGACCTCGACGACGCAGGCGAGGCCGCCGACCGCGAGGACCACACCGGCCGCGGCGGCCCGCGTGACCGGCCGCCGCTGCACGAACCGCACCCAGCCGAGGACGAGGGCCGGGGCGAGGTACTCGACGAGCAGCGCGACCCCGACGGGTATGCGGGAGATCGAGGCGAAGTAGAACGCCTGGACACCGGCCACGCCGAGCAGCCCGAACCCGGCGAGCAGCGCGGGACGACCGCGCAGCAGGGCGCGGTGGCGGACGGCGAGCGGCAGCATCACCAGGGCGGCGCCGGTCACCCGTAGCCACACCACGTGGAGCGGGTCGAGCCCCGCCTCGATCAGCGGTTTGGCCGCGACGCCGGATCCTCCGAAGGCGACCGCGGACGCGAGCGCGAGCCCGAGCCCGACGCCCTTGCCGTGGTGGCCGCCCCTGCTCTCAGTCGTATGCACCGGCCCATGATGACAGGCGATGACATGAGCGTCATCCCCGATGACACCTGTCTCAGCGGCTGGACCGGCCGGCCTGCCCGCGGCTCAGCGCGCCTCCAGTACGCCTCCCTCGCTCCCCCCGGACACCGCGGCCACGTCGATCCCCGCGCGGTCGAGCACCTCGACGGCACGGGACTGCGGGTCGGCGACCAGGGCCGCCAGCAGGTCGGTCCCGGTGGCGCCGTCGCCGTCGCGGCGGGCGGCACGCTCACCGGCGTACCGCAGGGCGGCCGCGGCCAGCGGCGAGAGGCCGTCCGGCCCGGTCACCACGGGGACGGCGGCGGAGTCCTCGACGCTGGCCTGCCAGCGCAGCCCGTAGCCGATGCTGCGCTGCACGAGATAGCCGAGCAGCCGGGCGAGCTGCGGACCGCCCTCGAAGACGGCGCGCACCTCGGGGTCGTGCTCCAGGAGGGAGTGCAGGAGGTGGGCGGTGTCGATCTGACGGTCGCCGTCCCGGACCGCTCGCCGACGCGCTCCGGAGACCACCGTCGCCAGGTTCTCGCCGAGCCTGGCATCGATGTCAGAGCGGTTGCTGCCCGGCTCGTCCAGGGACTGCCGGGGTGTGTGGGGTGGCACGCTCCCCACTCCATCAGTCGCGGCGGCGCGGGTCATCCCCGGCGGGAACCATGTTCGCGTCCCACGGAGAGTGGACCCGGACAGCCGGAATCTCCTCCCTGAGGAGGAGATCACGCCGCGCCCCGCACCGGCGGGCGCCGCCTCGCGCGGCGCCGGTGCGCAACCGTCGTGCCCCCTCGTTCGTCCAAACACGTGCATGGAGAGCAGGTGTTGGCTGGTGGCACTGCCGGCCATAGACGGCAGACAGTACGTGTACCGGGTGTACGCCCCGGAGGACGCGCTGCTCGCCGACCTGTTCTGGGACGCGTGGCACTGCCACGACGAGTCCGCCCTCCCGCGGGCCTGGGATCTGTTCGACGCGGCGGAGATACGACGGGTGAGCTGAGCACCGGCGACCGCCCCGCCCGCCCCCACAGTTCCTGACGGTTCATCAGCATTGAATGTTCCGGGCCCTGCGGCTACGTTCCGCGACACCGTAGCCCGAGTCGAAGGGGTGGTCGCATGGCCGAAGTCAGCGCGGAGGCACGCATCGAGGCACCGGCCGAGAAGGTGTGGGCGCGGCTCACGGACTGGTCCTCGTACGGGGAGTGGAACGCCACGCACACCGACTTCCCGCAGGGCGGCCCCTCCGCCCTTGAGGTGGGCGGGACCTTCCAGGAGAACATGAGGCTCATGGGGTTCCCGGCCGAGGTCGAGTGGACCATCGAGGAACTCGAGACGGCACGGGTGCTGGCCGTCCGCGGCAAGGGGCCGATGGCGGTGACTGTCGCCAACCGCTACACCCTCACCCCGGACGGCGACGCCACCACGGTGCGCATCGACGGCGAGTTCGTGGGCGCCGCCGTGGCGCTGATGGCGGGCCGGCTCAGGGACTCGGCGACCGCCGCGCTCAACGAGTCGCTGCGCAAGCTGGCCGGGCTGGTGACCTGAGAGCCCCGCACAACAGGGCCCGACCGGTACACGAAGGCGCCCCGCGGATCGCTCCACGGGGCGCCCTCGCACGGTCGCCGCAAGGCCGCCTTGCCGGCGGTCACGGGCCGTCAGTCCTCGTCGGCGAGGATCAGGTACAGCTTCTTACGGGCGTCGGTGATGACGGCGAGGGCCTTCTCGCGCTGCTCCTTGCTGCCGGTCTTCCAGACCTGGCCGAAGGCCTCCATCAGGCCGAAGCCGGCCTGGCGGATCTCGTTCAGCGCCTCGAAGTCGACACCGCGGGAGGCTTCCTCCCAGGGCGCGTCGGGGCCTTCCTCGGCCGCGGTGCGGCCCGCGTCGGTGAGCGCGAACAGCTTCTTGCCGCCCTCGCTCTCACTGACGATCAGGCCCTCGTCCTCCAGCAGCTGGAGGGTGGGGTACACCGAACCCGGGCTGGGCTTCCACGCCCCGCCGCTGCGCTCGGCGATCTCCTGGATCATCTCGTACCCGTGCATGGGCCGGTCCCTGAGCAGGGCCAGGATCGACGCGCGTACGTCTCCGCGCCGCGCCCTCCCCCTCGGTCCACCGCGCCCTCGGGGCCCCCAGGGTCCCGGACCGAAGCCCGGTCCACCGAAGCCACCGGGGCCGCCGCCCGGCCCGAAGGGGCCGAAGGCACCACGCCGTCCGTCGAAACCACCACGACCGCGCGGGCCGGGTCCACCGTGTCCACGTTCGAATCCATGGGAACGCATCGCTATCACTCCATCCATCGTTGATCTGTCGCGATGCGTCAACGATATATCGGAACACTCGCATGACAAGCCCCCCTCGTCGTCGTGGACGACGACCACCATCGGCAGCCCGAGCCTGCGCGCGGTCTCCAGTTCGGCGGCGCCCATCAGCGCGCCACCGTCGCCGAGCGCGGCCACCGGCAGCCGGTCGGGGCGGGCCAGGGCCGCGCCGATGGGACACACAGGACACGGGACGCGGGGCGCGCTGACGACGGGCGCACCGTCTCCGGGGCGCGTCCGGACGCGCTTCGCGGGGTGCCGCGACGCTCGCGTCGGCCTCCTGGTCCCCAAATCGGTCCAGTGACCCGGAATTGGCCTTGGTCCGCGGTTTCCCGGCCCTCTAGCGTCGGCGTCATGCGTATCCGAATCGTCGACGCCTTCACCGATCGCCCCTTCGCCGGCAACCCGGCCGGGGTGCTGCTCCTGGACGCCTTCCCGGACGACCACCAGATGCAGAACATCGCTCTCGAGGTCAATCACGCGGAGACGGCCTTCGCGCACCGCCTTCCCGGGGGCGGCGCGGCCGACTGGGCGCTGCGCTGGTTCACGCCGAGGACGGAGGTCGCGCTGTGCGGGCACGCCACGCTGGCCACGGCCCACGTCCTGCACACCACGGGCGCCCACGAGGGCCCGGTGCGGTTCGCGACGCGCAGCGGTGTCCTGGTCGCGACGCCGGGCGAGGACGGCTCGATCACCCTGGACTTCCCGACCGCCCCGCTCACCCCGGTCGAGGTCCCGGACGGCGTCGGGACGGCCCTCGGCGCCGCACCGCTGTCCGCCTTCGACACCGGCCCGAACGTGGGCGACCTGCTGGTCGAGCTCGCCGACCAGAAGACCGTGCACGCCCTGACCCCGGACCACAGGGCCCTGGGCGCCTACTCGGAGCGCGGCATCATCGCCACCGCCCGCGCCGAGAACCCCGGCCTCGGCTACGACTTCGTCTCGCGCTGCTTCTTCCCGAACGTCGGCATCGACGAGGACCCGGTCACCGGCAGCGCCCACACCGCGCTGGCGCCGTTCTGGTCCGAGCGCCTGGGCGGCACCGACCTGACCGGCTTGCAGGCCTCGCCCCGGGCGGGCCGGGTCCGCACCCGGGTGGTGGGCGAGCGCACGCTGCTCACCGGCCGCGCGGTCACCACGATCGAGGGCGACCTGCTGGTCTGAGCACCGGGCTGCCGGCCGCTCACGCCGTCGGCAGCCAGCCCACCTTCCCGGCCAGCAGCGCGTAGCCGACGAACGCCCCGATGTCGAGCAGCGAATGCGCCACCACCAGCGGACCCACCCGGCCCCACCGGCGGTAGAGGAGGACGAACACCACGCCCATCACCATGTTGCCGATGAAGCCGCCGATGCCCTGGTAGAGGTGGTACGACCCGCGCAGTACGGAACTGGCCACCAGCGCGGTCGCCGGCGTCCAGCCCAGCTGGCCCAGTCGGCGCAGCAGATAGCCGACGACGATGACCTCTTCGAGGATCGCGTTCTGCATCGCGGACATGATCAGCACCGGGTACTTCCACCACACCTCGGGCAGCGCCTCGGGCACCACCGTGAGATTGAAGCCCAGGCCGCGTACGGCCAGGTAGAAGGCGATTCCGGTGCTGCCGATCACCGCGGCGATGGCCGCGCCGCGGCCGAGGTCGGGCCACGGCCGCGTGCGGTCGAAGCCGAGGGTGCGCAGGCTGCCGCCCTCGCGCAGCAGAAAGTGCGCGACGAGGGCCACGGGCACGAGGGACGAGGCGATCCCGAAGAGCTGCCAGGCCAGATCGAGCCAGGGGCGGCCGGGCGCGGCCGAGGCGTTGAGGGTGGCCGCCTGGTCCTTGAGGCCGCCCGGTCTGGTGACCGATCCGACAAAGCTGATCAGGGCGGACACTCCGCTCGCACCGAGCGAAAGCCCCAGAACGAGCAGGGTCTCGGCACGGAAGATCCGCCGCGAAAGGCCCTTCTCCGGAAAAGAATCGGCCATGAGGCCCGCCTCTCCCTGCACACCTGACTCCAATTCAGTAATCCCGTCCCATCCCCATCGCCGCCCCGCTAGGGTCTCGAAAGAAGTTGCGAAGATCGTGCGCGACAGGCCGTTGGGGGACGGACACCGTACGGGGCTGACCTCCCCTTTGCCTGCCCTACGGCCGTGTGACCGGCAGCAGGTACGACAGGGAGGGGCACCACCGTCATGGGACGTCACAGCTTGCCCGATCAGTACGGGGCGGGCGGCAGCGACCCCCGTCCGCGCGCCCGCAGCCGTACGGTGGCCCTGGTGACGGTGCTCGTCCTGGCCGCCGCGGGCGGCACGGCGGCCGCGGTGCAGAGCGGACTGTTCACCTTCGGTTCCTCCTGCCAGGACGACGCGGTGGACCTGAGGCTCGCCGCCTCCCCCGACATGGCCCCCGCCCTGCGCGCCGCGGCGAAGCGGGCCCGAGACAGCAGCCTCACCTCGGACGGCCGGTGCGTGGACGTCGAGGTGACCGCCCGCGACTCCGCCAAGCTCACCGACACCCTGCTGGCGGGCCGCGAGACCGATGTCCAGGTGTGGGTGCCGGACTCCGAGGTGTGGGTCAAGCGGATCGCGGCGGACACCAAGGCCACCGAGGTCACCCCGGCCGGCAGCCTCGCCTCCAGCCCGGTCGGGGTGGCGATGGTCCCGCAGGCCGCGAAGTCACTGGGCTGGCCGCGGAAGTCGTACAGCTGGATCGAGCTGGTCGGCGCCACGATGCGGGCCGACTCCGTCAAGCTGGGCGCGGCCGACCCCGCGCGCAGTGCGACCGGGCTGCTGGCGCTCACCCAGCTCAGTTCCGGCGCCGCCGAGGTCAAGGGCGGCGACACCCAGGCCGCGGCCATGATGAAGGCCCTCTCCCAGCGCACCTCCGACAGCGACACCCAGGTCCTGGACACCCTGCCGCGCGACTCCTCGGGCACCGAGCGGGGCGACCCCAAGCGCAACCAGGCGCTCATCCTCAGCGAGCAGGCGGCGTTCGCGTACAACTCCGGCACGGACGGCGAGGGCCTCGACCTCTTCTACCCCAAGGACGGCTCACCCCGGCTCGACTATCCCTATCTGCTGGTCGACCAGACGGAGCTGACCACCGACGAGAGCCGGGCGGCGCTGCGGTTCATGAACTATCTGCACAAGCCCGAGCAGCGTCGGCTCATGGAGAAGTACGGCTTCCGGACCTCCGCCGACGAGGTGCCGCGGTCACTGGTGACGCGGGCCGGCGGCAGCAAGCCGCAGCCGTACGGGCAGTACGCCCTCAAGCCCGCCTCGGAGGTGGCGCTCCAGGAGGCGCTGGGCACCTGGACGATCACGGTGCAGAGCGCACGGATCACCACGGTGGTGGACGCCTCGTCCTCCATGTCCGAACAGGTCCCGGGCACGGACCGGTCCCGCATGGACGTGACCAAGGCCTCCCTGCTCCAGGCGCTCGCCACCTTCACGCCCGAGGACGAGATCGGTTTGTGGCAGTTCTCCACGAAGCTGGACGGCGACAGGGACTACCGCGTCCTCGTGCCGACCGGCCGCCTCGGCGACAGCAAGGACGGCGCGACCCAGCGCGACCGGCTGTCGGCGGCCTTCAGCGACCTGGCACCGGTGCCGGGCGGCGCGACCGGCCTGTACGACACCACCCTCGCCGCCTACAAGGAGGCCACGTCCTCCTACGCCGAGGGCAAGTTCAACGCCCTGGTCGTGCTGACCGACGGCGTCAACCAGGACCCCGGCAGCATCTCCCGCGGCGTCCTCGTCAACCGACTCCAGCAGCTCGTCGACCCCGACCGGCCGGTCCCCCTCATCATGATCGCGGTCGGCCCCGACGCCGACCGCGAGGAGGCCCAGCAGATCGCGCGGGCCACCGGCGGCACCGGCCAGGAGGTCACGGATCCGGCGCAGATCCACAAGGTGATCCTGGAGGCGATCGTGGCGGCGGGGGCCAAGGGCAGCGGGCTCGGCTGAGCCGGCCGTCGCGCCCTCGCCGCCGCACGGCTCACCCCAGCGGCGCCGGCTCCGGGAGCCCTACCGGCCAGGTGTGCACCGGCTCTCCGAGGTGCATCAGCTCGGCGTAGCGCCGGGTCGTCGCGGCCAGCGCGGCATCCCGGCCGAGGCCCGCCTCCAGCGCCCGGTGGTACGTCGCCGCCTGCCAGGTCGCCCCGTTGGCCCGCCGCCGGCACCGCTCGTCGATCACGCCCAGGTAGAAGTCGCGGTCCGCGGGGTCCACCCCCCAGGCGTCCAGGCCGGCCGCGGCGAGCGGCAGCAGCTCGTCGCGGACGAGGGTGACGGCGTCGACCTGTGCCATGCCGCCGTGCCGCCCGCGCCGCGGCCAGTCGAAGCGGGCCTCGATGCCGTGCTCGCACGCCGCGTCGAAGTTGGCGGCGGCCGCCTCGAAGGGCATCCGGGTCCACACCGGCCGCGACTCCTCGGCGAGGGCGCGGACCACGCCGTAGTAGAAGGCCGCGTTGGCGATGACGTCGGTGACGGTGGGGCCGGCGGGCAGGACGCGGTTCTCCACGCGCAGGTGCGGGACGCCGTCGGCGATGTCGTAGACCGGGCGGTTCCAGCGGTAGACGGTGCCGTTGTGCAGGACCATCTCGGCGAGCCGGGGGATCCCGCCCGCGTCGAGGACCTCCAGCGGGTCCTCGTCGTCGCAGATCGGCAGCAGGGCCGGGTAGTAGCGCAGGTTCTCCTCGAAGAGGTCGTACGCCGAGGAGATCCACCGCTCCCCGAACCAGGTCCGCGGCCGGACGCCCTGCGCCTGGAGTTCGGGCGGGCGGGTGTCGGTGGACTGCGTGAACAGCGGCGGCCGCGACTCGCTCCACAGCTCCCGCCCGAACAGGAACGGCGAGTTGGCCCCTACGGCGATCTGCGCGGCGGTGACGGCCTGCGCGGCGTTCCACACGTCCGCGAAGCGGCCCGGGGTGACCTGGAGATGCAGTTGCACGGAGGTGCAGGCGGCTTCCGGCGCTATGGACTTCGAGGTGCAGACGAGGTGCTCGACCCCGTCGATGTCCAGCACGAAGTCCTCACCCCGGGCCGCGACGATCTGTTCGTTGAGCAGCGCGTAGCGGTCGACGTCGGAGAGGTTGGAGGAGACCACGTCGTCCCGGTCGAGCGTCGGCAGAATGCCGATCATCACGATTCCGGCGTCGACCTCCCCCGCTTTCCGATGGGCATATGCCAGGGACGTGCGGATTTCCTCGGCGAGCCGGTCGAATACCCGGCCCCCCAAGGCGTGTGGGGCTATGTTGACTTCCAGGTTGAACATGGCGAGTTCTGTTTGGAAATCTCGGCTGGCGATCCTTTCCAGGACCTCCGCATTCAGCATTCTCGGCATGCCGTCGGCGCCGGCGAGATTCAGTTCGATCTCCAGCCCCATGAGGTTCTTCGGGCGATCGAACCGCTTCTCCGCCAGCAATCGCTCCAGTCCCGTCAGGCACGTGCGGAGCTTGTCGCGGTACAGCTGCCGATCGGACAGGTCGAACCGGCCTGCCGCGACCTTCTCCCCCATCGAAGCATCCTTTCCTGGGCTGGGCGGCGGGCCGAGGATCCGGCCGCCGATGTCGGGTCACGTGGGATGATGCCCCGTGGAGACGATCGATAACGTCCCCGTGCCGGCCCGGCGCCCGCTACGCTGTCGCACGTGACCTGCGGCACATTCACCGGGCATGCGGCACTGTGCAGTTTCGAGTTCCCCACACGCCTCGTGAAAAACGCCGACGACAATTAGCCGACCACTTGCCCGGTATTCAGCCAGGTCGGCGCGGGTGCCGTCGTCGAGAATCGGGATGATTTCCGCGTATCGCCGACCGAATGGGCCCTTGCCCTTCACACCGGATACGTCTAGACGAAACACCGTCTGAACACGTTTCGTATAAACTCCGCGAGCGAGGCAGAAGGTTGGCGCCCACGGTCTGTTCGAACTGCCGTCGAGGTGACGTACGGCAGCTCTCACGCACACCCCACGCACCGGGACCCGGCCCCCGCCTGTCTGACCCCGCGAGCTGACAGCGCCGTCCGCCCACGCCCTCGCGCCCCTGTGCCTGTCGAATGAGAGGCGACCCACCATGCCGCTGCATGTTCCCCCGGCTCCCGCGCCCGCACTTCGCTCCGTCCTCACCGCACTCGGTTCGCCCACCGCCGTCCGCGAGGCCCGAACTCCCTCCCTGCGCACCGCCCAGGGACCCCTGACGCCCGAACTCCCCCTGCCGGTCCACGTCCTGGACGACATCACCGCCGCGGGGGCCTCCGCCACCCGGTTGACCGGCTGGCGCTTCCTGATCCGCTGCCAGGACCGTGCCGTGGCCGCCGCCGAGACCCGGCTGACCCCGGACGGCTGGGCCTTCTCGCACTTCTTCGAGGGCCCCTACATCGCCTCGACCGAGCGCGCCCTGCGCCAGGCCGAGACCGTGCAACAGCCCTACCAGCCTCGCCTGTTGTCGGTCCCCGCCCTCTACATGCTCACCCTCTGGCTGCACGGCGACCGCGCCGCCGACGCCGCGACCGGCCACCCCGCCGCCACCGACCTGCTGATCCCCCTCGCGCCCGCACCACCCGGCATCGCCGCCCACCGGCCGCACCGCGCCGCCGAACTGCTCCCCGTCCTGACCCATCGCGCGACCCCGGCCCCCCTGCTGGAGCAGCTCGCCTGACCTCCGGAGACCCAACCGCACACCAGGACCGAAAAAGCAGGCTCGTACGAGCGCGACAGGGCTCGTACGAGCCTCTTTTCTGCCCGCGCCCCGTCCGGACTAGTGCCATCCGGCCATCCCGAACCACCCGAACAGACAGCACAGTTGGGATGAACCGTCCGGCCGGGTGACGCGTCATGAACCTGTGAGTAGCGGTGCCGCGAAATGCCTGCGGATTGGCGCCCGTGGGGCAACACTAGTTCCGACCGACTTATCACAACGGGGGCGGCCATGAAAACCACGACAAAGCGAAAGATCCCACCCATGTGCCAGCACCAGCCACCGTGTCCGACCGCAGAGTCCGCCGACCGGGAGGGCGCCCGACTCGTGGCGCACCACCCGGAGCAGGGATGGAGCCTGCTGTGCAACGGCGTTCTGCTCTTCGAGGACACCGGTGAGCTTCTGCCCGACGGCAAGATCATCGACCCGCACCGCCCACTGGGCACCGAACAGGTGATGACCGCCGCCTGAGGCGACGCCGGACGGCCGACCGACCGCCCGGCCGATCGAGGGGCCGGTCGCAGCCACGCTGCGCACCGGCCCCGACACGTGTCCGGTGACGATCACTGCGCGTAGCGCACCGTGCGGCACGCCGTCATCACCGGGCACGCACTCCCCCTCGGTCCCGGTGCGAGCCGCCCGTCGGTCCGGGCGCACCCGTCCCACTCCGTTCCGGTACGCCCTTCCCATCGGCGCCCGTTTTCCGGAAGACTCCTGGAAGTTTCGATCCGTCGACGGAGGTGGGGAGTTGGCAGCACACGAGGTCGACACCGAGGGGGGTGCGGGAGCCGGGGGCCGGGTCACCATCACCGAGATCGCCCGGCAGGCAGGCGTCTCCGTACCGACCGTCTCCCGGGTCGTCAACGGCCGCTCCGACGTCTCCCCCAGGACCCGGGCCCGCGTCGAGGAACTGCTCCGACGGCACGGATACCGCAAGCGGGCGCTCTCCTCCGGCAACAAGGCCGCCCTGCTCGACCTCGTCTTCAACGACCTCGACAGCCCCTGGGCGGTGGAGATCATCCGCGGGGTCGAGGAGGTGGCACACGCGGCCGGCGTCGGCACCGTGGTCTCGGCGATACACGGCCGCTCCGGCGACGCCCGGGAATGGATGCGCAACCTCCGGGCCCGCGCCTCGGACGGCGTCATCCTGGTCACGTCGGTCCTGGAGCCGGTGCTGCACGACGAGTTGCGCATCCTCGGCGTCCCCCTGGTCGTCGTCGACCCGGCGGGCTCCCCCACGCTGGACGCCCCCACCATCGGCGCCGCCAACTGGTCGGGCGGCATGGCGGCCACCGAGCACCTGCTGGCGCTGGGCCACCGCAGGATCGGCCTGATCGCGGGACCGCCCCGGCTGCTGTGCTCCCGGGCCCGCTTCGACGGCTACCGCGCGGCCCTGGAGGGTGCCGGCCTCACGGTCGACGACCGCCTGGTCGTACCCGGCGACTTCCACCCCGAGTCCGGCTTCGAGGGCTGCAACACCCTCCTCGACCTGCCCGAACCGCCGACCGCCGTCTTCGCTGCCAGCGACCAGATGGCGCTCGGCGCGATCGAGGCGCTGCGCAAACGCGGGCTCCGAGTGCCGGAGGACATGAGCCTGGTCGGTTTCGACGACCTCCCGGAAGTGCGCTGGTCCGCGCCGCCCCTGACCACGGTCCGCCAGCCCCTCGCCGACATGGGCAAGCTGGCCGTCCGCACCGTGCTGAAGCTGGCCCGCGACGAACAGCCTGACTCGCCCCGGGTGGAACTGGGCACCGAGCTCGTGGTCAGGGCGAGCACCGCGCCCCCCGCGCACTGACACGGCACCGGCCCGGCGGTGGGCCACACCGCCGGGTCGGGCCGTCCCCCGGCGGACTCCCCTCCTTGCCCAGCCGCCGGGCGCCTCAGCGAACCGCCGCTACTTCTTCTTGAGTGCCTCCCTGATCGCGAAGTAGGCCGGCTTCGGCTGGAGTTGTTCGTCCCACGGCAGCGCCGCGCCCTGGCCCTCGAAGAACGCCGGTATCCAGCTGTACTTGTCGGTGTAGTCCCAGATCGTGATGCCGACGCACCTGCGCACCGCGAGGCAGGCGTCGGTCAGATCGGCGTACCACTGGGCCTGCTGGGCCAGCTTCTCCTCGGTCGCGGGCAGGATCATCCGGATGTCGACCTCGGTGAGGGAGGTGTCGAGCCCGAGCCGGGCGAAGCGGCGGAGGTTGTCCTCCAGGGTGGTCGGATAGCCGTACTGCAGTGCCAGATGCGCCTGGAGGCCGATGCCGTCCAGCGGGACGCCCTGCGCCTTCAGCTCCTTGGCGAGGGTGTAGTAGGCGTCGCTCTTCGGGCCGACCGCCTCGATGTTGTAGTCGTTGAGGTAGAGCTTGACCTTGGGGTCGGCCTGCCTCGCCCAGCGCAGGGCGTCGGCGATGTAGCCGGGGCCGAGGGTGTTGTAGAAGACCGTCTCGCGGTATGTCCCGTCCTCGTTGAAGGCCTCGTTGACGACGTCCCAGGCGAAGACCTTGCCCCGGTAGTGCCGTACCTCGGTCTGGATGTGCTTCTTCAGGACCGCCCGCAGCTCGGGCGCCGTCCACTGCCTGCTCGTCAACCAGTCGGGCAGTTGGCTGTGCCAGACGAGGGTGTGGCCGCGCACCTTCTGGTGGTTGGCCCGGGCGAGGTTCACGATCTCGTCGCCCTGGGAGAAGTCGAAGACGCCCTGCTCGGGTTCGGTGGCGTACCACTTCATGCCGTTGCCCGGCGTGATCTGGTCGAACTCGCTGCCGAGGATGGCCTTGTAGGGCTCGTCGACGAGTTCGGGGTTGTCGGTGGCGCTGCCGAAGTAGCGGCCGTGGCGCTGGGCGAGGTCGGCGAGGGTGGGCTTCTTGCCGTGGGCCGCGGCACTTTCGTGGGCCTGGGCGCTTTCATGAGCCTGGGCACCCGGACCGGTGGCGACGCCTGCGGCCACCAGGAAGGCGGCGAGAGCGCCGACGAGTCTGAGACGGTTCTTGCGCACGGTGCGACTCCTCACGTGCGGGGGTGGGCGAGCCGTACGGGTGACGCCGTCAGCCCTTCGTGGCGCCGGCGGTGAGGCCGCCGACGAGCTGGCGCTCGGCGACCGAGTAGAAGGCGAGGGCGGGGACCATCGCCAGGACGAGGTAGGCGAAGACACGGGCGTACTCCGCGGAGTACTGGCCCTGGAACTGCTGGACGCCGATGGGCAGCGTCCACCAGGTGTTCTCGGTGAACACCAGCAGCGGCAGCATGAAGTTGTTCCAGCTGGTGACGACGGCGAGCACGGAGACCGTGCCGAGGGCGGGCCGCGCCATCGGCAGCAGCACCCGCCACAGGAACCCCAGCGAGCTGCACCCGTCGAGGGTGGCCGCCTCCTCCAGTTCCCCGGGGATCTCCCGGAAGAAGGCGCGCAGGATGATGATCGTCATCGGCAGTCCGAACGCGGCCTGCGGGAGGATCACGCCCAGCGGGTTGTCCAGCAGGCCCAGCGAGCGCAGCAGCAGGAACAGGGGCAGCGCGGCCACCGCGAAGGGGAACATCAGCCCCATCGTGAACAGCGTGAACAGTGCCTCGCGCCCCCGGAAGGCGAACCGGGCGAAGGAGAACGCGGCGAGCGCCGAGACCGCGACCACGATCACGGTCGTCGCCACCGCGATCAGTGTGCTGCTGCCGAGCAGCCGCCAGAACTCGCTCGCCCCGAGGATGTCGGTGTAGTTGCCGGTCCGCCACTTCTCGGGCAGCCCGAAGGGGTTGCGGGAGAGCTCGTCGGTGGACTTGAAGCCGGAGACGATCGCGTACAGCAGCGGGGTGACCATCAACGCGCCGACGGCGACGAGGATCACGTGGAACGGCAGCGTCCGGGTGGTCTTGCGGCTCACTTGCCGCCTCCCCTCATCGTCGTGGTGGCCCCTTCGAGGTCCCGTCGAAGCACGAACCGCTGGTAGGCCAGGGCGAAGACGAGGCAGATACCGAACATGACCACACTGATCGCGCTGGCGTAACCGACCTGGTAGCGCTTGAAGCCGTACTGGAACATGGTCACGGCCATGGTCTCGGAGTGATGGTCGGGGCCGCCCTGGGTGGTCACCCAGACCAGGTCGAAGAGCTGGATCGCCCCGATGACGGACAAAAAGACGCTGATGCGCAGGGTGGGTGCGAGCAGCGGCAGGGTGACACTGCGGAACCGCTGCCAGGAGTTGGCCCCGTCGATCAGCGCCGCCTCGGTCAACTCCCTGGGCACGGACTGGAGTGCGGCCAGGTAGAGCATCATGTGGAAGCCGAAGTACTTCCACGTCATGACCAGGAACAGGGTCGCCATGACGTTGGAGGGGTCGGCGAACCACTCCCCGCCCAGCCCGTCCAGGCCGATGCCGCCGAGGAAGTGGTCGGCGAGTCCGTCGTCCGGGGCGAAGATCATGCCGAACAGCACACCGGTGATGGCCTCGGACAGCACGTACGGCGCGAAGAACAGCATCCGGTAGACCGCCCGCCCGCGCAGCCGTTGGTTCAGCAGCACGGCCATGGCGAGCGCGAACGGCAGTTGGACGGCGAGCGAGAGGACGACCAGGACCAGACAGCGCCACAGGTCGCCCATGAAGACCGGGTTGTCGAGGAGCTGGGTGAAGTTCTCCGTGCCGATGTAGTCGGAGGGCATGCCGAAGCCGCCCCAGCGGAAGAACGCGGCGTAGAGCGCGAACAGCATCGGCAGCAGCACGAGCCCGATGAACAGCACCAGGGCGGGCACCTGGAAGCCGACGGCGGTGAGCCAGTGGAGCGCCCGTCGCCGGGCCCGCCCCTTGGCCGCACCGGCGGCCGGGGGCGGGAGGCCGACGTCGGGGCCGCTCCGCTTGTCCGGGAGGAACGTGGAGGTCATCGGCTGTTACTGCTCTTCCTTCGCGATCTTGGTGATCGACTCGGCGACCTGCTGGGACGACTTGGACCCGGCGATCAGCGCCGCCACGCTGTCGTTGACCTCCTGGCCGACGGCGGGCGCGTAGGCCTGGTCGAGGTAGAGCTGGAAACCGGTGGCACCCTTCAACTGGGCCTGCACGGACTTGATGTTGGGGTCGGCGATGGCGCTCTCGGCGCTGGGGACGACCGGGAGGACGCCGGTCTTCTTGACGAGTTCGAGGTCGGTGGCCTCGGAGGCGAAGAACTTCAGGAAGTCCACGGCCGCCTGTGGCGCCCCCTTGCGCAGGGCGTGTCCGCCGCCTCCGCCGAACACCTCGGTGATGGTGCCCTTGCCGCCCTCGACGGCGGGGAACGGGAAGAACCCGAGGTCGTTGCCGAGGCCCTTGCCCGCGTCGGCCTGGACCACCGGCGCCCACTGGCCCATGAGTTCCATGGCGGCCTTGCCGTTGCCGACGGCGGCGGCCTGGCCGGTCGGCGAGGAGTAGGCGGCGCCGAGGAAGCCCTTCTGGAACGGCTGGAGGTCGACGAGTTCCTGGAGGTGCTGGCCGGCCTGGACGAAGTCGTCGCCGGTGAAGTCCTGGGCCTCGTAGGCCTTCTGGAGGGCCTCGGCACCGGCGGTGCGCATCGCGAGGTAGGCCCAGTAGTACATGCCGGGCCACTTCTCCTTGCCCGCGAGGGCGATCGGCGTGATCTTCTTCGACTTCAACTTGCTCACGGCATCCATGAACGCGCCCCAGGTGGTGGGGGGTTCGCTGATGCCGGCCTGCTTGAAGAGTGCCTTGTTGTACCAGAAGCCGATCATGCCGATGTCGAACGGGACGGCGTAGGCCCGGTCCTCGATGAGGTACGGCTCCTTGGCGACCTGCAGCAGGCCGTCCGACCACGGCTTGGTCCGGTCGGTGAGGTCCTCGACGAGGCCCGCCTCGACCTGCTGCTTGAGTACGCCGCCGCCCCAGGTGTGGAAGATGTCGGGGAGTTTCCCGGAGGCGATCAGCGCCGTCATCTTCGATTTGTAGGCGTCGTTCTCCAACTGGACGATCTTTATCTTCACCTTGGGGTTCTGGGCCTCGAACTTCTTGGCCAGACCTGCCCAGACCGTCTTCGTGGGCTCGGTGGTGGAGATGTTCCACCATTCGACGGTGGTCGTCCCGTCGGACGAGCCCCCGTCGTCCGAGTCACCGCAGCCGCTCAGTGCGGTCATGCCCAGACCGGCCGCGGCGGACGCCGCCAGGAAGCCGCGGCGGGACAGTGCCGGGTCGCCCATGGTGTGCTCCTTGGGTACGGGACGGCACGTCTGTGACCGCCCACGGGACCGAAAGTTTCGGAGTTGATCCAGAAAGGTTCGTTGTTGCCGCACCCTAGAGACAGCTGCCAAACGGTGGCAACCCCTTGTACGCGGTGAATCTGCGCCCGACTTCCCCGCCCGCGAGTCCTTCCGCACCGATCGACCCGGACCGGGGGCCTCCGACGCCGGCCCCACGGCGCCGGATCGAGCGGTGCCGAAGTCGCCCCGCGGGGGCGGGAGTCGAAGCGGGCGCCGAGCGAGGGCCATGACTCCTCCGCCGCACCGCCCCCGGCAAATGCCAAGCGGCACGGCCCGCGATCCGCCGCGAGCACCACCGCGACAGACCACGGCGACCGCCGCCCACCGCTGCGCGCGGCCTTCCCTCCGAGCGCCATCCGTGGCGAAACATTCGGATGATCTGGCGAACGTTACGATTGCCACTCGGGACCGTCCGGGGGCGGGACGGAGCATGACTCTGGGTGTTCGCCGCCCATGGCACCCGACTCGCTCTCCCGCACCCACAATCCGCCCCAAGTCGGGGTTAATCCCCCCTATTCAGCTCCCCAGGCCACGCCGAGGGAGTCTTAACGGAAGCTTGACGCGCTCCCTACCCACATCCGAGGGCCCGAGCATCACTCTCCGCTTACGCTGATGCGGCCGTCCGCGTGACGGCCGCAACCGCACGCTGAGCCGCACACCAGGAGCCCCCGATGGCCACCACCGAACCCGCGCCACCGAGTCGCCTGCGCACCTGGATGCTGGAAGGCCTCTCGGACATGGCCCCCACCCAGCCCGGCCAACCCGGCCAACCCGGCCAACCCGGCCAACCCGGCCAACCCGCAGAAGCCATGGACCGCATGGGCCCCATGAAACGCGTGGAACACCTGGATCCCGTGGAACCCATGGCACCCGCCCGGTCGTCCGCGTCCGAGCCGGAGCACCAGGGCCGGCCCTGGTGGCGGGTCATGTGCCTCACCGGCGTCGACTACTTCTCCACCCTCGGCTACCAGCCCGGCATCGCGGCCCTGGCGGCTGGCCTGCTCTCCCCGATCGCGACGATCGTCCTGGTGGTCGTGACCCTGGCCGGCGCGCTCCCCGTGTACCGCCGGGTGGCCGAGGAGAGTCCCCACGGCCAGGGCTCCATCGCGATGCTGGAGCGCCTGCTCACCTTCTGGAAGGGCAAGCTCTTCGTCCTGACCCTGCTCGGTTTCGCCGCCACCGACTTCCTCATCACCATCACGCTGTCGGCCGCGGACGCCTCCACCCACCTGGTCGAGAACCCGCACCTCAACAGCGCCCTGCACGACCAGCAGATGCTGATCACCCTGATCCTGGTGGCCCTGCTCGGCGCGGTGTTCCTCAAGGGCTTCCTGGAGGCGATCGGCGTCGCCGTCGTCCTGGTGGGCCTCTACCTCGCCCTGAACGTGGTGGTGGTGAGCGTCGGTCTGTGGCATGTCCTCACCGCGGGCCATGTGATCACCGACTGGTCGTCCGCGCTGACCAACGAGCACGGCAACGTCTTCGTGATGATCGGCGTGGCCCTGATCGTCTTCCCCAAGCTCGCGCTCGGCCTCTCCGGCTTCGAGACCGGCGTGGCGGTCATGCCCCACGTCAAGGGCGACCCCGGCGACACCGACCAGAACCCGGCCGGCCGGATCCGTGACACGAAGAAGCTGCTCACCACCGCCGCCGTGATCATGAGCTGCTTCCTGATCGCCACCAGTTTCATCACCACCCTGCTCATCCCGGAGTCGGAGTTCGAGCCGGGCGGCCAGGCCAACGGCCGCGCGCTGGCCTTCCTCGCGCACGAGTACCTCGGCGGCGCCTTCGGGACGCTCTACGACGTCTCGACCATCGCCATCCTGTGGTTCGCGGGCGCCTCCGCGATGGCCGGCCTGCTGAACCTGATGCCCCGCTACCTGCCCCGCTACGGCATGGCACCGCACTGGGCCAGAGCCGTACGCCCCATGGTCATCGTCTTCACGCTGATCGCCTTCCTGGTCACCTGGATCTTCGACGCCGACGTCGACGCCCAGGGCGGCGCCTACGCCACCGGCGTCCTGGTCCTGATCAGCTCCGCCGCGATCGCGGTGACCATCGCCGCCCGCAAGGCCGGCCAGCGCGGCTGGACCATCGGCTTCGCGGTCATCTCGGCGGTCTTCCTCTACACCACGGTCGTCAACGTCATCGAACGCCCGGACGGTGTGAAGATCGGCGCCTGCTTCATCGCCGGCATCATCCTGGTCTCACTGCTCTCCCGACTGGCCCGCGCCTTCGAGCTCCGCGTGACCAGCGTGGCGCTCGACCCCGTGGCGGAACGTTTCGTCCGGAATATGGCCCACCGCAAGATCCGCTTCATCGCCAACGAGCCCGACCAGCGCGACGAGGCCGAGTACCGCGACAAGATCGAGCAGATCCGGGAGGACAACGACATCCCCGGCCAGGAGGACTTCGTCTTCGTCGAGGTCACGGTCCTCGACCCCTCCGAGTTCGAGTCCGGTCTGACGGTCCGGGGCGACGTCCTGCACGGCCGCTACCGCGTCCTGACCCTGGAGTCCTCCTCCATCCCCAACGCCCTGGCGGCCCTGCTCCTCCACGTCCGCGACACCACGGGCCGCACCCCGCACATCTACTTCGAGTGGACCGAGGGCAATCCGTTCGCCAACTTCCTCCGCTTCCTCCTCTTCGGCCAGGGCGAGGTCGCCCCGGTGACCAGAGAGGTCCTGCGCGAGGCGGAACCGAACCGGGCCCACCGCCCCCGGGTCCACACGGGCTGACGCCCGAGCGGGCGAGCGGTCCCGTCACATGATTCTTCGCCCGCCCCCGTCCGCGGTTGCCCGCCCCCGGCCCTATCGTGATCCACATGCAGTCGTACACGATCGGCCAGGCGGCCCGGCTCCTCGGCGTGAGCCCCGACACCGCTCGCCGCTGGGCGGACGCGGGCCGGGTGGCGACCCACCGCGACGAGGGCGGGCGCCGGCTCATCGACGGCCGGGACCTGGCCGCCTTCTCGGTCGAGCTGGCCCGGGGCGACACCGGCGACGAGGAGCCGTCGTACACCTCGGTCCGCAACGCCTTCCCCGGCATCGTCACCGCGATCAAACTCGGCGACGTCGCCGCACAGGTCGAGATCCAGGCCGGCCCGCACCGGCTGGTCTCCCTGCTGACCCGCGAGGCGGTCGAGGAACTCGGCCTGGAGGTCGGCATGGAGGCCACGGCCCGCGTGAAGTCGACGAACGTACATATCGACCGCACCTGACCCACCGAGGATCGCGAGAAGGGCCCCGCCGAAAAGCGGGGCCCTTCTCGACTACCGGCTCAGTCGTCGTAAGCGTCCATCGGAGGGCAGGAGCACACCAGGTTCCTGTCACCGAAGGCCTGGTCGATCCGGCGCACCGGCGGCCAGTACTTGTCCGCCGGCGACACCCCGGCCGGGAACACGGCCTCCTCGCGCGTGTACGCGTGCTCCCACTCACCGCCGAGCGCCCGCGCGGTGTGCGGCGCGTTCCGCAGCGGGTTGTCCTCGGCGGGCCAGTGGCCGGACCCGACCTTCTCGATCTCCCCGCGGATGGCGATCATCGCCTCGCAGAATCGATCCAGCTCGATGAGGTCCTCGGACTCGGTCGGCTCGATCATCAGCGTCCCCGCCACCGGGAACGACATCGTCGGCGCGTGGAACCCGTAGTCGATGAGCCGCTTGGCGACATCGTCGACGCTGACCCCGGTCGCCTTGGTCAGCGGTCGCAGATCGATGATGCACTCGTGCGCGACCAGCCCGCCGGGCCCGGTGTAGAGCACCGGGTAGTGCGGCTCGAGCCGCTTGGCGATGTAGTTGGCGCTGAGCACCGCCACCTGCGTGGCGCGCTTGAGACCCTCACCGCCCATGAGCCGGACGTAGCTCCAGGAGATCGGCAGGATCCCCGCCGAACCCCAGGGCGCGGCCGAGATCGGCCCCACACCCGTCTCCGGCCCGGCGGCGGGCTGGAGCGGGTGGTTCGGCAGATACGGCGCCAGGTGGGCGCGCACCCCGACCGGCCCGACACCGGGACCGCCGCCGCCGTGCGGGATGCAGAAGGTCTTGTGCAGGTTCAGGTGGGAGACATCACCGCCGAAGTGACCCGGCTTGGCGAGCCCCACCAGCGCGTTGAGGTTGGCGCCGTCGACGTACACCTGCCCGCCGGCCTCATGCACCTGCGCACAGATGTCGGCGACGTGCTCCTCGAACACCCCGTGCGTCGACGGGTACGTGATCATCAGCACCGACAGCTCGTCGCGGTACTGCTCGATCTTCGCCCGCAGGTCCTCGACGTCGATCTCGCCGTCCCCGGCGGTCCGCACGACGACGACCTTCATCCCGGCCATGACCGCGCTCGCGGCGTTGGTGCCGTGCGCGGAGGACGGGATCAGACACACGGTCCGCTGCTCGTCCCCGTTGGCCCGGTGGTATCCGCGGACGGCGAGCAGCCCGGCCAGCTCCCCCTGCGACCCGGCGTTGGGCTGGAGGCTGACCTTGTCGTACCCGGTGACCTCGGCGAGACGTTCCTCCAGCTCCCGGATGAGCGTGAGGTAGCCCTGCGCCTGCTCGGCGGGCGCGAAGGGGTGCAGCTGACCGAACTCGGGCCAGGTGACCGGCTCCATCTCGGTGGTCGCGTTGAGCTTCATCGTGCAGGAGCCCAGCGGGATCATGCCGCGGTCGAGCGCGTAGTCCCGGTCGGCCAGCCTGCGCAGGTACCGCAGCATCGCCGTCTCGGACCGGTGCCGACGGAAGACCGGGTGGGTCAGGAAGTCGTCGCCGCGCAGCAGCGCCTCGGGCAGGGTGTCCTCGGCACCGGCGTCGAGCGCCTCGATGTCGGCCTCGACCCCGAACGCCGTCCATACGACGCTCAGCTGATCGCGCGTGGTGGTCTCGTCGCAGGAGAGGGAGACCCGGTCGGCGTCCACGAGGTGCAGGTTGACGCCGTTCTCGCGCGCCGCGGCGACGACCTCGGCGGCCCGGCCCGGCACCCGCGCGGTGACCGTGTCGAAGTAGGCGCCGTGCACGACCTCGACACCGCCGGCGACGAGCCCCGCGGCGAGGATGTTCGCGTAGCGGTGGGTGCGCCGCGCGATGTCCTTCAGACCGTCGGGGCCGTGGTAGACGGCGTACATGCCGGCCATGACGGCGAGCAGCACCTGCGCGGTGCAGATGTTGCTGGTGGCCTTCTCGCGGCGGATGTGCTGCTCACGGGTCTGCAGGGCCAGCCGGTACGCCTTGTGCCCGTCCGCGTCCACGGAGACGCCGACGAGACGTCCGGGCAGGCTGCGCGCGAACTTCTCGCGCACCGCCATGTAGCCGGCGTGCGGTCCGCCGAAGCCCATCGGCACACCGAAGCGCTGGGTGGTCCCGACCGCGATGTCGGCGCCGAGTTCCCCGGGCGACTTCAGCAGCGTCAGCGCGAGCAGGTCCGCGGCGACGGTGACCAGGGCGCCCAGCTCGTGGGCCTGCTCGATCAGGGGCCCCAGGTCCCGTACGGCACCGGATGCGCCGGGGTACTGGACGAGCACGCCGTTGATCTCACGCTGGGCGATCTCGGCCGGAATGCCGTCGCTGAGGTCGGCGACCACGACCTCCACACCGGTCGGCTCGGCACGGGTCTCGATCACGGCGATGGTCTGCGGAAGGGCGTCCGCGTCGACCAGGAAGAGCCCCTTCTTGTTCTTGCCCATGCGCCGGGACAGCGACATCGCCTCGGCGGCCGCCGTGCTCTCGTCGAGCAGCGAGGCACCGGAGGTGGGCAGTCCGGTCAGTTCCGCGACCATGGTCTGGAAGTTGAGCAGGGCCTCGAGCCGCCCCTGCGAGATCTCGGGCTGGTACGGCGTGTAGGCCGTGTACCAGGCTGGGTTCTCCATCACGTTCCGCAGGATCACGGGCGGCGTGAAGGTCCCGTAGTACCCGAGCCCGATCATGGAACCGAGCACCTGGTTGCGGTCGGCGAGCGAACGGAGCTCGGCGAGCACCTCGGCCTCGGTACGCGCGCCCGGCAGGTCGAGCGCGTCGGCGTTCTTGATCACATCCGGCACCGCGGCGGCGGTGAGCTCGTCCAGCGAGCCGTAACCGACCTGCGCGAGCATCTTGGCCCGCGCCTCCTGGTCGGGCCCGATGTGGCGCTGCTCGAACGGGATCCCCTGTTCGAGTTCGGTGAGCGGAGTGCGATGGGCGGTCATTACGGAGGCCTCCTGGTCTGACACGACCTTCGACGGGCACCACGGTGCGGGTACCCGGACGGCCTCCCCCTCTGTCATCTCAACCTGAGAGCTTCACCGGGACCCCGAAGGCTCCCGGCTTTCACCGTCGGTGAGAGCGGAAGCCATGCACCCGCCCTGCTTTCCAGAGTGGCCTCGTCCGTGCGGTACGTGTGCCTGAGAGATTCCGGGGAGGATTTGCTCCTTCGGCGCCCCCGAACGGTGTCCGGAGGACTCTCCCGCACAGGGTCGGCAGCCGCTTGTCAGCCTAGCAGCGAGGTCAACGCGGCTCCCTCGAGATCCCCTCGAGTGGCCACAGTCACCAAACTGCTCTTTCGTAGTGCTTACGGATGAAGCGAGCCGCGACCACGTGGAGGGCCCGTGCAGACCGACATCGATCCGCGGAACCTGATCGGCCGCAAGGCCTTCGACCGCAACGGCACCAAGATCGGCACGATCGACGAGATCTACCTCGACGACGCCACCGGCCAACCCGAGTGGGCGGCCATACGCACCGGCCTGTTCAGCAGGGACGCCTTCGTCCCCCTGGAGCCCAGCGAGTTGGTCGAGGGCACGCTGAGGGTCCCCTTCGAACGAGCCCTGATCAAGGACGCCCCCGATTTCGGTGTAGGCCGCCACCTCTCCCCCGACCAGGAACTCCAGCTCTACCACCACTACGGCCTGGACGTGGCCCCACCGCCCCCCTTCCCGGACCACGACTTCGGCAAGCTGGCGGGCACGGAGGACGCGGAAGCCTGACACCTCCGCCGACGGAACGGCCCGACATCACGCGCCTCGCCTCGCATCCGGCAAAGGGCCCGACGCACCGCACACGACGGACACCAGCGGCAACGGCTCGGCCACGGACAACGCGGGGTCGTCCACGGAGAACGTCCGCACCCGCCCGGGCGGAGAGTCCGGCGTCTCGAACCGCACCGTCACCCGCCCCAGCCCACTGCCCTGCACCCATCCGTGCCCGAACTCCTCGTGCCGCACGTCGTGTCCCGAGACCCACCGCCGCTCGACCGGCACCGCCACCTCCGCTTCGGCGCCTTCCTCCTGCGGCTCCTCCTGCGCGAGCTCCCGTTCCCCGGCGGCCTGGGCGAACAGGTCCTCCTGCGTGTAGTCGGCGAGCCCGCTCACCCCGACCCCCAGCAAGCGCACACCCCCGGTCGTGTCCACGGAGTCCAGCAACCGGGCCGCGGCCTCCCGCACCACAGCAGGGTCGTCGGTGGGCCCCCGCAACGTCTCGGACCGGGTCAACGTGGAGAAGTCGTACCGCCGCACCTTCAGCACGATTGTCCGCCCCGACAACCCTGCCCCCCGCAACCGCCGCACGCACCGGTCCGCCAGCCGCTGCACCTCAAGGCCCACCCGCAGCCGGTCATGGATGTCCACGTCGTAGGTGTCCTCGACCGACACGGACTTGGTCTCCCGCTCCGCCACCACGGGCCGCTCGTCGTACGCCATCGCCATCGCGTACAGCCCGTGCCCATGGGCCTTCCCGAGCAGCCGTACGAGCTCGTCCTCGCCCGCCTCCACGATCTCCTCGACCGTGTGGATCCCGGCCCGCCGCAGATGGTCCCCGGTGGCCGGCCCCACCCCCGGCAGGATCCGCACCGACATGGGCCCGAGCATGGCCCGCTCGGTCCCCGGATCGATGACCACCAGCCCGTCCGGCTTGCCCTGCTCCGAGGCGATCTTCGCGAGCATCTTGGAGGCGGCGAGCCCGACCGACCCCGTGAGCCCGGTGACGGCCCGTATGTCGGCGCGCAGCTTCGTCCCGGCCAGCCGCGCCGACTCCTCGTCCCAGGCCGTCCCCCCGGCCTCCAGGTCCACGAACGCCTCGTCGAGGCTCAGCGGCTCCACCAGCGGCGACAGCTCCCGCAGCAGCCCCATCACCTGCTCGCTGATCGACCCGTAGAACTCGAAGCGCGGCACCAGGTACGCGGCGTTCGGCACGAGCCGCCGCGCCTGCGCCATCGGCATCGCGGAGTGCACACCGAACACCCGCGCCTCGTACGACGCCGTGGCCACCACCCCGCGCGGCCCCAGCCCGCCCACCACGACGGCCTTCCCGCGCAGACTCGGCTTGGACGCCTGCTCCGCCGAGGCGAAGAAGGCATCCATGTCGAGATGCAGGATCGTGGGCGCGGTTCTCACATCTCCGATGCTGCCCTACGCCACTGACAATGCCCCGTCGCGAGGACGGAGCGGCCCTCAGACCGCCCGGTTGCGCCGACGCGCCAGCTCGTCCGCCGGGTTGGGCCCGACCAGGGTCTCGCCGGTGTCGATCCGCTCCCCGTGCAGCTGCGACAGCGCGCTCTCCACGTCCCGCCACACGACACCCACGGCGATACCGAAGATCCCCTGGCCGCCCTGGAGCAGCGCGTGGACCTCGTCCGGTGAGGTGCACTCGTAGACCGTGGCGCCGTCGCTCATCAGCGTCATGCGCTCCAGGTCCCGGAACCCGCGCTCCCGCAGGTGCTGCACGGCGGTGCGGATGTTCTGCAGGGACACCCCGGTGTCCAGGAACCGCTTGACGATCTTCAGGACGACGACGTCCCGAAAGCTGTACAGGCGCTGCGTCCCCGAGCCGTACGCGGGCCGCACACTCGGCTCCACGAGCCCGGTGCGCGCCCAGTAGTCCAGTTGCCGGTAGGTGATGCCGGCGGCCGCGCAGGCCGTCGGCCCGCGGTAGCCGATCTCCTCGGACGCCATGGACGTCGCCCCTCCGCCGCTGGTCGGCACGGCTGCCGGTCGCTGCGGAACACGGTCGGCCGCGCTGCTGTGAAGCGGGTACGGACCGCCGGCTCCGAGACTGCGCCCCGGAGCTCCCCCAGCCGTACCGTCGCCGCTGCTTCTCACGCCGACCTCCGTCCTTGACCTGCCTTCTCGACGGTAGGCAGTCACCAGGGGTGCGTCAACGATCGCCACACTCGGCACGCCGAGTGATAATCACCCAAGGAGTGGTTTCCCGCACCCCGCCGCGGGGAAAGGCTAGCCGAATGCGCTCGAGGCGGGCCGCAGGACGCTCTCACGCGCCGGTGGCAAATGCCGGCATTTCACCGGTCACCGGACACCACCGGCCCCACGGACCTCGATCCGCGGGGCCGCAGACGCCTCACTGGCTGCTCGTGCCGAAATCCTCGGGGGAGATCTGGTCGAGGAACTCGCGGAACTTCTCCACCTCGTCCTCCTGCTCGTCCGGGATCGCGATGCCCGCGTCGTCGAGCACACCGTCACTGCCGTAGATCGGCGTCCCGGTGCGCAGCGCCAGCGCTATGGCGTCGGAGGGGCGGGCGCTCACCTCGACGCCGCTGGCGAAGACCAGCTCCGCGTAGAAGACGCCCTCACGCAGGTCCGTGATGCGCACTTCGGTGAGCTCCTGGCCGACGGCCTCCAGCACGTCCTTGAACAGGTCGTGGGTCAGCGGTCGTGCGGGGGCCATGCCCTGCTGGGCGAAAGCGATCGCCGTCGCCTCCCCCGGCCCGATCCAGATGGGGAGGTAGCGGTCGCCTCCCACTTCACGCAGGAGCACGATCGGTTGGTTGGAGGGCATTTCGACCCGGACACCTACGACATCGAGCTCGTTCACACAGCAACCCTAGGCCGTGCCCGGGATGTTTGGGTAGTCGGGCAGGAAACGGGTGACGGATCCGGCATCCGGGGACCTCAGGGCAGACGCACACCGAGGGCGGTCCGCACCAGGGCCGCGTGCAGCCTCACCGTGAGCCCCGCCAGTTCCTTCGTACGGGCTTCCGCGTGTGCCCTGGTCTGCGGATTGCGGTGCCGCCTCAGCGGGGCCACCACCTGGTCCACCAGCCCGGCCTGACGGTCGGCCGCGGCCTTCATCGCGCGCAGATGCCGCGGCTCGATCCCGAAGCGCCCGAGCTCCGCGACGAGCGCCGCCACGGTGACCGCCTCCGCGTCGTACGCGCCGTCCGGCAGCGGGGCGATGAGCCCGTACGACTCCCACTCCTCCAGCTCCCGCTCACCGATCTCGGCCGCGGCGAGCAGCTCGGACCGTCCGATCCGTGCCGCGGTGGGCGCCTCCGCGGGCTCGGACGGCGTCTCTCCGTCCCGCTGCCGCCCCACGACGGGCAGCGCTACGGCCTCACCGCGCTCCATGGCGTCCAGGTGCTCTCGGATCACCTTGAGCGGCAGGTAGTGGTCCCGCTGCATCCTCAGGACGTGACCGAGGCGCTGGACGTCCTGGGCGCTGAACTTGCGGTACCCCGAGGGCGTTCGACGCGGCTCGATCAGCCCCTCGGACTCCAGGAAGCGGATCTTGGAGATGGTGACCTCGGGGAACTCGTCACGCAGCACGTTCAGCACCGTGCCGATACTCATCAGCCCACTGTCCGTGGCGGCGGCACCGTCCCGGGCACCGCCGCTCGGTGTTTGAAGCATGGATCTTCCCTGGGGGTCTCCCCCCGGACGGAGCCCGGGGGCGGGTCAGTAGCCCCGCTGGCTCGCGTAGAAGACCAGCCGGTACTTGCCGATCTGCACCTCGTCGCCGTTGTGCAGCGGCACCGAGTCGATGCGCTCACGGTTCACATAGGTGCCGTTGAGACTGCCGACATCGCTCACCGTGAACGAACCGTCCGGCTGGCGACGGAACTCCACATGCCGACGCGAGACCGTCACGTCGTCCAGGAAGATGTCACTCTGCGGGTGACGCCCGGCGGTGGTCAGGTCACCGTCCAGCAGGAACCGGCTGCCCGAGTTCGGTCCGCGGCGCACCACCAGGAGGGCGGAGCCCAGCGGCAGCGCGTCGACGGCCGCCTGCGCCTCCGGGGAGAGCATGGGCATCTGCGTCTGGCCGGTCGCCTCGGCGTCGTAGGCCTCGAGACCGGAGATGGAGATCGTGGAGGTCGTCTCGGACGGCCGCTCGGCCGTGCCCCGCAGCGGAGCGCCGCAGTTGGAGCAGAAGCGGCTGTTCTCCGCGTTGCGGTTACCGCACCTCGTACACACCAGGGCCGACATGGAAAACTCTCCACCCGTACTCGAGGTCGACGGTTGCCCGAAACCTATGCCGCCGGACTGCGCAGGGTCAACAGACGGCGCGCCCTGACCTCCGGGAACGTCGCCACCCAGCTGGTCCCGGAACAACGGGCGCTGGCCCTCCGCGTCGGGCTGTGCGCGATGACGAGCGGTCGCGTTGGCGTTGTCGCTGCCCTCTCGCGCGCTCTTGCCGAACAACTTCGCAAACAACTTCACGGGCGATTCCCCTTGACCGAAACAGACCCGCCCGTGGGGCAGGACGAACCCTGACTGCATACACCGGCCGACCCGGACATCCTGACAACGTCCGTATCCACCTGACAGTTTCCACCACGCACCACCCAATCGGTGCGCCGACCCCCCGCAACCTCATGCCCTGGCCGGACGTCCCGCATGCACCCGCGGTTCACCGGGAGGACGACCGAGCGTAGTCAGGCTGCTTCGCCGCTCGCAAGGCGTCCACGACGATCTTGGCAGACCGCTCGACGGTCACGGTGGCCTGCTCCTTCTCAAGAGTCTGCACCACGCCTCCAGGGATGTTGAGCGCCGGTTCGAGATCCTGCGGCTTGCCGATGACCTGGAAACGATAGGGCGCGTTGATCTTGTTCCCGTCGACGCTCACGCTCTTGTCCGAGTCGGTGAGATAGGTGTTCGCGACCACCCGCACCCCGTTCACCTGGATCGCCTCGGCGCCCGCCGCACGCAGCTCCTGGATCGCGTCGAGCAGCATGTCGGCCTCGACCGTCCCCTTCGTGTCGTCGATCGTCATCGTGATGCCGGGCCCCTGCGCGGCCACCGTGCCCGCCAGGATGCCGAGCTGCCTCTCCTTCTCCAGCGTCTGCTTGCGGGCCTCCTCCGCCTGGTCCGAACTGTTCTCCAGCTCGTCCCGCTGCTTCTCCAGGCCCGCCTTCTCGTCCTCAAGACGCTGAGTACGGTCATCCAGTTCATCGAGAATGCGAACAAGATCTTCCTGGCGTGCGCCGCGCAGGGCACTGTCGCCGTCGCTGTTCGACGCCACCTGCACGGCCAGACCGAAGCCGAGGCCGAACAGCAGCACCGCGACGATGAGTTGGGCCCGGGTCACCCGCGGCGGCCACAGCCCCTGCACGAGCCGTTCGCGGCCGGTCAGACCGGGCTCCCGCTCCGGCTCCCGCACCGCGGCCGGCTCGGCGGGCTCGGCGGCCTCGGGGGCCGTCGGGGGCACCTCCTCGGGCAGTTCCTTGCGCAGCGGGTTCTCCGACGTCTCGTCCTGGTTGCTCATCGGTGTCACGCCCGGAACACGTGCCGGCGGATCGCCGCGGCGTTGGAGAAGATACGGATACCGAGGACGACCACGACACCCGTCGAGAGCTGGGCTCCCACGCCCAACTTGTCGCCCAGGAACACGATCAGCGCGGCGACGACCACGTTCGACAGGAACGACACCACGAAGACCTTGTCGTCGAAGATGCCGTCGAGCATGGCCCGCAGACCACCGAACACGGCATCCAGCGCCGCGACGACGGCGATCGGCAGGTAAGGCTCGACGACCGCCGGAACCTCAGGCCGGACCAACAGGCCGGCCACGACTCCCACGACGAGGCCCAGTACGGCGATCACGATGTGCCCTTCTCAGTTCTCGGCTGTGCTGTACGAACGATCACACTCGGTGCTGCGGGCAGCCGGAGGTCACCCTCCGCGGAGATGCTCGTCCGGATGCCGTAGTTCTCCTGGAGGGCGTGCAGATACAACCCGTCGGCACTGTTCTGGAACGTGGTGCTCAACCGTTGCCCGTCCCCCACCGCCAGCACCGTGTACGGCGGCACCAGCGGCCTGTTGTCGACCAGTATCGCGTCACCCGCGGCTCTGATCGCCGACAGGGCCGTGAGCCGCTGCCCGTTGATCGAGATGGCCTCGGCGCCCGACTCCCACAGTCCGTTGACCACGCGCTGCATGTCCCGGTCCCGCACCCGCCCGGTGTCGGAGAACCCGGAGGTCTCGCGCGGGTCGCCGTCCCCGCCGGTGGTGGACGCCTTGGCGTCGTTCACGACCAGCTTGACGCCGGGACCGTGCACCGCCGTGGCCCCCGACAGGACGCCGACGAGGTCCGCCTGGCCGCTGCCACCGCTGTCCCTGAGCGCCTCGCGCTGCCGCGCGCTCACGTCGTCACGCAGTGCGTCGACGCTGTCCTCGAGCTTGTCCGCCGCGTCCGTCTCCCCGTCGATGCGGTCGATGAGCTCCTCGCGCTCCTTGGCCACGACCGGAGCGGCCACCCGTGCCTGCGCCGCCCCGACGGTCACGACCAGGGCGGCGAGCACCAGTCCGGCGGCCAGCCCGAGCTTCGCCCGCAGGGTCCTCGGCAGCCCGCCGTCACCCGCGGCCCGCTTCCGCTCGGCCGCTTCCGCGTACCCGTCGTCGAGGCTGTGGTCCATGACGTTGGTGAGCAGCGACATGGACGCGTCCGGGCGCGAGGGGCGCGTGGGGGTGCTCCGAACGGGGGGCTGCTGCGGCATGCCGCACATCGTCGCACGTCGCGCCCGCTACCTCCGAATGGCCCCACCGACGTGCCGGACAGGCGCCCTTGGGGACACCTGTCCGGCACGCACGCGTGCAGCGTTCGTCAGCGGCCGGCGCTGTCCACGACCGCCGCCCACTCGTCCAGCAGGGCCTGCGCGGAGGCGTCGTCCGGACCTTCCGCCCAGAGATGAGTGACCGCCTCGGCCGGGTCGGGCAGCACCATCACCCAGCGCCCGTCCGTCTCCACGACCCGCACACCGTCCGTCGTGTCGACGAACCGATCCCCGGCCGCTTCCACGACCCGGCGCATGACAAGGCCCTTGACCGCCCAGGGAGTCGCCAGATCCCGCTTGAGCACATGCGCCCGCGGAATCCGCGCATCGATCTGGCTGAGCGTGAGCTGCGTCCGCGCCACCAGCCCGATGAGGCGCACGAACGCCGCCGTACCGTCGAACACGCTGCTGAACTCCGGCACGATGAAGCCGCCCTTGCCATCACCGCCGAAGATGGTCGACTCATCGCGCCCGACCCGTGTCAGGTCATCGGGCGACGTGGTCGTCCACTCCACCTGCGTCCCGTGGTACGCCGCCACCTGCTCGGCGATCCTCGTGGTGGTCACCGGCAGCGCCACACGTCCACTGCGACGCTCCGCGGCCACCAGGTCGAGCATGACGAGCAGCGCCCGGTCGTCCTCGATGATCCGCCCCTTCTCGTCGACCAGCGACAGCCGCTCGCCGACGGGGTCGAAGCGCACACCGAACGCGGCTCGCGACGACGCCACGATCTCTCCGAGCCGCACCAGCCCGGAGCGCCGCACATCCCCCGTCTCCGTCGGCCGCGACTCGTCCAGACCCGGGTTGACGGTCAGCGAGTCCACCCCGAGCTTGCCCAGCAGGCTGGGCAACACCAGTCCGGCACTGCCGTTCGACGCGTCGACGACGACCTTCAGCCCGGACTCGGCAATCCCCGTCGTGTCGACGTTCCGCAACAGCGATCCGGTGTACGAGTCGAAGACGCTGGCCGGGAAGTGCAGATCCCCGATCTCGCCAGGGAAGGCTCGCCGGTACTCCTGTCGCGCGAACACCCGGTCCAGCTTCCGCTGACTGCCCTGCGACAGGTCCGCACCCCGCCCGTCGAAGAACATGATGTCGACGGAGTCCGGCACCCCCGGAGTGGTCCGGATCATGATCCCGCCGGCACTGCCCCGCGCGGTCTGCTGGCGGGCAACGGGCAGCGGTACGTTCTCCAGGTCCCGTACGTCGATGGCGCTGGCCTGCAGCGCGGAGATGACCGCCCGCTTCAGCGCACGCGCACCACGGGAGTGGTCACGCGCCGTGGTGACGGTGGAGCCCTTCTTCAGGGTCGTCGCATAGGCGCCGGCGAGGCGCACCGCGAGCTCGGGAGTGATCTCCACGTTCAGGATGCCCGAGACACCGCGCGCCCCGAAGAGATGCGCCTGCCCGCGGGACTCCCAGATCACCGAGGTATTGACGAAGGCGCCGGCCTCGATCGTCTTGAACGGGTAGACCCGCACATTGCCCTGAATGATCGATTCTTCGCCGATCAGGCACTCGTCACCGATGACAGCGCCGTCCTCGATCCTGGCCGCCCGCATGATATCGGTGTTCTTGCCGACCACACAGCCGCGCAGATTGCTCTGCTGCCCGACGTACACGTTGTCGTGCACGACGGCCTTGTGCAGAAACGCCCCGCTCTTGACGACCACGTTGGAACCCACCACGGTGTGTTCCCGGATTTCGGCCCCGGCCTCGACCTTGGCGTAGTCCCCGATGTAGAGCGGGCCGCGCAGAACGGCGTCGGGATGCACCTCGGCACCCTCTGCCACCCATACTCCCGGCGACAGCTCGAACCCGTCGATGTCGACGTCGACCTTGCCCTCCAGGACATCGGCCTGCGCCTTCACATAGCTCTCGTGGGTACCGACGTCCTCCCAGTACCCCTCGGCGATGTAGCCATAGATCGGCTTGCCTTCCTTCATCAGCTGCGGGAAGACATCGCCGGACCAGTCCACCGGCACATCGGCCTCGACATAGTCGAAGACCTCGGGCTCCATCACATAGATGCCGGTGTTCACCGTGTCGGAGAAGACCTGGCCCCAGGTCGGCTTCTCCAGGAAGCGCTCCACCTTGCCTTCCTCATCGACGATGGTGATACCGAATTCCAGCGGGTTGGGCACACGCGTCAGACAGACGGTGACCAGCGCGCCCTTCTCCTTGTGGAAATTGATCAGCTCGGTGAGGTCGAAGTCGGTCAGGGCATCGCCGGAAATGACGAGGAAAGCATCGTCCTTCAACGCCTCTTCGGCGTTCTTGACGCTTCCGGCGGTACCGAGTGGCTTCTCCTCATTGGCATAGGAGAGCTCCATCCCGAGCTCCTCGCCATCACCGAAGTAGTTCTTGACCAGAGAGGCCAGGAACTGCACGGTGACAACGGTCTCGTTGAGCCCATGCCTTTTGAGCAGCCGCAGAACGTGCTCCATGATCGGGCGGTTGGCCACGGGCAGGAGCGGCTTGGGCATGCTTGAGGTCATAGGGCGAAGGCGTGTGCCTTCACCTCCGGCCATCACGACGGCCTTCATGTCGGAAGCGTCCTCCTCTAAGAAATGACGGTCCAGCCCACTTCACCCGCCTATTGTCCCGCACTCTCTCGCCGCGGGCCATCGAGCCGCTGTGGGGCGCTAATCGGCGAGGTCAATCGGCCATAGCGTCCGCACGGACCAGGCGGCGGACTTGAACCACGTAGAGGACTCCTGCCCACCAATAGAGCGTTGTACCCCACCCGGCGAACGCCCATCCGAAAATCGCAGCGAGTGACTGAAGCCAGCCACTTCCGTCACTGAGCAGGAGCAAGGGGAAGGCGTACATCAAGTTGAACGTGGCGGCCTTGCCCAGGAAGTTCACCTGCGGCGGAGGATAGCCGTGACGCCTGAGGATGCCCACCATCACCAGCAGAACCAGCTCACGGGCCAGAAGTGCAGCCGTCAACCAGATCGGCAGAATCTCGCGCCAGGTGAGGCCTACGAGAGTCGAGAGAATGTAGAGCCGGTCAGCGGCGGGATCCAGAAGCCGGCCGAGGCTGCTGATCTGGTTCCAGCGCCTCGCGAGCTTGCCGTCCAGGTAGTCACTGATCCCGCTGAAAGCCAGCACCAGGAGCGCCCAGCCGTCACTCTTGGGGCCTCCGAACTCAGGCCAGAGGATCAACCACAGGAAGACGGGCACCCCGACGAGTCGCGCCATGCTGAGGATGTTGGGGATGGTGAGGACTCGATCCGTCTGGACGCGAGTCTCCTGGACCTCCACCCGAGGGCCTCCTGAGGGAAAACGTGCCTACGATGCCCCCTGACCCTACCTCAACGCAAAAAAGCTCTGGCTCCTGGGCATGTGCCCAAGAGCCAGAGCTATAAAAGGAGTTCGGCGGTGTCCTACTCTCCCACAGGGTCCCCCCTGCAGTACCATCGGCGCTGTGAGGCTTAGCTTCCGGGTTCGGAATGTAACCGGGCGTTTCCCTCACGCTATGACCACCGAAACACTATGAAACTGTTTCAGCCGCACCACACCCGTGACCATGGGCATGGGGCCGTT